>WGSI01000017.1:0-48715 GCA_014871745.1 Collinsella sp. | reverse complement strand
TGTTATCGAGCGTGTCGTGACTTTCCAGCGGGCTGGCCTCGGCCGCCATCTCGGCGTGAGCGCTTGCGAACTTCCTGCCCGGGCCATAGTCGTGGACCATCAAATCGTGAACGCCCAAAACGCCGGGATAACTCATGATCTTGTCTCGAATGTGCTTGACCAGCTTAGGATCGGGCGCCTGGCCCAAAAGCGGGCTCACCGTATCCTGGATGAGCTCAAAGCCGCTCCAGCCAATATAGGCGCCAACGGCAAGTCCAACCCAGGCATCAAGATTGATATGCGTCACCTGGGAAACAATCGCGCACGCCAGCACGGCACCCGTGGCCAGGACATCGTTCTTTGAGTCTTGAGCCGTCGCATGCAGCGTATCGGACTCAATACGGTCACCGAGCTTTTGGTTGAGGGCCGCCATCCACAGCTTTACAACCATCGAAAGCGCCAGGACTGCCACCAGGGCAAGCGAGAACTCGACAGGTTCGGGGTGGATGATACGCTCAAACGAAGACTTAACCAGTTCGAGTCCGATCAGCAGCACGAGCGCCGCCACGACCAGACCCGAGAGATACTCGTAGCGGCCATGGCCGTAAGGATGTTCGGGGTCTGCCGGCTTGCTCGCCAGTTTAAAGCCCAGCACGCTCACGATGTTTGAGCTTGCGTCGGATAAGTTGTTCATAGCATCCGCCACAATCGAAACCGATCCCGACAGCACGCCAATTGCACCCTTCGCAGCGCAAAGTGCCACATTGGCGAGAATGCACACCACGCCCGTCAACGTGCCCACGCGCGCACGGTCGCCCTGCGCACGACGAACGATCCACTCGACCATCTATATCTGCCCCCAACAGTTTTACTCATACACCCGTTTGTCGAATAGCTCAGTAGTGTAGACCCTTTATCCCATCGGCACAAAAAAGGCCGCAACCCTTAGGGCTGCGGCCTTGCAAATCGCACTATCGAGCAAAAAGCTTAGAGCTTGATGTCGATGTCGACGCCAGCGGGGAGGTCGAGACGCATAAGCGAATCAACGGTGCCCGAGGTGGGGTCGAGGATGTCGATGAGACGCTTGTGGGTGCGCATCTCGAACTGCTCACGGGAGTCCTTGTTCACGTGCGGCGAGCGGATAACCGTGTACAGGTTGCGCTCGGTGGGCAGGGGGACAGGACCGGAAACGCGAGCGCCGGTCTTCTGAGCGGTCTCAACGATGAGCTTCGCGGACTGATCGACGACCTCGTGATCATAGCCCTTGAGGCGAATGCGGATCTTCTGGGTAGCCAACTTAAACCTCCAAAGAGTGCGAGAAGTGTTCTCGCAGGATTACGTAACAGGGAGCTCGAACTTAGGCGTTCTTGCTCATGACCTCGTCCACGATGGACTTGGGCGCGGGCTCATAAGAGTCGAACTGCATCGTGTAGGATGCACGGCCCTGGGTCTGGGAGCGAAGGTCGGTAGCGTAACCGAACATCTCGCCCAGCGGCACCTTGGCACGGATGAGCTTGCTGTTCTTGCGATCCTCCATGCCCTCGATCTTGCCGCGGCGACCGGAGAGGTTGCCCATAACGTCGCCCATGTACTGCTCGGGGGTCTCGACCTCGACAGCCATGATCGGCTCGAGCAGCTGCGGATCGGACTTCCTGAGGGCGTCCTTGATAGCCATGGAACCGGCGATCTTGAAGGCGGCCTCGGAGGAGTCGACCTCGTGGTAAGAACCGTCGAACAGGGTGACCTTAACGTCGAGGACCGGGAAGCCGGCGATAACACCGGTGTTCAGGGCCTCCTGGATGCCCTTGTCGATGGACGGGATGTACTCCTTGGGCACGACGCCGCCGACGATAGCGTTGACGAACTCGTAGCCGAAGCCCTCCTCCATCTTCTCGAGCTTGATGACGGCGTGGCCGTACTGGCCGCGACCGCCGGACTGACGGACGAACTTGCCCTCAGCCTTCTCGACGTCGTGACCAGCGGTCTCGCGGTAGGCAACCTGGGGCTTACCAACGTTAGCGTCAACCTTGAACTCGCGGAGCAGACGGTCGACGATGATCTCGAGGTGCAGCTCGCCCATGCCGGCGATGATGGTCTGGCCGGTCTCGTGGTTGGTGGACACCTGGAAGGTCGGGTCCTCCTCGGCGAGCTTGGTCAGAGCCAGAGACATCTTGTCCTGCTCGGCCTTGGTCTTGGGCTCGATGGCAACGTCGATAACGGGCTTAGCGAACTCGATCTTCTCGAGGACGATCTCCTTGCCCTCTTCGCACAGGGTGTCACCGGTGGTGGAGTTCTTGAAGCCAACGCAAGCGACGATGTCGCCGGCGGCAGCGTCGTCACGGTCGATACGCTCGGCAGCGTTCATCTCGAGGATGCGACCGAGGCGCTCGCGCTGACCATTGGAAGCGTTGACCACGTAGGAACCGGACTCGGCGCGGCCGGAGTAAACGCGGACATAGGTGAGCTTACCGACGAACGGGTCGGTCATGATCTTGAAGACCAGGCCGGAGAAGGGCTCATCGAAGGAAGGATGACGCTCGATCTCCTCGCCGGTGTCCGGATCGGTACCGGTGACGGCCTCGACGTCGAGCGGGCTGGGCAGGTAGTCGACGACAGCGTCGAGCAGCTCCTGAACGCCCTTGTTCTTGTAGGCGGAACCCACGAAGACGAGGTTGAGCTCGTTGGCCAGAACGCCCTTGCGCAGAGCAGCCTTGAGCTCCTCGACGGTGAAGTCCTCCTCCATGAGGATCTTCTCCATGAGCTCGTCGTCAAAGCTGGCAGCAGCGTCGAGGAGCTCCTCGCGCTTGGTGGCAGCGATGTCGGCGAACTCAGCCGGGATCTCGTCCATCGGCTCGGGGTAGGTCATGCCCTTGTCGTCGGCCTTGAAGTCCCAAGCAGTCATGGTGACCAGGTCGATGACGCCCCAGAAGTTGTCCTCGGCGCCCATCGGGACCTGAGCGGCCACGGCGTTGGCGTCGAGACGATCCTTCATGGTCTCGATAGCGTTGAAGAAGTCAGCGCCCACGCGGTCATACTTGTTGATGAAGGCGATGCGGGGGACGTTGAAGGTAGAAGCCTGACGCCAAACGGTCTCAGACTGGGGCTGTACGCCGGCAACGGCGTCGAAGACGGCGACAGCGCCATCGAGGACGCGCAGGCAGCGCTCAACCTCGGCGGTGAAGTCAACGTGGCCCGGGGTGTCGATGATCTGGATGCGGTAGTCGGTACCGTCCTTCTTCCAGAAGCACGTGGTAGCAGCGGAGGTAATTGTTACGCCGCGCTCCTGCTCCTGAACCATCCAGTCCATGGTGGCAGCGCCCTCATGGACCTCACCGATCTTGTGGGTCTTACCGGTGTAGTAAAGAATACGCTCGGTCGTGGTGGTCTTACCGGCATCGATGTGAGCCATGATGCCGATGTTACGGGTATCGGAAAGCTTGTACTTAGGCTTAGCCATGTTAGTTCCTTACCTTAACTTACCAACGATAGTGAGAGAACGCGCGGTTGGCCTCGGCCATCTTGAAGACGTCCTCACGCTTCTTGACGGAAGCGCCCAGGCCGTTGGAAGCGTCGAGGATCTCGTTGGCGAGACGCTCGGCCATGGTCTTCTCCTTGCGAGCGCGGGAGAAGTTGACGATCCAGCGGATACCCAGAGCGGTGGAACGACGGGAGTTGACCTCCATCGGGACCTGATAGGTAGCGCCACCGACACGCTTGGGCTTAACCTCGAGCGTGGGCTTGACGTTGTCCATAGCCTTCTTGAAGGTAGCGAGAGCGTCGCCACCCTCGGACTTCTCGGCAACGATCTCGAAAGCGGTGTAAACGATGCGCTCAGCGGTGGCCTTCTTGCCGTCAAGAAGGACCTTGTTGATGAGCTGAGTCACCAGGCGGTTGTTGTAAACGGCGTCAGGCTGAACCTCACGACGATTAGCTGCTGCACGACGCGGCATGTGAAATCTCCTTAAGTGTCTACCGTGCGGCGCTTAGGCGGCACACGGCGAAAGTATCAAAACGTTATCTGGCTTATTTAGCCTTGGGGCGCTTAGCACCGTACTTGGAACGGGCCTGCATACGGTTCTGGACCGGAGCAGCGTCGTAGGCGCCACGGATGACGTGATAACGGACACCAGGGAGGTCACGGACACGACCGCCGCGGACGAGCACGATGGAGTGCTCCTGCAGGTTGTGGCCCTCACCCGGGATGTAAGCAGTAACTTCGATGCCGTTGACGAGGCGAACACGGGCAACCTTACGAAGAGCCGAGTTCGGCTTCTTGGGGCTCGTGGTGAAGACGCGGGTGCACACGCCGCGCTTCTGGGAGTTGTGCTGCAGAGCAGCGTTCTTGGACTTCTTGGGCACGGAACGACGGCCCTGGCGAACCAGCTGGTTAATAGTAGGCAAAGCGTACTCCTTCTCGAATGATTCCAGCTTTCTGTAAAGTGCAACGGCTTGAATCGAGGGGTCAGCATCCCCCTACGAAACACGCAGTTCGATAGGATACGTGCCGTTAGCTGTGCCGTCAACAGACCACGCCGCCGGGCGTATCCCAAAATTGGCACATTTCCGCAAAGCCTACACAAAAGGAATCCCCTTCTGTGCGCGGGGGCGGATTCCCGGCCCGGGCGGCACAGGGGTTAAGTTTGCTGCTCTACAGTCCTGGCTCGCACGGAGGCCACATTAAGTGGCCTCCGGCTCGTGCGGAACTCGCGACAAACTTAACCCCTGTGCCGCCCGGGCCGGGAATCCGACGTGCTCGTTGGGGCAACGTTCCCTGCCAAAAAAGGACAGGTTTATTTTGGTCGGTTTTATCTGGGGAAATGCTGCGCTCCAGCGGTGATCTGCTCTCATCTCTCGCATGGAAATCGGCGGCGTTTTCGGAAGTATGCGGCAAATTATGAACTTGCCGAGCACACAGGGGTTTTGCGATAACAAATCCGCAGGTAGAGCGCTTGAGCATATGCGGTGTGGTCGACCCATCAAGATTTTGCCGCATACTTCCAAAATTCAGACGAATATCGCTTGCTTCAACCACCCATGTATCACAAAATAGGCCGCTTCCCCTAATGGGAAGCGGCCTCAGACCTTACGAATAAACGATGGTAAGGGGCTCTTCCGTTTCGGTCTCTCCTGTTGACGTGCACCTCGTACCCTCAAGCGTTACTGAGACCACTTGGTCGACATCGATTAACTTCGTTGGCACCCAGATGTTCTCTCCGCTATTGCGCGCATAAGAAAAATATAAGTTGAACACCCCTGCGTCGTCATCTTCGATAATCTGCTCCGATCCATCCTTGTAGCTGACGGTCAGCTTTTTCGTGACTGCTTCATCGCCCAAATCATCGATGTGCGTCTGGATGGAAAACGGGCTAATCTCAAGAGGCGAGTCACCGGAGCGGAGTTCCTTTGTATCGACGTACGCTCCAACGCTAAACTCGGGCGTCGATGCTTCAAACTGCCTCGCACTCTCACCTTCGCCCTCGGTCCACTGGATATTCCAGGTGACCGCATGTTGAAAACCTCGCTCGCGATCCATAGAAGCAAAGTACATCGTGCCATTAATGACAGTATCGCTTGATGTGTCCTTATCAATGGTGCAGTGTGTGTCAGCCCATTCCTCGCCGAACTTCATGTCGGGCGTGCCGATGCCCCGTTCTTCTTCACCATAAAGAACAAGTTCGCCGATCTCTGCTGCCGGCTTGTAGCAGTTAACTCCATTTGGATTGGACAACGTAAACGTCACGGCGCCGCAGCCGTTTTGATCGATAGCCATCTCATGGATATCGAGCGTATAACCGTTACCCTCGACGGACAGATTAACCTTGTGGACTGCACCCTCCAGGCTTTGGGGCGCGATGCCATCACCAAACTCTCTGGTGTAGGTGTATTTAGTCCCCAATGAGCCGCCGTTGGTCCAGGTGATGGAATCCCCGTTGCCGTGGTTTCCCCAAGCTGAGGCAAAATAGCCGGAATTGACAACGGCGTAGGCGACTCCTCCGGTCGCCAGCACTCCGACAAGACATCCGATTACGGCAACATAGAGGGGCTTCGCGTGGCCCTTTCGATGAAGCGGCTCACCCGCAGCGGTGTTTAGGACGCGATCTGCAAGATCACTATCGGCTTGGATGGACTCGAAGGCCTGCTTGATTTGATTGGATTTCACGGTCGCCCTCCTCTAGGATGAACTTGAGCTTCGATCGACCACGAGCTAAACGCGTTCGAACGGTCGCGGCTGGCACATGCAGTAACTCGGCAATCTCTGAGGTCGAAAAGCCCAGATAGTAATAGAGCACGATGGGAACACGGAATCGCTCCGGAAGTCGCATAACGTCTGACAGGACCGCCTTGGTCTCCTCCTGCGCCGTCGAAAGCGAATCGGCCAGGTTCTCAATATCCTCCACACGCCTCCATGGCTTTCGAAAGAGCGATTTGCATTCATTGATCGTGACCCGGATAAGCCAGCGGCGAAGATGCTCCCAACTCTCAAATTGCGTATCGCTTTTGAGCAGCTTAAGAAAGACATCTTGGGCAACATCATCGGCATCGGCGCGATCGCGCAGATACGTCAATGCGATTCGAAACACGACATCTCGGTGATCTTCGACCGCCTGTCTAAATGTTTGTTCTTCCATAATCACCTCCCGGTGACGGTACTGATTCTTGATGAGGTCCTCACCATAGATACGCTCTGGCCGGACGAAATGTTTCAAATTCAAGCAGGAAAACCCACCAAAATAAACCTGTCCCTTATTGGCATAAAGGAATCCCCTCCTGTGCGTGAGGGCGGATTCCCGGTCCGGGCGGCGCAGGGGTTAAGTTTGCTGCTCTACAGTCCTGGCTCGCACGGAGGCCACATTAAGTGGCCTCCGGCTCGTGCGGAACTCGCGACAAACTTAACCCCTGCGCCGCCCGGACCGGGAATCCAACATACTCGTCGGGGCAACGTTCCTCATCAAAAAAAGACCCGCTTCCCTGTTGGGAAACGGGTCTTTGGAAGGACGGTTAACGTACTAGGAAATTACTCCTCGTCGTTGTCCTTGGCCTCTTCGGCGTCGTCGGTGTCCACGAGCTGGTTGAGCAGCTCGTCGAGGGAAGCCATGTCCTCGTTGATGGCACCGTTGGCGGGAGCCTTCTTGTCGTCGATCGGGGCGCCCAGGAGCTCCTCGTCGGCGTCGGCGTGATGCGTCGGAGCGGAGGTACCCAGCAGGATATCGTCCGGACCGTCGGGGCTAAAGACCATCTGCAGCAGCTGCGAGAGGTCTTCCTCGTCGGCAACGTCGTCGTTGTTCTCGAGGATGTAGAGCAGGTCGTGGGCCTCCAGGCCGTCACGAAGCTCCTCGATCGCCTTGGCACCGATACCATCGATGCGCAGCAGATCCTCCTCGGACTTGCCGACCAGGTCGCCGACCGTCTCGATGCCGACCTCGCTGAACTTGTTGGTCCAGCGCTGCGACACGCCCAGGTCGTCGAACAGGTACAGGCGAGCCTTCTCGGCGGAGATGGTGTGGCCGTTGCGGGTGAACGAACCGTCAGCACCACCGAACTCGTCGTACCCGGCCCAGTCGAGCTGCTGCGGGAGCTGCTCGTCCAGGTCCTTGAGCTCCACAGGAGCCCACTCGGGCAGCGACTTGGCGTTGGGCGAAGCCGGGCCGTCGATGTCCACGTAGCCGTCGGCCGTACGATACGTCAGCTTGGCGTTGGCGTACGGCTTGAGGCCGGTACCAGCCGGGATCTTCTTACCGACGATGACGTTGGACTTAAGGTCGAGCAGGTGATCGACCTTGCCCTCGATGGCAGCCTCGGTAAGGACGCCAGCGGTACGGATGAACGAAGCGCTCGACAGCCAGGAGTCGATGTTGGACGCGACCTTGAGCGTACCCAGGATGACGGGCTCGGCCACGGGAGCCTGACCGCCCAGACGGGCAACGCGCTCGACCTCGTCAGCAAACTCGTAGCGGTCGACGTACTGACCAAGCAGGTACTTGGAGTCACCGGGGTTGGTGATCTGAACGCGACGCAGCATCTGACGTGCGAGCACCTCGATGTGCTTGTCGTTCAGGTCGACGCCCTGGCTGGTGTAGACGTCCTTGACGCTCTCGACGAAGGTGTGCATCGTCGACTCGATGTCGGTCAGCTTGCGCAGGTTGCGGAAGTTGACGAAGCCCTTGGTGATCTGGTCGCCGGCGCGAACCTCGCAGCCGTCCTCGATCTCGGGCATAAAGCGCACCGAAGCGGGGACGCGACGCTCGTCAAGAACACGGGTGTGGTCCTCGGAGTCGGTGAGCGTCAGCACGTACTCGGACTTCTCGGGCTTAATCGAGAGGTGACCGGAGTACGGAGCCAGCTCGGCCTCGCGACCCAGGATCTTCTCGTTGACGTTGCCGACGATATCGAACATACGGCTGACCGTAGGCAGGCCCTGCGTAATATCGTCGACGCCAGCGACGCCGCCGGAGTGAATGGTACGCATCGTAAGCTGCGTACCGGGCTCACCGATGGACTGGGCGGCAATAATGCCGACCGCGGTACCGATGGCGACCGGACGACGGGTGGAAAGATCCCAGCCGTAGCACTTCTGGCACACGCCGTACTTGGAGCGGCAGGTGAGCAGCGCGCGAAGCTTGACCTTCTTGAGGCCCGCATCGACCATCTTCTGGATGTCGGCGACCTTCTCGATGTAGCCGTCCTGCTCAAAGAGCACGGTGCCATCGGGAGCCACGACGTCCTCAATGAAGCAACGGCCGACGAGGTCGGTGTTGAGGTCGGTGGTGCCGGGGATGATGAGGTTGTAGGTGACGCCCTCGTGCGTACCGCAGTCCTCCTCGCGGACGATGACGTCCTGGGCCACGTCGACCAGACGACGGGTCAGGTAACCAGAGTCCGAGGTGTGGGATGCGGTATCGACCAGGCCCTTACGGGCGCCGTAGGTCGAAATGAAGTACTCGAGCGGCAGCAGGCCCTCGCGGAAGTTCGCCTTAATGGGAAGGTCGATCGTCTCGCCGGACATGTCTGCCATCAGGCCACGCATGCCGCCGAGCTGACGCAGCTGGGTCTTAGAACCACGGGCGCCGGAGTCGGCCATCATATAGAGCGGGTTCTCCTCGTCGAACAAGTCGAGCATGAGCGCTGCAACCTTGTCGGTACAAGCGGTCCACTCGTTAACGACTTCGATGTGGCGCTCCGTCTCGTTGATGAAGCCCTCCTCGAAGTACTCGTTGATCTGGTCGACGTTGGCCTGGGCGCGATCGAGCAGCTCCTGCTTCTCGGCAGGGATGAGAGCGTCCCACACCGAGATGGTGAGGCCGGCGCGGGTAGCGTAGTGGAAGCCGGAGTACTTGATGGCGTCGAGGATCGGGCCGACCTTGGCCTCGGGGTAACGATCGCAGCAGTCGGCAACCAGCTTGGCCACATCGCCCTTGACCATCTTGTAGTTCATGAACTCATAGTCTTCGGGCAGGCACTGGCGGTTGAAGATGATGCGGCCGATAGAGGTCTCGAAGCGCGCGGTCTTGTTGCCGGTAACGTCGTAGTCGACGAACTCGTTCTTGCCGTTCTTGACGCGGAAGATACGGGTGCCGTCCTCGTTGATGACGTTGGCATCGGCAGCGGACACGCGAACCTGGATCTTGGCCTGCATGTCGACCTCGGAACGGCAGTCATAGGCGTGCAGCGCGTCGTCGAAGCTGGCGAACACGTGGTTCTCGCCCGGCAGACCCTCGCGGACCTGGGTGAGGTAGTACACACCAATGATCATGTCCTGCGAAGGGATGTTAACCGGCTTGCCGGATGCCGGCGAGCGCAGGTTGTTCGCAGAGAGCATGAGCACGCGAGCCTCGGCCTGAGCCTGGCTGGACAGCGGCACGTGGACAGACATCTGGTCGCCGTCGAAGTCGGCGTTGAAGGGCGAGCAGACCAGCGGGTGCAGGTGGATAGCCTTGCCCTCGACCAGCACCGGCTCAAAGGCCTGGATGGACAGACGGTGCAGGGTCGGTGCACGGTTGAGCAGCACGACGCGACCGTCGATGACCTCTTCGAGGATATCCCACACAAAGGTGGCACCGCGGTCGATAGCGCGCTTGGCGCCCTTGATGTTCTCGACCTTGCCGAGCTCGACCAGGCGCTTCATGACGAAGGGCTTGAAGAGCTCCAGCGCCATGGTCTTGGGCAGACCGCACTGGTGCAGCAGCAGCTTGGGGTCGGTAACGATTACCGAACGGCCGGAGTAGTCGACACGCTTGCCCAGCAGGTTCTGACGGAAACGACCCTGCTTGCCCTTGAGGGCCTCAGCGAGCGACTTGAGCGGGCGACCGCCACGGCCAGAGACCGGGCGACCACGACGGCCGTTGTCGAACAGGGCATCCACGGACTCCTGGAGCATGCGCTTCTCGTTGTTCACGATGATCGCAGGGGCGTCCAGGTCGAGCAGCCGCTTGAGTCGGTTGTTACGGTTGATCACGCGACGATACAGGTCGTTGAGGTCGGACGCGGCGAAGCGGCCGCCGTCGAGCTGGACCATCGGGCGCAGATCGGGCGGAATGACCGGGATGACATCCAGGATCATGTTCGCGGGGCTGTTGCCGCCCTTCAGGAAGGCGTCAACGACCTCGAGGCGCTTAACGGCCTTCTCGCGCTTCTGCTTCTGGGAATCCTCGTCGGCGATGATGGCCTTGAGCTTCTCGGCCTCGGAGGGGAGGTCGATGGCAGCGAGCAGGTCGCGGACGGCCTCGGCACCCATACCACCCTTGAAGTACATGGAGTAGTAACGGGTCATCTCGCGGAACAGCGGCTCATCGGAGATGAGGTCGCGCTCGGTGAGCTTCATGAAGGCGTTGAAGGCGTCCGTGCGGAGCTGCTTCTCGTCCTTGCACTCTTCCTCGATGTCGACGATGCCAGAGGCGATCTCCTCGGGGGTCAGCGGCTCCTCGTCGGAGAACTCGTCAAAGTTCTCGGGGTTGCCCTGCTCCTTGAGGGACTCGATCTGGCGGGCGCACTCGGCATCGATCTCTTCCAGATCGGCGGCGAGCTCCTCGCGCAGGTCGTCAGCGTCGGCCTCGCGAGCCTCGTAGTCGACCTCGGTGATGATGTAGCTGGCAAAGTACAGAACCTTCTCGAGGTCCTTGGACTTGATGTCGAGCATACGGCTCATCGGGAAGCTCGTGGGGCTCTTGAAGTACCAGATGTGGGACACGGGAGCGGCGAGCTCGATGTGACCCATGCGCTCGCGACGAACCTTGGCCGAGGTGACCTCGACGCCGCAGCGCTCGCAGACGATGCCCTTAAAGCGGATGCCCTTGTACTTGCCGCAGGAGCACTCCCAGTCCTTGGCGGGACCGAAGATCTTCTCGCAGAACAGGCCGTCCTTCTCGGGCTTGAGGGTACGGTAATTGATGGTCTCCGGCTTCTTGACCTCACCGTGCGACCAGGAACGGATCTGGTCGGCGGAGGCAAGGGAGATCTTTACCGAGTCAAAATCAGTAGCTTCGAAATCTGCCACAGTCAACTACTCCTTATCAGTGGTCGTGGCGGCGACAGCCTCGGGTGCCTCGGCGGTCTCGGCATCCTGGGCCTCGACGTCGGTGTCAACGCCGGCGAGCGCAGCCAGGTCGTCGAGAGCAGAGGTCTCCTCGGCGGTCACAGGGGCGGAGGCGTCCTCGTCGGCATCGTGCATGGGCTCGATGTCCAGTGCGAGGGAACGGATCTCCTTGACGAGAACCTTGAAGGACTCGGGGATACCCGGAACCGGGACGTTCTCGCCCTTGACGATGGACTCGTAGGTCTTGACGCGGCCCACGGTATCGTCGGACTTGACGGTCAGGATCTCCTGCAGGACGTTGGCAGCACCGTATGCGTACAGTGCCCAAACTTCCATCTCGCCGAAGCGCTGGCCGCCGAACTGAGCCTTGCCGCCCAGAGGCTGCTGGGTAACCAGGCTGTAAGGGCCGGTCGAACGGGCGTGGATCTTGTCGTCGACCATGTGGCCGAGCTTGAGGATGTAGGACGTACCCACGGTAATGGGCTCGCGGAACTCCTCGCCGGTGCGGCCGTCGAACAGGCGGGTCTTGCCGCGCTCGTCAAGCTGGGTGACAAACTCGGGGCGCATGTGATCGCCAAAGGCAGCGGTGGCCTTGTTGAGCATGTTCTTGTTGGCGCGACGGATGACCTCGGCGATCTCGTCCTCCTTGGCGCCGTCGAAGACGGGCGTCGAGACGAAGAACGGACCGGGGACATACTTGTCGGAGTCGGCATCCTCGGTATCCCAACCGCAGGCAGCAGCCCAGCCAAGGTGGCACTCGAGCAGCTGACCGACGTTCATACGCGAAGGAACGCCCAGCGGGTTGAGGATAACGTCGATCGGGGTACCGTCAGCCATGTAGGGCATGTCCTCGACCGGCAGAACGTTACAGATAACGCCCTTGTTGCCGTGGCGACCGGCGATCTTATCGCCCTGCTGGATCTTACGACGCTGGGCGACGTAGACGCGCACCTGCTCGTTGACGCCGGGGGCCAGGTCGTCGCCGTTCTCGCGGCTAAAGCGGACGACGTCGATGACGCGGCCATAAGCGCCGTGAGGCATCTTAAGGGAGGTGTCGCGAACATCGTGAGCCTTGGCACCGAAGATGGCGCGCAGCAGGCGCTCCTCGGCGGTCAGAGCGCTCTCGCCCTTAGGCGTGACCTTGCCGACCAGGATGTCGCCAGGGCCGACCTCGGCGCCGATGCGGATGATGCCGTCCTCGTCGAGGTTGGCAAGCATGTCCTCGGAGAGGTTCGGGATCTCGCGAGTGATCTCCTCGGGGCCGAGCTTGGTGTCGCGGGCGTCGATCTCGTGACGGGTGATATTGATGGTCGTCAGCAGGTCCTCGGCCACCAGGCGCTCGGACACGACGATACCGTCCTCGTAGTTGAAGCCTTCCCACGGCATGTATGCCACGGTGAGGTTCTGGCCCAGTGCGAGCTCGCCATGGTCGGTCGAAGGACCGTCAGCCAGGGGCTCGCCCTGCTCAACGGTGTCACCGACGCGCACGAGCGGACGGTGGTTGATGCAGGTGGACTGGTTGGAGCGCTGGTACTTGGCCAGGTGATACTCGTCCATGCCGCCGGCATGCTTGACGATGATCTTGGCGGCGTCGGCAAAGATGACCTCGCCGGCGTTCTTGGCCAGGGTGACCTCGCCGGAGTCCAGGGCGGCGCGACGCTCCATGCCGGTACCGACATAGGGAGCGGCAGGGTGAACCAGCGGCACGGCCTGACGCTGCATGTTGGCGCCCATCAGCGTACGCTTGGCGTCGTCGTGCTCGAGGAACGGGATCAGCGTGGCTGCGACGGAGAGCATCTGACGCGGCGAGACGTCCATGTAGTCGACGTCCTCGACGGGCACGTCGGCGGGAGCGCCGAAGGAGCCGTCGAAGTCGCGGGTACGGGCGATCACGGTGTGCGGGCGGACAAGCTTGCCCTCGGCATCGGTCGTGATGAACTCGTTGGTCTTGGGATCGAGCGGCGTGTTGGCCGGCGCGATGACGTGCTTCTCTTCCTCGTCAGCGGTCATCCAGTCGATCTGGTCGGTGGCAACGCCGTTCTCGACGCGACGGAACGGAGCCTCGATGAAGCCGTACTCGTTGACGCGGGCGTAGAGGGCGAGCGAGCCGATCAGGCCGATGTTGGGGCCTTCGGGGGTCTCGATCGGGCACATGCGGCTGTAGTGCGAGTTGTGGACGTCGCGGACGGCCGTCGGCACGTTGGTGCGGCGGCTGGAGCCGGACTTGTGGCCGGCAAGACCGCCAGGGCCGAGTGCGGACAGACGGCGCTTGTGGGTCAGACCGGTCAGGGGGTTCGCCTGGTCCATGAACTGCGAGAGCTGCGAGGAACCGAAGAACTCCTTGATGGAGGCCACGATCGGGCGGATGTTGATGAGCGACTGCGGGGTGATCTCGTCGATGTCCTGGGAGCTCATGCGCTCACGGACGACGCGCTCCATACGGCTCATGCCGATACGGAACTGGTTGGCGACGAGCTCGCCGACGGTACGGATACGGCGGTTGCCAAAGTGGTCGATGTCGTCGACCTTGAAGCCCTGCTCGCCGGCAGCGAGGGACAGGAGGTAGCGCAGCGTCGCGACGATATCCTCGTCGGTGAGCACCGTGACCTCTTCCTCGGTGGTGAGGTTGAGCTTCTTGTTGACCTTGTAACGACCGACGCGGGCCAGATCGTAGCGCTGCGGGTTGAAGAGCAGGCCCTCGAGCAGGCTGCGGGAAGCGTCCACGGTGGGAGGCTCGCCCGGGCGCAGGCGACGGTAGATCTCGATAAGGGCATCCTCGCGGGTGAGGGCGGTATCGCGCTCCAGGGTACGCTTGATCACATCGGAGTTGCCGAGCAGCTCGATGATGTCGTCGTTGGTGACGGCGATGCCAAGGGCGCGCAGGAACATCGTGGCGCTCTGCTTGCGTTTGCGGTCGATGGAGACCATGAGCTGGTCGCGCTTGTCGACCTCAAACTCGAGCCATGCACCGCGGGACGGGATGATCTGGGCCTTGTAGATCTGCTTGCCCGAATCCATCTCGGAGCTGTAGTACACACCCGGGGAGCGGACGAGCTGCGAGACGACGATACGCTCGGTACCGTTGATGATGAAGGTGCCCTGATCGGTCATCATGGGGAAGTCGCCCATGAAGACGAGCTGCTCCTTGATCTCGCCGGTCTCCTTGTTGGTGAGACGAACGTCGGTCAGAAGCGGGGCCTGATAGGTCATGTCCTTCTCGCGGCACTCCTCGACGGTGTGCGCGGGGTCGCCGAACTGATGCTCGCCGAAGGTAACCTCGAGAACATGGTTCTGGCTCTGGATGGGGCTGGATTCCTTGAACGCCTCACGAAGGCCCTCGTCCTTAAAACGCTCAAAGGATTCCCTTTGAACAGAGATAAGGTTGGGGAGCTCCATGGCCTCCGGGATTTTCCCGAAGCTGACGCGCTTGCGCTCAGTGGCAGTGTATGCGTAGGTCACCAGGTTTTTCCTCCTTCACGGAAATGCTCGGTGGGTTGGCGAGGCATAGCTTCGCCAGTTATCGCAACCTAATAGTTTATCAGGTACCGACCGTTGGGCAAGAAAAGCCTTGACGCGATTGAGTTTTTGGAGTAGCAAAGTTTTTCGACAGAAAATGCGCAGGTAGATGCATGTATATCGAACACCTGTTCATATATTTTCTGTGAACAGAGAGTCGGCAATCGCAGCTCTTATAAAAAACGGGCGCGAACCGAGGTCCGCGCCCGTAAATGTCGATGCCCGAAGGCTTACTTGCGCATCAATCCGCCGCGCTCGTCGATGGCGTCCCAGAAGGCACTGGCAAAGCGGGGGTCACCTGCAGCCATGAGGGCGTTGGTGGCCATCCAGCCAGAGGGAGTGCCGGTGTCGTAGCCCGACAGCGGGTCGATGACGACTGCATACATGGCCTCGCGGTCGAGCGAACGGGCCATGGCGTCGGTGAGCTGGATCTCGCCGCCCTTGCCGGCCTGCTGATCTGCCAGCAGGTCCATGACCAGCGGGCTCAGCAGATAGCGGCCGACGATGTACAGGTTGGACGGAGCAGCTTCGGGAGCGGGCTTCTCGACCAGACCGCCGATACGCCAGACAGCGCCCGGCTCTGCATCGGCAACGTCCTCGGCGCCCTCGAGCGAGCCCACGCGCTCGCCGGCGATAACGCCGTAGCGGCTGACTTCCTCGGGCGAGCAAGCAGCGACGGCGATAACCGAAGCGCCACCGTGCTCCTTGGAAACGGCGAGCATCTTGTCGCAGATGTCGCGGTTAGGCACAACGTAGTCGCCCAGAAGAACCAGGAAGTTCTCCCCTGCCACGGCGTCGGCAGCAGAGCGAATAGCATGGCCGAGGCCCTTGGGCTCGTACTGATAACGGAAGTCGACCGGCATACCGCCAGCGTGGGCGACGGCGTCGGCATAGGCGTTCTTGCCGCGCTCGCGCAGCAGGTTCTCGAGCGAGCGATCGGGCTGGAAGTAGTTCAGCAGCTCGGGCTTGCCGGGAGAAGTAACGATGATGGCGTCGTCGACTTCCTCGGGGTCGAGCGCCTCCTCGACGACGTACTGAATGACGGGCTTGTCGAGCACCGGCAGCATCTCTTTGGGCGTGCACTTGGTGCCAGGCAGAAAACGCGTGCCAAGACCGGCGGCGGGGATGATTGCCTTCATGTTATTCAAAGATCCTTTCGCAGGCGCAAAAGCGCCCCATGCGTGCGGCACACAGCCGCAGACCAAATTGCGATACTTAAGCATCTTACCGCTGGAACTATATGTCGCTACAAGGCAGAGACAATTCTTCAGCAGGTCAACGCAAATTATTGCTCGAATGGTGCAATTTTATTGCCCAACGGCAGGGTGCCCGATACGACGCAAATCACAGAACATGGCAGTTTGAGCTACCGATGTCGAGGGACCGAAAAACAAAAAAGACGGGGCTCGCAATGCGAACCCCGTCTGCAAAGAAATCTGGCGAGAAAGCCTGATTACTTGAGGGTGACAGCAGCGCCAGCAGCCTCGAGCTTCTCCTTGGCAGCCTCGGCGTCCTCCTTCTTGGCACCCTCGAGAACAGCCTTGGGAGCGCCCTCGACGACCTCCTTGGCCTCCTTCAGGCCAAGGTTGGTGAGCTCACGGACGGCCTTGATGACCTGGATCTTGTTGTCGCCGAAGCCCTCGAGCACGACGTCAAACTCGGTCTTCTCCTCGGCCTCAGCAGCGCCAGCAGCGGGAGCGGCGACAACAGCGGCAGGAGCAGCGGCGGAAACGCCGAAGGTGTCCTCGATAGCCTTAACGAGCTCGGAAGCCTCGAGAAGGGTCATTTCCTTAAGAGCATCGATGATCTCATCGGTGGTAAGCTTAGCCATTTCTAAGTCCTTTCGGTTTCCGTGTCTGTGCACGGAGATCAGTTAAAACACAGCGCGAATGCGCCAGGGGTGCGGCGTTGCCGCCGCGGGTGAAAACAGCGACTAGGCTGCCTTCTGCTCGGAGACCTGCTGGATCGAACGAGCGAGACCAGAGGAAACGCCGTTGACGCAGACAGCGATGTCGCGAGCGAAACCGGAGATGAGACCGGCAATCTGACCGAGAAGCTGATCCTTGGTGGGCAGCTCGGCGATAGCCTTAACATCATCAGCGGAAACGGCCTTGCCGTCGGAGATACCGCCCTTGATCTCAAGGACGCCCTTGGACTTAGCGGAGAAGTCCTTAAGGGCCTTAGCGGCCTCGACCGGCTCGGTCTCGTAGAACACATAAGCGACGGGGCCGGCGAGGATCTCGTCGATCTCGGGCTGCTCCTGGTTCTTGAGGGCGATCTTGACCAGGTTGTTCTTGTAGACCTTCATCTCGGCACCGCACTCGCGAAGCTGATGACGCAGCTCCTGAGCCTGCTTAACCGTCAGACCGTTGTAGTTGACGACGAACAGACCGGCGTTCTCGGCGATACGGGACTCGATCTCTGCAACCTTGTCGATTTTGTACTGCTGGGGCATGAATTACACCTCCTCGAATTCTTTCCGGGCACGGTCCGCCACAAGGACGTGACGGGGGCATGTCCAAAAAGAAAGCCCCCGCGCTGCATGAGCGACGGGGGCGAGAAGACATATCTACTCGACCACCTCGGCTGGCGGGATATCCCATTAAGCTCGCGGGCGATGCCCGTTTGCACCGGCTGTCTCTGGCAGCGGATTCGTGCGTGAACCGAAAGTATTATGGCGGGGACCCCGGCGTCGGTCAACGGCAACCCTGGCTGCACACAATTCCACCATCTCGGTCGCGCCGCCAAAGGCCAGGCGCAAGCTTTTCGCTCGGTCAGGTCCTGGGCTCGCACGAAGAGCACATTTAGTGCTCTTCGGCTCGTGCGGAATCTACGAAAAGCTTGCGCCTGGCCTTTGGCGGCGCGACCTGTGTTGACTTTGGGACAGCCAGGGTTGCCGTTGGCCGGCGCGCCCCGCTCATAATGCTTGGGTCGGTGGGCTGATGTGTTGCGTCCCTGAGGACTATAAGGTCGAAATGAAGGTGGACAGGCGGTGGAGGCCTTCGTCTAGGTCTTTGTCGGAGACGCAGTAGCTTAGGCGGATGTGGCCTTCGGTTCCGAAACAGTCGCCCGGGACTAGGGCTACGTTTGCCTCTTTGATGGCTTTGATGCAGAAGTCTTCGCTGGTTAGGCCGAACTTTTTGATGCTCGGGAAAGTGTAGAAGGCTCCTGCGGGCTCTACTACGTCGAGGCCCATGGCGTCTAAGGCTGCGAGTACGCGCTCGCGGCGGGCTCGATAGACTTCGAGCATGGGGGTTGGGTCGACGGTCAGGGCTCGGGCTGCGGCGTCCATTTCGAAGGAGACAGCACTCGATACTAGGTATTGGTGGGCTTTTGCGATCTCGGCGATGACGGGGGTTGCCGCTGCGAGCCAGCCCAGGCGCCAGCCGGTCATAGCCCAGGGCTTGGAGAAGCTCTCGATGACGACCGTCTGCTCACGCAGCTCCGGGTGACGCTGGGCAAAGCGCTCGTAGCCATCCACATAAACCAGGCGGTTGTATACGTCGTCGCAGACCACGTAGATGCCCGCCTCCTCCGCCACGCGCGCCACGGCGTCGAGCGACGCCGTGTTGAGGATGCAACCCGTAGGATTGTTGGGCGAGCAGATGACGATGGCCTTGGTCGCCGGCGTCACGTAAGCACGAAGTGCGTCCTCGTCAATCTGGAATTGCGCGGGCTCCGTATCAAAAAAGACCGCCTTAGCGTGGTTGGCCACGACGATGCTCTCGTACAGGCCAAAGGCCGGCGTGGGGATGATGACCTCGTCGCCGGGGTTGAGCATAGCCATGAATGTTGCCGACAGGGCCTCGGTCGCGCCGTCGGTCAGGATGACCTCATCGGCGGAAAACGCCAGGCCCGCGTCATCCATATATTTGGACAGAGCATCACGCAGGGCGGGGCGACCGTTGTTGGGCGGATAGTGCGTGTCACCGCGGTCCAGCGCGGCGGTCACCTCGGCGCTAATCACATCGGGCGTGGGAAAATCGGGCTCGCCAAGCGCAAGCGCGATGCACCCCGGATGCTGGGCGGCGAGTGCGTTGATTCGGCGGATACCGGAGGGCTTAAGCGTGGCAAGCGAGGTATTCATGGGCAGACGCATGGCGTTCCTTTCGTAAGGGTTGCACTAGGATAGCGCGGCGAGGCGCCGTCAGACGGTGTAACCTAAACGGAAACGAGCCGGAAAGGAGGCGGCATGGAGACGACCGCGCGTGGCGACGTACCAAAAACACTGCAAACCATTGCGTATATCAGTATTCCCAATAGCGCCGATCTTGATTTTTTGCTCTGGGACCTGCAGGATGCCATCGCCGCCTATGCCCGGCTTTCCGGCACCGCACTCCCCCGCCCGGTTGACCTGAAGGCAGATGATGCCAACGCCGCCGTCGATGGTATCGTACTGGCCGCTAAAGATGTGGCTGACGATGAGTCATTAACGGCTATCGAGCGGGCGCTCGATCGTTTTGGCGGTACGGGAACGCGTGTCTACGTGATTATCCAGACCACCTGCGAGAGCCCCGAGCCGGCACACGAGGTCGTCAAGCGTCTTCGCAAGGTATGCGAACAGCGGGAACAGCTGTGGTGCGGAGGCGTTGTCATCTGTGCCGGCAGCGGCTTCGCGGCGCTTCGTCATTCTCCGCGCATGGGACTTTTGCGCCGACCGTTTTCGGAGGCCATAGACAAGCTCGTGGGCGCCGTTCGCATGGGGTGTTCCGTTGAGCGCGCACAGCGACTCGGTGGCGCCGCAGCGGGTGGCGTCGACACCGATGGCATGATTTACGCCAAGCCTGAGCTGCCCGCGCCGATCTGGCGAGGCGTTCTGAAACGTCTGGGTGCCCACACTCAAACAAAAATCTAAATTAAATAACAGCCCAGTCAACGGCTTCGTGCCAACGCTCAACAAGACGTTCCAGGCGCCAGGCGGCATTGGCAGGACTTGTCGAGGGCAGGACGATGGCAGGCAACCCCGTCCGATCTTGCAAGTAGCGCTTGTAGAGCCGCCCTGCCGTACCGCCGTTACAGACAACGACCTCGATCGGCGCGGCATCGGTAATGCGCTCGATATGTGCCGGCACAACGTTGCGAATGCTCGCGTCGCTCGAGCCCTTAATGTCGCAGCTCTCGATTGCATCCCACAGGGCCACGCCACCGTTCAACAGCATGGATCGCTTGGCGGCAATCGAGGCGTCGAGCGTCGCGGGCTCACCGCTTGCCAAAGGATCGCCCTCGTTGGGCGGTACAGGCATACCGAGGCACGTGGCCATCACACGCCAAAAGCGATTCTGAGAGTTGCCGTAATAAAAGGCATTGGCGCGCGAAAGCACCGAGGGAAACGACCCGAGCACCAAAACGCGCGAGTGCTCGTCAAACACGGGCTCAAACCCATGCTCAATATGTTGATAGCCCTCGTCAGATACGGCCATGGGCTAGGCTCTCAACAGATAGCGCACCTCGTAGGGTGCAAGCTCAAGGGTACCCGTCAGCTCGACCGTGGGCGCATCGTCGGCAAGCAGGTCGACGAAGGACCCGTTGAGCTCGCCGGCGCCAAAGGTGTAAGGCTCACCCACGGCATTCACCGCCACGAGTACCGTCGCGCCGTCACAGGCGCGCTCGAACAGCAGCTGCTTGTTCTGGATCACCACGTTGCGATAGGCACCGTAGTTGAGAGCACGGGCAGCCGCGTCGTCGGCCGAGCGAAGGTGCGCAAGCTGCGTGATGAACGCCGTCAGCTCGTTGGGCGCAGGCTCATCGAGCGCAGGTCGCAGCGCCCAGTCACCATCGGGGTCGCCCTTTTCGCCAGGAATCCCCCACTCGCTGCCATAGTAGACGCACGGAATGCCCGGCATACCAAAGAGCATGCCGTAGGCGGGACGCAGGCAGGATTTGTCGGTGAGGATACTTGCCAGGCGCGGCACATCGTGGTTGTCGACAAACGAAAGCAGATGTTTGCCGCGGTAGATGCACCAAGGGTCGCCGCCAAACTGACGGTGCAACGAATGGGCGATCTCGAACATGTTGACCGAGTTAAAGCTGGAATACAGGCCCTTGTAGCACTCGTAATTAGTGCACGAGTCGAGCATCTCGTCGTTGACGATTTGGTTGTAGTCGCCGTGGAGCGTCTCGCCGATCAGCACAAAGTCGGGCTTGAGCTCACGGGTAAAGACGTGCAGGCGGCGCATAAAGTCGCGGTCGAGCATATAGGCAACGTCCAGGCGCAGGCCGTCGACGCCAAAGACCTCGGCCCAGCGGCGCACGGACTCGAGCAGGTAATCGACCACAGCGGGATTTTGCAGGTTGAGCTTCACAAGCTCAAAATGGCCTTCCCAGCCCTCGTACCAAAAGCCATCGCCATAGCAGGAATCGCCGTCAAAGCTAATGTGGAACCAGTCCTTGTACGGCGAGTCCCACTTGCGCTCCTGCACATCGCGGAAGGCCCAAAAACCGCGGCCGACGTGGTTGAAGACGGCATCGAGCACCACGCGGATGCCA
The DNA here is from genome assembly GCA_014871745.1 of Collinsella sp. GTDB lineage: Bacteria > Actinomycetota > Coriobacteriia > Coriobacteriales > Coriobacteriaceae > Collinsella. The sequence continues at coordinate 27,204 of WGSI01000017.1, read as the reverse complement.
TGGGCATGCAGCGTGTCGCATACGGCGGCAAAGTCGGCGTCCCCACCCAGGCGACGGTCGATATGGCGCAGGCTGCGTGTATCGTAGCCGTGGCTATCAGATTCGAGCGGTGGGTTGATGAGCACAGCGCCAACGCCGAGTTCCTGCATGTAGTCGGCCCATTGGGCGACCTTCATGATAGGAGCATCGGGGTTGGGCGCGGCGTTGGCAGCCTGGGCGAGCTCATCCTCGGCAACGGGGGCGGCGTTTTCGCGCGGAGCTCCGCAGAAGCCCAGCGGATAGATCTGATAGAACGTCGTCTCGTATGCCCACATAGCAACCTCCCGGTAAGCTCAACACAACGACATCCATTGTATGCCCGGCTTGTATCCTCTTCCCCAAAATAAGTTGCGGTGGAATAGTTCCTGCTTGGGCCTTCAGAGGCCTTAAACAGGAACTATTCCACCGCAACTGATGAGGAAACGTGATTAGGCAACGGGCTTTGCGCGGCGAATGGCCGGGAACATCACCGTGATAGCGAGGATGACGCCCACGACGGCAATCGACCCGCCCGCGAAGCCGATCCAGGCGATACCGGGACCCGAAACCACGGCTCCGCCGATCGCGGTACCCGTGCCAATGCCCAGATTGAACAGGCCCGAGAAGATCGACATGGCGACGGCCGACGAATCTGCCGGCGTGTGCTTGATGAGCTCGGCCTGAAACGCCACGTTAAAGGCCGTGGCGCAGCAACCCCACAGTGCGCAGACGGCAAGCACTGTCACGAGCGACGATGCGGCCGGCCCCATGAGCAGCAGGGCCACCGGCACGCCGGAGAGCGTGATAGCCAAGAACGGGAAGCGATGCCCATCGAACAGGCGGCCGAACAGCCAGCTTCCGAGCAGACCGGAGCAGCCGAACGCCGTCAGCGTCATGGTGATAGCGCTTGCGTCGACATGGGCGACCTGAGCCAGGAAAGGCTCGATATAGCTGTAGCTTGCGTAATAGCCGGTCGCCATGAAAACCGTGACTGCGTAGAGCGCGATGAGGAGCGGGTTCTTGAGCAGCTCGGGCAGCTGTTTGACGGTAAAGCGCTCACCCGCCGGCATGGCCGGGAACACCGCTGCCTGGTAGACGGCCGCGATGGCTGAGAGGCCCCCGACCACGGCAAACGTCATGCGCCAGCCCACGGCCAAGCCAATGGCGCGACCGAGAGGCAGGCCAAAGATCTGCGCGATGGACGAGCCCGTAGCAATCATGCTGATGGCGAGCGCGCCGTGGCGAGTGTCGACCAGGCGCGAGGCCATAATCGAGGCGACTGACCAGAACACGGCATGTGCGCAAGCGACCACCAGGCGCGCGCAGACCAGGATGGGATAGGTCGGCGCCACAGCGGACAGGAACTGACCGAGCGAGAACACGGCAAGCACACCCAGCAGCATCCGCTTAAACTCGAAACGCGAAGCGAACACCATGAGCGGCAACGACAGCAGCATGACGCCCCAGGCATAGACCGAGATCATGATGCCCGCCTGGGCCTCGGTGAGCGAGAACGACGCGGCGATATCAGTCAAAAGGCCGATGGGCATAAACTCCGACGTGTTGAACACGAACGCACAGCAGGTGAGCCCGACGAGTGGGAGCCACTGCCTGAGCGTGATGCCGTCTTGCCTTGCCTGACTCATATATAACATCTCCAATCATTTTGAGCGGAGGGGATTATATAGCAACGGTCCCGCATCCGTCAGTAACGGACACGGGACCGAAACAATTCGATACACAGAGGTTGCGCCGTCAATAAAATACTAAGCCAACCCCAGCAATATGCCCGCCGAATGCACGACAAACGCCACGATCCAGGCGACCGTCACTTGAAACGCGAACACGGCAACGGCATAGCGCGCGCCCAACTCGCTCCTGACGGCGCCGATGGCCGCCACGCAGGGCGGGTACAGCAACGTAAAGACCAGGAACACGTAAGCGGTAAACGGCGAAAACATGGTCGACAGTGCCGCGGGCGAGGTCGCGCCCAAAAGCACGGTGAGGGTCGAGATGACACTCTCCTTGGCGATAAGTCCGGTGACGAGCGCCGTGGATGCGCGCCAATCGCCAAAGCCAAGCGGCGCCAGCGCCGGCGCGATGATGCTGCCGAGGCCCGCAAGCAGGCTTTGCGACTGATCGGCGACCACATTAAAGCGGATATCGAACGTCTGAAGGAACCAGATGACCACCGTAGCGGCAAAGATAATGGTAAAGGCCTTGGTAATAAAGTCTTTGGCCTTATCCCATGCCAGCATCACTGTCGTCTTGATGCTCGGCAGGCGGTAATTGGGAAGCTCCATGATAAACGGCACCGGATCGCCCTTAAATGCCGTGCGGTTGAGCACCAAAGCCGCAATGCAGCCGACCACGATACCGATCAGATAGAGCGAGACCATGGCGGGAACCGTCGCCTGTGGGAAAAACGCCCCGCACAGCAGACCGTAGACCGGCAACTTGGCCGAGCAGCTCATGAACGGCGTGAGCATGACCGTCATCTTGCGGTCGTGCTCGGATGGGAGCGTACGGGTCGACATGATAGCCGGCACGGTGCAGCCAAACCCGACGAGCATGGGCACAAAGCTGCGGCCCGACAGGCCAAAACGACGCAGCACCTTATCCATGACAAAGGCGACGCGCGCCATGTAGCCCGAGTCTTCCAGAATGGAGAGGAACAAGAAGAGCACGACGATAATCGGCAGGAAGGTCAGCACGCTGCCCACACCCGTAAGCACACCGTCGACAGCCAGCGAGCGCACCACGTCGTTGGTGCCGAACGCCTTGAGGCCCGCATCGGCCGAGGCGATGATGGCAGCGATGCCGTCCTCCATGAGTCCCTGCAACGCCGCGCCGATCACGCCAAACGTCAGCCAAAAAACGAGACCCATGATCACCAGGAACGCCGGGATGGCCGTGTAACGACCTGTCAGGATGCGGTCGATCTTGACGGAGCGCACGTGCTCGCGGCTCTCGTGCGGCTTGACGACGCAGCGCCCACACACGTCGCCGATGAAGCTAAAGCGCATATCGGCCAGCGCGGACAGGCGGTCGGTGCCGGCCTCGCCCTCCATCTGGGTAATGATGTGCTCGATGGCGTCGAGCTCGTTGCGATCCAGGTGAAGCGCCTCGGTCACCAGCTCGTCGCCCTCAACCAGCTTGGTCGCCGCAAAACGCACGGGAATGTGCGCCGTCGCGGCATGGTCCTCGATAAGGTTGGCAATGCCGTGAATACAGCGATGCAGTGCACCGCCGTCTGGGCCATCGGGTGCGCAGAAGTCCAGGCGGCCGGGACGCTCGCGGAAACGCGCCACATGCAGGGCATGGTCCACCAGCTCGCCGATACCCTCGTTGCGTGCGGCGCTAATGGGGACGACCGGCACGCCCAACAGACTCTCGAGCAGGTTGACGTCAATGGCGCCGCCGTTGGTCGTCACCTCGTCCATCATGTTGAGCGCGATGACCATGGGGCGGTCGAGCTCCATAAGCTGCAGCGTCAGGTACAGGTTACGCTCGATGTTGGTGGCGTCGATGATATCGATGATGGCGTCGGGGTTTTCGTCAAGGATGAATTGACGGCTAACGATCTCTTCGCCCGTGTACGGCGACAGCGAATAGATGCCAGGCAGGTCGGTAACGCCCGCCTCGGGGTGGTTGCGGATAGTGCCATCTTTGCGGTCGACCGTCACGCCGGGAAAGTTACCGACATGCTGGTTGGAGCCCGTCAGCTGGTTAAACAGCGTGGTCTTGCCGCAGTTTTGGTTACCGGCAAGGGCAAAATGCAGCGGCGCACCCTCGGGCACGGCCGTCTTTGCCGCGCGGGGCGAATACGTCCCCTCGCCGAGTGCCGGGTGCTCCGTCGTGCCGATTGCGGCGTTAGCGCGCGGACCCGTATCTGTGTCGTGAACACCCACGAGCTCAATCCGTGCGGCATCGTCCTTGCGCAGCGTCAACTCGTAGCCACGCAGGCGAATCTCGAGCGGGTCGCCCATGGGGGCGTACTTCATCATGGTGACTTCGGTGCCCGGTGTTAGGCCCATGTCCAAAATATGTTGTCGGAGTGCCTGGTCGTCCGATGCCACCGATGCGACAACGGCGTCCTTTCCAATCTCGAGCGTATCGAGCTTCACGTCCGTGTTCCTCCCCCGGCGCCCACAGGGCGTTGCATTTTGTTTACCATGACTAACCGTTTGCCATGGCTAACCAATTTTAAGCTTACATGATAGCGTGAACACACAATGACGTTCAATCAGCAGATTGGCGCAATGGGGACAGGCAGGAGAGTCCAGGGCCATAGTTTCCCGATGAGGCCTCTCGGGGAAACTACATCCCAGAATTCTGGCTCGAAACGGGATATGGTTTCCCAAACAGGCCTCTTACGGAAAATGCATCCCGGAATCCCCACTCGAAACGGGACGCACTTTCCCAGTCGAGGCCCTATGGGAAACCGTGTCCCACCTTGAAAGGCAAAACTGGGACGCAGTTTCCGGGCGGGGCATCAAAAACAAAGTTGCGGTGGAATAGTTCCTGGATGGGCTGGTTGATGCCCCAGATCGGAACTATTTCACCGCAAGTTATTGAAGGGCTGGGATGCCCGTCCTCTTACAGATGGCGCTCCAGGAAGCAGAAGGCTAGGCGAATCCAAGGGCGGACTGCCGCCTGCTTGTCCTCGTTGTCGACCGCGGTGTTGGCGTTGCCGAGCGAAAGGCCGTGACCACCCTGGTCGAAGACGTGCATCTCGCATGCAACGCCCTCCTCGGCCATGCGCTGCGCAAACGGGTAGACCTGCGCGATCGGCGCCGTCTTGTCGTCGGACACGCCCCACACAAAGGTCGGTGGCATCTGACGCGAAACATGCGTGGTGGGGCAGATGTCGGCCAGATGCTCGTCAGTTGCCTCGCCGCCCGTCACCATCGACAGGTAGTCGTTGAGCAAATCGCGCCCCGTCTTGCCGCCCGTCTTGGGCACACGCAAGTCAATGCGCGGATCGCGCGTCTGCATGTCACGCACATAGGCAAAGTCGAGCAATGGATAGCCCAGCACCACGGCATCGGGACGAATGTCGTCCGGACGCGCCCCGGCAAGTGCCGCGAAGGGGCCGGTCTTCCACTGTGTTGCCAGCGAGGCGCAAATCATGCCGCCAGCAGAAAAGCCCACGACGCACACGCGCTTAGGATCGACATGCCACTCGTCGGCGTTGGCGCGCACCGTGGCGACCATCTTGGCAAGATCTGCCTGGGGGTGCGGAAAGCTCACGTCACCCGTAGAACTCGTGACATAGTTGAGCACAAAGGCCTGGTAGCCGCGATCCAAAAGTGCAAACGCCACCGGGTCCTGCTCGTGCGGAGCGATATGCGTAAACCCGCCTCCGCCGCAGATGATCACCGCGGGGCGGCGGCCATTCGGTTTATCGGGCAGCGGCTCGGCACCCAAATACGTAAACGTCGCCGGATAATCCTCGGTCGGCTCCTCGCCCCACAGCGCATGGTTCTCGACAATCATATGTGCTCCCTTCGCGCAAATTATGCGCCCTTGTTTTTCGCCTTCAAGCGTACCCCACTTGAACCCGTGGCGCAGAAACACTCCGGCAATAAGTTTCCCTTCAACTGATATATCACATAATCCCAGTTCAGAGGTATCTTTGAGCAGCGTAGAATAGGGGCGTTGACCAAGCCGCGAAACACATGTGAAACGTTTCCGGCAAACCAAACGCGCGATATGCGCCTATTTAAGTTGGAGGCAACTATGGGTCTGCTCGATTCGCTTAAGTCCACCTTCACCTCGACCGGCGAGGCGTCCGTTCCGCCCGCAGCAAGCTTCGCTACCCGCGAAGGCGTCATCTATGCCCCCGTCAACGGCGTGCTCGTCAACCTGAACGAGGTTCCCGACGAGACGATCGCCTCGGGCATGCTTGGCCAGGGCTATGGCATCGAGCCCATTACCGGCACCATCTATGCGCCCGCCAACGGCCGCATCGGTGCCACCACTGTCACCAACCACTCCATCGGCATGATTACCGAGGACGGCCTGCGCGTGTTCATCCATGTTGGCCTGGGCACCGTGGAAATGAACGGCAAGGGTTTTGCCCGCTTTGTCGAGATGGGCGATGTGGTCAAGGCAGGCCAGCCGCTCATCAGCTTCGACCGCGAGGCCATTAAGGCCGCTGGTCACGAGGACATCGTGACCGTCATCGTCTCCGAGCTCGATCGTCTTAAGAGCATCGACCATGTCGGCGAGTCTGGAACGCTTATCGGCGGCAACCCGCTCGTCAAGCTTGGCGACCCGCTGCTGGTTGCCAAGACCAAGTAGCCAGGCCCCGCGCCACACAGCCAAAAGGCACCTCGTCAAGCGCCCACGACCATTAGGCCGCGGGCGCTTTTCGTTTGAAAAACCATCCCGCCAATGCCTTATCTGTATAGCCCAAATGAGCCGAGCTGCTAGAATATCGAACTGTATGGATAACTATCATTCAACCGTTATGGGAGGATACGTGAACCGCACCAAAATCGCGCAGCTCTATGCCGATGCCGAGTCGCTCGGTGGCCAGACCGTCACCGTTGCCGGCTGGGTCAAGTCCGTCCGCGACATGAAGAACTTTGGCTTCGTTACGCTCAACGACGGCAGCTGCTTCCGCGACCTGCAGGTCGTCATGAACCGCGAGGCGCTCGACAACTACGACGAGATCGCCCATCAAAACGTCTCGGCCGCCCTCATCTGCACCGGCACCGTCAAGCTGACCCCCGATGCGCCCCAGCCCTTCGAGCTTTCTGCCACCTCCATCGAGGTCGAGGGCGTCAGCGCCCCGGATTACCCGCTACAGAAGAAGCGCGCAACCGTCGAGTTCCTGCGCACCCAGCAGCACCTGCGCCCGCGCACCAACCTGTTCCGCGCCGTGTTCCGCATCCGCTCTGTCGCGGCTGCCGCTATCCACCGCTTCTTCCAGGAGCAGGGCTTTGTCTACGTCAACACCCCCATCATCACCACGAGTGACTGCGAGGGCGCCGGCGAGATGTTCCGCGTGACCACGCTCGACCCCAAAAACCCGCCCCTCACCGAGTCCGGCGAGGTCGACTGGAGCCAGGACTTCTTTGGCAAGCATGCGAGCCTCACCGTGTCCGGCCAGCTCAATGCCGAGAACTTTGCCATGGCCTTTGGCGACGTGTACACCTTTGGCCCCACCTTCCGCGCCGAAAACTCCAACACCACGCGCCACGCCGCCGAGTTTTGGATGATTGAGCCCGAGATGGCATTTGCCGACCTCAACGACTACATGGATAACGCCGAAGCCATGCTCAAGTACGTCCTTAAGGACGTTATGGCCACCTGCCCCGACGAGCTCAACATGCTCAACAAGTTTGTGGACAAGGGTCTGCTCGAGCGCCTGAACCATGTCGCCAACTCCGACTTTGCCCGCGTCACCTATACCGAGGCCGTCGAAATCCTGGAGCAGGCCGTCGCCGCCGGTCACAAGTTTGACTATCCCGTGAGCTGGGGCATCGACCTGCAAACCGAGCATGAGCGTTTCCTGACCGAGGAGCACTTTAAGCGCCCGACCTTCGTAACCGACTACCCGGCCGAGATCAAGGCCTTCTACATGCGCATGAACGAGGACGGCAAGACCGTCGCCGCCGCCGACTGCCTGGTTCCCGGTATCGGCGAGATTATCGGCGGCTCACAGCGCGAGGAGCGCCTGGATCTGCTCGAGGCCCGCATCAAGGACCTGGATATGAATCCCGAGCAGTACAAGTACTACCTTGACCTGCGCCGCTACGGTTCCTGCAAGCACGCCGGCTACGGTCTGGGCTTCGAGCGCCTGGTGATGTACCTCACCGGTGTGGGCAACATCCGCGACGTCCTGCCGCACCCGCGCACCGTGGGCAACGCCGACTTCTAATCGTCGGACGCCAGCTCGCGTCGCCACACGCCAACGCTCATCGCATAAGCGTCTCTCGACATCGGTCGAGAGACGCTTTTTTTCAACAGCATCCGTCAAGCTTTTGGCAAGTTTTTGGTCAGTTGAGCAGGGCTGTTGAAAACTCGACCCACCGTTTGCCGACGACTACCGACCGCCCAGAGCGCCCTGCGCCCCTGGGAAAGCCCCACGTCCTAGGCTCCATACCGTCGCCACCCAAAACGGAAAGGACGTGGGCACGATGACCGAAGCCGCTGTTGAAACCTACGACACCACGACGAGGGGCGCCGCCTCGATGGCAGCCTATCGCGCCGTTCGCATCCTGCAACTATTAAGCGAAAACACCGGCGAGGACAAAGCCATGCTTTCCGATGAGTTGATTCGGCGCCTCGCCCATCCCGACGACCCCGCCCGCATGCCCATCTCGGCGGCGCGGCGCAGCATCTACACCGCCATCTCCGCGCTTCGCCATGCCGGATACGAAATTGAGTACAAACGCGGCGTGGGGTATCGGCTCTTGACCCGTCCGCTCACCGACGAAGAGATCATCCGGCTCCACGGTATGGTCATGCGCAACCGCTCTACGCCCATCGCCATTCGAAAAAGCATGGCGCAGCACTTGGTCGCCATGGCGAGCGCCGATGTTCGCGGCTACCTCGATGCGCCCGAGCCCGCTCCAAGTGCCGGCATCAAATCCACCAAGGCCACGCGCACGCCCGTCAAGCGCATCGACGCCTGCGAGCTCATCGAGCAGGCCATCGACCACGGAACCACGGTGAGTTTTGATATTTCGAGCGTCACGACACGCGGCGAAACCGAAGCAGCACGGATGACACTCCGCCCCTTTGCCATCAGGCAGCGCGATGGCATCTCGTATCTGCTGGGAACGGTCTACGACGCCCGAGGCACCGACGATACGCTGCGCACCGTCGAGATCGCCCGTATGAGGAACGTCAGCACGCGCCTGCTCGACGGCAAGAAGCTCTTCGCCGCCCTGGACGAGGACGACGCCTCCTCCGCCGCATAAGACCCTCCGCCGCCCATTCGACTACCCGTACCGCCCATCCGATTCTGTATTAAAAAACCCGCCAGGCTGTTGTAAAAATGGGCATCAGCGCTACTATAGTTCCACTTGCACTTTGTCCCAGTGCAGTGTTTCCAGCCATTTTTATACTGGGGGTAATGATATGAAGGACATCACCATCAGCCGCAGGAGCCTTCTGGTCTCCGCCGGCCTGCTCGCGCTCGCCCCGCTCGCCGGATGCGGCGGCAACTCTGGTTCCGGCTCTGCTGCCGCCGGTTCCGACTACACCATCGGCGTTCTGCAGCTCACCGAGCACTCCGCACTCGATGCCGCCAACGACGGCTTTGTCAAGGCCATCAAGGAGAGCGGCCTTAAGGTCAAGATTGACCAGAAGAACGCCCAGAACGACCAGTCCACGTGTAAGTCCATTGCCGACAAGTTTGTGGGCGACAACGTCAACCTGATTTATGCCATCGCCACACCCGCCGCGCAGGCTGCCGCCGGCGCCACGGCCGATATCCCCATCGTGGGCTGTGCCATCACCGACTACGCCGCCTCCGGCCTGGTACAGGACAACGACAAGTCGGGCACCAACGTCACGGGCGCTTCCGACCTCACCCCGGTCGCCGAGCAGCTCGAGATGATGCAGAAGGTCCTGCCCGACGTAAAGAAGGTCGGCCTACTCTACTGCACCGCCGAGTCCAACTCCGACGTCCAGATCAAGGCCGCCAAGAAAGAGCTCGACAAGCTGGGCCTCGAGTACACTGACTTCACCGTCTCGAGCTCCAACGAGATTCAGTCCGTCGTCGAGTCTGCCGTGGGCAAGGTCGACGCGCTGTACTCCCCCACCGACAACACCATCGCCGCGGGTGCCTCGCAGGTCGGCCAGATCTGCAAGGAGAACAAGCTCCCCTTCGTGACTGGCGAGGAGGGCATGTGCAAGGCCGGCGGCCTGTTCACCCTCTCCATCAACTACGAGGATCTGGGCTACGCCGCAGGCGAGATGGCCGTCAAGATCCTGAAGGGCGAAGCCAAGCCCGAGGATTTGCCGATCAAGCACCTCTCGAGCAAGGACCTGGTCGTCGTCAAGAACGACGAGATGGCCGAGGCCCTGGGCATCGACCTTTCCGCTCTGGACGCGTAATGCCATACGCGGCATGCGTCTAGAGCCCGTGCTCGCGCTTTAGCCGCGTTATTCAATATCTGAGCCACAGGGGCGGGCGCTGTAGACCGGCGTCCGCCCTGCTTGTTTCAGGTAAAACAAAACGTCTGTCCGCAGCTCTTCTATGCATTGTTACCGCTATTATGGTGAATCACGTGTCCACCCTATCCTAGGAGGTATGAAGCATGCTCATTGCATTGCAGGGCGCCGTTTCGCAGGGCGTCCTCTGGGGCATTATGGTGCTTGGCGTGTTTATCACGTTCCGCCTGCTCGACATTCCCGATATGACCTGCGACGGCAGCTTTGCCCTCGGCGGCTGCGTCTGCGCTGTGCTCATCGTCAATAACAACGTCGACCCGCTGCTCGCCGTGCTGGCCGGCATGTGCGCCGGCGCCATCGCGGGCGCCGTCACGGGCATTTTGACCACCGTCTTTGAGATTCCCGCGATCCTCGCCGGAATCCTCACCCAGATCAGCCTGTGGTCCATCAACCTGCGCATCATGGGCAAGTCCAATACGCCCATTCTTGCCAAGGGCACCGTGTTTTCGGCCGTCAGCAATATGACCGGTCTGCCGCAGTCCACCGTTGCCATCATCTTGGGCATCCTGCTCGCCGTGGCTATCGTTGCCATCCTGTATTGGTTCTTTGGCACCGAGATCGGCTCGGCGCTGCGCGCCACCGGCAACAACGAGTACATGATCCGCGCCCTGGGCGTTAACACCAACTCCACCAAGATGATCGCCCTCGTGCTCTCCAACGCCCTCATCGGGCTTTCGGGCGCGCTCATCTGCCAGAGCCAAAAGTACGCCGACATTGGTATGGGCACCGGTGCCATCGTTATCGGTCTTGCCGCCATTGTTATCGGTGAGGTGCTCGGCCGCCTGCTGCCCGGCGGTCTCACGCAGTTTAGCGTCCGTCTTGCCTCCGCCGTCTTTGGCTCCGTGGTGTACTTCCTTATCCGCGCCATCGTGCTGCAGTTGGGCATGGACGCCAACGACATGAAGCTGCTCTCCGCCGTGATCGTCGCCGTGGCCCTGTGCGTGCCCGTGGTTTGGGAGCGCTATAAGCTCCGCAGCTCCTACACGAAGGGGGATGAGGCAGATGCTTAAGCTCTCGCACGTCAAGAAGACCTTTAACAAGGGCACCGTCACCGAGAAGCGCGCGCTCACCGGCGTCGACCTCACCCTGAATGACGGCGATTTTGTAACCGTGATCGGCGGCAACGGCGCCGGCAAGTCCACGCTGCTCAACATGATCGCCGGCGTGTACCCGCTCGATTCGGGCGTTATTGAGCTCGATGGCACCGACATCTCGCGCCTGAGCGAGTCGCAGCGCGCCAAGTACCTGGGCCGCGTGTTTCAGGACCCCATGCGCGGTACCGCTGCCGACATGCAGATCGCCGAGAACCTGGCCCTCGCCAAGCGCCGCGGCCAGCGTCGCGGTCTTTCGTGGGGCGTCACCAAGGCCGAGAAGGACGAGTACGTTGAGCTGCTCAAGCGCCTGGACCTTGGTCTGGACACGCGTCTCAACGCCAAGGTCGGCCTGCTCTCGGGCGGCCAGCGCCAGGCACTCACCCTGCTGATGGCCACGCTCACCAGGCCGCGCCTGCTGCTGCTCGACGAGCACACCGCGGCCCTCGATCCCAAGACGGCCTCTAAGGTGCTTAACCTGACCGAGGAGATCGTCGACGAGAACCACCTGACCACGCTCATGGTCACGCACAACATGAACGACGCCATCCGTCTGGGCAACCGTCTGATCATGATGCACGAAGGCCACGTGATCTACGACGTGGCGGGCGATGAGAAGAAGTCGCTCACCGTAGCCGACCTGCTGCAGAAGTTCGAGGAGGTCTCGGGCGGCGAGCTCGCCAACGACCGCATGCTGCTAAGCTAAAACCTGCCAAAAAGGGACAGGTTTATTTTGGTAGGTTTTATCTGCGCAAACGCCAAAACCGCCGCAAAGGGACAGAGGCCCTTGCGGCGGTTTTCGCATATTATGTCGATAATCCAGCGTCAGCAGGAACTACTGGTTAAGGACTAAGGAAACTGCCACGAGAAGCTCTCTTCCCCGTCTCGCCTTGACCGCCGCACTCCTTGCCGGCGTGCTCGCCGGCGCCCCAGCTTACGCCACCGCGGCCACCCCATCTCAAGTTATCGGCCCGTCTGATGTGATCGGACGGGCTTCTTGGTGGGTATCATGGTTGGACGATCATTAGGAGGTTTTCCCTACATGGAATTGTTTGAGCCGATTCTTCATTTCTTTGAGCAACGGTGGGTCCACAACATCATCTGGGCCGTCATCTTGGCGATAGGCACCGCCGTCGCCGCCAAGGTCGTATCCAAGACCCTGAATCATCTGCTTAACCGAGACGATAACCCGCTTCCGGCATCGAGTATCTTCATCAACATCGCGCGCGCCGTCATTTGGATGATCGGCGGCAGCTTTATCCTCGACAACTGCTTTGGCATTAACGCAAACGCGCTCGTCGCCGCTCTTGGCGTCGGCGGCATCGCCATCTCGCTCGGCTTTCAGGACACGCTGTCAAACCTTATCGGCGGCATGCAAGTGACCTTTATGGGCATCATCAAACCCGGCGACAATATCGAGGTCGGCGGCGTATCCGGCGTGGTCCAAGACATCACTTGGCGCCATACAACGATTGAGGATGCCTGTGGACAGACCATCATTGTGCCCAACTCCAACATCTCCAAGAACACGCTCGTGCATTTGATGCCCTTTGGGCGCGTGGCCGTGCCCGTTGCCGTAAAGGACACGTCTAAGTGGGCTTCCCTTGACGTGCTGGCAGACGAGCTCACGAGCGCAACCAAAACGGCCGTCTCGCCCATCTCGGGCTTTGACAAGGAGCCCTACGTACTCTTTAGCGAAATCGGCGACTTTGGCATCAAAGGAAAGATCATCTTTATCGTCAGCGACGACAGCACTACTTTCACGGCAGCCGACGCCTGCATCCGCGCCATCGCCCCCATCATCGCCTAAACCACCGCAAAGGGGACAGGCATCTTTGTAGTGGTTTTCATTCGTGGTACCATGGTTCATATCGTTGTTTAAACGACTAAGGGAGTAGACACCATGGAAGAGGCCTATCGTCAAGCACGCAAGCGCGGCGAGCAGGGACGCCGTCGCGCCATCAGCCAAAGCGAGCATCCATACCTTACGGACCTCGATAGCTTGGTTGCTCAGCTCCCCTTAGGTCAGCGAGAGAATGTCGGCCTGCAGGATATTCCGCTCGAAATGGTCGTCGGCACGGTCACCAAAGGCCGTCAGTCCGCCTTTTCGTGTAACTTTATGCCCCTGCTTCCGTTTAGCACCGAGTTCGCCCGCAAGTGGTCCAACCTCTACGACATCCAGGTAACCGAGGGCTATCGCGACCCCATCATCGTCACCGAGTTCATGCATCGGTTCTATGTCCAGGAAGGCAACAAACGCGTCAGTGTCCTCAAATTCCTGGACGCTCCAACGGTTTCGGCCAGGGTCACCCGTCTCTACCCCAGCACATGTGATTCCGTCGAAAGCCGCCTGTACGGCGAATTCTGCGCGTTTTGGCGCGTCTGCCCCCTATACGAGATCGACTTCTCGCGTGAGGGAAGCTACGAAACGCTCGCCAAGATGCTCGGTCAGAACGTTATCGAAAAATGGCCGCAGAAAAAGGTCGACTACCTGCGCCACACCTTCCTGCTCTTTAAGCGCGCCTACCTTCGCGCAGGCGGCGACCACCTGGACATTACGCCTGCCGACGCCATGCTCGTGTACCTCAATGTGTACAACCAGGACCGCCTGCTGGATACGCCGACGGATATCGTCGTAAACCGCCTGTGCAAGATTTGGCGCGAGCTGGTCATTGCCGGCAAAAATGACGAGGACAAGGTCGATCTTGTCGAAGCACCGAGCGTCGACGAGGAGGAGACGCCCGCCAAGTCCACCGCTGGCGTGCTCAACTTCTTTATGGGCAAGACCGTCTACTCGACGGCCAACCCCCTGCGCATCGCCTTTATCCATGAGTTCCCCTGTGCGACGTCGAGCTGGGACAGCCTGCACGACCAAGGGCGTCAGTATCTCGATGAGCACTTTGACGGTATCGTGCGCACCGAGGCGTTCGAGGACTGTCATGATCCGGATGTGTTCTACGCCGCCGTGGAAACAGCTGTCAAACATGGAGCAAACGTCATCTTCTCGACCTCGCACCGCCTGATGGAATACACGCTCAGGGCTGCCGTTGAGTATCCCCGGATTCGGTTCCTCAACTGCTCTATCGGCCTTCCCCATCAAAGCGTCCGTTCGTACTTTGGCAAGATGTACGAGGCCAAGTTTCTCCTGGGCTCCCTTGCCGCCAGCATGGCGGACAACCACCGCATCGGTTACCACGCGTCGGTCTTCGCCTCGGGCGCACTCAGCGAGATCAACGCCTTTGCGATTGGCGCCTCGCTGCTCGACCCCCGCGCGCAGGTCATCCTCACCTGGGGCGATGTTCCCGCCGGTGGTCTTGCCGAAGCCATGTGCCGCGAAGGCGTGAGCGTCATGACCGGCGCTGACATGTCAAAGTCGCTCGAAGACCCAACGGCCTACGGGCTTCACCGCTTGGTCGACGGCAAAGTCACCGGCATCGCCATGCCCGTATGGAACTGGGGCCGTTACTACGAGCTCATCGTTCGCAGCCTTCTTCACGGCACGTGGGACGAGACCAGCGACGACAACCAAGTGCGCGCTGTCAACTACTGGTATGGCATGAGCTCCGGCGTTATCGACATCCGTTACGCTCCGGGCCTACCCTACCAAACGCGCAAACTCGTGCAGTTGCTCCGCAACGGCATTGTTGAGGGATCCATCAACCCCTTTGGCGGCGAGCTCCACAGCCAGAACGGCGTGGTACAGATCGAAGGCTTCCCTCCGCTGCCGAGCACGCAGATTGTCGAGATGAATTGGCTGGCGGACAACGTGGTAGGCACCATTCCGCAGCTCGACGATGAGCCGAAAGTCCCTGCCCTATGAAAATCCTTGCCATAGCCGATACCGAAGAACGATGCCTTTGGGAGTGCTTTCGCAAGGAACGCTTTGAGGGCGTCGACCTGATTTTATCCGCCGGCGATCTGGACCCGGACTATCTTGAGTTTTTGGTTACGGTCATCAACAAACCGCTCATCTACGTGCGCGGCAATCACGATGACCGCTACGCACGTCATGCACCGGGTGGATGTATCTGCGTAGAGGACAGCGTGTACACGTACCGAGGGATTCGCATTGCGGGCCTTGGCGGGTCCATGCGTTATCGCGACGGCGCCAACATGTACACCGAACGCGAGATGTCCAAGCGCATGCGTAAGCTGTCGCGTAAGGTTAGGATGGTCGGCGGGTGCGACATTCTGCTTACCCATGCACCCGCCGCCGGTATGGGTGATCTGGACGATCTGCCGCATCGAGGATTCGAGTGCTTTAACACAGCACTCGAATCCTGGAATCCCGACTACATGGTGCACGGGCATGTGCACCAAAGCTACGGTTGCGATTTTCAGCGCGAGCGTCAGCATGTGTGTGGAACGACGATCATCAACGCCTGCGGCTATACGCAGTTTGAGCTCGACCAGACGCACTACCCCATCCGCGGCTGGCTAGCAGCGTGGCTCAACTCACAAACCATGCGCCGCGAGCTCAAACGCCACGAAGCCATAGAGTCCTCAACCGCCAGAACACCCTGGTAACCACCTCAAAGGGGACGCTGACCCCTTTGAGGTGGTTTTGGCACGCGATAGCAAGAAACCCGGTCCCACACGAGGCGGAACCGGGTTTCTTTAGCAATGCTTGCTTTGCTCAGGCAGTAACTAGCAGTTACTCAGCCAGGAAGTCACGCTGGACAGCGGGATCGACCTTGACGCCAGGGCCCATGGTGGAAGACACGGAGATGGACTTGACGTACTTGCCCTTAGCAGAAGAGGGCTTGACGCGCAGAATCTCGGTGTACAGGGCAGCGTAGTTCTCAACGAGCTGCTGCTCAGAGAAGGACTTCTTGCCCAGGGGCACGTGGCAGATGCCGTAGCGGTCGGCGCGGTACTCAACGCGGCCAGCCTTGAGCTCGGAGACCATCTTGGCGACGTCCATGGTCACAGTACCGAGCTTGGGGTTCGGCATGAGGCCACGGGGACCAAGGATCTTACCGATGCGGCCAACCTTGGCCATCATGTTCGGCGTAGCGATAGCGGCGTCGAAGTTGATCTCGCCCTTCTGAATCTGGGCGACGAGCTCGTCGGAACCGATGATGTCGGCGCCGGCAGCCTCGGCCTCGCGGGCCTTCTCGCCCTCGGCGAAGACGGCAACACGAACGGTCTTGCCGGTGCCGTGGGGCAGGGAGATGGAACCACGGATGTTCTGGTCAGCCTTACGAGTATCGATGCCCAGACGGAAGTGAGCCTCGACGGTCTCGTCGAACTTGGCGGTGTCGAGCTCCTTGATGAGCTTGGCAGCCTGAAGGGGGGTGTAGAGCGTGGCGCGGTCGATCTTCTCGGCAGCGGCGTTATAGCTCTTACCATGCTTAGCCATGTGCATTACCTCCTGTGGTTAAACGGGCGTGAGCCCTCCCACATCGTATCGTGTGCCCTATTGCACACATTTAACGGGCGCCCCGGTCGGAGCACCCGCCGTTACCATAAGAAATCGCTACTCAGCGATGGTGACACCCATGGAACGGGCGGTACCGGCGATGATCTTCTTGGCGGCATCAATGTCGTTGGCATTGAGGTCCGGCATCTTGATCTCGGCGATCTTGGTGAGCTGCTCCTGGGAGAGCTGACCAACCTTGTCAGCCTGGGGCTTAGCGGAACCAGACTTGAGGTTCAGCTCCTTCTTGATAAGGTGAGCCGCCGGCGGGGTCTTGGTGATGAAGGAGAAGGACTTGTCCTCGTAGACAGAGATCTCAACGGGGATGATGTCACCCTTCTTGTCCTGCGTCTCGGCGTTAAAGGCCTGGCAGAACTGCATGATGTTCACGCCAGCAGCGCCCAGGGCGGGGCCGACGGGAGGAGCGGGGTTTGCTGCACCAGCAGGAATCTGGAGCTTAATGACGTTGGCAACCTTCTTCTCAGCCATGGTCATTCCTTTCGAATCACGAGTGTGAAGTACTTGCTATATCGTAAGCACGCACGTGTTAGAAGCACTCCTGAGATGAGCAGTCACAGAAGAAGCACGCTCGCGCGAACGGACGAAAACTTAAGCGATGACAGCGACCTGGTTAAAGTCGAGCTCGACCGGCGTCTCGCGGCCAAAGATCATCAGCGTGACCTTGAGCTTGCCAGCCTCGGTGTTAACCTCGGAGACCTTGCCATCAAAGTCGGTAAGCGGGCCATCGGTGACGCGGACGGACGTACCGACCTCAATATCAACCGAGGTGCGCTTGGGCGAATCGCCCTTACCGGGACGACGAGTCATCTTGTTGTACTCGTCGCGGGAAAGCGGAGCGGGCTTGCCGTTGCCGCCTAGGAAACCGGTGACGCCAGGCGTGTTACGAACACACGTCCAAGCATCGTCATCCATCTCCATGCGGACCAGGACATAACCCGGGAAGATCTTGGAATCCTTGGTCTCACGCTTGCCACCCTCTTTAATCTCGGTGACGCGCTCCATAGGAATCTCGATATCAAAGATACGGTCCTGCATGCCCATAGTCTCGATGCGATGCTCGAGATCGGACTTAACGCGGTTCTCGTATCCAGAGTAAGTGTGAACGACGTACCAACGCTTAGACATGGTTTAGCCCCTCAATCCAGAGAACAGAGCAAGAGCCTCGCCAAAGCCAGCATCGAGCAGAGCGATGACGACGCCGACGACGATCAGAGAAGCGCAAACAACAACCGAGTAGTTCACGAGCTCCTTCTTATCGGGCCACGTGACACGCTTCATCTCGGACTTGACCGAAGCGAAATACTTCTTGGTGCGGGCGAAGAAACCAGGCTTCTCGTTCTTCTTGGACTTCGCAGCCTTCTCGTTCTTCTTGGCAACGGCCTTCTTGGCCTCAACCTTGGAGTTGGCGGCAGCGTTGTTGGCAGGTGCCGGCTGCTGAGCCTTCTTCTTGTTCTTCTTGTTGGCCATTTGGGTTACCTCCGCGCAATGCGCTTATACATGAGTAAACCGTAAGCCCCCAATTGGGAGCTTACGGAATAATGACTGGCACGCCAGGAAGGACTCGAACCCTCAACACTCGGTTTTGGAGACCGATGCTCTACCAATTGAACTACTGGCGTATGTGACTAGAGACTAGCGAGTCTCTTTGTGCAGCGTGTGGTGACGGCACCAGGGGCAATACTTCTTGATCTCCATACGATCAGGCATGTTCGACTTATTCTTGGTGGTCGTATAGTTGCGGCGCTTGCACTCAGTGCACGCAAGAGTAACTAGAGTACGCATTTATCCTGAACCTTTCATTTCCGCCCCGTACGGGCACGAGTTGGTACTTTATCAGCTCTACGTAAGTGCTGTCAATGAAAACCTCGAATCAATTGGTTCTCGCTGGATCCATTCATATTTGGAACACATCAATGAAGCCAGCGAGATCTAATCGATCCCTCACGCTCGGCTTAAGAGCGAGCGAAGCGCAATCGGCAGGGAACAAGCCCCGCGTAGAAAAGAACCCGGCACCCTATAAGTGCCGGGTTCTCTAAGTCAGCTATATCAAAGAGCTAATTTACTCAATGATCGTGGAGACGATGCCCGAACCGACGGTGTGGCCACCCTCGCGGATAGCGAAACGCAGGCCCTCCTCCATGGCGATCGGGTGAATGAGGTCGCCCTCGATGGTGATGTGGTCACCAGGCATAGCCATCTCGGTGCCCTCGGGCAGCTTGACCGTACCGGTAACGTCGGTGGTACGGAAGTAGAACTGAGGACGATAACCATCGAAGAACGGGGTGTGACGGCCGCCCTCCTCCTTGGTCAGAACGTAGATCTCGCCGGTGAACTTGGTGTGCGGGGTAACCGAACCAGGCTTGCAGAGAACCTGGCCGCGCTCGATGTCCTCGCGCTTGATGCCGCGGAGCAGCAGACCGACGTTGTCGCCAGCCTCGCAGAAGTCCATGGACTTACGGAACATCTCGATACCGGTAACGACGGTGTTCTGGGTATCCTTGATGCCGACGATCTCGACGGGCTCGTTGAGCTTGAGCTCACCGCGCTCGACACGGCCGGTAGCAACGGTACCACGGCCGGAGATGGTCATAACGTCCTCAACGGCCATCAGGAACGGAAGGTCGTTGTTACGAGCAGGCGTCGGGATGTACTCGTCGACGGCCTTCATGAGCTCGCGAATGGCGTCCATCCACTTGGCGTCGCCCTCGAGAGCGCCCAGAGCGGAACCACGGATGACGGGGATGTCGTCGCCGGGGAAATCGTACTCGGAGAGGAGCTCACGGGTCTCCATCTCGACGAGGTCGATGAGCTCGTCATCGTCGACCATGTCGCACTTGTTCAGGAAGACGACGATGTAGGGAACGCCGACCTGACGGGCGAGCAGGATGTGCTCGCGAGTCTGAGCCATGGGGCCGTCGGTAGCGGCGATGACCAGGATAGCGCCGTCCATCTGAGCAGCACCGGAGATCATGTTCTTGACGTAGTCAGCGTGGCCCGGGCAGTCAACGTGAGCGTAGTGACGGGCAGCAGTCTCGTACTCAACGTGGGAGACGGAGATCGTAATGCCGCGCTCGCGCTCCTCGGGAGCCTTGTCGATGTTCTCGAACGCAGTGAAGTCAGCCTTGCAGCCCTCGGTCTCAGAGAGAACCTTGGTGATGGCGGCGGTCAGCGTGGTCTTGCCGTGGTCGACGTGACCAATGGTGCCGATGTTAACATGCGGCTTAGTGCGCTCAAACTTCTCTTTGGCCATAAAGCCCTCCTCTTAACAGGTCGTCCCCGGACGGGACTTTGCCTTTATACCATAGTGGCCTCTCAACATACTATTGAGAAGCCACCGTGTTACCTATGGTAGCGGTGACTGGATTCGAACCAGTGACGCCACGGGTATGAACCGTGTGCTCTAACCAACTGAGCTACACCGCCGGATGGAGCCTGCAACCAGACTTGAACTGGTGACCTCTTCGTTACCAACGAAGTGCTCTACCGACTGAGCTATACAGGCACTTGACGGGTGGGAGCTATAGGATTCGAACCTATGTAGGCAGAGCCAACGGGTTTACAGCCCGTCCCCATTAACCACTCGGGCAAACTCCCAATCGTTCAAGTATCCGCTGGTTCTTTGGTCTTTTGGACCGCCGCCCCCGCGAACGAAAAAGATAATACGATGCAACCTTGGGGGCTGTCAACGAAAACCTCTAAATACACGGTGCCGGGCGTATCTATACACCTTTGACCTGCGGTTTTGTTGAGTTTAGATATGAAGGACGGTGGATTTCGCTACCCAGGTGACATTTCCCAAGGGAACACTTTGGCACGGTAGAGTACGCCTGCAATATCGACCCTCGATAACGACCCTCTTGCACTATTACATAGGTTGCGATCGGACTTTTCCGGCACGAACGAGCGTGGATTTTCTCCCGTTTGAAATCGAGCGTGGATAATCTCCCTCTTTTAGCACGGCTTCGAACCCAAAGTGGCAGATTATCCACGCTCATTCATTAGGCGGGAGATTTTCCACGCTCGCACGTCCAGAAATCCACGCTCAAGGTAAACGGCTGGGCCCGCTCCCGCCTTTGTCTCTATCTGTAACATTTAGAGAACATTTTCTCCCCTATCTGTTACAGATCGAGATGTTTCGCAGAGACTCTGGCTTACGTCTCATTCTGTAACAGTACGAACGGTTTTCCGCCCCTTCGTGTTACAGATCGAGACACTTATCTATTCTCGCCTTACATCCACGACATCTGCCCAGTCAATAACGTCGTAGTCATCATCGCTTCGCCAGACGACACACTTGGGTCGTGAATCCGCTTGGGCTGCATCGTCCCTCGCCACTTGTGGACGACTCGCAAAGAAGCGCCCAAGCTCAGCTCGCGGCAAGATAATCCCTTGCACGCTCCCGCCACCCGCAAGACACACACGCGCCCAGCGACCAGCCTTTTCATATAAGAGCCAATTGGCAACCTGCGAAGATCTGCCCTCAGGCACTTTATCCCCTGGAATATCAGGAACAAACATGGGGTCGACCTCCTCCAGTTGAGCAAAGCCCATCCCCTCCAAACGCGAACCAAGTTTTTCCTTAGCGTAACCGCTCAGCTCGCGCTTGATCATGCCTGCAATACGCCGGGCCGTCCTACCATGGGGATCAAACCAGCTGCATCCGCGCTCATAGGCAGCCAGCGCATCCATAAGCACGTAGACCTCGCTCAAATTGAGCGGCAACGCCAGCGGGTGTACCGAAGACCTGAATTCGCCGCGATACCCAAACTCCTCGGCTACGCACATGCCGCCGATACGCACGCCATCGCGAATCCTGGCACGGCGCTCCCCCACCGCGTTCTTGCTGCACAGCAAAACGTTATAGGCGATGTCTTCCTGCGAACGCTCTTCGTGGGAAACGGTGAGCATAATCAGGTCTGCCTCTTCACCGCCAATAAAGGAATCCTTGAGCTCGTAGCCCTTCATGCCTTTGTTAGGCGGCTCAGCTGCAAGCAGCGCAAAAAGCTCGTGCACCTGATGGTAGAGCGCTAGGCGTCCCTCCAAATATGGACCATCGGGTCCATTTGCATACGCCTTGATATGCATCCGCAAGGCCCCCGTGTCGACGGGCGCTACCGCCATCTGGCTAATAGCATATCCCTCGCCTGGACGGGAATCATATCGTTGAGCTCGACCGCATCTGGCATGTTTCTTTTTATGTACTGTCCAAGCAGCATTGGCGGCGCCCGCCTTTCTAATCTTTAACCTATCGATTTTTTCTCTTCGAGTCCATCTCAAGATAGCGTTGGATTTTGTCGAGCGACAAATTGGTCCGGCCCAGGGACTCTGCCGCCGTCAAAATCTTCTGTGCAAGATTTGATCCAAAGTAGTAAATCACATCTCCATTGGCGATGCGCTCAACGTATTCGTCTCCAATCTTATTAATAAGGGAGAAAAACTCAGGGCACAGCATGGGATAACGCTCAGCTATTTCCGTAATCCCCGCATGGCCAAAATCGGCAACGTCCTCGCACTGCCGCTCAAGATCTTCGATACCATGGCCATTAAGGCCGCGCCCGCAGGAAAAAGCAAGGCCGCGAGACAGGGCAGTTTTGACGCGTTGCCCCTGCTCGTCCGATAGCTTTCCACCCAGCAGAGCTCGCATCATGATCTGGCAGCAAGCGTACGTAGGTCGATAGAGAAAATCGACACGTGCATCACTGGGCATATGGCAATCGCTGCTCAGAGGAAAACAACCGTCTTCTCGTTGCGACTCGAGAATGACATCGAGGGACTCGCGCCAATCCGGATCGTTATCCAAGCCATAATCGCGAAAGTAGCGCAGTAGCTGCATCTCCATATCCATGGCACGGATGCTGATGATCGGCTTATTTGTTGCCCTGTCCTTGCCG
Organism: Collinsella sp.; assembly: GCA_014871745.1. Classification (GTDB taxonomy): domain Bacteria; phylum Actinomycetota; class Coriobacteriia; order Coriobacteriales; family Coriobacteriaceae; genus Collinsella. The sequence continues at coordinate 4,570 of WGSI01000017.1, read as the reverse complement.
GCAATGTCGCAAAGAGAGTAAATCATGGTCTTTTTTCCTTTCCGTAGACCCTATGCCAACGATTTCCTTTCGTTGGCTTTGTTGACTCCATTCTCTTTTACAAAGCTATATCCAACGACCAAGCATTGCTTGGTTATTGCAGGTGACGGGAAAATGGAGCCAGACCACGTAGGCGCCTACCTAAAAAGAAACGGGCCCTGTCCCACAAGAGAACAGAGCCCGAAACTCTCATGGAGCCAGTGACAGGAAGTCCGCGTATTCGCTTCGCGAATCCGCTCCGGCTTCGGATGCCTGCCGGCATCCTTGCCCGCTCGCTACGAACGCTCCGCGTTCGCTTGACGCTCGCGCCCTCGCAGGTTCGATTCCGGCACATACAAGAAACGGGCCCTGTCCCACAAGGGAGCAGAACCCGAAACTCTCATGGAGCCAGTGACAGGAATCGAACCTGCAACCCACTGATTACATCGCTTTCCATTCTGGTTAATAGCGTCCATCTGCGACTATAGCGACCGTAACCTCGCCTTTTTCTTTCGTTTTCCGCTTATAGTCTCACTTGAGACGTCTCCGAAACAGTCAAATTGCACACTCATTGCACACGCGATTGCACACGGAGGGACAATGGAAGAGAAATATACCACCTCGTCTATATATAAGTTTAAGGACGATCGCTGGCGCGCACAGTTCCCCTATTTGGAGAACGGCATCTGGCATAAGAAGACTCAGCTCTTGGAACATCGAGGGCGCGATAAAGGCAGAAGCCATAAGCATCGCGATGCCGCCATGCTCGAGGCCGAATCCATCCGCGCATCTCTCAATGAGAAGGCCACCGCAGAAGCAGCTGAACCCAAGGGGCTTGGTATCACCGTTTCAAAGCTCGTGACATGCTATATCAATATCGAGTGCGCGGACGTCGCGCGCTCCACGGCGACCGGATACCACGGCATGCTCCGCCGGAATATCGAACCGTATCTCGGTGATGTCCCATTGGAAGACCTTACGGAAGAGGATGTTCAGGAATGGATAACAGCGATCGCCTCAACCCACGCACGGTCCACCGCCTGCAACTCCCTACGGTTGTTACGAGGCTCGCTCAAATATGGAATGCGAAAGAAATGGATTGACGAAAACGTGGCCTCTTGGGCAAAAGTCCCCAAAAACGAAGACGTGAACTACGGTCTACCGAATTCGCTTACAACCAAAGAGCGAACCAGGGTCTTGAACACTCTGAACGCCTCCATAGATATCCCAGCGATGCTTGCAGCCAAGATAGCGCTCTACACGGGATTGCGGCGCGGCGAGCTCTGCGCCCTGAAATGGAAAAACGTGAACTTTAAATCCGCAACGATCCGAGTCGAGGCCGCGATTGGGCACACAGATAACGAGTTCTATATCAAGGGCCCCAAGAGCATTAGCAGCCGGCGCGCTATCCCCAACTGCCCGAAAGACCTTATGAAAGACCTTGCGAAGCGCGAGGCCGACATGAAGTCCGAATGCGCGAATCTGGGCGTTGAGTTCAGCGACGAACTGTTTGTCCTCGGCTTTCCGGACGGTTCCTTCTTGAAACCGCCCAGGATCAACGACGCTTGGCGGGCCTTGGCAAAAGCCTTGAAGCTCCATGGCGTCTTGAACAAGAACACCGTCACCTTCCACGACCTCAGGCACAGCTTCGCAACGTACGCCGTCTCCAACGGAATCGATCCGAGAACCCTCGCAAGCCTCATGGGGCACTCGAAGGCGTCAATGACACTCGACAGATACGCCAGCGCCGATCCAAAAGCCACCGCATCGGCCATGAGAACTCTTGGACGCTTATATAAAGAGTAACTTGCTTCATAACAAGGAGGGAAACAGCCGTGACTCGGAGGCCCGGCTTTAACCGGGCCTCTTCTTGTTATCTCGGCTTTTCAACGCCTTTTTGGTCCATAGTGTCCGCCATGCCCGTACTTTGACGAATGCCGGTAGCGTCGTGTCAGACTGCGAAATGAAAGAACACGGCAAATTCCAGAAAGGAGGCCAAAATGAAAGTCAAAGAAAAGCGTATCGGGGTCGACGACTTCCGCAGTATGCCGGATATCGTCGATCCGCTGCCGGTCGCGCACCTGCTCGGTATCAGCGACCGCTCCGTCTACCGTCTCTGCCAGAACGGGACATTCAAAGCCGTGAAATGCGGCAAGTTGTGGCGAATCAACCGCGACAGCGTGCTCAGCTATATCGGAGTCACTATCGACCGAACCGAATGCCCGTCAACCAACATCAATTAAAAACGACCATTACATGGGGTCCGAGAGGCCCCTCTTTATTATAAGGAGGCCCTATGGTCGGAACTAAAACAGTCAGCGTGAAGCTCGACTCAAAGCTCTACACCGCCCTCAAGACGCGGGCCGAACTCAGCAACTCCAACATCAGCGACGAGATCCGCTCGCTCCTGCGCTCGGCGCTCGCCGCGGAGGGGCTCGACCTCTACGGCAACGAGGTCGCGGGCTTCATCCGCGGCGTCGTCGACGCCCGCATGGACGTCGCCGCACTCGACATCGAGCGCAAGCTCGACGCCACCGAGGACCGCATCGCCGCGGTCCTCTCGCGCCCCATGACTGCCGCCATCATGGCCGGCCTCATGTCGGCAGACGTCCTCAAGGCCTCCTACGCCTCGCTCGACGACGTCCCCGTCGCGGACATCTGGAAGAACTACCTCGCGCAGGCCGGCGAGCTCAGCCGCGCGGGCCTCGGCCGCATCGACGAGGTGAAGCTCCACGCGCGCGAGCGCGCCGATGGCTAGCCCGCCCGTCATCGTCAACCACTCCGTCGTCCGCGCGGGAGCGTCCGCGAGGGCGACCGCCGCAGGCCTGGCGGCATACGCCGGCACCCGCCGCGGCGTCGTCATCGAGGTAAGCGAGGCGGACGGCAGGAGGCTCGGCGTGGACGGCCTGGCCGCCTACGCCGCGAACAGGACCGGCTCGACCGGCGGCCTCTGGGGCGCGGACGGCCCGGTCGCCGTGGCGGAGGCCAGGCGTGCCATCGCCCAAAACGGCGGTGCGGTGCTCACCACCGTCGTCACGGTCCCGAACGACATCGCCCCAGCTGCCGGCCTCGACCGCCTGGACGCCTGGCAGGCGCTGGTGCGCTCCGAGTGGCCGAGGCTCTTCTCCGAGATGACCGGCGTGCCCGAGAGCCGCGTGGAGTTCTACGCGGCGATGCATGTCAACGGCACGAGCCACCACGTCCACATCCTCACGGTCGACCACGCGGGCGAGTGGGACGCGCTGCTCCCCAAGCGGAAGATGGAGGCGGCGCGGCTCGAGATCTCCTCGAAGGCCATGGCGCCGCTGCTGCGGGAGGCCTACATCGAGCGCGACCTCGCGAGGGAGGCCGCGCTGGACGCCGTCTCCCGCATCGACCGGAACCGTCTCGATATCGAGCTGCCGCCGGACGGAAGGATCGAGGCCGCCCACCTCAGGCGGTTCCACCCGGAGACGTCCGCCGCGCTGAGGGAGGCCCTCGACCGGGCGGCATCCGGCTCCCCCGAGCTCGCCGGCGCTCTCGACCGCCACAGGAAGGCAGTCGAGAGGTGCGCCGGCCTCAAGTGCCTGACCGGGGAGGCCCGAGACGCCTATGTTCGCAGGGCCGCCGCCGACCTCGGCCTCCGGTGCGAGAACGCGGCCCTGCGCGTCCTGGTACCCGACAGGACGCCGACTCGTGAGGAGATGCCGACGCGACGCGCCGCGCCCAGAACCGGCCCGGCGGTGGAGAGGCGGCGGGAGGCCGGCCTCGCCACCGAGGCCCGGGCCTGTATCCCGAAAAGGCGCCTTGAGGCAATCGGCCGAAAGGTCGCCCGCGGTCAGTCGATCGAACGCAACGACCTAAAGGGGTGCCGCACGGCGGAGAAAATCTTCCGGCAGGTGCCGTCGGCCGGCCTGGCCCTCGGACGCGCGGCCGCGATGACGGCCTTCATCGCAAGGGAGGCCACGCGGGACGCCGGTGGCCGCGACATGGGGGACGAGGCCGGAGAGAGGGTCCTGCGGCTCATCGCCTCGGCCCTGCGGATCCTGGCATCCGGCGGCACCGGGCCGTCGAGTGCCCCGACCGTGAAGATTGCGAACAGGATAGAAAGGACAATGAGAAGATGAAACCCAAATCCTTCAACCGCAACATGAGGAGGGAGCTCGCCGACACGCTGGCGGCCCACGGTATAGTCGCCGTCGTCGCCGCCATCGCGACCGTCAGCGCGTGGGACTACGCGAGCTGGTGGATGGCATCGCTCGCCTCCGACCTCTCCACCCTGTTGCACTTGCAGGTTGGCGACCCGGGGGCCGAGCCCGACACCGTCCTCCGCAACCCGTTGGATACGCTCGCCGACACGTTGGCAACCGGGAAAGTGGGCGGGCTGCTGGCCGCGGTCGCAGCCGTCGCAGTCACCATCATGGTCCTCGGCCTCGTCTCGTGGGCACGTTCGTGGCTGAGGCTCCACGACGGGACGTTCGCCGGCGACCGCGCGCCCACGCGCACGCACGGGGACGCCTGGCTCGAGTCGAGGCCGTCCGGGGGCGCAAGGCGCTGCCCGCCGGGGGGCGGG
>WGSI01000016.1:0-49949 GCA_014871745.1 Collinsella sp. | reverse complement strand
TCCTTTTGCATCACGGGCAGCGCCACGGTCACGACGGTCGAATCCAGACACGACATAAACGTCATGATGAGCACGGTAAACAGAATCGCCCATTTGTTCTTGCCATGGGTGTCGCCCTCTAGAGCAATGTGCTCGCGGCGCAGCTGCTCTGCGGTTTTCTCCATATCCATCCTTTCGAGTGGCCCAACGCAAAAACGGGGCCCCAATCGCCTGTAAACAGTCGCGATTGGGGTCCCGCCTACGGAATCGGAACTAAAGGTCGCCGAAGCTTTCTGCCGGCATCGGCGCCTTGTGCGAACGCTAGCCTAGCACTGCTCGAGCGCCTGCTCAAGGTCGGCAATCAAATCGGCTGTGTCCTCGAGGCCGCACGACAGGCGCACCATGTCGGCGGAGATGCCACAGGCGATGAGTTCCTCATCGTTCATCTGGCGATGCGTGGCGTTAGCAGGATGCAAGCAGCAAGTGCGGGCGTCGGCCACGTGCGTGGCGATCTGGGCGAGCTTGAGGCTCTTCATAAAGGTCTCGGCCGCCGCGCGACCACCGTTAAAGCCAAAGCTCACGACGCCGCAGGTACCGTTGGGCATGTACTTCTGAGCCAGGTCATAGTACTTGTCGCCCTCCAGGCCCGGATAGCTCACGAAGCGCACCTTGGGATGGCTCTGCAGGAACTTGGCAACGGCCAGGCCGTTCTCGCAATGACGCGGCATACGCACGTGCAGGCTCTCGAGCGAGCTGTTCAGGAAAAACGCCGCCTGCGGGTTCTGCATGGGACCGAGGTCGCGCATGAGCTGCGCGGTGGCCTTGGTAATAAAGGCGCCCTCGCGACCGAACTTCTCGGCATACGTCACGCCGTGGTAGCTCTCGTCGGGCGTGGTGAGACCCGGGAACTTGTCCGCATGAGCCATCCAGTCAAACTGGCCGTGGTCGACGATCACGCCGCCCAGGTAGGCAGCATGCCCATCCATGTACTTGGTGGTGGAGTGCGTAACGATGTCGGCGCCCCACTCAAAGGGACGGCACATCACGGGCGTCGGGAAGGTGTTGTCGACCATCAGCGGCACGCCGTGGTCATGCGCGGCCTTGGCAAAGCGCTCAATATCGAGCACGGCAAGGGCAGGGTTGGCAATCGTCTCGCCAAAGACGAGCTTGGTATTGGGCTCAAAGGCTGCCTCGAGCTCCTCGTCGGTGCAGTCGGGGGCAACGAACGTGCAGGTCAGACCCATGCGCTCCATGGTATGGGCGAGCAGGTTGTAGGTACCGCCGTAGATAGCAGAGCTCGCGACCACGTGATCGCCGGCACCGGCCACGTTAAAGATCGCGAGGAAATTCGCCGCCATGCCCGAGCTCGTGAGCATCGCGGCAGTGCCGCCCTCCATCTCGCAGATCTTGGCGGCAACCAGGTCGCACGTAGGATTCTGCAGACGGCTATAGAAGTAGCCCGACTCCTCCAGATCAAAAAGCTTGCCCATGTGCTCGGACGTGTCGTACTTCCACGTGGTGGACTGGTAGATAGGCACCTGACGCGGCTCCGCATCACCCGGGCGATAACCGCCCTGAACACACGTCGTACCGATGGTCTGCTCGCTCATATCCAACTCCCTTACTTGGGTTTTGTTTTATTCGGTTCACGATACCGCTACCGTACACCCCTCTCAACCCATCCCCAAGGTGGGTTATGAGACAAATTGATCAGGGTATTTATCTCAAGCCTTGGGCATTTGCTCGATAGATAAAAATGAGGCATACATGAAGCTCTCGATGATTACATGCACCGTCACGGGTACCATAGGCGGGTACACCGTGACCAAGGAGACAACGATGAAGCAAATCGATACGGCCCAGCTCGACATCACCGCCTGTCAGGCGCAAGCTGCCGAATACCACGCCCGCGGCTTTAACTGCGCCCAGGCCGTCGCCTGCACGCTCGCGCCCGCCGTCGGGCTCGACCCCCAGATCGCCTTTACCCTCACCGAGGGCTTTGGTGCCGGCATGGGCGGCATGACCGAAACCTGCGGCGCCATCTCGGGCGCCGTGGCCATCATGGGCTTTGTAATGAGCGACGGCATGGAAAACCCCAAGACCAAGGGCCAGACCTACAAGCTGTCGCGCGAAATCGCCAAGCGTTTTAAAACGAAGAACACAACGACCGTCTGCGGCACGCTCAAGGGCGTCGGATCGGATAAGGGTCCGCTCCGCAGCTGCCCTGGTTGCATCGACGATGCCGTCGAGATCGCCTGCGATGTGCTAAAGCAGCTCGCCGAGTAAACGGCAGCAACAGAAAACGACGGCCGGCGCGCTTGGGATCCATCCAAAAGCACGCCGGCCGTCGCCATTAGAACTCGGCAAATTCGGGAGCGCCGACCTCGATCTCCTCGCGCCCCGCCATAAGCTCGCGCATCTTGGCGCAAAATAGCTCCTGCTCCCCCGCCTTAAACACCAAGTGAAGTGTCACGGCATCCGCGTAATCGGTATCCGAAACCTTGGCACCCGAATCCTGCGCCAAACGAAGCACCTGCTCATACTGCGGATAGGCCACATGCACGTCAACAGGCACGGCACTCGTCATCTCGACAATCTGCCCGGCCTCCCGAGCAGCTGCCACCGCCGCCTGCGTCGCCGCAGTATAGGCGCGCACCAAGCCACCAGGTCCCAACAGCGTGCCACCAAAATAGCGCGTCACCACGCAGCAAACATTTTTGAGCTCTGCGCCGCGCAACACCTCGAGCGTCGGCATACCGCTCGTGCGGCTCGGCTCACCATCATCGCTCTGGCGCTCGCGTCCATCGACTAAAATCCACGCGGGAACATTGTGTCGAGCGTCGTAATGACGCTTGCGAACCATCTCGATAAAGGCATTCGCCTCATCCTCGGACTCAATATGGACCAGCTGGGCAATAAATCGGCTCTTGCGGTCCACAAACTCGCCCGAAACCTCAATATTTGATTGCAGAGTTAAATAGCTGTCCAACAAAGCCCCTCAACAACAAGCAAAGCAACAAACAGCCTCAATAATACGGCAAAGGCCGTACCGATAACCTCGGTAAATAGAACGGAAACGCCAATGATACCGTCACCAACAGCGAGAACCCGTCAGCGCGAGCAAGGTGCCTTGAAAGACAAGGGCATTGACCTTATGGTCATGCCCGAAGGCTTGAAAGGCAGATTGCCGCGCTGACGGGTTCGCAGCGTCAACATAGTTGCCAAGTGGGCCTATAAGCCGGGTTCTGTCGTGAACGGTCATTTATCTTGTCTGCACGTTACCGTGCAGCTCCACGCACGCTACCCGAACGCGGACCGGGCCGGCCCATAGCGTTCCTATTCGCGCTTGCTCCGGATGGGGCTTGCCAAGCCGCCGTGTTGCCACGACGCTGGTGGTCTCTTACACCACCGTTTCAGCTTTTCCCTTTACGCCTTGCGGCGCAGGTGGGAGTCTTCTTTTCTGCGGCGCTTTCCGTCGGATCACTCCGCCCGGCCGTTAGCCGGCATCCCGCCCTCTGGAGCCCGGACTTTCCTCACGCGTACTGCAAGCAGCACATCGCGCGACCGTCTGGCCCACTCAGCAGTGCAAGAGTGTAACACACCGTTGCCGCAGGCAATGGCACAACGCAAACGCTCGACACGATAAACCAAGAACCGCCATGCGTTACAATGGTCCTGTCGATGGGCAACGTCGTCAGTCGAGACGCGACCGCGCTCCGCACCCCTCCGTCTACTCGGTGTGTTCCCGCCTCCTCCCCGAGGCGGGATGTCGGCATTTTTTCATGCACCGACAATCCAATAGCCTGTGGACAGCCCGGCAGCATTGCGCATCTCGGCGCCAAATGCAAAAAGGGATCCGTCCATTACGGACGGATCCCTTAAACAAGTGATCGTCAAACCGATTTACTCGGCGTCGGTCTCCTCGTCCTTCTTCTCGGAAGGCAGCGGGGTAACCTCGATCTCGACGCCCAGAGTCTCAGCAGCAGACTTCATGGACAGGGAGATACGACGACGGTCGAGGTCGATCTCCATGACCTTGACCTGAACCTTGTCGCCCACATGGGTGACCTGAGAAGGCTGATCGACGTGCTTGTTGGCCATCTCGGAGATGTGCACCAGGCCCTCGATGCCCTCGCCCAGGTCGACGAAAGCGCCGAACGGGACAAGCTTGGTCACAGTGCCCTCGACGATGGCGCCGACGGGGTACTTCTTGACCAGTGCGCGCCACGGATCCTCGGTGGTCTGCTTGAGACCCAGGGAGATGCGCTCGCGGTTGAGATCGACGTCGAGAACCTCGACCTCGACCTCCTGGCCGACCTTGACAACCTCGGAAGGATGGTTGACGTGGTTCCAGGAGAGCTCGGAGATGTGGATGAGGCCGTCGATACCGCCGAGGTCGACGAAGGCGCCGAAGTCGACGATGGAGGAAACGGTGCCCTGGAGACGCATACCAGACTTGAGCTTGGACAGGATCTCGGAGCGCTCAGCCTTACGGGACTCCTCGAGCACGACGCGACGGGAGAGGACGACGTTGTTGCGGTTGCGGTCCATCTCGATGACGCGGGCCTCGATGCGGGTGCCCATGTAGGAGGTGAGGTCCTTGACGCGACGGAGGTCGACGAGGGAAGCGGGCAGGAAGCCACGCAGGCCGATGTCGAGGATCAGGCCGCCCTTGACAACCTCGATAACCTCGCCCTCGACGTTCTCGCCGGAGTTGAACTTCTCCTCGATGCGGTTCCAAGCACGCTCGTACTCGGCACGCTTCTTGGACAGTACCAGACGACCATCCTTGTCCTCCTTCTGGAGAACCAGAGCCTCGATGGGATCACCGAGTGCAACGATGTCTGCAGGGTTAGCGTCCTTGCGGATGGACAGCTCGCGGACCGGGATAACGCCCTCGGACTTGAATCCGATGTCAACGAGCACCTCGTCATGCTCGATCTTAACGACAGTGCCGTTAACGAGATCGCCCTCATCAAAGTCGGTAATCGTACCGTCGATGAGGTTGTTCATCTCCTCCTCGTTGACATCGTCAAGAGAGAAAATGGACGAGTTCTGAATCTCACTCAAAGGTGGACCCCTTTCGAACTACGGGGCCCCGATTGCTAGGACCTACAGAAGGGTGCGACAAGCACACAACGTTTAGGAACACTCGGGAGCCGACAGATACTAATGTGACGCTTATGCAATCACGTTCGTATAGGTTACGGGGAAATCATTTCGATTTCAAGCGTGAACTGCGATTTTTTACTCGTATGGAGACTTTTTCGCAATCTTGTGGACGACCGTCCCCATAAGTTGACGATAGGCAGTTAGGCATACGGCTTTGGGGTAAAGTATCCGGAGCAACGATTCTGGAATGATTTATCGAGAAAGGTGCCCGCGTGCTCAAAGCAGTCGTTTTCGATATGGACGAGACGCTTCTTAGCATCAACCTCAACGCGTTCATCCTTCGCTATTTTAAGGATGTCTCGTCGATGCTCGCGGATATCGGACGCCGCAGCCGCGGTGGCACGATGGCGCGCCTCGGCACCATTCTGGTCGACCTCAACGCCAACCGCCGAAGCGGCACGGACAACCGCACCAATCTTGAATTTTACCGCACCGAGGTCGAGCGCCGATGCGGCATCTGCCTCTCCGATCCCCTCATCTACGAGGCGTTTACCTACTACGACCGCGAAGTGCTTCCGTACAAGAACGACGATGTCATCAACGCCCACGCCATGCCGGGCGCACACGCCGCTCTCCAGGCCGTACAGGACGCAGGACTGCGCTGCGCGCTCTTTACCAACCCCAGCTTTCCCCAGGGGGCCATCGAGTGCCGCATGGGTTGGGGCGACCTGGCCGACGCCCCCTTTGAGCTCGTCACGCACATGGGAAACACCACCCGCTGCAAGCCCGATGCCACCTACTATCTCGAGCAGCTTCAGGTGATGGGACTCGACCCACACGAGGTCCTTATGGTGGGCAACGATCCCAAGCGCGACTTCCCTAGCCCCGCCTGCGGCATTCAAACTGCCTATGTTGGCCAGGGAAAACCCGGCCGAGCCACCTGGCACGGAACCATGGAAGACTTCGCCCGCGATTTCAACGCCGTAGTAGAAGCCTTCTACGAACACCAAGTAGCCGACGAACTGTCATAGGACCCCTCCCACCAAACAAAATAGCGCCGCAGGTTGAGAAAAATGTGACAAATAGACCGTCCCTTGTCACATTACAAAGACAACGCCGATGTTATGGCAACGACAGCGAAAGCCCGCCAGAGCGAGCAAGGTGCCTTGAAACAAGGCGGCATTGACCTTCTGGTCATGCCGCCGAAGTTGAAAGGCAGATTGCCGCTCTGGCGGGCTTGCAGCGTCGGCCGGTCCGCCGTTCGGTAGAACGGCGGAACCAATAACTAACAGACTCGAGTCTTGCCGATCATGATGTTGAGGATCTCGACATCGGTATCTTTCATACCCACACGGCCCACGTAGCCCATGCTGGCGATTGTCTGCTCGACGGTATCCTGGATCAAGCCCTCGCCGGCGCGGAAGCCACGACCCTGCATGGCCATATCGTGACCTAGAATCGCCGCATCAACGGCAGCGGAAATCTTGGCGGCACAGCTTGCCTTGGCGCCATCGCACACGATGCCGCCCACGTTACCGAGTGTGTTCGAAACCGTCGCGCCAATCTGCTCGCGCGTGCCACCACACAGCCAGGTAATCGCAGCGCCGGCGCCACACGCGGCGCAAATAGCACCGCAAAACGCCGAGAGCGCACCAATATAGCTCTTGATATGCACAGCGATAAGATCGGACAGCATCACGGCGCGCACCAGGCGATCGTGGTCGCAGCGCAGGTACTCGGCATACTCCATAACGGGCAGTGCGCAGGTAATGCCCTGGTTGCCCGAGCCGCACACAATGGCGACCGGCAGCGCACAGCCGTTCATGCGGGCGTCGGACCCGGCGGCCGCACGGGCGCGGGCACGGCAGGCGACGTCATCGGCACGAGCACCCAGCAGCGTGCGGCCAACCTCGGCACCCCAAGCGTGCGCCAGGCCCTCGGCGCTGATCGCGCCGTTCAGCTCAATCTGACGCTCAACGGCAGCGCGGGCACCATCGATGTCGCCGTCCTCAATAAAGTCGATGATGGACTCAATCGACATGGGCGTGTCAGCGCTATCTGCCGCACGCTCGGCCATAACGCGCTCGGCGCAGGCGGCACACTCCCCCGCCGACTTGCCGCATACCGGAATACCGTCGAGCGTATGGCACGTGACATTGGTGTGGTGGTCGGTAATCTCGACGACTGCGGTATGGCCCCCGGCTGTGGCAGTCACCTTGATGTAGAGGTTGGGCACACCCTCGACAAGCGACACATCGCAGTAGCCGGCATCGGCGAGGAGCTCGGCCACACGAGCACGGTCTTTATCGTCAACGCTCTCGAGCACCTCAAGCGCGCTCTTGGCGTCGCCGCCCACGGCACCCAGCACGGCCGCCGCCTCAATACCGTGCATACCGCCCGAATTGGGCACGGTCACGCTCTTAACGTTCTTGATGATGTTGCCCGAGCAGGCGACATCCATATGATCGGGTTCGCAACCGAGCGTCTGGCTCGCCAGCGCCGCTGCATAGGCAACGGCAATAGGCTCGGTGCAGCCGAGCGCACAGACAAGCTCGCGGTTCAAAACATCGCAAAACGCGGTATCACGAAGGGAATCGGCAGGCATAGGTATCTCCTACTTGTATAACGGACTGGGCTCTCAAAAAGAGTTAACTCTTTTATTTGATAACAATGCATCAGAAACCGCAACCATGGTTCCGACGGACGGCGCTTAAGCGCAATCTGACGGCATTCATTCATGAAAAGCCGGTCTTGTTGCATGCTAAAGCGTTTGACCAAAAAACGCCCGAGCGTTTACACAAAAGTCGCGCTATCATGCAGTCGAACGCGGTAAAACCTTTAGCAATTCCGCCGCACGGACCAGAGAGGAACCACTCATGAAGATTGGTATCGGCAACGACCATGCCGCCGTCGAGCTCAAGAACATCATTTCCGAGCACCTGAAGGAGCGCGGCTGCGAGGTCGTGAACTTTGGAACCGACACCTCCGAGAGCTTTGATTACCCCATCGCCGGCTACAAGGTGGGTAAGGCCGTTGCCAACGGTGACGTCGACCTGGGTATCCTGATCTGCGGTACCGGCGTCGGCATCAGCCTGGCCGCCAACAAGGTCGAAGGTGTTCGCGCCGTCGTGTGCTCCGAGCCCTTCAGCGCCAAGCTCTCCCGCATGCACAACAATACCAACGTGCTCGCCTTTGGCGCCCGCGTCGTGGGCTCCGAGCTCGCCAAGATGATTGTCGACGAGTGGCTCGACGCCGAGTTTGAGGGCGGTCGTCATGAGCGTCGCGTTAACCTCCTCAACGAGATCGACCACACGCGCGGCCTCAAGGTCGTCGACGAGGCCTAAAGACCTACAAAGCCACACGCTAACGCCAGCCCCCGCCCGGAAGAAACATCCGGGCGGGGGCTCTTTAGTAGATTTCTAAGCGGTTACCAAAAATCTACTGGAATAAAAAGGGCGCCGCGGATGGAATTCCGCGGCGCCAAAGCCACACGCTAACAGCTTTAAGGAGTCAAAGCTGGTTTAGCCAAAGAAGCGCTTGATCTCGATCTCGGCGTTCTCCAAGCAGTCGGAGCCGTGGATTACGTTAGCGTTGACATCGACAGCGAAGTCGCCGCGAATGGTGCCGGGAGCAGCATCAAGCGGGTTGGTAGCACCCATAAGGGTGCGCATCTTGGAGACAGCGGAGAGACCGGAAACGACCATCTTAACGACCGGGCCGCTCGTCATAAAGTCACAGAGACCACCAAAGAAGGGCTTGTCGGCCAGATGGGCGTAGTGCTCCTCGACGGTAGCGCGCTCGAGCGTGGTCATCTCCATGCGCTCGATGACAAGGCCGCTACGCTCAATGCGAGCGACGATCTCGCCGATCTTACGATCGCGCACAGCGTCGGGCTTAATCATGATGAAGGTCTTCTCGATAGCCATAAGGTAGCCTTTCAAGTAGGTTCGCGCGTGCCCAAGTCCCATTCCGGCACCCGCCCGGACTGCATCGTAACAGAGTTTTAGCTGCAGTTAAACAAAAAGCTGTTTATTGAAACGCTGCAATTTATTAAAGCGCTCCATATGTGTCACTTCTGTTTCGAAGCCCGATTAGAGTACCATCCGACCGCCCATCAACCGCACCGAACAGAGCAGGCGGTCGGTTGCCGCCCGCGAACGTATCCCCTTCACAACCTGCCCAAAGGTCCTACAGAAGTTCTCGACAAGGCCCTCCCCCATAGCAACAAAATACGGGCGCCCGCAACAGCAGACGCCCGTAAACAAAAACAATTTATCAATACATGGCCAAAACGGCTTCAGCCAAACCCCTACTTTACCCCGTGGCCCATTTCGACGACCTTGGTCAGCGATCCAAACACGCCTTTGTCGGCCTCAAGCTGTGCCTCGGCACGCTGCAGCTGCACGGCAACGGCGGCAGGGGCGGTGCCGCCCTCGGTCGTGCGCGCGGCGACAATCGACGGGATGTCGAGCGCCTCGGTAATGTCGTGCTCAAAGAGCGGGCTCGCCTCCTGGAACACCTCAAACGGCAGGTCCTCAAGGTTGCAGCCGCGCTTCTCACACATCAGGACCAAATGGCCCACCACGGCATGTGCCTCGCGGAACGGCAGGCCACGCTTGGCCAGGTAATCGGCAACATCGGTGGCGGCAAGGTGCCCCACACCGCACTCGCGCGCCATGGCATCCTCGTTGACGGTCCAGGTCGAAATCATACCGGCCATAACGGACAGGCACTGCATGAGCGTATGGGCGGTATCGAGGGCGCCCTCCTTGTCCTCCTGCAAGTCCTTGTTATAAGCAAGCGGCAGGCCCTTCATGGTCACGAGCAGCTGCACCAGGTTGCCATAGACTCGGCCGCTCTTGCCGCGGATAAGCTCGGCAAAGTCGGGATTCTTCTTCTGCGGCATGATGGACGAGCCGGTGGAGTAGGAGTCGGAAAGCGTGATAAAGCCAAATTCGGAGCTCGACCACAGCACGATCTCCTCGGAAAGACGCGACAGGTGCATGGCCATGACGGAGCCGGCGTAATGCAGATCGAGCAGGAAATCACGGTCGGAAACCGCATCGAGCGAGTTGGGAATCACACCCGCAAAGCCAAGTTCGGCAGCCGTCATCTGACGATCGAGCGGATAGCTCGTACCGGCAAGAGCGGCAGCACCCAACGGGCAGTTGTCGGCGGCATCAAAGGCGGCCTTCAGGCGTGTAAAGTCGCGCGCGAACATCCAGGAATACGCCAGCAGATGGTGCGACAGCAGCACGGGCTGAGCGTGCTGCATGTGCGTATAGCCCGGCAGAATCACCTTGTCGTACTTCTTGGCCGCATCCACCAGCACATGGCGCAGTTCAAGATTGGCCTCCATGAGCTCCTTGGCCAGCGCCTTGACGCCCAGGCGCGTATCGGTCGCAACCTGGTCGTTGCGCGAACGCCCGGTATGCAGGCGCTTGCCGGCCTCGCCGATGCGGCGCGTCAGCTCGCTCTCGATGGACATATGAATGTCCTCGTCGTTGATGTCGAAGGTGAAGTTGCCGGCATCGATATCCTGTTCGATTCCGGTCAGGCCCTCGGCAATCGCCTGCTCGTCCTCGGCGCTGATAATGCCCTGGGCCGCCAGCATCTTGGCATGTGCCTTAGATCCGGCGATATCCTGCTTATAGAGATGTTTGTCGACCGGCAGCGACGCGCCAAACTCCTGCGTGACCTCGGCCACGCCCGCCTCAAAACGACCGCCCCAAAGAGCCATGGAACCGTCCCCTTTCATCAAATACCAAAACAAGCGCCCAAAGCAATGCGCCCTGTCACTAAAGCGATTTTTCAACCGCTAGTTTTACACACTCCCTGCCGTGCGCTGGGCCATGTAGCTAATTTGCAAAGAAGTGACGCACCATGCACTTGGCGCCCAACGTCTCCCTCCGGATGTTGCCCTGCGAATCATCGATCCAGGCCTTCAGGCTCATAGGGACGTCCTCGACCTTTGCAGCATCGAACTCGGGCACGAGGGCAAGTAAAGCATGCGCGATAGCATGGAACATAATGGATACTCCTCATATATAGGCGCAGAGCCGCCAAATTGATAGAAGGAGCCCCGCCGGATAACCCCGGCGGGGCTCGGACTCAGCCGCAGACGCGGCATCAAATACGCGGGCGGAACGTAGGGGCCACCGATGTTAAGAAGTGTCAGCAAGCATAACGAAAGGTAGGGACCCCGTGCGCCCGTTATGTATCACGCGGATGGGCCGCGCGAATACCAAGGAAAGGGAGGCTTAAGCCTGGGCGGCAGCAGAGCTGGGACCCTGGACCTTAGCCCACGTCTTGAGCGACAGCGTATCGATCTCGATAAAGCCAGCGCTAGCCTTCTCGTCAAACGTGGTGTCGCGGTCGTAGGTGGCCAGACCGTAGTCGTAGAGGCTGAAGGGGCTCTTGCGGCCGACGACATGGCAGTTGCCCTTAAAGAACTTCAGACGGACGGTGCCGGTCACGAACTTCTGGGTGTCGGCCATAAAGGCGTCGAGCGCGTTTTTGAGTGGGCTGTACCACTGGCCGTTGTACACGGCGGTGGCCCAATCCTGCTCGAGCTTAATCTTAGTCTTGAGCAGGTCGCCCTCAACGCAAATGTCCTCGAGTGCCTTATGGGCGGTAATGAGCGTCAGGGCGCCGGGAACCTCATAGCACTCGCGGCTCTTGAGGCCCACCAGACGATCCTCAACCAGGTCGAGACGGCCAAAGCCGTTGTCGCCCGAAATCTTGTTGAGGGCGATGACGATCTCGGAGAGTTTCATCTTCTTGCCGTCGACGGCGACGGGCTTGCCGACCTCAAACTCAATCTCGGTATACGTCGGGGTGTCGGGCGTGTCCTCGGGATTCTTGGTCATAACCCAGGCGTCGTCGAGCGGCTCATTCCAGGGGTCCTCCAGGTGGCCACACTCAATGGCACGACCCCACAGGTTGTCGTCGATGGAATAGGGGTTGTCGTTGGCACCCTCGGGAACCGGCACGTTGTGGGCGTGGGCATAGGCGACCTCGTCGGGACGGCACTTCAGATCCCACTCGCGAACGGGGGCGATAACCTTAAGCTCGGGGTCGAGGGCCTTGACCGCAGCCTCAAAACGAACCTGGTCGTTACCCTTGCCGGTGCAGCCGTGGGCGACGTAGGTCGCGCCAAACCCGTGAGCGACCTCGACAAGCTTCTTGGCGAGCAGCGGGCGAGACAGAGCGGAGAGCAGCGGGTACTTGTTCTCGTACATGGAATTTGCGGCGATGGCCTTAGTCAGGAACTCATCGGAGAACTCGTCGCGCAGGTCGAGCACCTGGCAATCGAGAACGCCCAGGTCGAGCGCCTTCTGCTTCTTGGCATCCAGGCCGGTCTCCTCCTGGCCCACGTTGCCGCAGACGCAAACGACATCGAGATTTTTCTCGTCCTGGAGCCATTTGACACATACGGATGTATCAAGACCACCGGAATATGCGAGAACGACTTTTTCCTTGCTCATGGCTGTTTCCTTTCGCCCTTGGTAGCTAGTTAGAACATCGGTCAGTTGCAAGTCATTTCAAGGTCATATACCGTGCAATATCAGGTTAAATAGCAAAAATCAGCACATACATGCCCTAGAAACATGCAGCAATGTCGTGCTAAAACCCAACGACCTCAAAATGACTCTGTTGAGGCAATTCGCCCCATGCGGACAGAGACGATTGTTATCGTCGTCGGGAAATTGCGCGCTGGCGTCGGATGGCATTGTCTGCAGTAGTGATGATCTTTACGAACCGCATCTGCCTCTCCTTTCACCTATCGCCGGGCGCAATTCTTATATCGTAAACGGTACCTTTTCCTCGGTAAACGGTTGTTTTTCCGTCTCCGTTTTCGATGGTCGCTATATTACGCTAAAGTGCCTGCTGTACAAGCGACAAATTCATATTTCTGAAAAGTTTTTTCATTACTTTGTGAATGAAGATGCAAACGCGCGCCAATCCTGCGAAAATACGCCTGACTACGAGTTGATGGTTATAACGTCTGAAACAATTTCGAAACGAAAGGCTCGCTTTTATGCAAACTTACGAATCGGACGCCAATATCGGAAACATTAAGCTCATCGCCGTCGACATGGACAAGACGCTGCTGACCGACGAGCGCGTGCTGCCGCAAGGCCTTGACGAACGCCTGGACAAGCTCGCCGAAGCCGGCATCGTATTCTGCCCCGCCAGCGGACGTCCCGCCCCCAAGCTCGAAGAGATGTTCGAGGGCATCAAGAACCGCCTCGCCTTTTGTCCCGATAACGGTGCGTGCGTGATATATCGCGGCAACTACATCTATAAGAGCGCTATCGATGTGGCGCTGTATCAGCAGGTCTTGAGCCGCGCCTCGGAGGATCCGCGCGCTGTCCCCGTCCTGTGCTGCTTTGACGAGTTCTACGTACTTGCCCGCGACCATCAATACCACGACGAGATCAGCGTCTACTACAACACGATCAACTACGTCGATAGCTTTGAGGGCATTGACGTCGAATCCAACAAGATTTCGATCTTCTTCCCCGCCTACGATGCCGAGCCAGCGTTTCGCGAGGACTACAGCCCGGCATTCTCGGACCAACTCTATGTCACCAATGCGGGCCGTGAGTGGATCGACTTTATGAACCTGGGTGTCGACAAGGGCGCTGGCGTCGCGCACCTGTGCGAGCAGCTCGGGATCGATATCGCCGACGCCGCCGCCGTGGGCGACACCTACAACGATATCCCCATGCTGGAGCGTGTCGGACATAGCTTTATCGTGGACAATGCCGAGGAGCATATGAACGCGCATGCTAAGTGGCGCATTCCGAGCAACAACGACGGGGGCGTACTGACGCTCATCGACGCCATCTTGGCGGCTCGTTAACGCGCCCGGCCAGGTCCTGCGGTGACTTGCTTGCCGCCTGGATGGCGTCTTGGCGCCTAGATACTTTGGCTGACTTTTTTGGAATGAAGGGGGCTCCTTGTTGGCAAGGAGCCCCCTTCTGCTTTTGGTTACTTTGGAATTGTGAGCGCTTCCCTATTTAGCGTCAGCCCAGGTTATGCCGGTGCTGGCTTCGGCGATGAGGGGTACGCGTAGGTCTACGACGTGTTCCATGACGTCTTGGACCATGGCCGTCAGGCGCTCGACTTCGTCGATGGGGCATTCAAAGTCCAATTCGTCGTGCACCTGTAAGATCATGTGGGCGGCAAAGCCCTCTTCTTCCAGGCGACGGCTAACGCGGGCCATCGCGATCTTGATGATGTCTGCTGCGGTGCCCTGCATGGGGTGGTTCATGGCCGTGCGCTCGCCAAAGCCGCGGAGTTGCGGATTTTTAGCCTTGAGCTCCGGAATGTGGCGACGGCGGCCGTACATGGTCTCGGCGTAACCTGTCTGCTTGGCACGCGCCACCACGTTGTCGAGGAACGTGCGCACGCCCGGGTAGGCCTCGTAGTAGCGGTCGATCATGTCGCGCGCCTCGGCCATCGAGATATGCAGCGACTGCGACAGGCCGTAGGCCTGCTGACCATACACAATGCCAAAGTTCACGGCCTTGGCGCGACTGCGCAAGTCGGGCGTTACCTCGGACACCGGCACGCCAAACACGCGTGCCGCCGTCTCGGCATGGAAGTCCTCGCCCTCGTTAAAGGCGCGTACCAGGTGCTCGTCACCTGAGAGATGTGCCAGCAGACGCAGCTCGATCTGCGAGTAGTCCACCGCCAAAAAGACGCTTCCCTCGCCTGCCGAAAACGCCGTCTTGACGGTACGGCCCAGCTCAGAGCGCGTCGGGATGTTCTGCAGGTTCGGGTCGCTCGAGGACAGACGACCCGTTGCCGTGATGGTCTGGTTGTACGTGGTGTGCACGCGACCGTCACCGCGGCGCAGCGGGCCCAGCGTGTCCAGATAGGTGGACTTGATTTTGGACTTCTCACGCCAATCCAAGATCAGGCGCACGATTTCGTGGTCACGGGCAAGATCGCTCAGCACCTTGGCGTTGGTCGAATAGTAGCCGCGCTTGGTCTTTTTGAGGCCCTTGGTCGGAAGCCCCATAACGTCAAACAGCACGTGCGAGAGCTGCATAGGGCTACCGATGTTAAACGTCTCATCACCCGCCAGGTCGCGAATGCTGCGCTCGACCTCGGTAATCTGGGTCGCCAAGCCCTCGGACAGACTGTGCAGGCGGTCGGGGTCCACGAGCATGCCCGCGCGCTCCATCTTGGCAAGTACCGGAACGAGCGGCATCTCGATGCCATCGAACACGTTGGCGGCGTTCTCGCATGCCATGCGGTCGCGCAGTGGTGCGACCAGTGCCAGCGTCAAGGCCGCCGTGCGAGCGGCGGGCGCAGGAGCATCCTCGCCAGCACCCTCCGCACCGCGCACCGCAGGCAGCGCCATCTGCAGATAGGTATCGGCCAGATACGCCTCGTCAAACTCGGAGCGGTCGGAATCCAACAGGTAGGCGGCGACCACGGTGTCGAAGATGCGCATGGAGTCGACTGCCAGCGGATCCATGAGCTCGGGCTCGGAAGAATCGATGGGCGAAAGCTCATGCAGCAGCGCTTTCATATCCGGGCTCGCCACGCGGCCCTCCATAAACAGGCGCGCAAGCACACCGACAATCACGCCGTGGGCGAAATTGAAGCCATCAACCACGGCAGTGGTACCGCCGTCGCCCTCCTCAAGCGCAAGCAGCCCCCTGGACGTCACCAGCC
Source organism: Collinsella sp. (assembly GCA_014871745.1). Classification (GTDB taxonomy): domain Bacteria; phylum Actinomycetota; class Coriobacteriia; order Coriobacteriales; family Coriobacteriaceae; genus Collinsella. Next base: position 34,163 of record WGSI01000016.1, on the reverse strand, counting down.
ACAGCGTGCGCGTCAGGCCAAAAAGCGCGCCCTCCTCCTTGTCATCGTCCACCACGGCGGCAATCCATTCGCCTGCCTCGATCGCACGAGCGATCTCGTCGGCAGCAGCAGCGAGCGCCTCGGCATCGCCGGCGGCAGCGCGCATAACGGGGGGAATCTCAAACGCGCTGGCGGTGACCGCAGCCCCACCCTCGCCACCGATCAATGCCAAGAAACGGTTCTGCATGGCCGTAATGCCGAGCGTGCCCAGCGCCGCGGACACTTCGTCGGCAGAAAACGCCGGGAAGGACGTTTCGTCAAAATCGAGCTCGACAGGCGCATCGGTGCGAATGGTTGCGACCTTGCGGCTCAGCAGCGCATCGTCGATGTGCGCACGCAGGTTCTCGCCCATCTTGCCCTTGACCTCGTCAGCATGCGCGATGACCTCGTCCAAGCTGCCGTACTGCGCGATGATCGCGCTCGCCTTTTTGGGGCCGATGCCCGGTACGCCGGGAATGTTGTCCGACGTATCACCCTTCAGACCGTAAAAATCGGGCACGAGCGCCGGCGTAATGCCGTGATACAGGTCATCCACGCTCTCGGGCGTCATGATCGCCACGTCGGACAGACCCTTGCGGGTCGAGACCACGTTGACGTGCTCGGTCACGAGCTGATACATGTCGCGGTCGCCGGTCACCAGCAGCACGTCGCAGCCGGCTTCCTCACCCAGGCGAGCCATGGTACCCAAGATATCGTCGCCTTCCCAGCCCTCGGACTGCAGAATCGGCACGTTAAGCGCCGTGAGCAGCTCCTTGATCATCGGAAACTGCGCGTGCAGATCGGGATCCATGGGCGGACGCTGCGCCTTATACTGCGGCAGCATCTCCATGCGTACGCGCGGCTTGCCCTTGTCAAACGCCACGACCACACCGTCGGGGTTAAAGGCGTCGATCATCTTGAGAAACATGTTCAGAAAGCCAAAGATCGCGTTGGTGGGGCGACCGTCCGGCGCGTTCATGGTCGGCGGCACGGCGTGGAAGGCGCGGTGCATGAGCGAGTTGCCGTCAATAACGGCAAAGGTGCGGCGCTTGTCAGACATATTGAATACCTCGCTTTGGGCTGGGCACGGTTTGCTCACTCCAGTTTACACGCTCCCCGCCCCGCGGCCACTGCACATCAAGCTCCCCTGCCGCCGCGAGCCCGCGCGTGATACGATGGCTCACGGTACATCAACCAGCACGATCGATCCGAAAGGAGCCTGCGTCATGGAGCGTCCCTGCGCATGGAAAAAGTACACGCCACAGCAAGTCGAGGAGCTCGAGGAGCTTTGCCGCGGCTATAAGCAGTTTTTGAGCGAGAACAAGACCGAGCGCCTGTGCGTCAAGGCCGGCATCAAGATGGCCGAGGAGGCGGGATACGTCGACCTGGAGACCGTGATCGCCGAAGGCCGCGAGCTCAAGGCAGGCGACAAGGTGTACGCCGCCAACCACGGCAAGGACCTTATGCTCGTCAACCTGGGCACCACCCCGCTCGAGCAGGGCTTTAACATCCTGGGCGCCCACGTGGACTCGCCGCGCCTGGACCTCAAGCAAAATCCCGCCTTCGAGGCCGGCGACATGGCCTACCTCGACACGCACTACTACGGCGGCGTCAAGAGCTACCACTGGGTGGCCTCCCCGCTTGCACTTGTAGGCGTCATCTGCAAAAAGGACGGCACCACCGTCGACATCAACATCGGCGACAAGGCGGACGACCCGGTCTTTACCATCTCCGACCTGCTGATCCACCTCTCGAGCGAGCAGATGTCCAAGCCCGCCAAGGACGCCGTCGACGCCGAGATCCTCGACGTGATCGTGGGCGGCCGTCCCGTCAAGTTTGACGAGGACGACAAGGACGCCCCCAAGGAGCCCGTCAAGCAGATGTTCCTGGACATCCTCAAGGAGCAGTACGACGTCGAGGAGGAGGACTTCCTCTCCGCCGAGATCGAGGTCGTGCCCGCCGGCCCCGCCCGCGACATGGGCCTCGACCGCTCCATGATTTTGGGCTATGGCCACGACGACCGCGTCTGCGCCTACCCCTCCATGCTCGCCCAGATCAATGTGGCCAACGTGGAGCGCACGAGCATCACGCTCATCGTCGATAAGGAGGAGATCGGCTCCGTAGGTGCCACCGGCATGACGAGCCGTTTCTTCGAGAACACCGTCGCCGAGATCATGACGCTCGCCGGCGAGGATAGCCCGCTGACCCTACGCCGCGCACTCGCCCGCAGCCGCATGCTCTCCTCCGACGTGTCTGCCGGCTTCGACCCGGGCTATGCCGGCAAGTTCGAAACCAAGAACGCCGCCTTTATGGGTCGTGGCCTGTGCTTTAACAAGTACACGGGCAGCCGCGGCAAGGGCGGTTCAAACGACGCCGACGCCGAGTACGTGGCCCTCGTCCGCGACATCATGGACGAGGCCGGCGTGGACTTCCAGACCTGCGAGCTCGGCCGCGTCAACGCGGGCGGCGGCGGCACCATCGCCTACATCATGGCCAAGTACGGCATGAACGTCATCGACTCCGGTGTTGCCGTCCTGTCCATGCACGCCCTGTGGGAAGTCGCCAACAAGGCCGACATCTACGAGGCCTACCGCGGCTACAAGGCTTTCCTCGAGCGCGCCTAACCAGTCCCTTATAACTTGCGGTGAAATACGGACTAAACTGGCCCATAAACGGCCAAAACAGACCGTATTCCACCGCAACTTTTTTGGCAGAGGAGAGTCCATGCTGCAGGTCATCATTTCGCCCGCCAAGCAGATGCGCGCGGCCCAAGATGCTTTTGAAGTCCTGGGCATTCCACCTTTTGCGCACGAGACGGCTCGCCTCCACCACGCACTGCTAGATATCGAACGAAATGAAGGCAGCGGCGGCCTGCAGGCGCTGTGGAACGTGAGCGACAGGCTGCTCACAACGTGTCTGGATACGCTTCACGAATTTATGCCCGTCCTGAGCGATACCGACCTCGCAGATCCCGATATCGCGCGTCGAATCTCCCCCGCCGTCATGTCCTATCACGGCATTCAATACCAGAGCATGGCACCCGAGGTGATGGATGCCGCGCAGCTCGACTGGCTGCAAAACCATCTCTGGATCCTCTCGGGACTCTACGGATGCGTGCGCCCCTTCCACGGCGTGTCTCCCTATCGGCTCGAAATGGGGGCGAAGCTCGCCGTCGACGGCGCTCGCGACCTCTATGCCTTCTGGGGGAATCGACTTGCGCAGGTAATTGCGCCGGCCGGTTCCGACACCACTATCGTCAACCTTGCCAGCGTGGAATACGCCAAAGCTGTCCTGCCCCATGCTGCGCAGGATACAACGGTTATCACCTGCTTTTTTGGCGAAGGCGTCCGCAACGATAAGCCCATCCAACGATCGACCGCCAGCAAAAAGGCACGCGGTTCGATGGTCCGCTGGATGGCGGAAAACAAGGTCGAGGACGCCGCCGGTCTTACCGAGTTCAACCTTGGCTACCGCTATGTCCCCGAGCTCTCGTCCCCAGATAGCCTGGTCTTCATCAACGAGCAGGCATTCTAAATGCCTGTCGCCAGCGCCGAACTCCACCTCGGCATGCTTTCATGATATTCGGTGAACATCCCGCTATTCCGCCAAGCCGTCTGCCTTGGCAATCTCGCTTGTCGAGCCGTCCTGATAGGTAATCTTGACATGCTCGACCTCGGACACCGCAACACCCGTCGGAGGCTCCAGGCGCCATTCCGTCAGGGCGATATCCATGGTCGTGGGCACATCTCCTTGATCTTTGAGCTTCACCGTCAGCGTTTTGAGCGCCGCGTCAAACGTCACGCGTTCGATTTCTTCGCCTGGAATGGACCCACCACTCAGCTGCAACTGCACAAACTCATCGCGCGGGTACCAATAATCGCCCGGAATGGCGAGCGTATTGGCATTACCGCCAGTACTCCTCACCGTCATAATCGATAGGCTATCATCGGCCTCGAACTCCCATGTAGCGCCGCCGCGACCGCCAAACGTCCAGATACAAAAGGCAATCACCAGCACGGCAAGCACCGCAAAACCAATCGCGACAAGGCCATGGTGTGCACGGCCCTCCTCGGCCGATACATCCCATTGCGTCTCCCGATACAGATGCTTGTCTTTCATGTTCGCCTCCCCACGGGCATGCTCATCGCGTCAATCGTACCCATTCGAGCTATACTTGAGCCCACCACATAAACGGGGAGCTTGCAGGACAAGACGGCAGGCTGAGACTGGGCGCGCCCGCCCTGACCCGCAAACCTGATATGGGTAATGCCAACGAAGGGAGCCGTGCCAATGAGCACACAAACCGAGCCCCCGCTCGTCACGCAAATCGACTTCGCCCGCGCCGGGCAGATCACACCGCAGATGAAGGAGGTCGCCGAGCGCGAGCATCGCGACCCCGAGTACATCCGCGAGCGCGTGGCCGACGGCCGCATCGCCATCCCCGCCAACATCGTGCATATCAAAAAGGGCATGCGCGCCTTTGGTGTCGGTGAGGGCCTGTCCACCAAGGTCAATGTCAACCTGGGCATCTCGGGCGACAAGGCCGATGCCGCCGAGGAATGGAAGAAGGTCAAGATTGCCGAGGACTACGGCGCCGACGCCATCATGGACCTCTCCAACTCGGGCAAGACGCGCCAGTTCCGCCAGCAGCTCATCGACGAGACACCGCTCATGGTGGGCACCGTCCCCATGTACGACGCCATCGGCTACATGGAAAAGCCGCTGGTCAAGCTCACCAAGGACGACCTGTTCGAAGTCGTGCGCGCGCACGCCGAGGACGGCGTGGACTTTATGACCATCCACTGCGGCATCAACAAGTCGGTCACCAAGACCTTTAAAGAGACCGGCCGTCTCATGAACATCGTCAGCCGTGGCGGCTCGCTGCTGTTTGGCTGGATGGAGGTCACCGGCAACGAAAACCCCTTCTACGAGTACTTTGACGAGCTGCTCGAAATCTGCCACGAGTACGACGTGACGATTTCGCTCGGCGACTCCTGCCGCCCGGGCTGCCTCTACGACTCCAACGACGCCACCGAGACCGCCGAGATGATCGAGCTGGGCAAGCTGTGCAAGCGCGCTTGGGCCGCCGGCGTCCAGGTCATGGTCGAGGGTCCGGGTCACATGGCGCTCGACGAGATCGCCGCCAATATGAAACTGCAGAAGCGCCTGTGCCACAACGCCCCGTTCTATGTGCTCGGGCCGCTGGTGACCGATATCGGAGTGGGCTACGACCACATCACCGCCGCCATCGGCGGCGCCATCTCCGCCAGCTCCGGAGCCGACTTCCTGTGCTACGTGACGCCGGCCGAGCACCTGTGCCTGCCCAACGCCCAGGACGTGCTCGACGGCCTCATGGCCACCAAGATCGCCGCACACGCCGCCGACATCGCCAAAAAGGTGCCCCACGCCCGCGACATGGACGACAAGATGGGCCAGGCACGCCGCAAGCTTGACTGGGACGCCATGTGGAAGTGCGCTCTCGACCCGGTCACCGGTAAGAAGCGCTACGAGGAATCCCCCGCTGCCACCGAGGGCACCTGCACCATGTGCGGCAAGATGTGCGCCGTCCGCACCGTCAACAAGGTGTTCGAGGGTACGACGATCGATCTCGGCATGGAGGACTAGCCTTATCGCCGCGATCGCCTATGGGCTCGCCGCAGCACCTGCCAATTGTTAACCTGTGAACATTTGCTTGCATTTGCGTAAAAATTGCATCTCGCGCCCGGGTTCGGCATATCGCCGGCCTGGGCCTCTTTATAATGCGGGGTAAAAGACCCATTTGAATCCGACCAGACAAGGGAGCGAACATGGATCGCAGCAAGGTACCTGCCGTTCTATCCATCGCGGGATCCGATTCCAGCGGTGGCGCCGGCATTCAGGCCGACATCAAGACCATCACGGCGCACCGCCTGTATGCCGAGACGGCCATCACTGCCATCACCGCACAGAACACACTGGGCGTTACCGCCGTGCAGAACATCTCTCCGGATATTGTCGCGGCGCAGATCGATGCCGTTTTTGACGATATTCGACCCAGCGCCGTCAAGATCGGCATGGTTTCCTCTGCCGAGATTATCGAGGTTATCGCCGACCGCTTGAGCGCCTGGGACGCACAAAATATCGTCGTCGACCCCGTCATGGTCGCCACCTCGGGTGCTCGCCTCATTGCCGAGGATGCCGCTGAGGCACTCATCCGCCGCCTGTTCCCGCTGGCGACCGTTATCACGCCCAACATTCCCGAGGCCATGGCGCTGCTCGATTATGAGGTCGATTCCGAGCGCACGCAGCAAAATGCCGCCATGCTTCTCACCCGTCGCTTTGGCTGCGCGTCTCTCGTTAAGGGCGGGCATTTTGTCAACGAGGCAAACGATGTGCTAGCAGAGCCCGCGCCGCTCGATGACGAGGGCAACCATCTGGGCGATCCGCTCACCACGTGGTTCCGCCACAAGCGCATCGAGACCGGCAACACGCACGGTACTGGCTGTACGCTTTCGTCCGCCATCGCCTGCGCGCTGGCCCAGGGCATGGATCTTGCCGATGCCGTCAACGCCGGCAAGGCCTACCTAACGGGCGCTCTCGCCGCTGGCTTTGACATGGGCAAAGGCTCCGGCCCCGTCAACCACATGTGGCAGTACTGAGACAGTTTGCCGCAGCTCGCTATTGATGCTGACCATCAGGCAAAACTCGCTGACGGTACCGCAACACGCTGACCGTACTTAGGGTTTGGCGGCAACTTAGGATATTCGAGGGATACGAAAAAGGGGCCGTGGCGACGAACCGCCACGGCCCCTTTTGCTATTATCGCCCGCGGTCGCTCCCGCCCCAGATCAGGGCGAGCGCGACAACCGTGACGAAGCTGCCCAAAATCGCGCCGAGCGCCGCGCCCATGACGAAAGCCATTACCACGGCACCCCGTCGGTGACGCAGACCTGCAGACGGTCGAGCGGCTCGCCGTAGATACCGGCGTAGTCGTCGCCGCTATAGGTAGAGCCGTCGTCGCACACGGTGTTCAGCCATCCGGCGCGCGCAGTGGTCTGGGAGCGGTACCACGCCTGCTTGTACTCCTCGCCGCTCGGCGTCACGTAGTACATGCGCACACCGTCGATGGTATGACCGGCAATACCGGCGCAGCCGTTTACGGTGTCGTTGCGGTCGCCCTTGGCGACCCAGTCGAGCCAGCCGTCCTCGACGGTGTGGACCTGATACTTGAGCGTACCGCGATCAACTCGGGCGCAAAGGAGGTCATGCTGTCGGCACGGGTAGCCCGCGAAGCCGTCGTCGCCGGCACCGAAGTCAGTCACCTCGTCCAGCCAGCCGCCACCCTTAAGGTGCAGCGAGTAGTGTACGGGAACACGGGCGCCAGTGGAGCGAGGGAAACCGCCCGGCGCGCCCTGCGACGCCGAAGGCGCAGCGGGGGTCGCCGCGGGCTGCACAGTCGGCGCGGACGGCTGCGTTCCGCCGACCATCGCGTCGTACCACTCGACGGCGCGCTGCATGTAGTGGTCGCGCTGCGAGCCAGCCAGCTCGCCGGGGCAGGCCGTGGACGACCAGTGCTTGTGCGGAAACACGTTCACCATCCATGCCGGACGGCCCAGACCGTAGTACAGGCACAGCGCCGCCACGAGGTGCGCACCGCTCTCGATGGCGGCCTCGTGCACCGTCCACGGGCCGCGCGCGCTGTTGGCGTGCTCGATGGAGATTGTGGTGTCATTGCCGCCGCCCGTGCCGATACCGTCACCGCAGGCGTAGGCGCGGTCGGTGTCGTTGACGTGCTGCACGATGTAGCCGTTGCGGTCGACCGAGTAGTGGGCAGAACAGCCGTTAGCACCCCAGATGCTGTTGCATTGGTCGGCGTTGAGGTCGCCGGCCATGTGATGGATCGTGACGCCCTTGATGCCGAACGGACGACCTGCCGAGAAGTTGCAGCCCAACAGCTTGTATTCGTCTGGCTGAACGTTTGCGAAGTCTGCCATTAGTCCTCCTTGATGTCGCCGAGCGCGAGCAGCGCATCGAGCCATTTGTCCGTGATGCCGACGCTCTTGAAGGCCGCGTAGGCCACCTGCACGCCGCCTACCGCGGCGAAGATGGACGTCACCCATGTCGAGGGGTCGGTCGGGACGCCGTTCGCCATGGCCGTAAGGGCGCCGCATCCTGCCGAGACGGCGATGGCCGTCCAGCGGGCGACGTTGCCCGTCATGGCCTTGGTCTTGATGGCCTGCACGATGTAGGGCACCACGAGCACCGTGGCGACCGTGAGGCCGGCCTGGATCATAGTCATTCGATTGCTCCTATCTTCCCGTTTCCTTGTCGTAGAGCAGGTCCACCCTGTCGCGGATGTGGCTCACCTGCTCCGCCATGCCCTGGCTTCGTGCCTGACTGTGCACGAGGTCGTTGTGGAGCACGTCGTTGGAGGCCACCACTGACTCCATCAACGTCTTCATGGCCTCCATCAGTGAGTTCGAGCGTTCCATCTGGGCGGCAATGCGGCCCTCCATCTGCGACCGCTCGCGGTCGCGCTGCGCCCGCTCGTCCACCTCGGACTGCTTGCGCTCCTCGCGCTTGAGGTCGAGGCTCGCCTTGCGCTCGTTCTGGACCTTGTACTCGGCCAAAAATTGCCGCCCAAAATAGAAGGCAATGAGAACAAGCGCTGCGCCTCCGAGCCATCCGGGGCCATACGGCGCAAACAGCTTGAGCACCTCCATCCGGCCTCCTTCCCGTTCTGCAGTGTGGCGGGGGATGGGCCCCGCCACACTGCAGGTTCTGCCCCCCGTAACGCCGACCTATACCGCCGCCATCGTGCCGACGCACACGGCCAGCGGGCCCTGCGACAGGATCACGGCGCGGTCGGTGATGATGCACCCCGTGCAGGAGCGCACCATCGGGACCGTCACCACCGCGCCGTGCAGCATCACGTCGAGCGCCGTGTCGTGGACGCCCACGACCGTGCCGAACTCCATCGTCAGCCGCTTGCCGCCCGACGGCATCGCCGCCGCAAGCCGCGCCGCCGCGCCCTTGATCTCGGTTGCCGAATCGCTCATCGCTCGTACCTCCTCGCCGTGTGCTTTATGACGCAGCCGGCGTCGAGCGTCAGCGTCTGCTTCTGGATTGCCAGCTTGCCGACGACCCCGCCCGTCCTGTAGTTCATCGCCACCGCCATGCACGGCTCGACGGGCTTGTAGACGCTCCTGAACTCGTCTGTGCGCGTCACGGCGCGCTCGGTGGCGAGCAGCTCCGCCGCCTTGCGGTCCGCCGCCGCCTGCATGGCGTCCTGGGGCCAAGGCGTGGCGTTGCCTCCCTCCTCGACCTTGTCGGCGACGAAGATGGCCTCGCCGCCGTCGATGTAGCAGTAGCCCCAGCTGACCTTGTTGTGGTGCTCCGTGGCGTGATAGGTGTAGCCGACCTTCTGCCACTCGCCAGTCAGAGTGAAGCCCTCGGTCACCGGGCCAAGCGCCCTCTCCTGGTCCCGGAAGGACTGTATGATGCCCGTCGCGCCCTTGGTGCCCTTGACCCACACGCTCTGCGTGTAGTCCGTGTCCTTCTTGACGCTCGGCCCCTCGTCCTGGCAGAAGCCGACGCGCCCGCCAGTCGAGACGACCTTGATGCCGAAGATCACCCCCGTCTGCGGCGAGTCGGGAACGTAGACGGTCTGGATGCTGCCGTGCGAATCGCTCTTGCGGAAGTTCTTCTCAGACTTCTTTCCGATGCCGATGAGGGCGTTGGCGGCGCCCTCGATAAGGTTGGTATCCTCGGTGTCCACACCTGGCAGGCTATCGTAGCTGTAGCTCTTGACGATGCGACGCCCGACCGAGACGGTCGACAGGTCGGAGTCGGGCGAGTCGTCCACCGCCGTGCCGCGCACCGATGCGTCCTGCGTGCTGAAGTCCACGTGCACGACGTTGCAGACCTCGGCGCGGTTGGTCGATTCGGTCATGTCCGACATGAAGCGCGCGTCCCCGCCCTCGGTGAACTCCGCCGAGATGGGCATGTCGGCAGGCTCGACGTAGCGCCTGTAGAGCACGTTGCCCATTCGGTCGGTCGCCGGCGAGCGGAACCCGGCCGCCTTGAGGAGCAGGTTCACCGCGTCCAGCTTGTTCTTGGCGTCGTTGTCCCTGCCCACGCCGAAAACCAAGGTGCTGCCCAGAAGGAGGCTGCTGGGGTCGGCGTAGACGGTGAGGCCGACCGATTCGGCTATCTTGACGGCCTCATCAACCAGATTGCTGCCCGCAACGATCACGTACGGCCCGTCGAAGTCGTCGTCTTTGAGCCGCTTCAGGAGGCCGTAGGCGTTGATCTGACCCTCGCGGTAGGCGCCGTCGATGTCCACCGAGTCCACCACGGGCATGAACGTGCCGAGGCACTCGCGCCTCTCGCTGCCGTCCGAGAAGGAGGCGTTGAGGTACACGCGCAGAAAGTCGTTGCCGACGTCGAACTTGTCGGCGAAGTCCAGGGATGCAGTCTCATAGAGCGCCGTGTTCGCGTTGCGCTCGATGGAGCCGCCGTTCTCGATGTCGCGCACGAAGTCGACTTCGAACCCCGTCTCGCGCGAGACGCGCACGAAGTCGTAGGAGGCGTCGAACGGCCTCGTCCAGCTATCAGCCATTAGCGGGCTCCTCCCACGTCTCCCACGTCGGGTCGCACGAAGCCACCCACGCGCCGTCGGAACGCTTCACGCTGCAACTCAGGCGGGCGCGGAACCGCTCGCCGTAGAGATCGCGCACCCAAAAGCGTCCCGCGGTGTTCATGACCTCGAGGAATGCCCTGTAGTCCTCCTCGTCGAGCAACAGGAAGTCCATGCTGTCCTTGACGTCCCTCTCGTTGATGCCGTACGAGACGGGCAGCCCTTCCCCGCCGTCGGCAAAGTGCAGCATCTTGTACCCGTGCGTCACCTTGCGGCTCGAGCCCTTCTTGAGATAGCGCCCGAGCCACGTCCTCTCAGCGCCGGCCCCCCAGTTGAGAGCCACCGCGCGGCTCGCCACGGTCGTCTTGACCCTCGTCGCCGTGCTCACGCCCGTCGCGGCGTAGGCGACCGCGACGTACTCGAACTCGCTGTTGAGCGGAGGCAGCGGGTCGCTCGCGCCCTCGCCCGCCGCAAGGTGAGAGCCGAGCTGCAGGGTCGAGCCGTCGGGCAGGACGCGCGACACGGTGAAGTGGGACGTCTCGGGCGTGTCGTCGCTGTCGGCCTTGCCTGGGAATACCGACAGCTGGCATCCCAGCCTCTCGTCGACGAAGATGTTTAGCGACGGTTTGGCTGGCGGTGCCCAGTCGGTCCGGAAAGTTCTCGAGACGGTGACCGATAGCGACGATCCGGCCGTGACCGTGAGCATGACCCTGTACGGCGTGAAGTTGACGAAGGCGTGTTGCGCGTAGCCCAGGCGGAAGGAGCGCGCGTCCTTGTCCACAGCCCCGCTCCACAGGAGGTTGCCCCTGATGTCGCATAAAGACAGGTACTGTCGGCTGACGCCCGTCTCGTCGGCCACCTTCCACGTGAAGGTATGCGGCACCGCTCGCAAGGTTGCCCCGTCCGCAGCCGGGTCGGTGAAGAATGCCTGGGGCGCGTCCGCCACGGTATATGCCGCCGCGCTCGACCATGCGCCCCAGTCCTCGTCGAGGCCCTTGGTGCGCACGCGTACGGTGTAGAGGCCCTTGGCGTCCGTCGGCAGCTTCAGACTCGTAGCCGGGCCCTTGACCGTCGTGGCAGTGGTGCCCGCAGGGGTCGTGATCTGCACCTCAGCGGAGGCCTGCGCCGAGCCGTCCGGATGGTTGGGCACCCATTCGAGTGTCGCGGTCGAGCGGGTGGCATAAGCCGCCCTGACGCCCTTGATGGACGGTGCGAGCGGCGGGCAAATGGTCGTGACCTCGTTTGACTCGGTCCACGGTCCCTTGAGGCCGCTCTTGACCGCGCGGGCGCGGTAGCGCACCGTACCCGCCGGTGCCTCCTCGTCCTCCCAGGAGGCGCTTACATCCGCATCGACCCACGTCTTTCCACCGTCGGTCGTGAGCTGGAACTCCCAGCTGTCGACGAAGGCCGGCGCGTCGTGCCCCTTGAGCACGACCTTCGCCGCCTCCGCCTTGACTGCCTCGAGCATGCCGAGCGCCGTCGGCGTGGTGTAGATCGCCGGCGCGCTCACGCCGTAGTCCGACGTGCCGCCGGGGCCCGTCGCCTTGGCCGAGAAGATGTACATGCAGCCCGGCTCGAGACCGTTGTAGGTGTGGCTCGTGGTATCCCAACTGACGGTGCCGACGTCGGTGAACTTCCCCGGGCCGTTCTTCACCACGCCGACGGTCACGGTCGACCAGGGATAGTCGCCGTTCATGCCCGTGTAGTCGACGTCCCAACTGATCTTCGCGCTGGTGTCGCTCAGGCGCTCCGCCCTGATGTTCTTCGGCGTGTGCGGCGTGTGGTAGGCACGGCACGGGACCGTGACGGTGTTGGAGGCGTTGGACGTTCCGTTGCCGAAGCCGCCCGTGACGTTAATCTGGCCCGTGAAGGTGTGGTTGTAGGCGTCGCCGTTGCCGCGCGCGAGCTCGACGTCGCGCGACGTGCACTGCACCCACACCCAGTCGGAATTGTTTGTCGAGTAGACCGAGCCGTTCCACGAGCCGCCCGCCGACGAGCTGCCGTTTGCGTAGCAGTCGATGGCGTAGCGCGTGCCGTAGCCGTGCGTGACGCGGTAGGTCACGGTGGTGTCCGTGCGTCCGACCTCAGCAACGTCCACGTACGCGCACCAGCAGTACTTTCCATAGCCACTGCTGCCTTGAACCCAGTTTCCCTGCGCCATACTACGCGACCCCCATCGCCATGCTCTGCTCCACCGCCGCGACGAAGCTCCTGAAGGCGGAGGCCACGCGCCCGTCGACGCCCAGCATGTCGCCGCCGAGGTAGAGGTTGTAAACGTTGCCGCCGCCCGCGAAGCCCGCGGCTCCGTTGGCGGTCGCCCCGTATGCTCCGCCGCCGGTAACGCTCACACCGAACACGGCGGCCTTCTCGACGTTGCGCACCGCCGACCTCATGGACTTCACCGGCTCGTCCGCCTTATCGTCGATGCCGAGGGCCGCGCCCTCCATGACGTAGCCGAAAATCTTGCGGAACACGCGCGAGGGGGAGTGGATACCCAGCAGGTTCTTGGCCGCGTCGATGGCGCCGCCAACCACGCCGGTAATCTTGCTCACGACCACGCCAGCCGCGCCGGCGATGCCGTTGGCGATGCCCTGCACGATATTGCGGCCGATCGACACCACGCGGCCCGGCAAGCCAAGGAAGGCGGACTCGATGTTCGACGCGATGCGTAGCGCCGCGCCCTTCACTGCACCGACTGCGCCCGAGATGGCGCCCTGCAGGTTGTACATGGCAACCTTGCCGAGGTTCGACAGCGTCGACGGCAGATTCTGTATCGCTCCGCGGATGGCGGCCACCACGTTGGTACCGCACGAGCTGACGAAACCGACCATGCCGGTGATGCCGTTGCCCAGGAACGTGATGGCGTTTCTGCCTAGGCTCAGCCAGTCGAGCGCCGACCAAGCCGAGACGAAAGCCGAGAAGATGGCCGGGATGTTGGCGATGAGCGTCGGTATCGCCTGCACGATGCCAAGTGCCAGCGTCACGATTGCCTGGATGCCGGCACCGAGCAGTATTGGCGCGTTGTCGTTGATCGCGCTGGCGAGGTTCTGCACGATGACCGGGGCCTGCTCGATGAGCGTCGGCAGGCTGCCGGCGATACCCTGCGCCAAGCCGACGATGAGGTTCGCCGCGCCCTCTGCCAGAACGCCCGCGTTCTCGGCTATGGACTCGGAGAGGCCGGTGAGAATCTGCAGGCCGCTCTCCGTGATGGAGGGCAGGTTCTCGGACAGGTAGCCGCCGAGCGATGTCATGAGCGACGCCGCCGTCTCGGAGAGGAACGATAGCCCCATCTCGATTCCCTCAGCGAGCCTGGGAACGACCTCGCCGCCCACGTCGGCGAAGCCCTCGGCGATGCCGGGCAGCGATGAGGTGATGTTCTCCTGCAGCGTGGAAAGGTCGCCCTCGAGCAGCGTCAGGCCGTAGACCATGGCGAGGTGCAAAGACTCGAGCGGGTTGTCACCAACCGACCAGATCTCGCGCAGGCCCTTGAAGCGCTCGCCGATCTCGTCCACGCCGTCCGACACGGCGGAGAGGATGTCGCCCATGGGCCCGGGCACGGCTGCCGCCGCGCTGTCGAGCGCCTGCGTGAAGATGCTGACGAACGCCTGACCGAGCACGGGCCCGACCGACGTGACAAGGCTCGGTAGCTGCGACAGCGCCGTGCCGACGATGGTCGCAACGCGCGGGACGACGTTCGATGCCGCCGCCTCGACCGACTGTAGCAGCTCCTCGGTGAGCTTGCCCATGTCGGCGTCGTCCTTGCCCAGCTCCGTCACCCAGTTCTCCCAGGCGGCCTTCGCCATGTTGCAGGAGCCCTCGATGGTCGTGGCGGCCTCGCGCGAGGTCGTGCCGGCGATCTGCATCTGCTCTTGCATCGTGTGGATGGCCAGCACGACGTTATCGAAGGATAGGCTCGACTCGTCCACGGCTGAGTTGACCGCGTGCGCGTCCTTGACGAGGCGCTGCATCTCCTCCTTGGTTCCGCCGTATCCGAGCTTCAAGTTGTCGAGCATGGTGTAGTTCTGCTTCGCGAAGCCCTGGTAGGCGTTCTGGAGGTCCTCCATCGCCGTGCCGAAGGTGTTCGCGTTGTCGCTCATGTCGACCATGGCCGTGTTGGCGTACTTCGCGGCCTTTACCGTGTCGCCGCCCAGTGAGGAAACGAGCGAGGCCGAGAAGCCTGTGACCTGCTCCATGTACCGGTTGGCGCTCAGGCCGGCTGTTATGTAGGCGCGGTCGGCGTTTGCCAGCACCGTCGTCTGGGCCTGCTCGAGCTGCCCCCACTTACCGGAGCACTGCTCGACGGTCTGGCCGGTCATGGCGGCGTAGTCCTCGAGGGACTTGCCCATGTTGCCGAATATCTTCTTAATGCCGCCGACGTTCTGCTCGTATGCGGTGTATGCGCTCATGCTCATGCCCGTGACGGCGGCGACGCCCGCCCCCACGGCGGCGACGCCAACGCCTATCGCCTTGGCGGCGGTCGCGCCGGCCTTGCCGAGCGTGCCCACGACCTTCGAGGCCACGCCCTCCGCCTTGCCACTGGCCTCGTCCTTGAGGCCAACCTTAATCATCAGGTCGAGAAGGTTCACCTAGACCACCTTCAATCCCATCCGCTCGATGATGTCTGCGGCGATCTCGTCGCCGCCGCGCGTGTCCTCCGCCTCGGACCCATCGCCCGCACCGCCGTTGACGATGCTCAGGAAGGGCTCCTTGAGCCACTTCCCCTGCGCCATGAGGCGCACCGACTCGCTCAGGTACACGCGGAACGCCTCCCGCTCGTCCCGCTCGCGCCACCGCGCGACCATGTACCTACAGAAAGGGCGAGCACGCCGTGGCCCGACGTACTCGCCCAGACAGAGCCATATGTGAGATGGGTCCTCGGCGGCTATCCAAAAAAAGGAGCCAGGATGTCCTTGATGCCGTCGATGCCGTCGATGGCATCCTTGATGTCGTTCACCCACTTCTTGACGGTGAAGTCGGCCTTGTACTCCTCGAGCGTCTGACCGTCGAGCGCGGCGAGCAGTTTGTAGCTGATCTCGCCGCCCTGGCGCAGCACGTCGGGCAGAAGCCCCGCAACCATGTCCACGGCGAGGCCGTTGACCTCGGCGGTGGCGGCTGCTTTCGCGGCCTCGGGGTCGCCCTTCGCCTTGGCGGTCGCCTTGGCCTTGGCCTTGGCGGAGTCGGAGCGGAACTTGGCGTAGGAGGCCTTTGCCTTTGCGCCGAGTTCGCCGTTCATGACGTCCTCGGCAACGTCCGCCAGCAGGCACATGGCGTTCTGGAACTCGTCGGCGTTAAGGTTCTCCAGCTTCATGGTTAGGCTCCAATCTCCTGTTTGATATACAGCTCGTAGGGCACGATCTCGGGGTTCTTGATTGAGTAGTGGCCCGTGAACTCGAACGCGAACTGGCCCTTGGCCTTGTTCTGCGTCGTGATTTGCAGACCGCCCGTGTTGAGCGCGTTGATGAGGCGGATAGCGATATAGCCGTTGCCGTTCTCGCCCGAGTAATCGCCGATGAGCCAGATATCGGCGAAGTCCTCCTCCGAGAGCGCGGAGCGCGGGACGATCTTCCCCTCAGTCTCGTCGGCTGCGGCTGCGAGCTTCTTGCCGAGCGCGGTGTTCAGCGTTACGAAGGTGCCGCTCAGCTTGGCCTCGATGCTGTCGATGCGCTTCAGCTCCATCGTGTTGGCGGGGCAGTTGTCGATGTCCTCGCCGTAGTCGATGAAGCTGGGCGTGGCGGCGAAGCTGGTTCCGCCGCTCGTCGCGCCCATCAGCTCGGACTCCGCGACCTCTGCGGTCTTGGGGTTGAAATTCGTGGCGAGCAGGCCCGCGTTGATGACGATCTCCTTGAACGTGTTCTCGGGGATGCGCGTGAACTTAGACATATGACCTCCTAGTAGCTGGTCATGTACTCAATGGTCAGGTTGATGATTCGGCGCTTCACGGCGTTGTCCTCGTCGGCCATGGCGTTGCAGAACGGTTCGCCCTGCATCACCCACATGCCGCCGCCGTCGCACGGCAGCAACACGCCCGACAGTCCCAACGCCCGGGCGACCTCCTCGGCCTTGGAGTTGGGCGCGGCCTCGGACGATGTACGGAACCAGAGGTTCACCTCGGAGTTGCACTGCGTGCCGAATGCCGCGGTCGGCAGGTCGTAGGTGATGTAGGGCATCTTCGCCTCGCCCGGCACCGCCGAGTCGCGGTACACGGGAAGACCGAAGCCCTCGAGCCACGCCTGCAGCGCTGCCGCCTTAGTCGCCATCCGGCACCTCCCACTCCTCCGCGCTGCACTGGCCGAAGCCGAACGACGCGCAGCACGGCGCGGCGCCGTCGTCCGCGTTCGACGTGCAGCGGAATACCTGCCCGTCGAACGCACGCTGGAAGAGGTCGCCGTAGCGCAGCGGCTCGGCGGTCGTCACGGTGTAGACGTTCCTCACGCCGTCGTGCTCCGCGATACGCGAGGCCGTGGAGCTGTCGCGCACGATCGCCGCCGTGAAGCCGTCGCCGACGGCGAGGACGGTCTTGAAGCCGCCCTCGCCGTCAGGCTCGGTCTTTGCGACGAGCCTCGCGCACGCCACCGCCATGCGTTCGAACAGGCGGCTCACAGCTTTCTCCAAGGGTCGAGACGCGCCTTGAACTGCTGCCGCCACGTGATGGGCGAGCCGTCGCCGCCGACGCGGGTGTAGCTGTAGCCGCCGAAGCTCTCGCTCGCATACGGGCTGTCCAGCTCCTTGGCGTGCTCTGTCTGCCACGCCGCGATCTCGTCGGCGAGGTCGACCACGGCCTGCGGGATGGCGAGCGCCCAGACGGTGCCGACGAACTCCTCGTCCGTGAGTCCGTTGTAGGGCCACGCGTGCAGCCCGTCGTTGAAGGTCGAGCCCGTGATGCGGACGTACTGGCCCTCCTTGAGGCCGAGGGCCGCGGGCGGCACGAGGCGACCGCCCTCGATGCGGACGCGCCCCGTGCGCTTGTCAGCGACGAACCAGTTGCGCAGCGACAGAAGCACCTGCTCGAGCATCTCTGCGCCTATCGCTTATCGGTGATGACGGCGGCGAGCTCGGGGCTGAGGGTCTTGACGCCGCAAAGCATGTCGATGGAGACGGTGTCGGTCTTGGTCTTCTGGTCGTAGCCCTGCACGACGCGCAGGCCGAAGCCGTCGTAGGAGGTGGAGTACGCCTTGGGGGCGCCGAGCGGCATCTCGAGCTGACGGGTCACGAGCGCGAAGGCGTTCTTGTGGAAAGCGATGGACGGCGTGTAGTTGGCCGTCTCCGCCGTGGTCTTCTGCACGTTCTGGTCGCAGTAGAAGTCGAGGCCGTACTTGCGGCCAAGCGATGCCTCCTTGAGGGCGGTGCCGTTGTCGCCGACGGCGGAGGCGTTGGTGAACGCCTCGGTGTTGAGCAGGTCGGCCTCGGCCTGGGAGCCGTAGACGAAGCGGCGCTCCGTGGAGGGCGCCTTGGCGTCCACGAGGAACTTGCGGGCGGCGATGATGTCCGCCACGGCGATGGCGCCCTTGGTGTGGTCGACGCGGTTCGTGACGTCCTTCTCAAGCTTGAGCAGGTAGCCGTCGATCTTGTCAGCGAAGGCCTGCATCGCCGGAACGAGGAACTGCGCGGAGAAGTCGACGATGCCCATCGTCAGCTCCTTGGACGTGACGGCGAACGTCACGTCGAGCAGCTTGTCCATCTTGACGGGGACCTTGCCCTCCGTGGCGTCCTGCACCTCGACCTCGGTAGTAAACTCCTTGGCCTCGAAGGTGGCGGGCTTGCGGACGGTGATGGTGTCGCCCACGCCGGCGACGAACTCGGAGGAGTAGTCGCGGTGGACGAGGTTGGCCATGACGGCGTTGGTGCGCAGAACGTCCAGCGCCTCGTTGGCGATGATGTTGGGTGTAAGGATGGTGTTCGGCATAGATACCCCTTAGCCTCTCTGCTCCGCCTTGTACTTCATGTACTCGGCGGTGCTCATTTCGTTGATGTCCTTGCCGCCCTCGCCCTTGGGGGCGTGGGCCACGTCGGCGCCCTTGACGGTCGTGGTTGCGATGAAGTCGGCCCAGTCGGCCTTGATGCCCTCGGTCAGCTTGTCCGCGTCCTCGATAGCGCCGTCCTTGACGGTCACGCCCTCGAGGTCTGAGACCTTGAGAACGGTGTCGATGCGCTTCGGGTCAACACCCGCCGACTCGAGCAGCTGTCGGTACAGGCCGCGCTTCTCTGCTGCCGCCTTTTCCCCAGCGACCTCGGCCTTGTAGTCGTCGAGCTCCTTGCACTTGGCCTTGTACTTTTCCTCGTACTCGCCCGCGCCTTCGCCCTTGGCCTTGAGTGCGTCCAGCTCCTTCTTGTAGCCGTCCGCCTTGCCAGCGGCCTCCTTGAACTCGTCGCGCTGTGCCTTGAGCGCGTTCACGCTCTCGGCATGCTCGTCAATGATCTGGTCGATCTTCTCGTCCTCGATGCCCATTGCCTTGAGCATCTTTCGCGTAAGTGCCAACAGAATCTCCCTTGCTTCGGAATGGGCGGGTTCCCACCTATTGCCTCGGCGGGGCCCGCACCGCAATACCTCGCGGCAAGGGTGAGTATCCAAACGGAGTAACGCGGCCCTATGCGCCGCCCCTCAGGTGCTTCTCGAGAATCGCCCGGTACGTGTCCCCGTGGCCCGTCGCCGCCTTGCGCAGGAAGTGCTTGCCCTTCATGCGGGAGGTCCCCTCCTCGACGTACGGCGCGTACTCGACGTTGGTGCCGATGAAGCAGTCGTAGCCTTTGAGGAGGTGCGTGACGGAGTTGCGCAACCTGCCCGTGTCGACCGGGCATGTCGCCTTGGCATAGCCCTCCGCAACGAGGCCTATCTCCTCTAGGCCAGTCTTATAGGCTCGCAGGAGGGCCTTCTCGACCTGCTCGATGTTGTTCTGCCGTATCTCGATGCACTCGGCGGTATCCAGCTTCGCGGCGTTTACGATCTCCTCGGTGATGAGGGTGCCGTGCCGGCCGTGGTCGCCGATGCCGCCGACGAGCCCGTAAGCCATCAGTCGAGCACCTCGCAGCCATAGCCAACGCGCCCGTCGACGTCCGCCTCGATGGCCTCGATGGCTTGCATCGGAACGCCCTCGCACCCGAGCGTGCAGCCGTCGTCGGGCTCGACCTCGTCGCCGCGCTGCGTGCAGATGTAGGTATCCGGAAACGTGAAGCCGAAGCCCAGCTTTACGGCGCAGTCTCCGCAGCTCGCACAAGTGAATAGCTCTTTCATGCCTGCCCCAATCTCTCTGCAGGCAGTGTCGCGGCACGGTCACGCGGCATGAAAAAAGCCCCGTCGTAGCGGGGCTTTTGCTTCAGCGTCTAAGTTGTTTCGTATTTACAGGACGCAATCCTCAGGCACTTCGTCCTTGTACGGCTCTCCGTCTTTGAGCGCCTTCTCGACAGCGGCGACAATGTGATCGTCATCCATTGTCGAAAGCCCCCACGGGATGAAGCCGAACCGCTCCATATGGGCCTCGAGCGCATCCTCGGCGGTCATTTTCTCGACATCCGTCATCTCGTCAGCCTCTCTACAAGCTCGTCGAACTTTGCAAGCGACTCTGGAAACAGCTCGCTCATCACCTCAAGCGACTCGCCGTTCGCCGCCTTTGCGGAACACGCCTCGGCGAAAAACTCGGTCGCTCGTCTTTCTTCACCGTCGACACCGGAGAAGTAGGCGGCGCCGTGCCCGAAGCCGAGCGGGTAGTCAAAGCCTGTCGCACCCTCGATTATATCGGATACGTCACCGTATTTCCTGCCTTTAATCCGCGCCCGCCGCTCCTTGAGCTTGTCGATTATCATCCTATCGGCCTCGGTCCTGATGAATCGACCGCCATTGTCGAGGTCGTATTCCGCCATGCGCCTCATGGCGGACTTGTAATCATCACGGTCGATAATCTCGTCGTAGGAGATACTGCCGCTTCTCAGCCCCCTTCTCAGGCTCCTCGCGAGCGCGACGAGCGAGTCGTCGCCGGTTTGCTTTCCGAACGCCCTCAGGTCCATGATCGCTTCGCCCGGGGCCTTCCTCCCAGATAGCACCCGGCTGTCGACGATGGCGGAGATTCTCTGCCTTTTCCAGTCTCGGTCTATGGCCTCGACGATACCGCTGCCAGAAGACGCCCACTTTCCATTTTTTCCGGCAAGGCGGTCGATCATGTGGCCGAACTCATGGAAAGCTGTCTGGTATGGACTATGGATATTGTCGCCCTTCATCGCCTTCGCGACCGACATCTCGACGCGCACTTTAGACCGGTCGAACTGGGCGATATGGCCATCCTCGTCAGTCACGACGAGACGCTGGCCGAACTTCCTGAATAGGCCCCTCACACCAGCATCGTCGCACTCGTGCAAACGTTTTGCCATCCCACGTGCCATTTTTCTCGCGTCTTGCGTCGCCGAAAGCCCTGTCGGGAGACTGCCGCCGAGACCCTTCAGCTCGACCTGCTCGCGCGCTGACTTTATGCCCGCCAGGGCGCTATCCAACACCTTCTGCTGGTCGCCGGCGCTCATCTTGCGGAACGAGCCAGACGGTATGCCGTAGTCCTCGAGCTGCCGCGAGAGCCGCTTGCGCGCCTCGGTCTTGGATACGCCTGCCACGTCCAGCTTGCGCTTGGTGCCGGGCATTTCCATGAACTCGGAGATGGTGCGGTCGGCCGGTTTGGCGCCGTTGACGGCGGGCTTGCCCGCCTTCCATTCCTCGTAGGTCATGCCCTCGGGCAGTCGGCTGAAACGCTCGCCGTCGAGCACGTCGAGCCCGTCACAGCACGCAATCAGCGTGCATCGGCAGTTGCACGTCTCGGCATACGGCGCCTCGGGGTCGCCCGGGTAGCGGCACCCGTTGCTGAACTTCTCGCCGACCTCCACCTTCTCGCGGTCGAGCTTTCTGTGGCTCGAGCGCGTGCGCCCGTCGAGCGTCGCCATCCATTCCTGCTGCACCTTGATGCCGAGCCCCTTGGCCCTCTTGTAACTGTCGACGCGCCCGGCGTTCTCCGCCGCCGTCGTCGAGGTCCGCGCCAAGCGCACCGCCGCCGCGCGGTTGGACCCCGCCACGTCCCGGATGCGCTTCGCGATCTTGGGTATCGACTCGCCGAGCAGCACGCCCTGCGTGATCTGGTTGGCGATGAGCCGCCGGTTCCACGCCACGTCCTTGGCGACGTTGACGGACGGCTTTGGCAGGTAGCTGTCGTGGTCGGTGAGCAGCCTCTGGACGGTTGACGCGTCCTGCAGTGCGTAGGCCGTGTCAACGCCCACGGCGCTCTCGACCTGCCACGTGCCGTAGTTGTAGTTCTCGGCGTAGACCTCGGGCAGCCTGCCCTCGATGGCGGCGGCTGCGACGACGTTCGCATGCGTCATGGCCTCGGCGCACTGCTTGAGGACGATTCGGTAGCGCCTGCCCGCCGCTATCTTCCCGCTTCGCCAAGACCTATATTGAGCCTTGGTGATCTCGCCGGCCTCAAGCCGCTCGCGCATCTTCTCGTCGTCGGCCTCGAACTGCGCCAGATAGCGCTTGAGGTCGGCGTAGGCCGTCTTGCTCGCCTCGCCGTACACTCCCGCCACCTCGCGCTTGAACGCCCGAATCTCGGCGTCTGAGAACTCGTGAGCGCTATCCTTCGCCATGCGCCGCCTCCAATCGTCGGCACGCATGGTCGCCCGCGCATAACGGAAAAGGGCCCCGACCGAAGCCGGGGCCCTTCCCTACTCGCCGTCCGCCTCTAGCATCTGGCGTACCTCGTCGCGCCAGCGCTCGGGAACGCTCTCGAGCGTGCGCTTGCCGCTTTTCACGGCGCGGTAGTAGATCTTCGCCAAGTTACTCACCTCCAACGATGTCGCCGAGCTCGAGAAGGGCCGCTTGCGAGTCGGCGACTTGCTGCTGGAGCGATGCGATCTGCTCCTCCATGCTCATGCCGTCCGCCTCGTGTGCCGCCCAGACGGTGTCAAAGTCGGCCTTTGCGCCCTCGACCGTCAGCTCGCCAGTCGGGTCGGTGAAGTGCAGCTCCTCGTAGGTGAACACCTTCACCTTGACGGAACCGCCCTCGCCTCCCTGCTCCTCGCGCTCGCCCTCGGAGATGCCGCGGCGCAGCCAGACGTCGGTCCCCGCGATCTCGACCGTCTCGGGCCTCTCGCCCGTTCGCTCCGACTTCACAACCATATTTTTCCTCCTAACCCACGGCCCTCGCCGCGTTGAATATGCACCGCTTGACGTTCATCTGGTGCTCCATGACGGCCGTTTTCAGCCAGCCCCAGTAAGAGCACACGCGCCTCGCCAAGCGCTCGGTGCGCCTGCGCATGTAGCGCGCGAACGCGCGTCGCAGTCGTTTCCAGAGCCTCTTTCGCAAGTCGACCCGGCGCCCGCGAGCGCACCAGATGCGATAGCCCGCGAAGTCGATGGGCTCGGCGCCGTTGCGCCTCACCTTCCACGGCTTCAGCGACAATCCTAGCCGCCCCAAAACGCGCGCGGCGATGGCCGCGGCCTTCCTGAGCGAGCGCTTTGAGTTGCCGAGAAAATAGCCGTCGTCGGCGTACCACACCTGGCATCCCGCGAGCCTCACGCGCTTGCCGCGCCGCTCCTTCGCCGCCTCCTCGACCGCATGGTACGCGAACGAGATCACGAGCGCCGCCAACCGAAGCGACAGGTAGCTGCCGAGGATAAGGACGCCGTTCATCGTCGACAGCAGCGAATGGAGCAGGTAGAGGACCTGGCTGTTCTTGACGTAGCGCGCCACCAGACCCTCCACTATCGCCGTCCGCATCGAGCCGTAGCAGTTGCGGATGTCGACGTGTACGTGGTAGGCGAAGCGATGAACCGCGCGCCTGAGCTTGCGCATCCCCAGCGCCGCGCCCTTGCCCTTGACGCCGCTCGACACCTGCCAGAAGCCGACCTTGGCGGCAAGGAGCGGCTCGAGTGCCCCAACGCACAGGTAGTTGCACACCTGCCGCTTGATGCTCTCGACGCTTATCTCGCGCAGCTTGCCGTTGTTCGGGTCGTGCTTCAGGTAGGTTCGAATCGGCTCGAACGTAAGCGTCTCGGTCGAGAGCTCTAGCCAGATGCGGTCGACGAACGCCGTCTCGGTGCAGTATTCGTCGGCGACGCGCCAGCCGTTCTCCTTGCCGGAGTCACTTTTCTTCCATCGGTGCAGGGCCTCGACGACGCTTCTGCGCGTGAGCTCGAGGCCCTTGCAGTAGGTTTTCATAGATCAAAGCTCTTTCTGTCTGTCATACGAGCGTTCGCCTTGCGGCTACCAGCCCGTGAGCCTTGCGGACAAATTTCACTCAAAGGAGTCAGGCTGAGCCGCGTCCCGCCAGAAAGCGGCGGGCGCGGTAGACACGGTGCGAGTAGAGATTTATAGACAGATTGCCGGGAGACGAAGTTCCAAGTGGCCCTACCGGGCCTGTTCCTCGAGTTCGCGTAACGAAGACCGGCATTCGAGCCGTTCCTCAGGTTGCCGAGGAACTGAACCAGAAACCAGCGCCGCCCTCACCGTGAATCCCTGTTTGGGGTTAGGAGGGGGCCAGCCCCCTCTCAGGGCTACGCCCTGATTCACCCCCGGCTACGGCCCGTAGCAGAAAGCCGGGAGACGAAGTTCCAAGCGGCCCCACCGGGCCCGTGCCACGAGTCCGCGCAACGAAGACCGGCAAACGAGCCGTACCCCAGGCTGCCGAGGAACAGAACCAGACGGATTGTGCCCTTGACCTTACCTCCGGAGGTGTCGAAGTAGAAGTAGTCGCCGACACCGGTCGTCGCCGAGCCGCCGAGCCCCTTGCCCAAGATAAGGCCGTTGACGAACTGGATGTCGAACATGTAGCCATCTGCCGTCGGCATGCACGCCGCCGTCGGGGTCACCCCGTCCGCCACGGCGTTCTTCTTCTCATTGCGAGTGTCTGGGTTGACCGCGATACCGAAGCCCGTGCCATCGGAGACGAAGAGCGTATCGCCCATGAACTCCCACAGGCCCAGCCCCGTCTCGACGCCGCCGACCTTGAACGGATGCTTGCCGTCCTTCGCCACCTGGCCGTCACCCACGAGGGCATCGGTGTTGCCCGTGCTCCACGGTGCGCTCTGGAGCCATGTGTTCACGGTCGTATCGAACGCCTTGGCGACGTCCATGAGAAGCGCCACGTTGCCGTCTGCGAGCGTCTCCTTACCGCCGACAACGGCGCCGTCGAACACGTCGTATGCGGCCGCTGCGCCTCGGTCGGGGCACGTGGTGCCCGTGTCGGTGCCGTACATCATCGACGCACCCACGGGAATCTTCGCCGCCTGCTCGGCGGTGACGACCACGCGCGTGACGCCCGTCTCGGCGAGCGCGGGGTGGATCTGGATGCTGAAGTCCGTGCAGCCCGGGAAGTCCACCTGGGAGGACTTGCAGAGCGTCTTGGTCAACTGGTGGAAGTTGATATACCACTGGTCGTAGACGCTCATGCCCGAGTAGCCCGTGGTCGCGGTCTTGCAAAGGTCGACGAGCGAGTCGTGCGACGTCGTGCGGTTGGCGACCTTTGCGCCCGAGACGGAGCGCGGGCGCCCGTCGGCGTCGATGCTCATGGGGTATGTCGGCGTCAGCATGTACGGTCGCAGCGTGCCGTCTGGCAGCAACGCCTTGGGGTTCGGCTGCGAGCCGCTGAATCGGCTGTCGGACCACGAGACGAGCAGATTGCCGTTCGTCAGCACCTCGACCGCCTGCCACACGACCGGCGCGATCTCGTAGACGTTGTTGCCGTGTCCGTTGTCCACGCGCGAGAAGCCGTAGTCGACGCCGTCGATGGCCTCGACCCACGGCACGCCGTCGGCGTCGGCACCGGCGTTGGCGGACACGTGGAACCACGGGCCGCCCTCGGTGTCGAACGGGTCGACAGCCGCGCTCGTCGCCGTCGCGGGCACGAACTCGGTGGAGGCCACGCGCTTCGCGGCAGCGCTCATGGGCTGGATGTCGGTGGGGCTGCCCGCCGGGATGAGGAACGTGTACACCAGCCCCGTCTTGTGCTTGTCGACCATCGCGGCGACGCTCTCGTTGGCGTAGCGGCCCGTCGAGGCGTCGCGCTCGAGCGCCTTCTGGTCGCCCAGATTCTTCACCGCGCCGACAAGCGCCCACACCGCCTTGTCCGATGCCAGCGGGTCCGCGTACTCGAACCCCTCGGTTGCCTGCTCGGTTGCCTGCGTATCGGCCATTTAGGCACCTACCTTTCGCATCTGGCAAATCTTGCCGTTTACCTTCTTGAGTCCCAGCGCCGTCACGGCAGCCGCCGAGTCGATAATCGACTGGTAGTTCAGGGCTGCCGTCTTGGCGTCCTTGAGAGCCGCCTGCGCGTCGGCGAGGGCTTTGGTCGAATCCTGTTCGCGCTTCTGCTCGGCGGTCTTGCGTCCGGCCTCAGCCTCCTTGCGCTCCGTCTCGTTCTGTCTGCGCTCGGTCTCTTTCTCCTTGCGCCCCGCCTCGGCGTCGGCGCGGCTCTTCTCCGCCGTTTCGACAGAAGCCTCGAGCTGCTTGAACTCGTTGTTGACCTTGTTCACGCCAGCCGCCGCGTCCGTCGCGGGCTTCTTGAGCTCCGCGATCTGCTCGGCGGTGAGGTCGCTGTATCTCAGCGCGTCGCCCTTCGGCACGCCGACGACCAGCACGTTGCCCTCCATCGCCGCCGTTGCCTCCGAGCCCGAGGCGAGAGTCGTGGCGCGTGCCCCCTTGACCTCGGCGGCGACAGCCTTGTCGCGTGCTGCCTCCGCCGCCTTCTGCGCGGCCTTGGCCTCGTCTCGCGCCGTCTCCGCGTCCTTGATGGTGCGCTGGTCGCTCGGCTCGTAGATATACTCGGCGGGCTTGGCTCGCCTCTTTACGTCCCAGAGTGCCTCGATGCGCGTGCGCCCGCCGTAAGCCTCGTCCGTGATGTAGGCCCATGCGTACACGCGCCCAGCCGCCTGGAGCAGCTCGTCGGGAATCTTCGCCTTGCTGTCGGCCACCGCAACCGTGTAGCACGTCCCCGTGGTCGACTTGGCGAAATGCACCTGCTCGCAGCCGACAACCTCGACCTCGCGTCCGGTGTCCCACTGCCACAGCTCGCCGTCAAGCACCTGCAATGCCGCCATCACTCATCACCTTCCTCGTCCTCGTCGCCCTCCTGGGCACCCTTCGCGTTCGCCGCCAGGGCGGGCGGCAGCGCTGCCATGCGCTCCTCCTGCTCCCGCTGCTTGCGCTCCAAAATCTTCGCCCTCTCGTCGGGCGTGATGTTCGGCAGCTTTCGCAGGATCGTCTCGTCGTCCAGATACTCGGCCTCCAGGCACACGGTCTCGACCTGCTCCTTGGTGTTGCTGATGCGAGTGTGCGTGAACACGGGCGTGTCCTCGATGCCCTGGAGGGCGAGGATGTCCATGATACCCTCGCGGATGTGGCGCTCAAACTCGGCGGCCTCCTCGTCCATCGGCTGGTATGCCGCGTCGATATGGTCGTTGGTCGCCCCCGCCGCGATGGTGTGGACGTCCAGCGCGCCGAAGTCCTCGTAGATGTCGGCCTTGATCTGCGCCAGCGTCTCCTTGCGGCCCTCGACGGGCACCTCCTGCGTGTACGGCGTCACGGACTGCCCCTGCTCGGCGTCGACCTCGGCCACGTGCGTCAGCTTGAGCTTCGCCCGCCACAGGTCGAGGTCCCTGTCGTCCATGCCGCCGGCTCCGTTGATGAGCCAGTAGATCTGTGCGCAGTCGCGCGTGTCGTTCACCAGGCCGCTCTTGATGAGGTCGTAGGCGTCGATGCTCTCGCGCATGCCGACGAGCGTGCTCTGGTGCGCGTCGCTGCCCCAGACCGCCACGATGGGCAGGCGGGAGTAGTTCTCCGCATCGACGGCCAGCTTCATCCCGTCCGCCGGTATCTCCTGATACGTGACCTTGTAGGCGCGCTTGGCCTCGGCCACCTCGAAGTCGAAGCCGCTGCCGCCCGACACCATCTCCGTGTAGCCGTCCTGCTCGTAGAGGGTCGCGTGCCACGGGTGATCGGAGTCGAGCCGCCAGAACCTCACGCCGGCGTATAGCGCCCCCGAGTACTCGTCCCACACCGGGCAGAACTCGTCGGCGGTGAACACGTCGATGTGGTCAAGGTTCCAAAACGGGAATGACACACCGTGGATGAGCGCCTTGAGCCCCATCTCCATGACGTCGTCGTCGAAGCGGTCGCCAAGCCCCTCCTTGGTCGTGTCCTTGCCGCCCGCCGAGACGTCCACGAAACTCACGCCCTTACCGAGCGAGTACGTGCAGCGCTGGACGTTTAGGCGCTTGAACAGGTTACTCGCCAGCCTCAGCTTCGAGGCCGTGAAGTCCTCGGCCTCGGCACCGGAGCACGAGTAGATCTTCTGCACGAACCGGTTGATCGTGACGTTGTGCTGGCGGTAGTACTCGTTCGCGGTGACGGCGTTGCGGTACATCTCGCTCGACATGTGCCGCTCGATGGCATCGGCCGCGAACGCCGTCGCCGATGCCGCCTCCTTGAGGTCGCCATCGGTCACCAAAGGCCCCTTAGACAAGCCGCTACCTCCCTCCAAAGAATGGGTTTACCTGCTCTTTCGCAGGCTTGTACATGCGCAGTGTTGCCACGCCGTAACGGAGCGCGTCGCAGCTGTGGTCCTCGACCTTGACGGGCTTATCGCCGTCCGCCTTGGCGTCCCAGCAGTAGCCGCCGAGCTCGCCTATCAGCCCCGTGCAGGCGTCGGAGATGCGCACCGTGCCGTTGCCCAGGCACACATCCGTCTCTCGTATGCCGTCTGCGACGTCGTTGCGTCCATTTTTGGTCTTGAACCCGGCCTGCCGCATCGCGGCGATGAAGCTCGTGGCGCTCGGGTCGATGATGAACTTGGGCGGCTTGCCCAGCCCGCGCACGAAGTCGGCCATGTCGGCCACATAGTCGGCGTCCGTCTTCTGGTGCCCCGTGTCGCGGCCCGAGTAGCGGTACTCGTCCACCACGTGCCACACCTTGCCGTCAAACGCCCACAGCAGCGCCGCGAAGGCGTTCTGCGTGCCGTAGTCGCAAGACACCGCGTACTTGACAGCGCCGCCCGTATACCGGCTCTCGAGGGCACCCTCCCACTCGGGGTAGACCAGGCCCTCGGCCAGCGTCCACTTGCCCAAGATGTAGCGGTCGTAGTACACGCCGCTGCCGTAGTCCTTGATGAGGGCCTCGATGACATCCGGTGCCAGCGCGCCGTCCCAGATCGTGTAGTCCTGCCTGTAGATGTCGCTGTCGCCGTCGAGGAACCGCTTGAACCAGTGATTCGGGCTGTCGGGGTTGCAGGTGCCGTCGAAGCAGCTATGCTCGCAGCGCAGGCGGCTCTTGAGCATCTGGAACACGTCTTCGCTCCACGTGGCAACCTCGTCGCCGTAGACCCACTCGAACGTGGCGCCCTGAATCTTGGATACGCTTGTCTTCTTATCCGCCCCGAGGCAGTAGACTTTGCGCCCGAATATCTTGGCCGTGTTGTCCCGCCCAATCTGGCTGACGACGTCTTCGCTGTAGAGTGAGCGCATCGGCTCGAGGATGTTGCGCTCGAGCGTCGAGCGGGTGTTCCCGATCATCACCGCCAGCCCCTCGCCCCTCATGGCGAGAAGCCTCTGCGGTATGGTCACGGCTATGTCGACGTAGCTCTTGCCCGAGCCCGTCGCCCCGCACTTCACGTTGTAGCGGTGCGTGCAGTTGGCGAGGTACTCGCGCTGCATCCTCGTGAGCGGCATCGGCTACTCGTCCCCGCCGATTGAGGACGGCACGGACAGCACAAGCTCCTTTGCGGCCTTGAGCACCGCCGTGTCGGTGGTGTCCATGATGCGCTGCGCCTTGGCGTACTCCTGCGGGTACTTGCGCTCCAAAAGCCACGCCGCCGCCTGCCAGCTGTCGCCGCTCGCGTCCATGATGCGGCCCACGAGCGTCGCCTTGCGCTCGACCTCGGCCTTTTTTAGAACGTGACACAGTTGACGCTGATTGTCTGTTCTGGGGTGGTTGATCCAGCGGCTATAGGTCTCACGTGCGACCCCGAGATATGCGGCGATGTCCCTGTCAGTCATTCCGGCACGGCACAGGCGGACGGCATCCTCGATGCCCTCCTTGGTCAGTTTTTCACGCCCTTTTCCCGCCACAAAATCACATTTC
The DNA here is from genome assembly GCA_014871745.1 of Collinsella sp. GTDB lineage: Bacteria > Actinomycetota > Coriobacteriia > Coriobacteriales > Coriobacteriaceae > Collinsella. Next base: position 4,427 of record WGSI01000016.1, on the reverse strand, counting down.
CGCTGGTAGATAGCCATATGGAAACGCGAACGTTCCCACCTTTTTACGCACGTGGACAAGCGCGTGCGTTTGCCCACGAGCGTAAAAAGGGGGTAACGTTTAAAGAAAAGGCCCCGGTTTCCCGGGGCCTTTCGGCTACTCGACCTTGGTCGGCTTGATTCCGATTGCCTCGGCCAGCCTCTCAAGCGTCTCCGTCCAGCTTCTGCCGTCTGTGCGCGGCCTGACGTATGCGGTTGCTCTCCGCCTCTTCCTCGAGCCGTCTCTTCCGCTCCGCCAGATAGCACCCCTTGCACAGCCTCCACTTCTTCGCCTGCGCCGACGTGTCGAACACGGGCCGCGCGTCGCACACGATGCACAGCCCATCCGTTCCGGTCGAGAAGCGCCCGTACCGCTGCCGCGCGTGCCTCACGGCGCTTGGCGTCACCCTGAGCTCCGCCGCGATCTCCGCCGCCGTCCGCTCCGGGTGCGCCTGCATCCGCCCTATCATCTCGTCCGTCCACAGGACGTAAGAGGAGCGCCCCTTCCGGAGCGCCCACTCGTCCCTCAACGGATGTGTTGACTTTGTAGATGGGCCTTTTGGCCCATCTCCTACAGGTTGCCTACACGCCATTCGCATACCACCCCGCGCTCGGTTTGCTTCGACCACCATACCAAGCGCCGGGGACTACCTCACGCACGGCGCTCGATTATCGCCCCGCACTTCGGGCAATGGATAGCCTCATACGCCAGCATGTCCCCGAAGCCGATATACTCCCAGATCTGCCCATCCCATCCGCAGTCGGAACAATGGAAGTAGCCGTCGGCCATCCGCTTGCCCGGGATGAACGGATCCTGCTTGTGCTCGACAAGGTCGTGGCACATCGGACGGTCGATAAGGTCGGCGATTACAGCCACGTCCTCTTGGGGACACAGGCAGTGTTCGGAACCGACCACGGCCCCATGAACACGTAACCACCAATCGCCAAGTGACCACCCGGGCTTGTATGAGATCTCGCGTAACCTCTTCGCCACCTCGCGGCGCTCTTCATCGCTAACCCTCATACAGCACCTCAAGCCCGTACGCGACGGCGGCATCATGCTCGATGCGGCATCCGCGTGCGTTCTCCCAGCCCTTGCAGAAGTAGGCCACATGGCACAAGCTCATGTTCTCGAGCGACTTTGCGAGGTAGCAGAGCGGAATCTGCACGACGCCGCGCTCCTCCATGGCCTCGTCGCTGTACCACTCGTCAGTGAATAAGGTGTTCACGAACTCGTAGCCCATCTCGCGCAGCTTGGCGTGCGCCCTATCCCTCGCCTCCGCGATCTCCTCGTCGGTCTTGCCGGCCATGGGCTGAGAAATCATCGCTCGTTTAGTCAACATAGCTCACCCTTTCATTCCATAGATCTGCGGCGAACTCCTCGGCGTACTCGAGGTCCGTCCGTGCGCCGCATCCCAAGCAGCTCACGTAGAAGGTGCGCAGACCTTGATACTTGCCCTGCTGCATCTCAGCATCGCCACCGCAGAACGGACAGGGCTTCAGCTCGATTTCGTCCATCAGTCCTCCTTTGATATAGCCAGCGCCACGTACTTCTGAGCGAGGCCCTCGAAGTCGTCGAGGATGTAGTCGTTCGGTAGGTCGCCCCGTTGAGCGGATGCCTTGCCGCCGCCCCGACGGCGTAGCCTTCGTTCGCGACAACGTCGAATACGATCTTGTCGCCGACCTCGTAACCCCGGTCGTTCTCGCGTCCCTCGGCATCTCTCGGCAATTCGATGCTCATAGCCCAAACTCCTCGTAGTCGCGGCACTCGCCGCACTCGTCCTCGCAGTACAGCAGGTTCTCCATGAGCCACGCCACGGCCCACTCCGCCAGGCGCCAGAACCCTTCCTTGCGGTCAGGCGCCTCTGCGTCGTAGGCGCGCTCGAACTCAAGGTGGCAGTAGCCGTAGTCGACGTGGATGTCGCTGCTGCAGAAATGCCTGCAGTTCCCGCACATCCTAGACTCGCAGGCCCCGCTGAAGTGGCGCTCGATAGCGGCGTCGGTCACCCCCATCGGGTAGCAGCCGACCCTCGAGTCACTCATCGCAGTCCGCCCCCCCCTACGCTCTCGTCGAGCAGGTCGATGGCATCCCCGACGGTCGCCTCGATGCTCGTCAGCTGGCGGCGCAGGTTCTGCACGAGGTTCGCGCCGGTGACCTCCGCCCTTCCCGCCTCGTAGGCGCGCTCGATCATGTCGGTCACCGCGACCTGCATCGCCGTGTCGTTGTAGCCGCGCCTGACGCGGTACTTCCCCAGATAGGCGTGCGCCCTGTCCTGCGGCCTGCACTCGCGGTCGAAATGGAACACCTCGACCGCGTCCGCCTTGATCTGATCCAAAGTCTCCATCACAGACGTCCCCTCTCTCGGTTCCTCTCGTTGCAGCGCTCGATTGCCGCGTCCACGTCCTCCTGCGTGAACCCCTCGGCATCGAGCAGGTTGACGACCGCCTGGACCACGTCCATGCACTCGTCGATAAGGCTCTCGCGGTACACCCTGCGCGCCGTCATGATCGGGCTGTACCGCATGTCGTCGCAGTCCTGCCACGCGCCGAACACCTCGGCCGCCTCCTCGAGCGGCTTGAGCGCCTGCACCTTGGGTTCGTCCGGCTTGTCGAACGCCCCGAACTCGAACCTGTATCCGTCGCGCATCAGATGCGCCTCCCTTCCGCCAGCGCCGCACGCATGGCGTTGACCTCTCTGCCCGACTCGCTCCTCGTTCCGAGGTACACGTCCACGGGCCGCTTGCTCGCGTCCCTTCGCGCCACGTTCTCGCACCACCCGCAGCAGTACCTCTGGTTCCTGTACGCCGTGCGGAACCGCCTGCCGCACTGCCCGCACACGAGCACGTAGCCCCAGCGCCTGTCCAGCGACTCAGCCCTCATGTCGCGCCTCCCAGTAGTTGCACCTCGCGAGCCCCTGCGTGGCGTGCACGAAGTCGGGGCAGCGCATGCACGTGTACCGCTTGCGGCCCTCGCCGGATGCCGTCATGACCGCCTCGCTCACGGCGCAGAACCCGCACGTCTCGCAGCGGGCGCTGCGCGGCCCGTCGTCGTAGATGCTCGCAGACCCCTTCGGTCTGCCCATGTTCTCGCTCCTCTCGACGTCCAAGCTCATGACGCCCTCCTCTCGCACGCGGCCCTCGCATCCAGCAGACGCCGCGCGTCCTGGTACGCCTTGAGCGCCACCGGGTCGGCGGTCGTCCCCTTCGGGGCCTTCACCTTCGCCGGGTCGATGCCCGGATATTCCTCGCGCCACCTGCGCTCGAGCTCCGCCCTCGTCTGCTCGGGCGTCCTCGTCGGCTTGAACGTGGCGGCCTCGACCTCCGAGGCGGTGGGCTTGCCCCTCGCCCGGTCGTCGGCGTCGATGCGCTTCTGGCGCCTGGACCAGTCGAACGCAAGGGCGCCCCAGTTGCTCACCGGCTGGCCGTTGCCCTTGACCCAGCCCTGAGACTCGAAGTAGGCCCAGAAGGCGTCCGGGTCGCCGCTCAGGCAGTTGGTGCCGAAGTAACCGCGGGCCTCATCGATGGTCGGCGGCTCGAACTCGGGCGGCGCGGCGGCGGGGGCATCGCCCCCATCACAGGACAGCTCAGCACAATCCAGTTCAGTACAGGACAGGTCAGGATAGGTTAGGTTAGGGTTTTCACTTTCGGAAACCTGCGTTTCGGGTTTGTCGGAAACTGGTTTCCCGTTTGGAAAACCTAGGTTTTCACTTTCGGAAACCTGCGTTTCGGGTTTGTCGGAAACTGGTTTCTTGCGCGGGCGGCCGCCCTTGCCGCCCCTGCCGCGCGCGTCCTTGGAGTTGTCGATGGCGTTCTTCATAGCCTTGAAGACGCGGCGGAGGTGCTTCGGGAGGTCTGCCTCGACGCCGTGCAGCCCGTACATCATGATCGCGTCGGCGAGCATCGCGCGGTCGCGCAGGTCCTCGGGGTCGCTCGCGTCGAAGTCGTCGTAGACCTCGGCGAAGCTGTCGAACACGGTGAAGGCCATCAGAACCACCCCCATAGAAGCGAAGAGAAGAACAGGAAGCCCGCGGCGAAGGAGGCGGCGAACAGGGCCGCCTCCCAGTGGTCGCGGATGGTGTCGGGTACGCGCCTCATCAGAACGGCACGTCCTCGTCGTAGAACTCGGGCTGCGGGGCAGCGGCGTAGGCCTGCTGGGCGTTCCACTGCGGCGCGGCCTGCGCCGGGACGGTCGCGGCGAGGTCGTCGGCCGGCGCGCGGGAACCCTGCTCGCGGCGCACCATGACATCGATCTCGTCGACGATAACCTCGAGCTTCGAGCGCTTCTGGCCGTCGCGCTCCCAAGAGCTGTAGCGCAGCTTGCCCTCGATCGCGACCTTCATCCCCTTGGCGAGGAAACGGCCAACGGCCTCGGCGCGGTTGCCGAACATGGTGCAGTCGACGAAGTTGGGAT
>WGSI01000015.1:0-50124 GCA_014871745.1 Collinsella sp. | reverse complement strand
GTACGGTCCATGAACCTCAACGACCCCGCCGCGCCCTTCTGCGTTCCGGCATAGACCGCCACATCGATAAAGAGCTTGGGATAGAACTGCTGGGGATAGGCACCCGCGGCCAGGAGCCCGGCCTTAGTAACATTGCCCTGCGAGTCGAGGAAATTCAGGCGCTCCAGCTTCGTTTTCTTGTCCGGCGCGCCGCGCATCGCACGAGGTGTCAGTGAGAAAGCACGCTCTATCGTGCGGTCGACCAGGGCCTCGTCAAGATCGCCTGCGACCGCGCCGGGCACTGCATCGCGATCACTGGGACTCGCCCGTTCATACGATGACAAGGACAGGACCTCGGTCGACGAGAGCGGAACATCTTTATCATCGATGCGTTTGTAGCTGCCACCTTGAGCGCCCCGCTCTATGACATAGCAAGGCTTGCTCGACGGGTCGAGCTCCTCAATCGTGATGACCAGAACCACGGTGCCCTGGAGCTCCACGCGTTCAATGGTGTATTTGGGCGGATTGGCCAGTTTTCCGCGACCGCCGGCATCACCCATGCCCGCTACGAATTGGTTGAGCACCTTCTCGGTCTCAAAGTTCTCAACCGGGACAAAGCCCGCGCGCTCGCTCACGCCGAGCACGATAATTCCGCCAGCGGTATTCGCGAATGCGCTAACCGTTTCCCATACGTCGCGGGAAAGCGTCGTGGCGCTCTCCTTGACCTCGACGTTAAGATCGTCCGAGCCCATGCGCTTTAAAGACTCGAGCAGACCGGTCAGCTCGTTTTCGTTCATCTGCATGTCCTTTCGCTCGGCCCGGCGGAGAATGCCGCGAATAGATTTCCTTCGTCTCTCAGCTATCTCTCGTAATTATCTCTCATCTTACTGCTATCTCTCATATTAGAGATAAGTGAGAGATGAAAGATAAGATGTCTGCCATTTGTTTCATTTAAACATGTTTTTGCTGGTAGAACAATCAGTATTGAGACAATACCATGATTGCCTGTCTCTTTGCTGATCAGTTATCTCTCGTAATTATCTCTCGTCTTTGTGCCATCTCTCGTATTAGTGACAAATGAGAGATGAGAGATACGTGAGTGATGGACGAGCGTGGATTTTTGGACGGTCGGAAAATCCCTCAAACAAAAAAACGGGGCCGGCCTTACGCCGAACCCCGTTTTCAAACGGACAGTTAGTTATCGAGCGCGCGAGCATAGCAGTCAACATTACGCCGCTGCGAACACTCCCAAGCCCGTTCCGATGATGCAGATCGCGAAGATGCCAATAATAATCCAAATGGTCTTGACACCCTTTTTATAGAGAGCAACGCAAGCGAACGTTGCCAGCAAGGGCAGCAGACCGGGGAAGATCGAATCGAACAGATCCTGCAGGACAATCTCCGAACCACCCACATCAAAGGTCAAAGCAGTGGACAGTGAGACCTGTGCCGCAATCATGGCGCCGATAACGGTCATTCCGAGGACACCGGCAGCATGCGTCATGCGAGACATAAGGTTGTTCTCTTCGGACTGCTGCAGGAACTTGGTTCCCAGGTCGTATCCCAGATGGGCGGCGACGATACGCGTTGCAAAGTTAATCACAGAGTAGATAAGCGCGTACACGATGGGGCCGAGCGGGTTGCCCGTCGAAGCGATGCCGATACCAATGCCGGCGGCGACCACGCGGAACGTACCCCAGTAGAACGAATCGCCGATGCCGGAAAGCGGTCCCATGAGGCCGACCTTCATGGCGTTAATCGAGGACGTGTCGAAGTTCTTATCGGCAGCCGCCTGCTCTTCCATCGAAACCGTAAGGCCGGCTACAAACGGAAGCACATGAGGCGTGATGTTAAAGAACTCGGTATGGCGATCAAGCGCCGCATAGTAATCGTCGTCGTTGGGATAGATCTTTCGCAGGGGCTTCTGAATGGTGTACATGAAGCCCATTGCCATCATCTTGTCGTACGACTGCGAGCACTGGCTCGTAAACTGGCGAAGGAACATGCTCCGATACATATCGGGAGTCATAATCGCGTCCTTCTTGGCCTCTTTGAGATCGGTGTTCTGGGTAGCCATTAGAAGTCCTCCTCTTCATCCTCGGCAACCGTCTGCGGACCGGACGAGCCCTCGCGGAAGGCCAGGAGCAGTGCGACGCAAATGGCAGCTGCGGCGACGCCGATAACGTCCATCTTGAGGTAGATGACCATAATGAATCCCAGGAACAGCCAAGGAAGCAGCTTGTTATCGCCCATGGTCCTAATAAGAAGTGCGAAGCCGATGCAGACCATGACGCCGGACGCAACGTTGAGGCCGTCCATCACAAACTGCGGAATCGCGTTGAGCGCATTGTTGATGAGGTCGGCACCAAAGAACAGCGAGCAAAACACCAGCAGTGCAGACGGAATGCCAATCGACAGCGGCACGACGGTCAGATGGTACAGGTTCGCCTTGGCAAGATCGCGATTTGCCAGAGCGGTCTCAATCTTCTTGCAGGCAAAGGCACCCGGAACGGCGTAGCAGAAGTTGCGCCACACCTGAAGGAAGACGGAGACGGGAAGGGCGAGTGCGACGGCAGTTGCCGTGCCCGTACCCGTAATGACGGCAAACGCGCAGCCAAGTACGCCGGAAGCATAGACCTCGGGAGGAACCGCCGCACCGACCATAATGGCGCCCATGAACATGGACTCCAAAGCAGCGCCGACGATAACGCCCTGCTGGACATCGCCAAGGATCAAGCCAACGAACAGGCTCGTAAACAGCGGACGACCAAGCATCGTAATGCCAAATAATTGCTCGTCCATGGACGCAATAAATGCGACCAGTGCAACTAGAAGATACTGGACAACCATTTCGATCAACCCCAGAAACAGGTCTGCAGGCGAGGCATTCTGCGCAGCTCGCCTGCAGACAACCGCAGCAATTTGAGAGGATTAGTAGTTCATCTGGTGATAGTAACGACGCGTGGTGAGCGGGTGGTTACGGACGTGCTCGAGATGGCAGCTCAGACGCTCGGTGATGGTGTAGGTGACCATCGGGGAGACGATCTTGCGGAACTCGGGGTCGCTGAACGGCAGCTCGACCTCGGCGGTGTCGAACTTGTTCACGCGGACATGGACGCCCTTCTCGTCAGCGAGCATGTGAGTGAAGTTGTCCACGCGGTCCATGAGCTTACGGGTGTCGTCCTCGCCGTAGAGCATGATGAGGCTCGTGCCCTCCTCGCACAGCTCGATGGTGCCGTGGAAGAACTCGGCGGCGTGGATAGACTTGGTCTTGATCCACTGCATCTCCTCGAGAATGCACATAGCGTAGTCGTAGGCCTCACCCCAGAGCATGCCGGAACCAATCACCATGTGGTAGTCGGTGTCCTTGAAGTCCTCGGCCATGGCGGCGCAGCGCTCGTCCTGAGCGTCCTTGGCCTTGATGAGGTACGGAGCGATGTTGCCGAACTCCTCCATGAAGGTGTCGTACTTGGGGAAGGCGCCGGCGTTCTTGAGGAAGCGGGCGACCAGCGTGATCTGGTAGGTGTAGATGGCCTCGCACAGAACGTCGTCCTCGGCGAAGCTGAAGAACTTGTAATCGGCGTACTCGGTGGCCGGGGTGTTGTCGTTGGAGACATACATCAGCGTGCGGGCGCCCTGCTCCTGGCAGAACTTGGCGGCCTCGATGATCTCGGGGGTGGTGCCGGTACGGGTGGAGAAGACGCAGACCGAGTCCTTGTTGAAGGTCTTGGGCGGGCATGCGAGGAACTCAGCGGCAATCTCGCAGTGGACGTCGACGTCGGCCGTGGTGGTCTCGACCCAATACTTCATCGGGAGCGTGTGGGCCCAGGTGCCGCCGCAGCCGATGAAGAAGATGTTGGAATAACCCTGCTCGCAGACCTTGTCCACGGCAGCCTCAATCTGAGGACGGAGAGCGAGGGCATCGCTCACAACCTTCTCGTAACGAGGCTCATCGAAATTGAACATCCCTTACTCCTAACTCACTTGGATGAACCCTTCATTCATCCCATGACGTTATAATACTTTATATAACTAACTATGCAAGAACTATTTCAGATTTTTTTGATTTTTCTTTAATAAAAAGCCCGCCGATCAAATGATCGACGGGCATAGACATAGAGTATCGGTTCAATAAAAACCGAACACCAGCATGTTTTCGGCTAAAAAACGTCCTTGGCAAACACCTTTGAGTCATTGGGAACCTGACGGATTTCGATAACCACGCCATCGTTCACAAGCTCTTGGATATGCTCGGCATCGGTTTCGGTCGCAAAGATCGCGGGGGTCGGATGAAGCGTGGTCTCGGGAGACTTTCGAGTTCCGCCCAAATTGATCTCCTTGATGTCTTTGCAACCCTTAGCAAGGCGATAGGCATCCTCGATCGTCTCGACAATGATAAACAGCGAATACTTGTCGGTAACGCCGCTGTTGAGCGCCTCGATAGCAGCGTTTACGTCTTTTATGACGAGCTTCACGCCGTTGGGACGAGCTAGCCTCAAAGCGGCTTTTCTCATGTCGTCTTTTGCCACGGCGTCGCTGGCACACAGGATGCAATCGACATCCAGCGCATGCGTCCAAGACATGGCGACCTGGCCGTGAATCAATCGGTAATCGACCCGCGTAAGCTTAATCATCATAATCATCTCCGCACGTAATAAAGGGAATGACAGGTGTGGCCCTTAGCTAGGGCTCGAACCAGAACTAACTAGAACTCTTCTTCTTCGACATCGGCAAGCATGTCCGCCGCCTCGCAAAGCTGAATAAACGAACGCGACCCCTCGACCGCGGCTTTGGCCTTGTCCGCATCCAGGGAGTCCAGCTGTGTAACCATTTCCACCAGCAGCGGCAAGTTCATCCCAGTGATCAACGTAAACGATCCGGCGGTCTGCCTCTGAATGAATTCGTTGTTTACAGAGCCGCCAAAGATGTCAGTCACGACAAACCAAGAGTCGGCAGGGTCCCTCGTCTCCATCCATGCATCAATCAACGCCGCGACGTCCCTTGAATCGTCATCGATATAGGCGCACAGACACTCGATTCGGTCGTTGGTGCCCATCAGAATCTCCAGAGAGCTTTTCATACCTTGGGCGAGATAACCATGACTCGCTAGCAATATCTTATTCATAGTTCTCCAATACCAATAGGACATACTATATTGTCATAACAAAGTATATTAGCAATCTGCCCTACGTGGTGTATCTATTTTCCAAATCCGCGAACGGTAACAATTGGTCGGTAAATAGACTAATCTATCTCTAATTTACAAATAGAACTTCAGTCGCTCGGTGCAGTACACCTGACGGGAGATGAAAAGCGGCTCGCCGCTTGGTGCATAGCGCCTGTCGACAAACAGAAGCAGCGGAGAATCCAGCTCCACGTTAAGGTATGCCGCCTCGAGCTCGCTCGCATAGCAGACCTCGAGCGTACGCGTGTTGGGGCCCATCTTGATCCCCTGGCGATCGAGTACCGCCATCAGCGAATCCTCGAGGGACTCATGCTCCAAAAAAGAAAGCGCAGCGGAATAGCTATTGGTTTCCAGCATCGTGGGCTTGTCATCCACAAGGCGCAGACGACGACTACGCAATACCTTTTGGGTATCGTCTACGCCCAGGAACTTCGCGTCTCGCAGACTTGGGAAGTCCCAGCCCATTGCGAGAACCCTGGTAGACGCCTGTTTTCCCGCAAGCTGGCACGAATGGGTAAAGCTCTCACGGTCGTCCGCGGCATACATCTGTGTGTCCGACGAAACGAACGTGCCCTTGCCGCGGGCCCTCTCAACAAGCCCAGCATCTTCCATTTCTTTAATTGCGGAGCGAACCGTTATTCGGCTCACGCCAAATTGCTCGATGAGCTCCGCCTCGGTCGGGAGCTTATCTCCCGGGCGGTACGTGCCGTTGGCGATCGAATCAGAGAGCGCACGGACAATCTGTTTGTACAGGGGGATAACGCTATTTGCTTCAACCATATCAACCATACCTTTGCAAGGAATCAGCAGCTTATAGATAGATGACTTATATTGTATTAGAACTTTTTAGGAGTCCATATATTTCCTAAATGATTCGGTAAACGGGGTGTTATTTCACTTTAGTGGGGTGCAGCGGCTACCCGCGGCATTCGTTATCAACCTAGCTAGGCTAGGCCACCCACATCGTCTCCAGTTCGCCGCAGAGCCGCGGCCCCATATGGGTATACTCTCGAAGATTCGACTCGATTCGCCCCCGCTGGGCGTCAAAGGAGACTGCATATGCCCACCACCTCAACCGACCCGCGCGCCGCTGCTGCCGCGCTGCTGATGCCCGGTACCACCTGCCACGGTTTTGCCGTCGAGCGTTGCGAGACCGTGCCCGAGCTCGACTCGGACGCCTACGTGCTGCGCCACGCTGCCTCGGGCGCTCGCCTGCTGTACCTGGCGTGCGACGACGAAAACAAGGCCTTTGCCATTGGCTTTAAGACGCCGCCGGCCGATTCCACCGGCGTGTTCCATATTCTTGAGCACTCAGTGCTGTGCGGATCGGCCAAGTTCCCCGTCAAGGAGCCGTTTGTCGACCTGATCAAGAGCTCCATGCAGACGTTCCTCAACGCCATGACCTACCCCGACAAGACCATCTATCCCGTTGCCACCACCAACGAGCAGGACCTGTACAACCTGATGGACGTGTACCTGGACGCGGTGTTCAACCCGGCCATCTATACCAAGCCCACCATTTTTGAGCAAGAGGGCTGGCACTACGAGCTGGACCTGCCGGAGGGCGCCGAGGGCGACGGCAGCGCCGCCAGCCTGCGCGAGGGCACGCTGCGCTATAACGGCGTGGTGTTCAACGAGATGAAGGGCGCGCTGTCCGATCCCATGAGCGTGCTGGATGACGCCGTCAACGCCGCGCTCTATCCCGACACCGCCTATGCGCACGAGAGCGGCGGCGACCCGCGCGCGATCCCCGCGCTCACCTACGAGCAGTTCCTGGACACGCACGCGCGCCACTACAATCCTTCCAACTCTTATATAACGCTCTACGGCGACCTGGACGTGGACCGCGCTCTGGCGTTTTTGGACGAGCGCTATCTGTCGCAGTCGAGTGCCGCGAGCCGCCGCATGGACGCCGCCGTCGCCGCCGGCGAGGACCCGTCCACGCTGGCGCCCAATCCGCTGGACGTGCAGGCGCCTGTGACCTGCGAGTATAAGCGCGTCGAGATGGCCACCACGCCCGAGAACGCCCTGGTGGGCCTGGGTCTTGTGCTGGGCAGCGCGCTCGACCGCAAGCGCACGATCGCGGCGGATATCCTGTTCGAGGCGCTGCTGGGCTCCAACGAGGCACCAGTTAAGAAGGCCATTCTGGCCGCCGGCCTGGGCGGCAACGTGGTGAGCTACACCGCGGCCGAGAGCCTGCAGCCCTACGAGCTCATCATGCTGCAAAACGCGCAGCCCGGCGTAGCGCGCGAGCTGCGCCGCGTGTTCCAGGACGCCTGCCGCGACCTGTGCGAGCACGGCGTTCCGCGCGAGCGCCTGGAAGCCATCATCAGCAGCAACGAGTACGACCTGCGCCAGCGCGACTATGGCATCGCCGACGGCGTGGCCATTGCGTGCGACGCGCTGAGCACCTGGCTCTACGATGACGACGCCGCGACGCTGGCACTCAAGTACGGCCCTGTGTACGAGGAGCTGCGTGGCGAGCTGGACGGCAGCTACTTTGAGGACCTGCTGCGCGAACTGGTGCTGGAAAACGACCACATGGCGCTGGTCGAGCTGGTGCCGGTGGACGCCGCCGAGGGTTCGGAGAGCGCCGAGACCGCCGAGCTAGCAGCCAAGCGCGACGCCATGACCGATGCCGAGCTGACCGATGTGGTCGAGCGCACGGCCGCGCTGCGTGCCGCACAGGAGGCAGAAGACACGCCCGAGGCCAAGGCCACGCTGCCGCGCCTGCGTGTGTCCGACATTGGCGAGGCGCGCCCCGAGCCGCCGCTGGTCGTGGACACGACCGCGCCCATCCCCTGTCTGCGCCACGGCATCCCCACCAACCGTTTGGCCTACGCCATGCAGTATTTCGACCTGAGCTGCGTCGCGTTTGAGGACCTGCCCTATGTGACGCTGCTCTGCCGCCTGCTCAAACAGCTGCCCACGAGCGAGCACTCGGCCGAGGAGCTCGACAACTTGCTCGCCAGTAAGCTGGGCTTTTTGAGCTTTACGACCGAGGTCATGACCCAGCCCGACGTGGACGGCGTGCGCCCCTATCTGCTGGTGAGCGCCGGAGCCCTGTCCGAGAAGATCGATGCGCTGGCGAGCCTGCCGCGCGAGGTGTGGTCGAGCACGCTTTTGCTCGACGCCGATGCCGACCGCGTGCGCGACGTGCTCACGCAGATTCGCATTGGGCTTGAGCAGGGCTTTATCAACAACGGTCACTCGGCGGCGCTCGGTCGCGCGATGAGCTACAGCTCACCTTCGGCCGTAGTGCGCGAGCAGCTTTCGGGCGTGGACTTCTACTTGTTCCTGCGCGATCTGCTCGACCACTTTGACGACCGCCTAGACGGCCTGCGTGCCAAGCTTGCCGAGCTGGCAGGCCGTATCTTTGTGGCCGACGGCTGCCTGGCGAGCTTTACCGGCAGCGATGAGGACTTTAACACGTACTGGGCCGCCGCGGGCGACCTGGGGCTGGACGCTGGCGGCGGCGCCGATGCCGGCCGCGACGCGCTCGTGGTGCCGACGCCGCGCGACCGCCACGAGGCTTTTGTCATCCCCAGCGACATCTGCTTTGCGGCAAGCGCGTGCGACCCGCGTCGCCTGGACATTAACGTGACGGGCGCCTGGGCGGTTGCCGCCAACGCACTCTCTTACGACTACCTGTGGAACGAGATCCGCGTGAAGGGCGGCGCGTACGGCTGCGGATTCCGCGCGGCAGGCGAGCGTCAGGCGGCGTTCTACACCTACCGCGACCCGGCAATCGACCCCTCGATTGAGCGCGTGGAACGCGCGGGCGAATGGCTCAGCAGCTTTGAACCCGACGAGGCCGCCTTTGAGGGCTTTATCGTGAGCTGCGTGAGCGGCATGGACGCGCCGGTGAAGCCGTACGCGCTCACCAAGCGCCGCAACACGACCTACCTGGCTGGGCTCGATCCGCATGCACGCGAGGAGCGCCGCGCCCAGATGCTCGCCGCCACGCCCGGTGAGCTACGCTCGCTCGGCGCCGACGTGACGCGCATTGCGGCCGTCTCGCCCACCTGCGTCTTTGGCGGCCGAGACGTCATCGCCAAGAGCAATGCCGGCTTTAGCGTCGTCGACCTGATGGGCTAACGCACAGCAAAGGTAGATTTTTGGGACATGCCTGAAAATCTACCTTTTCTTTTGCCGCGGACCGGTCAGGCGGTCTGGCTTCGGCCCGCCCCGTCCCGCCGGTTTGTCTCGATCCGTAACACTAGGACGGCAATATTGGCTCCAGATGTTACAAATCGAGACGTTTCCGGATGACGCCGGCCCTTTGTCTCAATCTGTAACATCTAGGTCCGATTTTGCCGAGTTACTGTTACAGATCGAGACAAACCGCCGCAGACACCCGCCCTACCAGCAAAAACCACCACGAAGGGGCAGGTGCCTTTGTGTTGGTTCGAACACTTGTTCTATACGTACAGATGTTCTATAGTAGGGGTGCTTGCATCGGACTTAAATTGCAACTAACATATAGTTACAGAATGTGAGGTGGGATGACTCGGACCGATAAACTCATCGCCCAACTGCTTAGCTGCCCTTCGACGTATCGGTATACCGATTTTTTAAAAGTCATGGCTTCATATGGCTTTGAAATGGACAACAAAGGCAAGACATCCGGATCGCGCATTCGCTTCTACAGGCCATCAGATGGCAGGATGTTCGTAATGCACGCGCCACATCCATCTGACGAATTGACGGCGGGGACCATTCGAAACATCGTTCGATTTCTGCAAGATGTCGGAGGTAGTCATGAGTAACGTTTTGGCATACAAGGGTTATTTCGCCCCAGTCGAGTTCGATGCCGAACAGCATGTGCTAACAGGTATGGTCACCGGCATTAGGGACGCAATCGTATTTGAAGGCTCCACAACTGAAGAAGTGGAGCAATGCTTCCACGACGCCGTCGACGATTACCTTGAGTTTTGCGCCGAGAAAGGCAAGGAACCCGAGCGGGCTTTTAAGGGCTCGTTCAACGTAAGAACGGGCTCTGAGCTCCACAAGCAAGCGGCGCTGGCAGCGGCAAAGAAGGGTGAGTCACTCAATAAGTTTGTGACTGAAGCAATCGCTGCGGCGTTATAGCATTAACGCATAGGCCCAAACAACCACAAAGGGCGCAGCTCACAGGCATATTTGCGGTGGCTTTACTGCCCATATCGCGTTTGCCCAGATAAAACCTGCCAAAATAAACCTGTCCCTTTTTGGTAGGTTTGCTAGAGGAGGTTGGGATGGACAAGGCCGAGTTGCGGAAGGCGGTGATTGCTCGGCGCGACGCTCTTGATTTGGATGTGCGGGCCGCGAAGTCTGCCGTTATCTGTACGCGGCTTGTTGAGCTGTTGGATCACTTGGGTACCGCAGCGCCGCACACCGTTGCCGTCTATGCCGCGATGGGTTCCGAGGTCGACCCAGCCGCGTTTGCCGCTGCGGCCGCCAAACACGGCTGGCGCGTGGCCTATCCGTGCATGTTCTCGGCAACAGACGCCGCAGCTTGTGGCCAGCGCATGTGCATGCGGGCAGTTGCCGCCGACGATGCGTCCGCGGCGCCGTTTATCGCCCACCCCACGCGGGCCTTCGCGGCCACAGACATCGGCAGCGGTCGCTTCCCTATCGTGCCTGCCGAAGCTCTCGACATGATCATCGTGCCGCTCGTGGCCTTCGACCAAACCGGCGCGCGCCTGGGCTACGGCGGCGGTTGCTATGACCGCTATCTGCCCATGCTCTCGCCCGCATGCCAAATCATCGGCATCGCCTTTGACGAGCAGCGTGTCGGCCACGTTCCCACCGACGCCCACGACCTGCCGCTACCCCACATCATCAGCGCCTGATCGCCGCTGTATCGCACCCGCAAGATGAGCGTGGAAAATCTCCCACTTTGAGCCCCCTTACGAGCCAAAAACGGGAGATTATCCACGCTCATTCAACAAGCGTCCAAAAATCCACGCTCGTGTGTCCGAAAATCCACGCTTAACCAATGCGCGTCCAGATTTCCACACTCGTCCGTCCGGATTTCCACGCTCGTGCGGCTCAACGCTCTGCAACCGCCTCAGCACACACGCGCGGTACGCCGGCAACTTTGAGCTTGCGATCGAGCTTTATCGGGTCCCTCAGATCATCCCAGCACAAGCGCACGATCTTGCAGTTATCAAGCAGCGAAAGCCTCGACTCGCGCTGACGCTCATCAAACTGCGCCTTCGCAAGCTTACCCTCCTCCGCCGCTTTCTCGCTTTTAACGAATCCGTCGAACTCCCCGATAATCAGTCGGTCGCCCACACGCCACAAGTAGTCAACGCGATACGGTCGTCCCGGCTCAACCGGGTCGAACAGCTCAACTTGCAACTCCGGCGTCTGCCAGCCGCGCTCGATCATCAGGGCACGCGCCTTGGACTCGCCGCCGCTTTCCGACAGCCCATCGGCACATCGTGCAACCCTGCGCGCCGTCACAACACCGCGACGATTCAGGCCAAGCTTGTCGACAGTCTCAACGAGATGCTCCATCGACAACAGCTGCTCATGAAGCGCTGAGTCCGCAATGATCAGTCCCTCGACAAACGACGCATCGACCAGGCAATCCGCAATCGTCTGATCGATATCGGTCACGGCAATATCCATCTGGATTGCCCGCGTTTGACGAGCATAACGATGTCGAATCACCTGAGAGCCCGGCGTCGTCGATTGCGCCGGCGCCGCGGCGATATGGATGTGCGTCAAATTGGCATGCGAAACCGAAAGGCCATAGATAACAGCCGCCGTATAGGAGCAAAATGTCCAGTCGGGGTGCTTTTGCGCAAGCGCCCGCACCCGATGCAGATAACGCTGCCGAAACTTGAGCTCGGACCAGTATTCCGGACGCGCATACAGCCCCGGCATAACCGCTTCGAGACTTCCCGCCTCCGCCCGCCGCTCAATCTGCTTTGCCTCCGCCGCCGTGCGCGCGTACACGCAGCTCATCTGCTGTTCGCATGCTTTAATGTGACTTGCAAGCCTTTGATTCGCCGTCATGTTTCCCATGTCGCCTCCCAAATCTTGGAACGGCGCAAACGTACCAGACGGTTTCATGCGAAGTCTGACCAAATACCGTCCAGGCGCTGACCAAATGCTTGACGGTTTTGGACGTTTTAGGCTGATGTCTTATATCTGCAGGCAGGGCGGTTGTCGAGAGGTCCCTGTCTCCACATTTTGAGGCCTTGGTCCATCGGATTATCAGAAAGAAAAACCCGTCGAGATTCAAGACTACGCCAAATGCGACTTTGCCTCTGCACGCACCGTCGCTTAGCCGAGCCATCGGCATCTACATGCCTAAAAAATGAGCGTGGATAATCTCCCGTTTTGAGCCTAGTTTCAAGCCAGAAGTGGGAGATTATCCACGCTCGATTTGTAAATGTCCGAAAATCCACGCTCGTCCGTCCGGATATCCACGCTCGTCACGCCGCCGGCACAGCAGCAGCCGTAGCCTAGTGCTCCTCGCCGGCGCGGGCCAGGTCGTAGGGTGTGGTCTGGTAGACGTAGTAGTTGAGCCAGTTGGTGTAGAGCAGCTGAGCCTGGCTGCGCCAGACGTTGCGCGGCTCGGCGGTGGGGTCGTCACCTGGGAAGTAATGCGCCGGCACCTGAGGGTTAAGCCCGCGCTTCACGTCACGCTCGTACTCCAGGCGCAACGTGTCGGTATCGTACTCGGGATGGCCAAAGACAAAGAAGCGGCGGCTGTCGGTCGACTTGACGATGTACAAGCCCACCTCGTCGGACACGGCCACGACCTCAAGCTGCGGCTCGGCCTCCACGTCCTCGCGGCGCACATCGGTGTTGCGCGAATGCACGGCATAGAAGCGGTCGTCGAAGCCGCGGACCAGCGGGCTTTGCGGCTTCACCAGATAATGCTCGAACACGCCGCTCGCCTTTGCCGGCAGGTCGTGCTTCTGGATGCCGTAATGATGGTACAGGCCCGCCTGCGCGCCCCAACAAATGTGCAGCGTAGAGTGCACATGCGTGGTGGACCAATCCATGATCTGGCAGAGCTCGGGCCAGTAGTCGACCTCTTCGAACGGCATCTGTTCCACCGGCGCGCCCGTGATGATCAGGCCGTCGTAGTGGATGTCGCGGATGTCGTCGAACGTGCGATAGAACGTCTCCAAGTGACCGGCACTCACGTGCGTGGCCTCGTGCGTTTTGGTGCGCAGCAGATCCACCTCAACCTGCAGCGGCGTGTTGGAGAGCTTGCGCATGATTTGCGTCTCGGTGGCGATCTTGGTGGGCATGAGGTTGAGGATGAGCACGCGCAGCGGGCGGATGTCCTGGTGCAGCGCGCGGTACTCGGTCATGACAAAGATGTTCTCGCTCTCGAGCTGCGCGGCGGCAGGGAGGGCGTCGGGAATGCGAATGGGCATGGATGCTCCTTACGAGTCAGTTGCAGCTATGGTACAACGAGCAGCCCTATCCGCGCGAGCACATCGCCCAGCGATGCCGTCAGCGGCCCAAATCACTCCAAAAGTAGAGATTAAGGCATGTCCCAAAAATCTACGGCGCTTTAGTCTAGCAAAGTGACGGCAGGACGCTACAATGGTTCGACGCAAAAAACTCGGCCGGAAGGATACTCGTATGTACCAGACGCGTAAGATCGGTGTGGTCGGCCAGGGCCACGTAGGAGCACATGTCGCCAACAGCCTGCTCATGCAGGGCATTGCCGACGAGCTGTACCTGTGCGATATCAACGAGGCCAAGGTGACTTCCGAGGTCCAGGACCTGCGCGACTCCCTTTCGTTTGTCCCGTACAACACCAAGATCGTCAACTGCTACGACCACTACGAGGAGCTGGCCTGTTGCGACGTCATCGTCAACGCTGCCGGTAAGGTCGCGCTGGCCGCCGGCAACCGCGACGGCGAGCTGTTCTTTACCACCGACGCCGCCCGCACCTTTGCCAAGTGCATCGTCGACGCCGGCTTCGACGGCATCTTTGTGAGCATCTCCAACCCCTGCGACGTCGTGTGCACCGAGCTGTGGCACCTGACCGGCTACGATCCCAAGAAGATCATCGGCTCGGGCTGCGGCCTGGACTCCGCCCGCCTGCGCACCGAGATCTCCAAGAAGGTCGGCGTGAGCCCCAAGTCCATCGACGCCTACATGATCGGCGAGCACGGCTTTAGCCAACTGGCTGCCTTTAAGGCCGCGACCATCGCCGGCAAGAGCCTCAACGAGCTTCAGGCCGAGAACCCCGACAAGTACGCCTTTGACCACATGGAGGTCGAGGAGCTCGCGCGCAAGGGCGGCTATGTGACCTACCAGGGCAAGCAGTGCACCGAGTACGCCGTCGCCAACTCCGCCGCGCGCGTCTGCGCCGCCGTGCTGCACAACGAGCACGCCGTGCTTTCCGCTTCTACGCTTATGACCGGCCAGTATGGCGAGGAGGGCATCTTTACCTCCCTGCCGTGCGTGATCGGCGCCGAGGGCGTCGAGGAAGTCTACACGCTCGACCTGTCCGAGCACGAGCTCGAGGGCTTCCACAAGAGCTGTCAGCACATCCGCGACAACATCGCCCAGCTCGACTGGTGGGACGCCGAGGCCTACGACGCAAAGTAGGCCGCTGGCTGCCGCAACCTTGCGAATCGAAGCGCGATACCAAGCGGGCCGTGCCGGAAATCCCCGGCGCGGCCCGCTTTTTACGCACGCTGTTCACTTGCGAATC
This sequence comes from Collinsella sp., assembly GCA_014871745.1. Classification (GTDB taxonomy): domain Bacteria; phylum Actinomycetota; class Coriobacteriia; order Coriobacteriales; family Coriobacteriaceae; genus Collinsella. Next base: position 35,278 of record WGSI01000015.1, on the reverse strand, counting down.
GAAGGTGAATGCTTTTCCCGTTACCTAGTACTGTTCGATGCCCATGTAGCGACGGACCTCGGGGCTGTGGTCGAAGACCTTGCCGCGAGCGGCGCGCAGCTCGCAGCTCATCGCATAGAAGAAGATCGGCTCCAGGTAAGAACGCACGCTGGCGGGCACGTCGCCCACGCCGTACTCGAGCGCGTCGAGCACCATAACCGTATCGGTATGCGTGTTGAGGAACGCCAGCGCGCGCTCCTCCATGGGGCGACACTCGCCCGATCCGAGCTGCACAAAGTAGAACACACCGGGCTCGGTAGCCTCGAAGGGACCGTGGAAATACTCGCCGGAGTGGATATAGCAGCAGTGCTGCCACTGCATCTCCATGAGCGAGCAGATGGCCATGGCGTAGGTCTGGCTAAAGTTGGGGCCGGAACCAAGGATATAGAAGAACTTGTGCTGCTGGCAGAGCTCGGCAAAGCGATCCCCCAGCTCGGCGTTGACCTTCTCGCGGGCAGCGGGCAGCAGTGCGTCCATCTGCTTAAGGCCGGCGTACATGTCGGCGAGTGCCTCGTAGCCCTCCTGCTGGTCGAGCAGCTCGGCGGCGATCAGAGCGCCAATGCCCTGCGGCACCTCGGCCTGCGACACGCCTTCGCCCCACGGATAGACCCAGGTAGTCCACTTGCCGTTGTCGATTTTTGAGCCCTCGCAGTCGGTGAGGGCAACGACCTCGGCGCCGGCCGCCAGCGCCATCTCGCAGCCGTCGACGACCTCTTGCGTGTTGCCGCTGTGGCTGCAGGCGATGACGAGCGACTTCTTGCCAAGACTCTTGGGAGCCATCAGGCAAAACTCGCGCGCCGTGTAGACCGTCGAGGTAAACGTGGTGGCCTCGCGCTTGAGCAGCTCATTGGCCGGCATCAGGTCAATCATCGAACCACCGCAGGCGATCCAAAAGACATTCTCGATCTTACCCTTGCGCTCGATAATTTCCTGAACCAGATCGCGTGCGTTCACGGTGACGTTCCTCCCTGTGTGACGGCTTTGAGCGACGACAGCTCGTACCTGAGGTCGTTCTATGTTGTCCTATTTATAGCACGCACGACGACGCCCGTGAAGCCATTTCACCAAACTTGTTCTATATTGTTCTATCTGTGGACGTTAGATGTCGAACACGTAGCGCGAGCCCACGATCTTTTGGCGTCCGAGCAGCAGGGGCCGCTCGTCCTCATCGGTAAAGTACGCCTCCATATAGAAGAGCGGCTCGCCGACCGGCACCTCCAGCAGCGAGGCCGCCTGAGCATCGGCAAGCGCAATCTCCACAGTACAGGGGTCGGACTTGAGCGGCGCGCGGCCCGAATGCTCGGCAACGAGCGCAAAGATGGAATTGTCCGTGAGATCCTTGTCGGCAAGCGTCTGCAGATAGGGATGGTCGGCCAGCACAAAGGCGTTGTTCTCGAGCATGACGGGCACGCCGTCTGCCGTGCGCACGCGCTCGACAACGATGAGCTCGCAGCCGGGTTCCACCCCAAAAAACGCCGCGTCCTCGCGCGTCGCCGCAACCACCGTGCGCGACACCAGGCGTGCTCCGGCCGCCATGTCGTTGGCAGCGCAACCCTCGGAAAAGCTCTGAACGTCACCCTTCTGGCGAATCTTGCGCTTGAGCTTGGGAGCGCACACAAACGTGCCCCTCCCCTGCTGGCGGTTGAGATACCCCGCGCGCGACAGCTCCTCGATGGCGCGACGCACAGTGACGCGCCCCACGCCGTAAGACTTCGCGAGCTCCATCTCGGAAGGAATGCGCGAGCCGGATGCGTACACGCCGCGCGCGATCTCGCCCTTTAGGTCGTCCATAACCTGCTGGTACAGCGGCACGGCGGACACGCCAGCGCGGCCGGTTTTATCGTCGGATGCCATCGTTATGCTCCATTCCGTGCATGCTCGGACTCAAACTCTTCAATCGCCGCCATAAACTGCTCGCCAAAGGCGTCAGCCTTTTTCTCGCCGATGCCGCTGACCTGGATAAGCTCGTCACGTGTCTGAGGGCGCAGGCGACACAGGCCGCGCAGGGCCTTATCGGAGAAGACCATGTACGGCGCCATCTCCAGCTCGGTCGAAATCTCCTTGCGCAGGGCACGCAAGCGCTCGAACAGCTCGGCATCGTCACCCACGCGCGGGCGCTGATCCAGCTCGGCCTCCTCGCGCAGCAGATCCACCGCACGGCGGGCACGGGCCGAGGCCTTGCGCTTGGATGCACGACGCTTAACGGTAAAGGCGAACGCCTCGTCCTCGACCTCGCCGGCACGCGGGCCCAGCCCCACGACCGGGTACTGCCCCTGCGAGGTGGCCAGGTAACCGCGGCCGCACAGCTGGCCGATGATGTCCTTGATGCGCCCGACCGATTCGCTCGACAGCTCACCGTAGCCGCGGTCCTCGTCCAGATGCATCTGGCGAATGCGCTCGGTGTTGCCGCCGTGGAGCACGTCAGCGATCAGCGACTTGCCAAAGCGCATGGGTCGCGCGGCCACGTAGCGCACGGCGGCACGGGCCATATCGGTGACGTCCTCGACCTCGAACTGCGTGAGGCAATTGCTGCAGTTGCCGCAGCCCTCGACGTCGTCCGTGGCGGTGCCGCCCGTACCGGCCGCGGCATGCTCGGCCGCGGCCTCGTCGCCAAAGTAGCGCAGCATGTATTCGCGCAGGCAGCCGGTGGTATTGCAGTAGCCCTCCATCTGGCTGAGCAGACGATATCGATTCTGGAGCGCCCACGCGCGCTGCTCGTCGTCGAGCGCCTCGTCGGCAGCATCGCCGCGGTCGATCAGAAAACGGCGCATGCGAAAATCGTTGCCGTTCCACAGCAGATGGCAGCTAGCCGGGTCGCCATCGCGGCCGGCGCGGCCCGCCTCCTGGTAGTAGGCCTCGATGCTCTCGGGCACGTTGTTGTGGATCACGTAGCGCACGTTGGGCTTGTCGATGCCCATGCCAAAGGCGTTGGTGGCAACCATCACCTGGATGTCGTCGTCGATAAAGGCGCGCTGGCTTTGCCGGCGGACGTCGTTGCCCATGCCGGCATGGTAGCGGCCCACGCGAATGCCGCTGGGGCCCAGTGCCTCGGCAAGCTCCGCGGCCAGCGCGTCGACCGTCTTGCGGGTCGAGCAATACACGATGCCGCTCTCGCTCGAATGCGCGATCACGTAGTCGCGCACCCAGGCGGTCTTGGCCTTGTCGCCCATCTCCTCGCAACCAAAGTAGAGGTTCTTGCGATCGAAGCCCGTCACTACCGTCGCGGGATTTTGCAGGCCGAGCATCTGCTGAATGTCCGCGCGCACGCGCTCGGTCGCCGTGGCGGTAAACGCCGCCACGATGGGGCGCTGCGGCAGGGAATCGATGAACTCGCGAATCTGCAGGTAAGCGGGGCGAAAATCCTGGCCCCACTGGCTCACGCAGTGGGCCTCGTCAATGGCCACGAGCGGAACGCCAATGCCACCGTCCGCCGCGGCTTCCTGCGCAAAGGCTAAAAAGCGCGGCTCGAGCAGGCGCTCGGGCGCCACATACATAAGCTGGTAGCGCCCCTCGCGCGCCCGCTTGAGAACGGTATTTTGCTGGGCCGGAGTAAGACTGGAGTTGAGATAGCTGGGGCGCGCACCCGCCGCGAGCAGCGCGCGGGTCTGGTCCTCCATAAGCGACAGCAACGGACTCACCACAAAGGTGATGCCGGGCAGCATGAGCGCGGGCACCTGGTAGCAGATAGACTTGCCGGCGCCTGTGGGCATAACGCCGAGCGCATCGCGGCCAGCAAGAATCGCATCCACCATGCGGTCCTGTCCCGGGCGAAACGAGGTGTAGCCAAAATAGGCGCCGAGCGTGTCGAGCGCCATCTGCTGCATGCTATCGGTCATGGTTTCCTAACGTCCAAGTCATCTGCCGCCGATTATACGCCGCCACGCGGACCGGTGCCGCGCGGCTGCCGGCCACGGGCGATGCAATCCAAGGCGAACGAACGTGGATTTTTGGACACTTTCCTGATGAGCGTGGATAATCTCCCACTTTGAGCCCGTCACCAAGCCAAAAACGGGAGATTTTCCACGCTCATTCTGCAGATTGCCGCTCTGGCGGGCTTGCAGCGTCGAGCCGTTACGCGGTTTGGAAAACCGCGCAACTAGAGCTACATAACCATGACGTAGCGGCTACCCACGTAGTACTGCTTACCCATCAGAACCGGCTCGCCATTGGGACCGGTAAAGCTGGCACGCAGGTTGAGCAGCGGATCGTGCGGAGCAATGCCCAACTCGGCCGCCTGCTCGGTATTGGCACGAACGGCCTCGACCGTGCGGTAGCCAACCGAGACAATCGGGATTCCGCCAACACGCTCGACCTCGGCAAAAATCGACTTGTCCTCAAGATCGGCCGTCAACAGCTCGCGGTAGGCATCAAACGGCACAAAGATGTTCTCCTCAAAGATGGGCTCGCCGTCGGCCGTACGCACGCGCTTGATATGCAGCAGCAGCGCATCCTTCTGCAGGCCAAAGAACTCCATCTCGTTTTGGCGCGCCGGCACAATCTGGCGATCGATCACGTGCGCACCGGCCTTCATGCCATTGCCGGCACACAGCGCGGTAAACGTCTGCAACGTCGAGGCGTGAAACTGGCGATTGATGTGCGGCGTGGAGACAAAGGTGCCACGGCCCTGCTGCTTAACCAGGTAGCCATCGGAGCACAGCTCCTCGACGGCGCGGCGCACCGTAATGCGGCTCACGTCGTACTGCTCGGCTAGCTCAAGCTCGGACGGAATACGCTCCTTGGGTGCATAAACACCTTTCTCGATCGCATCCTTGATTTCGTCGTAAATCTGCTGGTAAAGCGGTGCATTTTTAGGCGCAGGCATATCTAATCACTCTTATCGAAATATCGAAATAACTAATACGTATATAACGTCTAGTTTCATGTTACCTCATAATGATAAAACGATACACCCTCCCTACCAAAAAGCGACAGCTTCATTTTGGTAGGTTTTATCTGGGAAAACGAAAGCCCCTCGAAAGCAGCGAGGCTTTCGAGGGGCTCGTTCGGAAGGGTTGCGCCAGGCCGGCAAAATGCCAATACCCTACCTGCCGTCGTCCTGCTGCAGGCTGTCCTGCTCGCTGAGGCGCGCCTGCCTGCTGGCCATGCGTGCGGGCTTGTCGGGATCGGGAACGGCCGTGGGCATGGGCTCGTCGACATGACCGCCCCACCAGCCGCCCACAAAGTTGAGCGTGTGGAACACGTTGATCACGGCGCCGGGATCAATGTCGCACACCAGCTTGATAATGTCCTGACTCTCGTAGGTCGAGACAACGGCGTGCAGCAGGTACATCTTTTCGCGGCTGTATCCGCCGATGACCTCGGCGCAGCTAATGCCGTGCTGAAAATGGTCAACATAGGCGGTCATGACCTCGTCCGCCTTGCGCGTCGTGATCTGCAGCGTCACGCGATCGTAGCGACGATAGAAGCTGTCAATGGTCTTGGTCGAAATAAACTGGAAAACGATGGAGTACGCCGCCTTGTCCCAGCCAAACATAAAGCCAAAGATCGCCAGGATAAAGCAGTTGAAACCAAAGATGACGCCCCAGATGGTCTTGCCCGTGTGGTTGGAGACCCACAGCGCGATAAAGTCGGTGCCGCCGGTGGATGCGCCGGACTTGAGCGCGATGGCAGCGCCCAGACCCGAGACCACGCCGCCAAAAATGATGAGCATGATCTTGTCGCCCAAAAACGGCGCGAAGTGAAAGATGTTGAGGAACAGCGACGAGAGCACGACCTGCATCATCGAGAAGATGACGAAGCGTTTGCTAATGCCGCTCCAGCATAGGAGCGCCACGGGGATGTTGAGTGCAAGCATACCGAGCGAGATGTCGATGTGAACGCCGCCAAGCGAAGTAACGCGATCGAGCAGGACCGCGACGCCGGTGAGACCGCTCGGAAGCAGGTCGGCGGGCCGAATGAACGCCTGGATCAGGAATGTCTGGAGAACGGCGGAAATGGTGACCGCTACGGCGGTGATGGCGCGGCGGACGATGGTGAGGCGGCCGAGCACGAGCACGCGGTCCGTGAGCTGATCGATGGCGTTCGCCACGTAGGCTCCTTTCGAAGGCAGATATAGTTGTGAGGCGTGCCCGCGATTGTAGCATGGAGCGTACGGGGGCGCTTCAATTCACCCTCTCTCGACAACCATCAGAAGGACCGTGAGGCCGCTCAAAAGAAAAACGCCGTGAAGAGAGCGGTCCCTTCACGGCAAATTCGGCGTTTGCCCAGATAAAACCTGCCAAAATAAACCTGTCCCTAAATGGCAGGTAGGATGTCGGTCAGGTTGTCGATGACGACGTCGGCGGCGGACTGGTCCAGGTTGACGCCCTCGTGCGGACGCAGCGCCAGGACTCGGGCGCCGGAGCGCTTGCCAGCCTCGATGCCCAAAGGCGAGTCCTCGATAACCAGGCACTCGGCAGGCTCCACCCCCAGCGCCTCCATGGCACGCAGGTAGATCTCGGGGTCGGGCTTAAACGCGCTGCACTCGTGACCGCTGATGGTGTAGTCCAGCACGTCGGCGATACCGGCAATCTCCACCAGCTCGTCGATCAGCTCGCGATAGGACGAGCTCGCGATAGCGCACTTCACGCCACGCTCGTGCAGCTCGCGCATCACCGGCTCCGTCTGCTTGTTGAGCAGCTCGGCATACGGAACGGGATGGTCCGGGCTGTAGACCTGCTTATACTCCACGCGCAGGCGTTCGCGTAGCTCAACATCGTCGGGCACGAGAGACTTCCAAATGGCGGGCTCATTAGACCCCGAAAGATCGGGAATCTCATCAAAGTGGAACCCCTTCTCTTCCATAAACGCCACGCGGCGGCGGTTGTAGAACCACTCGGTATCGACCAGCACGCCGTCCATGTCAAACAGCACTGCCTTGATCATACGCATCTCCTCCCACCTGCCAAAAAGGGACAGGTTTATTTTGGTAGGTTTTATCTGGGGCTTTGCGACGCGACAGACACGCTCTCCCCAGAGCAAAAAGGGGACGGGGCGCAAACCCCATCCCCTCTCAATCAACCCGTAAGGTCTACTTACTTGTGATTAGTAGGAAAGCTTCCACATGTAGCGACGCATGGTCAGCGGGTGCTGACGGGCCTCGGCGATCTGGTTGCCGTACTCACGCATAACGGCAAGGTGCAGCAGCGGGTTGAAGTAGGTGACGACGCTCGCGGGCACGACGTCAGCCAGGCCGTAGTCCTTGGAGTCGATCAGAGCGACCTTGGCGCCCATGCGCTTAAGGAAGGTGAGGGCGCGGGCGTCCATCGGACGGGTGGCGCCATCGGACATGAAGAAGACGTAGGGCTTACCCTCGGTGGAAACCTCGAACGGGCCGTGGAAGTACTCGCCGGTGTTGTAGGCGGCGGCGTCGATCCACTGCATCTCGGTGAACAGGAAGGCGGCGTGAGAATAAGCCATCTTCTCGGAGGCACCGGAAGCCATGAAGTAAATCATCTTGTCGTCCTTGAAGTCCTCGGCGAACTTCTTGGCGAGCTTCTTGCAGTGCTGAGCGGCGTTCTCGCAGAGATCGAAGACGTTGGTGAGGCCGGTGATCATGTCCTCGTAGTGGTCATAGCCCTCGGTCTGCTGAAGGATCTCGACAGCAAGAGCGATGGCATAGCCGGGCTTCTCGCACTTGGCAGCGTAGTTGGCGTGGAAGCCGTGAACGATGACATGGTCGGCGTCGACGGTCAGAGCGGAGCCAGCCTTGTTGGTGAGGGAGACGACCGGGCAGTTGTGCTTCTTGGCGGTCTTGTTGGCCTCGACGGTCTCGGGCGTGGAGCCACCGAGGGAGCAGGTGATCACGAAGGTGTGCTCGTTGACCCAGGAAGGCGTGTCGTAGTTGAACTCGTTAGCGGTGAAGATCTGAACGTTCAGCTTGTCCGTGTTGTTGGCCAGGAAGTACTTGGCGGGGTAAAGGTCGGACATGGAAGCGCCGCAGCCGACGAAGGCGACGCTGTGGATCTCGTGGTTGGACAGGACGTCAGCGACGATCTGCTTAGGGAGGTTAAGGTCGATCTCGTACATCTGACACATTCCTTTCGATTTTTGCGGCGCCACATTGCCGGGCGCTCGCAGGGTTACCGTGGTTTGGACCGAGTCGCCGGCCCGTTGAGGATGTGACAAAGGGACTGTCCTTTGTCACGTATAGGGATGGAAGCCTGCCTGGGGTATGGGATGCCAGGCAGGCCCCCGGGGGAAAGCGGTTAGGCGCTTAGTCGCGACTAGGCCAGGATGCCGGCCGCGGAGAGGGCGATGCCGCCCACGATGGCGATCACGAGAAGCCAACCGGTGTTGACGTTCTTCTTGATGAGCCAGTACATAAGGCCAGTGAGGCCAAGGGAGATCATCTGGGGCATCATGCCGTCCAGGATGTCCTGGATCACGACAGTGCCCTCAGCGAACTGCAGCGGGGTGGTGGCGCCGATCAGCGTAGCGATCATGCCGCCCACGGACATAAGACCCACGATGCCGCAGACATACATGAGCTTCTCCATGAGGTCGCCGCCCTGAAGCTTGCTCAGGTACTCGTGACCGCCCTGATAGCCCATCTTGGCTGCGAACCAAGTGATCAGCACAGAGGGGACGATGGAGATGAGCATGGCCAGGATCGGGCCCATGATGGAGCCCTGCTGAGCCAGCTGAACGCCCAGACCAAAGGCGATAACGCGGATGGTGCCCTGGAAGAAGGAGTCACCGATGCCGGAAAGCGGACCCATGAGGGAGGTCTTGACCGCGTTGATCGAATCGGGATCGAAGTTCTCGGGATCCTTGGCGTACTCCTCCTCCATGGAGGCGGCGAGGCCCAGGATGAAAGCGCTCGTCTGCGGGGTGCAGTTGTAGAACGCCATGTGACGGTGGTAAGCCTCTTTCTTAGCAGCGAGCTGCTTGGGGTCGGACTCATCCGGATAGAGGCGATCGAGCGTGGGAACCATGCCGTAGAGGAAGCCCATGTTCATCTGACGCTCGTAGTTCCAAGAGGCCTGGATGGCCCAGGAGCGCCAGAAGAACTGGCTGACCTTCTTGTTCAGGGACACGTCCTTGGTTGCGGTTGCCATAGTGTGTTCCTCCTTAGTCTTCGTCGTCTTCGAGCGGATCGTAGTCGGAATCGACACCGGCGGCTGCATGGGAACCGTTGAACTTGAAGCCCATGAAGACGACAGCCAGGCACACACCGATCAGAGCGACCGCGATGACGGACAGGTTGAGGTAAGCGGCGAGCAGGAAACCGATGAACAGGAACGGAGTCATACCCTTCTTGATCATCATGGTGAGCAGCAGGGCCAAGCCGTAGGCGGTCATGATCTTGGTCGAAACGTTAAGACCAGTGGACAGCCACTCGGGAACCATGTTGACGATGGCCTGAACCAGGTCGGTGCCAACAAAGACGGCGAGGAAGATCGGCAGGAAGTACATGACGGCGTACAGACCGGAGCCGGCGCAGATGTGCATGCGGTAGGCGGTCTTGAACTTTCCGTTATCGATCGCGCTATCTGCCACATGGGTAAGGGCGGCGATGATGGAACGGAACACGATGCCGAGGAGCTGACCCAGGACGGCGACCGGGATGGCGATCGTCATGGCGGTCTCGGCGGAAGCATCGGTCAGGCACGCAAAGGCAGCGGCCACGATGCCGCCCAGGACCATATCGGGCGGAACGGCGGCGCCGACCTGCACCAGGCCCATGGACACGAGCTCGACGGCGGCACCGACGGCAAGACCGGTGGGCACATCGCCCAGCAGCAGACCGACGAGCGTAGCGCCAACGAGGGGCTGCTCGAAGTTAAGACGACCGAGCAGGCGGGAGTCCCACATGCAGAACACGCCGACGAGGCCGACGAGCACCGCACTGATGAACGTATTCATACCCTTCTCCTTTCAGTCAGGCAAAAGCCTGGTTGATTACAGCTTGGCGTCGATGTCGACGCTCTGATACGTAGGGGTCTGCTGGACGTAGAGCTTGATGCCCATGTCGAGCAGCTGGTTGACGTCGGCCTTCTGGGTGGCGTCGAGGAAGACGGAGCTGTCCTTGCCGCCGACCTGATCGGCACCGTCGTGGTTGGCGGTGGCGCCCAGATTGATGGCGTCGAGCTTGTAGCCCTGGCAGAACTGCAACATCTCGGCAGTGTTGCCAAAGACGAACATGACGCGCTCGCCGAGGGTGTTGAGCTTGTCCATCTTGGCGAGGGCACGCTCGACGGTGAAGACGTTCAGGCGCACGCCCTGGGGCTTGGCCAGCTTAAGAGCGCCCTTCTTGATGTCATCGTTGGCGGCAGCGTTGTCGACGACGATGATGCGCTCGGCCTGAACCTTGGTGGTCCAGGTAAAGACGACCTGGCCGTGCAGCAGACGGTAGTCAAGACGTGCGAGGACGATCTTGGCGGGACCGGAGCTGTGACGGGACGCCTTGGCCTTCTTGGCGGGAGCCGCGGCAGCCTCGACCGGTGCGTTGGGGTTGGTCAGGCCGGTGCGGGCCTCGTTGATGAGGGCCGCGAGCTCGGCGCCCTTGACGGGGACGGGGCTCATAGCGAGCGTCAGTGCCAACGGGATGTTGAAACCGCTGACAACCGTGAACTTCGTGCCGTTCTTGGAAAGCTCGACCATGTTGTTGTTGACCGAGCTGCCGAGCATATCGGTCAGCACATAGACGGTGTCGTCCGCGTTGAACGTGGCGATCATGGCGTCCACCTTATTGGTGATGGGCTCCTTGTCGTCACGAGCAAGCGACACGACGTGGACGTTCGACACGTCGCCGAGAACCATCTCGAGCGTGTCTTTGGCGCCTGCGGCCAGGCCGCCATGAGATGCGAGAATGATCTGATTCATCTTGCCTCCTCCTTTTCGTTATGGTCATTATAACGTCTTATACGTTGCTTATATTGCTAATTAGTATAAAGACCGTTCGCGGGTGAAAATCGACCGTTGACGGGTTTAACGCAATCGAAACGTTGGTGCAGGGTAGGTCGGCGCTGTCTTGGCGACGCCCGATCAGACGCCTCGCCAATCCCCTATCGCACGAAGTACCAGGGGCTTTCCTGCACGGTGGGCTCCAGCGCGATGCCAGTGCGTTCCTTAAACAGATCCATGTCCTGCGATTTCTCCGTCCACCACGCGTTGGGCTTAAAGGTCATGCTCTCAACGACATGACCGACAAATACACTGTTGCGTAGCTTGGAGAAGTCGGTGTTCATGATCAGGATGGACGCGAGCACCAGCACAATGCCCAGAACCTTGATCGCGCCGGCGGGCTCGGCATAGACACCAATGCCCACCAGTACGGTGACGACCGTCTCGAAAGACATTACGACGGGAACTTTCGATGTCTCGAGCCCCATGGACAGACCCTGCATATATAAGATGTAAGCCACGGCTGTGGGGATGAGTCCAAAGCCAAAGAACAGCAGCAGCAGCTGTGGCGACATGGCCGCGGCGACATCCGGCCACGGAGCCGCGATAGCTGCCATAACCGCACCGCCAAAAACAAAACCCCAAAACGTGACAGCCAGCGGGTGGACCGTCTTGGTTGCTATTCGGCTAAACACCGCGAGCGACGCACCACAAAAGCCCGCAATCACGCCCGACGTGACGCCCCAAACCGAAAAATGAAAACCGGAAAGGTCGCCATTGGTCACTGCAAGCACGCAGCCAACGATGTTGAAGACAATGGCAACGAGCTTGTTGGGAGTCACGTCCTCGCGATAAAGCACGCGACCGAGCACGACGCCAAACACCGGCGAGGTATAGAGCAGCACCGAGGCCGTGGACATGCCCACCTCGCCCATGCACTCGTAATAGCAGGTGTTGGCGGCGGCCAAACCGATGATACCGACAAGCGCGCAGGGAACAAGCTCTTTAGGGCTTGCCTTGAACAGGGCCAGCGGACCCTGAGCCACGGTAGACCCCTCACCCGGACGGCAGCCCATAAACATCAGGACCGGCGCCAAGATAAGCGCTCCGACCAACAAGCGAAAGGCAGCCATGCTCTGGGACGAAACGCCCATGGCCGAGATGCCGTTTACAAAGATTCCGATGCTGCCCCACATAAGCGCGGCGACCAGCACCAGCACATAGCCCAGATTGCTTTTCTTCAACGCAGCCTCCTCGATATTGTTTCCAATATGTTTCACACTACGTTATAGTCGTTATATACATTTTTCAAGACACAAATCGGCGAACGAGGGAATGATTCCCAGGAGTGTCCCCAAGTGCCAACCACGGCAACGCCGACGTTTTGGCAATGTCAGCGAGCGCCCGTCATTTGAGCCAAGGTGCCGTGAAATGAAAAGGCGCTGACCTTCTGGTCGCGCCTTTGAAATTGAACGGCAGATTGGCCAAATGCCGGGTGCGCAGCGTCGGCCGGTCCGCCGTTCGGTAGAACGGCGGAACCAATATCCCCTAGTAATCCAGCTTCCACATGTAGCGTCGCGTCATGTAGTCCTTGTGGGTGACGGCAGAGAGCGCGCGCATGTACACGTTGTTGAGAATCGGGGCAAAGATCAGGTGGTTGAAGTATTCGCTCACGCTGTCCTTGATGTCATTGAGGCCGAGCTCCTTGGCGTCGAGCTGATAGACGCGCTCGCCACCGTACTGGTTGACGAAGCGGATGCCGCGCTCGTCGTTGCAGCGGCTGCGGCCGACGCTGATGAGCTGGAACAGCGAGGTGCGCTTGTCCAGAATCTCGAAGGGGCCGTGGAAGAAGTCGCAGGTGTTGATGGTGCAGGAGTCGATCTGCAGCATCTCCTGCACGTTGCAGATGCTAAAGACGTAGGCGGCACCAAAGAGCGGGCCCTGAGCCATGACGTTGATGCAGGGCTTGTCGGCGTTCTGCTCGGCCCACTTGGCAGCGAGCGGACGAGTGTACTCGACGGCCTTGCGATAGATAGGGTCGACCAAGTCGAAGGCGGCCATGGCGGTCTCGTACTCGGCATAGCCCTCGGTCTGCTGCGTAAGCTCCATGGCGATCATGGTCACGACGGCGGAGTTGGTGCGGCCCATGCAGGACTCGTCGACGGCCAGGCTGTCATACTGGATCTTGTAGTCGCAGACCTCGGTGAGGCCGGACTCGTCAACATAGATGGCGATGGTGCTGGCGCCGTGGTCCTTGGCGACCTGTGCGGCGACGATGGTCTCCTTGGTGCCGCGCATGGACACGACGACGGCCAGGGTGTTCTCGTTAACGTAGGCAGGGGTTGCGTGCACGAACTCGTTGCTGGTATAGCTGGAGCTCACGACCTGCGTGGCCTCGTGCTCCATAAAGTACTGGGCAGGATAGTTGCCGCCGTTGGATCCGCCGGCGCCAATCCACACGACGCGCTTGATGCCGCCCTTGTCTGCCTTGTCAGCCAAAACCTGGGAGACGACGTCCTTAACCTGTTCCTGAGTAGTCATCGCGCATCAGCCTTTCTTCTCGTTTGATGCTCTCGATGGCATACAAGTTACATACATGTTTTGGTTATGTCGACTAGTTGTATGCTATATTTGTCTTAGAAATTTTGCTGATGCGGTTTTTGATAATTGGCTACCAGCGGTTTTGTTGTCGTATTGAATACATGCCTGATTAGATATTCATACAAGTTAGATACAGGTTGATCGCATGAACGCTTCATCTAAAAAGAAACTGAGCCAGTACGAGCGCTTGGCGGGCATGTTGCGCGACCGCATCGCCGCCGGCACCTACGCGCGCGGAGACAAGCTGCCGTCCGAGATGGAACTCATGGACGAATCGGGGCTGTCGCGCAGCACCGTACGCCATGCCCTTAAGGTGCTCGTTGATGAGGGTCTGGTTCGAACCGAGCGCGGGCGCGGCGCCTTTGTGGCCGACACGCCGGCGCTCCACGAGAACAACCTGGTGTTTTCGAGCTATACGGCGCAGGTCCAGGGTCAGGGCATGAAGCCCACCACGCGCACGGTGGACTCGGGCTTTACCAAGGCAGGCGGCAGCATAGCCAAGTTCTTTGATGCCGCCGTGGGCAGCAAGCTCGTCAAACTTGTCCGTCTGCGTTATCTGGACGATGCGCCACTGTGCCTGGAGACCACCTATCTACCACCGAGCTTTGAAGCACTCATCGACCGCGATATCAACGGTTCGCTCTACGCCACGCTGCGCCAGGAATTCCATCGCGCGCCGGCACAGGGACATAAGACCTTTGAGGTGTGCTATGCCTCGCAAAACGAGGCGTTTTTGCTCAACGTTGAGCGTGGGCAGGCGCTGATCCTGATCACCGACTACGTCTACGACACCGACGGCCGCCCGCTCCATGTCTCCAAGCGCATCCAGCGCACCGACCGCGCCAAATACACCGAGCCCATCGGCTAACCTGCCAAAACCACCACAAAGGGGACAGGCACCTTCGAACCACCACAAAGGGGACAGGCACCTTCGTGGTGGTTTTAGGCGAGGAGATCGGGGAACCAGGTTGGCTTAGGCTGGTTGGGCGTGCGCTCGGCAAGGACCAGCTCCATCCAGCACATGTCGTACCAGCGGCCGAACTTTTGGGCGCAGCGGTCAAAGGCGCCCACCAGGCGATATCCCATATGGGCATGGAAATCCTGACTGTTGTGCGTTAGATACTCGTCGTCCTTGTCGTGCGGCACGGCAATGAGCGCGCACATGTTGGTGATGCCCATCGCGATCAGGCATTGCTTGAGCGCATCGTGCAGCTTGCGGCCCAGCCCGCCGTGGCGCACGTCGCGCGCCAGGTAGATCGATGTCTCGACCGACCAGTCGTATGCCTCGCGGCTGTTGAGCGGACTCACATAGGCATAGCCCACCGGACGCCCGTCCAACTCCATCACCAAATACGGATAGCGCTTGAGCGTACGCTCGATACGCCCGGCGAACTCCTCAACGCTCGGCACCTCGTATTCGCAGGTAATCGCCGTCTGGCGCACATACGGCTCATAGATGGCAAGCAACGCCGGCGCGTCTTCGGGCGTCGCCAGGCGAATCGTCGGCTCGGACATCTCGGTCATACAACCCTTCTCCCCCAAAAGCAAAGGCCGCCCTGCGCCAAATCCAAGCGCAAGGCGGCCTCTCGTCATTACATCAGGCTACAGGACAGCCGCCAGCGCGTCGATGTCCTCCTGCGTCGTGGCCCAGCTGGTGCAAAAGCGCACCACCGTGTGGGTCTCGTCGTACTTTTCCCAGTACTCAATCGAGGCATGCTCGCGAATGCGGGCCATGTCCTCGTTGGGCAGAATCACGAACTGCTGGTTGGTCGGCGTCTCCAAGAAGAACTGGTAGCCGCGCTCGTGCAGCACGCGACGAAGCGCCTGAGCGGTCTCAATCGCCTGGCGACCAATCTCAAAATACAGGCCGTCGGTAAAGAGCGCCTCAAACTGCACGCCCGTCAGGCGACCCTTGGCCAGCAACGCACCGTGCTGCTTAATGCGCGGAATGGGATGCGCCGGAGCGCGCATGCCGCAAAACACCACGGCCTCGCCGCAAAGCGCGCCGCACTTGGTGCCGCCGATGTAGAACACGTCACACAGCTGCGCCAGCTCGGGCAGGGTAATGTCGCACTCATCGGCCGCCAGCGCATAGGCCAGGCGGGCGCCATCCACAAACAGCGGAATCTCGCGCTTCTGGCACACCGCGTGAATCGCCGCGAGCTCGGCCTTGGAGTACAGCGTGCCGTACTCGGTCGATAGGCTCACATACACGGCACCCGGGAACACCGTGTGCTCGTAGCTCTCGTTTTCGTAGAACACCTGGATATAGTTCTCAAGGTCCTCGGCGTGCATCTTGCCCTCGTAGCCGGAAATGGTGAGCACCTTGTGGCCGCCAAACTCGATAGCGCCCGCCTCATGGCAGGCGACGTGGCCAGTCTCGGCAGCAACGACGCCCTCGTAGGGCGCAAGCAGCATGTCGATCACCGTCGCGTTGGCCTGAGTGCCGCCCACCAGAAAAAACACGTCAGCATCGGGGGCCTGACAAGCCTCGCGGATAAGCTGCTTGGCACGCTCGGTGTGCGCATCGGTACCGTAGCCGGGCTGCGGCTCCATGTTGGTATCGACGAGTGCCTGCAGCACTGCCGGATGTGCACCGTGGGAATAATCGTTGTTAAACGCGAGCATGGCAATCCTCTCTTACCGGGTATCGGTCAGATGATTCAAACGGAGCTATTGTACGCCGCTGGGATAGGCAATGCGCGCGGCAAGGCACTCAAGTGCCAGTACCAGAGCAAAACCGCAGCTCACGTCACTCAAAAAGTGCGCTCCGATCACGATGCGGCCAAACGCGACGAGCGCCGCGACCACAGCCGCCGCCCAAAAGATCACACGGCGACGCGAAGGCTTTTCCGTAAAGGCTGCCGCGGGAAGCCCGGCGAGCATAAGGCCGATCGCCGCATGCGCCGTGTGTCCGCTCGCAAACGACTTGAAGCCGTCCTTGATCACGCCGGCGGCGATAAAGGCCCACTTGTCGGGGTTGCCAATCACCCACCACGGCTGAAAATCGAGCCCCTGTGTCACCTCGATCACGCGCATGCGCGGGCGCGACCACAGCGGCTTAACAATGACGTTGAGGATGATGGCTTGAGCGGCCCACACGGCCAGCACCATCAACGCCCAGCGCGTGAGCTCGTCGGGCTCGGTCGCGCGCGTGAGGCGATAGACGATAAGGTTGGCAGCGATGACCAGCACAAACGTCAGTACCAGCTGAAACGCAATAAGCTTGCCGCCGACGCGCAGCGATCCGATAATCTCGTAGCCGACCAGACCCACGTTGATCAAAACGCCCAGCGCAGCGAGCCACTTGCTCGCCTTGGAGTCGGAACGCACCGCGCGCACGAGCATAACGCCCGCGACGCTCGCCGTCAGCTCGAACGGTAGCTCGCCGGCCGCCTCGACAAAGCGACCGTACATGCTGCCGATGTTGAACAGCGCGCTCGAGATCTGATAATCGAAGAAGCTGCCCACGCCCAGACAAAGGGCGAGGACAGCTGCGATGATGGCGACATCTCTCTTATAGATGTATCCGAACATGCTTTCCTTTCGATGGGGTTGGAATCAACCTGCGAGGTGGCGGGGCAAAGAACAACTGGTAGCTCTGCCCCGCCACGCCCCTACTTGTTAGTCATCGTCGCTCGTGCCTAATTGCTGCAGCAGCATGAGTGCCGCGGCCACCGGGCCGGTGCCGTCGTTGGCGTCGAGGCCGCGACCCAGGCCGCTGCCCGCGCCAGCGCCCGCCTTGTAGGGCACCGACAGCTTGCGGCTCTTGGGGAAGTTCACCGCGCCGTAGCGGGTCTTAAACTCAAAGGCCACCTTCTTGGGCACATCGACGCCCAAAAACGTAATGCGCCCTCCGCTGAGCGTGACGCTCTCGAGCCCCAGGCGCTCGCCGCGAATACGGATGCGTGCGCGGTTGAACAGGTTGAGCCCCGCCAACGGCAGCTCGCCGTGCGCGGCCTCGGTCTCCTCCTGCACCTCGTCGATGCTCTCCAGGTCCTCGGCCGCCGCGAGCTTTCGGTACACGAGCACGCGCTGGTCCACCGCCGGCATATACTCCTCGGACAAGAAGTAGTCGGCCGGCAGGTTGATGCCCACACTCGCCGCCTCCACGCCGGCATCGTCGTCGCCGCGCGCCTCGGCCACAGCCTGGCCCAGCATCTGCGTAAACAGGTCAAAGCCCACGCTCGACAGGTTGCCGTGCTGCTCGGCCCCCATAAGCGAGCCGGCGCCGCGAATCTCCAGGTCGCGCATGGCAATGCGCATGCCGCTGCCCAGGTCTTGGAACTCGGACAGTGCGGTCAGGCGCGCCGTCGCCTCCTCGGTGAGCGGCAGCTCGCCGGGGAACATAAAGTACGCGTATGCCTGCGTGGCAGAACGGCCCACACGGCCCTTGAGCTGGTAGAGCTGTGCCAGACCCAGACGCTGCGAATCCTCGATGATGAGCGTGTTGGCCGTTGCGTTGTCGATGCCGCTCTCCACGATGGTCGTGGCGATAAGCACGTCGATCTTCTTGGTCGCGAACTCGATCATCACGTCCTCGACCTCGCGCGGGCTCATCTTGCCGTGTGCCACGCCCACGCGCGCCTCGGGCGCGGCCTCGTGCACGCGCGCCACGGCGTCGTCGATGGTCTTGACGCGGTTGGACACGTAGTACACCTGGCCGCCGCGGCCCACCTCCAGGCGAATCGCCGCACTCACCACATCGGGGTCGTACTCCCCCACGTGCACGATCACGGGACGACGCCCGGTGGGCGGTGTGGTGATCAGGCTCATGTCGCGCACGCCGCTCGTGGCCATCTGCATAGTTCGCGGAATCGGCGTTGCCGAAAGCGTGAGCACGTCAATCTGCTCGCGCAGGTTCTTGAGCTGTTCCTTGTGCTGCACGCCAAAGCGTTGCTCCTCGTCGATGATCACCAGGCCCAGGTTCTTGGGGTTCACATCGGCCGAAAGCAGACGGTGCGTGCCGATGAGCACGTCGATCGTGCCCTCGGCAAACGCCTTGAGCGCGCGCTTTTGCTGCGCCGGCGTGCGGAAACGGCTGAGCACCTCGACCTCAAGGCCAAACGGGGCAAAGCGCTCAAAGAACGTCTCGTAGTGCTGCTGGGCAAGAATGGTCGTGGGGCAGAGCACCATGACCTGGCGGCCGGAGTCCACGCACTTAAACGCCGCGCGCAGGGCGACCTCGGTCTTGCCAAAACCCACGTCGCCGCACAGCAGGCGGTCCATGGGCTTGGGCGCCTCCATATCGGCCTTAATGTCGGCGATGGCCTCCAGCTGGTCGCGCGTCTCGTCGTAAGGAAAGCTCTCCTCCATCTCGATCTGCTCGGGCGTGTCAGGCGGGCAGGCGATACCCGCGATTGATGAGCGGCGCGTATACAGGTCGACCAGGTCAAACGCCAGCTTTTTGGCATTCTTGCGCGCCTTGTTGGTGGCGCGCGTCCAGTCGGCTGTGTTGAGCCTGGTCAGGCGCGGTTTGTCGCCGTCGGGGCCAACATAGCGCGTGATACGGTCGACCTGCTCGAGCGGCACGTAGAGCTTGTCGCCGTCGGCATATTCCAGCAAAAAGTAGTCGCGCTCTTTGCCGCCCACTTCCTGACGCGCAATCTCGCTAAAGAGTGCGATGCCGTGAGTGGCGTGCACCACGTAGTCGCCCGGCTTAAACGGGAAGGTGATCTGCGTAATGTCCACCTTGCGGCGGCTGCGCGCGCGGTTGGCGTCCATGCGGGCGTTGAGGTCGGCGATTGAGAACACGGCCAGGTTGGCATCGGGCACCACCACGCCCTGCGGCAGGGCAGCGTCCACAAAGGTCACGCGTCCGCGCGAGATGGTGGGCACGGCGGCACCGGCGGCAGCCTGGGCCGCGCCCGCCTCGAGCGAGCGGGCGTTGAGCGCGTCGACCTTACGCTCGCGAATGGAAGCGTGGGCCTCCTGGCGTGCGGCACGGTCGGCAGAATCTGCCGCTGCCACGCGCACGTGGTCGCCAATTACGCCGGCATTTTCGGGGGCCGCCGTCAGCGATTCCTCAAAGGTAATGCCCTCATCGCCAAAGGTGAGCTCCATCGACTCGCGCGCACCGCGGTCGGGGATGGCAAACACGCAGGCGTAGCGCTTGCCCACGACTTCCTGAATGCGCGTCATAAAACGGTTGTCCGAGCCTGCGATGGCAGGCTGCTCAATCTTGAGCTCGGCCGTCACCGCACCGCCGGCACGAATGAGGCTCACGTAGTTCAGGCGCTGCTGAGCGCCAAAATCGAGCTGCTGGGCACGTACATACAGGCCATCCAATCGGTCAATCCCCGCCTCGCCGGCACGCGCCTCGATATCCTCGTAGGCGCGCAGGCAGTCGTCGAACAGCGAGCGCGGCTCGGACAGAACCACGAGCGCCTTGCCACTCACGTGTGCCAGCGGGCTCACGGTCTGGCCGTACATCACCGGCAAAAAGCGGTCGAGCTCGGGCGTGACGATGCGTGCATCCACCATCTCGAGCAGTGCCGCCAGCTTGCTGTCGTCCTGGCTTGCGCGGTAGAGCGCCACGTGCATGTTGTGAACGGCATCGTCGGTAAGCGCCAGCTCGCGACAGGGGAAGATCTCGATACTGTCCTCGTTGCCGATGGTCTGCCCCGTGGAGCTCACCATGCGGCGGATGCGGTCAATCTCGTCGCCAAAGAACTCGATGCGCACGGGCGCCTTCTCCTGCGCGGGGAATACCTCGACGGTGTCGCCGTGCACGCGGAACAGGCCGGGCGCGTCGGCGGCGCCGGCATTGGTGTAGCCCATGCCCACCAGGCGCTGCGGCACCTCGTCAAAAGGAATCTCCTCGCCCACCGCAAAAGTAGTGGACTCCCAGTAGCGGCTCTCGACCGGCGGCACGCAACGCAGCAGCGCGCGGGCCGAGGCAACCATGATGCAGTTGTCCCCGCGCACGATGCGCCCCAGAGCCTCGCAGCGCTGCGCCACCACGGCGTCGTCGGGCGCCTGTTCGCGCCACGGATAGTCCTTGCGCTCGGGAAAACGGCACACGTGCGCTAGGCCCACGTAGGCGGCAAGGCTACGCGCGGCGCGATCGGCCGCATCCTCGCCGCTCACGATATAGACCGTCGGGCGCGGACGGCGCGCAAACTGGGCGGCCGCCATAAGCGTGCGGCCCGACTGCGACACAGCCAGCGTCACGTCCTCGCCAGCATCGAGTCCGGCCTCGACGGTCTGCAAGGCCTCGGCAGTGTAGAGCTGCGCGGCTATACGGTGAATGAGCATGCTGTTCCTCCGGCATTGCAACGCCAAAAGCCCGCCGGGGCAAGCTCGGCGGGTCGTACGTCAAATACATTGTCTGCCATGGTAACGCATGGAGAGGACTCCGGCTCAAGGGCAAACCCAGCCCCGCAAAAAACGCCAGACGAAAATGCGTTCCGCCCTACCCCGCCACGCGCACGCTGGGACACAAATCCGCCAGCGGACACTCGTCGCACTTAGGTTTGCGGGCGTCGCAAATCTCGCGGCCAAAGGTGATCCACTGGTGGTTGACCGACTCCCAATACTCGTGCGGCAAAATCTTGAGCAGGTCTTGCTCGGTCTTGAGCGGCTCCTTGGCATGCGTCTTGGGGCTCAACATCAGGCGGTGTGCGATGCGGTTGACGTGTGTATCGACCGCGATACCTTCCACGATGCCAAACCCCACGTTGAGCACGATGTTCGCCGTTTTACGCCCCACGCCCGGCAGCTTGACGAGCTCCTTCATGTCGGCCGGTACCTCGCCGCCGTAATCGGCGACGATTATCTGCGCGGCCTCCACGGCGTGCTTGGCCTTACTCTTATAAAAGCCGAGCGACTTAATGGTATCGGCCACATCGGCCACGCTCGCCCCCGCCATGGCCTCGGGCGTGGGCCACTGGGAAAACAGCTTCGGCGTCACCTTGTTGACCTGCGCGTCGGTCGTCTGCGCCGAGAGAAGCACCGCGATGAGCAGCCTAAAGGGATTCTCGTGGTCCAAAAAGCACTCGACCGGGCCATAGCGACGGTTGAGGCGCTCGCACACCTCAACGGCGCGCTCGCGTTTGGCGGCATTGGTCTCGCGTGGCATAACGACTCCTCGGCTCAGCGGCATAACAAACTTATGGGCACGATTGTCCCACGTATGGGGTCTTTACGCCTCCAAAAATGCGCCGGTCTGGCGGCTCCACAGGCTTGCGTACTCGCCGCCTGCCTCGACAAGCTGCGCATGCGTACCGTCCTCGACAATCTCGCCGTCCGCCAGCACCACGATGCGATCGAGCGCCGCCACGGTGGACAGGCGATGCGCCACCACAATGGAGGTGCGACCGCGCATCAGGTTCTCGAGCGCCTCCTGCACCAGCGCCTCGGACTCGCTGTCGAGGGCAGACGTCGCCTCGTCGAGCACCAGGATCGGCGCGTCGGTCAGGATAGCGCGGGCGATGGCCACGCGCTGACGTTGGCCGCCCGAAAGCTTGACGCCGCGCTCGCCCACCATGGTGTCAAAGCCATTGGGCAGGCGGTCGATAAACTCAGTCGCGTTGGCCAGGCGCGCAGCCTCGCGAATCTGCTCGTCGGTAGCGTTGGGGCGGCCGTAGGCGATATTCTCGCGAATGGAGCGATGGAACAGCAACGCCTCCTGCGGCACGTAGGCAACCTGGCGGCGCAGACTCTGCTGCGTACAGCGCGAGACGTCCTGGCCGTCCACGAGCACGCGGCCGCCCTGTACGTCGTCCAGGCGCAGCAACAACTTGGTGAGCGTCGTCTTGCCCGAGCCCGATTTGCCCACCAGGCCCACGCGCTGGCCCGCTGCCACATGGAGCGTCAGGTCGTCGAACACGCTCTCGCCCGCTGCGGCGTCACGGTATGCAAAGCTCAAGTGCTCAAAATCAATCGCACCTTCGGTCACTTTAAGCTCGGGAGCGTTCTCGTCGTCTGCCACCAGACGCGGCTCGTCCAGCACGCGCGTCATCTCGGCCGCATCGCCCAGCGCGCGGTTGATGCGCTGCATCATGGAGCTTACGTAGTTCAGACGCATGGTGAGGTTGTACGTATAGGTAAAGATCATGACGAGCGCGCCAGCAGAGATGCCAAACCACGCGTTGCCGCCCGCGACGAACACGCTCACCACGGCCATAGTAACGACGATAAGGCCCGAGGTCGTAAAGTTGCGCTGCATCATGGCGTGCATCGAAACCGTCTCGGCGTCGCGCGCGGCGCGGTCGGCGGCATCGAACAGGTCGCGCTCAAAGTCCTCGCGTCCACAGGTCTTGACGGCCAGGATGTTCGTGACCGCGTCGGACAGCACGCCCGACAGCTTGTTCTGCGCGGCGGACGTCGCGGCCGAAAGCGGCATGATGCGCTTGTACATAAGCCAGACAAATGCGATGTAGACGACCATGATGCCCACCAAAATCACGGTAAACGTCGGTACCACCGGGGCGAGCGCCGCCACCGTGCAGACAACCGAGGTGATGGTGGGAATGAGCGAATACACCGTCACGTCCACCAGGCCCGTGTAGCCGCTCATAAAACGACTCGTCTGGCTCACAAGCGATCCGCCAAAGCGACTGGTGTGGAATGTCATGGATTGATTGGAGAGCGTGTCAAAGCACAGGCGCGCCAGGTAATAGTTGCCCGCAATCTCGAGCTTGTAGACGGTGTAGTCCTGCAGCTTGGAAAGGATCTGGCCTGCCAAGTTAACGAGCACGAGCGCCAGGATGTAGGGGCCAAAGACCTCGAATACTTGATCGCCCGCCACGGGGCCCGCTTGGACGCGGTCGACGATAAGGGCCATCACGTAGGTGTTGGCAAACGTGAGCAAAAAGATATAGCCCGCCGACGAGAATACCGAGAGAAAGACGATCAGCGGCTGCGTGCGCGTGACATCCCAAAAACGCTTTAGAGTGCGACGCACGGTGGAGCGTTTGAGCGGACTGGTGCTTCTCTGAGACATGGGCTTCCTTTCGCGTCTGATAGGGCGAAACGCCATTGTTGCACATTGAAGCGCACTTCAGGCAAGCACGATGCGAAAAGCGCCCGCGCCGTGCTTGCGCAGGCGCCCCGCCGTCAGATGCAGCTAGTCCTCGTCTTTTTGGTCTGCGAGCAGGCTCGCGGACGTGAGCCCCAAGATCGCGTCGGCCTCCCCGGCATCTTCCAGCGCATCGATATCCTTGAGCTTGCGCTCCATAACGTTGGTGCGCGTGGTGATGATGCCCTCGACCGTTTTACCCGCGGTCTCGATCTGCTGCTGGGCGCGGCGCAGGGCCGCCTGATAGCGTGGCAACTCGGCCTTGACGGCGGAAAGCACGCGTAGCACGTCATCGGTGCGTTTTTGCAATTTAAACGTCTGGTAGCTCATCTGCAGGCTGTTGAGGATGGCCGCCATGGTGCTGGGGCCGGCAACGTTGACGTGATAGTCGCGGCCCAGGGTCTCGATAAGCCCGGGGCGGCTGACGACCTCGGCGTACAGCCCCTCAAAAGGCACGAACATAATGCCAAAGTTGGTGGTCGCGGGCACGCTCAGGTACTTTTCGCAGATGTCCTTGGCCTCGCGCTTCACCATGGCGTCGAGCGTCTTGCGCGCGGTGGCCACAGTCTCGGCATCACCCGACTCTTGCGCGTCGAGCAAGTGCTCGTACGCATCACCGGGAAACTTGGAGTCGATCGGCAGCAGCACGGGATCGCCCTCGTCTACCGGCAGTTTGACGGCAAACTCAACGCGCTCCGAGGCGCCGGGCTTGGTGGCGACATTTTCCAGATACTGGTCGGGCGTAAGGATGTCCGCCAGGATTGCACTCAGCTGTACCTCGCCCAAAATGCCACGCGCTTTTACATTGCCCAGCACGCGCTTAAGGTCGCCTACGCCGGTGGCAATGGACTGCATATCGCCCAAACCCTTGTACACGGCCTCGAGCTGGTCGCTCACCTGCTTAAACGATGCAGACAGGCGATCGTTGAGCGTGCGGGAGAGTTTCTCGTCCACCGTCGCGCGCATCTGATCGAGCTGCACGTTGTTGTCCTTGCGGATGGCGCCCAGCTGGACATCGACCGTCTCGCGCACCTTGTCCAGGCGGTGCTCGATACCCTCGCGGTTGGCACCAAGCTGTTGGGCCGTCTCGCGGCGCAGGTCATCCATACGGTCGCCAGCCTGCGAGAACTCACGCGCGATGGTCAGGTAGCGCTGCTGCTCCACGGCGGCATCGGTTGTCTGCTGCTGCGCGATGGCATTTGCCGTACGGCGGGTTTCTGCCAACGCGACGTTGAGGGTGTCGAGCGCGTTGTTGGCCTGCTCGAGCGCAGCCAGCATCTCTGCCCCGCTATCGCCGCGCTCCCGCAGCTCGGCGCGAAGGCCCTTAAGCTGCAGGGCACAAGCCACAGCAACCCCCACCGCCACCAAGGCGATCACAACAAGCACGATATCAATAGCAGACATAGACTCCGCCCAACAAACTCAATCGATCATCAATCAAAACCGCGATCAATCTTACCCCGCCACACGCATCGGGCGCTCCACGGCAATCGGGCAAATGGATTTTGGGTCACAGGCATCAAAACGCTAACTCTCCCAGCCGGCGCGGATGGTTGTTACGACATCGCCCAGGCGCTGGCCGAGAGCTGCCAAGTGTTCAAGTACCTCACTGGGCGAGGCGCCGTTGAGAATGCACGTGAGGGCATATGAGGCCAAGAAGATTGCCGCGAGCCCCAACGGAATCAGCACGATCATCGCCAGCGTACGCAGGCGCTGGGTCCAACGACGGCGACGCGCACGACGTTTGTCGAACGCAAGCTCCTGCGCATATGAATCTTGTTGTACGGAATAGGCTCCTGGGTCCGCCTCACCCGCAGACGATACCGCGGACGCGGCGTTTTGCGCAGGAGGCTGGACGGCCGCCCCTTGCATTTGCATCTCCATAAGCCGTTGCTGCTGGCGCAACATGCGCTCGGCTTGTTGCCGCGGGGTCTCAAGAAACAGATCCATGTTGGCCTCCTCAATCGGAGCATTCGACGCTTACGCCCAGCATCACGCACCGCCAAGGCCACGGCAACGCAATCCGTAGCAATAGCTGCAAAGTTTCTTGTTGACAAAAGCTGTCGAAAACCTCAACAACTCCCCTACCAGCACTTTCTCTGAGCTTTTTTATCGAATGATCTTTTGCCCTTCCGCCCTTACGCCAACCGACCAAAACCTAACCAAAAGCTTGACGGAAATTGTGAAGACCGGAACCCCACACAAAAAGTGCCGCCCCAAAGGGGCGACACACAAACTTCTAATCAGCTTTTCAGTAACGAGCACGCGACGACCCGAAGCGGGCCGGGAGGGCCGGACTACCTTCCCTCAACGCGACCCTGCGAAGCCATGAGCGAGGAGGGAAGGTAGTCCGGCCCTCCCGGCCCAGCTCACGCTAGCACCACGCGCTAGTAGTTCACCACCTGTTCCTCAAAGTACGCCTTCGGGTGGTTGCACACCGGGCACACCTCGGGCGCCTCGGCACCAACATGCAGGTGTCCGCAGTTCAGGCACTTCCACACCTTTACGCCCTCGCGCTCAAACACCTCGCCCGACTCAATGCGCTCGACGAGCTTGTTGTAGCGCTCCTCGTGAGCCTTCTCGACAGCGGCGACACCACGGAACTTCTCGGCGATCTCGGCAAAGCCCTCCTCCTCGGCGGTCTTGGCAAACTCGTCATACATCGTGGTCCACTCGTAGTTCTCGCCCGCGGCGGCGTCGCGCAGGTTGTCCAGAGTGCCCGGAACGGCGCCGTCGTGCAGGTACTTAAACCACAGCTTGGCATGCTCGGACTCGTTGCCCGCCGTCTCGGCAAAGATACTCGAGATCTGAACGTAGCCGTCCTTTTTGGCCTTGGATGCATAGTAGCGATACTTGGTGTGTGCCTGGGACTCACCGGCAAAAGCAGTCTCGAGGTTCTTCTTGGTCTGAGAGTTCTCAAAATCCATAGGTGTACTTCCCTTCAACACGTGCCGCCCATAGGCTTTGAGCGGCCCTGTCTTTAGGATGCCCTCAAGCCGAGAATTTAAACCTTACAATCCCGTTCTTCAGATTTGAGCGGGCTACACGCTCAACCAACGATCGCCCTCGGAGCGGCAAAAGCCCTCGCGCTCCAGATCGGCAAGAATACTTGCGACCAGCTCGCGCTCGACCGGCTCACGGCCGGCTGCCGTCTCCATCTCGTTAACGCCTGCAACAGCTTCATCAAGCGTAATACCTGCCGGCTGCCCATCGCGCGCTGCCAGCAGCATGCGCACAATGTGGGCGCGCTTTTGGCGACGCGAGCCTTCAAACTTGGACTGACGACTATAGCTCGCCGACCGCCTGGACGGATTGGGCAGCGTCTTTTTAAGATACGCGCCGTAATCCAGCAACGCGTAATACCACGCGCGCGGCGTGTCGGCATCGTCTTGAGGCGCGGCAAAGGGCGCAATCTCATCCGCCGCCGCACCGGGGGCCGCCGGACAGGCAGCTTGAATCAGCGGCACCAGCTCGCGATCGGGAACGGCCGGCACATCGGGAAAGAAATGATGCAAAAAGACCGTGCGCACGTTGGTCTCCAGATACACGCCCGGAAGATCGAATGCAAACGAACGGATGCCCTGCGCCGTTGCCGGGCCAATGCCGGGCAACGCGACCAGATCGTGCATCTCACGCGGAAACTCCCCATCCCAGTCCTCCACAACGCACTGTGCAGCCCTGTGAAGCGCCAGGGCGCGGCGATTGTAGCCCATCCCCTGCCACGCATCCAAGACATCGGAAGGGGCGGCCTGAGCAAGCGCCCGGACAGTCGGAAAGCGATCGAGCCACGCCGGCATGCGCGTCTCCACGCGCGGCACCTGCGTCTGCTGCAGCATGACCTCGGAAAGCCAGATGATATACGGGTCGCGCGTGCGGCGCCACGGAAGGTCGCGATAACGCAGGACCCCTTCCGAACGAATCATCGAACGAAAGGGGTCCTGAATCATGACAATGCTCCTTATGCGGCGCTATTCCTCCCGGCAAGCATACGCGCAGGCGGCGTACTCGGGAAACGCATCGCGGTCGGCGAACTTGGGATCGACAGCCGGAAACTGGCGATGGGCGACGATATCGCCGAGCGAAACGGAATCGAGATAGTCGCGCATCAGCGCCTGGGCTCCGGCCCACAGGGGATGATAGCAGCACGTGCCCATGCGCGCACAGTCGCCATCGGGCGCGGTGCAATCGTTCATAACCATGGGGCCCTGAACGGCCTCTACGGCCTGACGGATCGTGACATCGTCGGGGCTCACCTTAAGGCGCATGCCGCCATGAACACCACGCAGGCTCTCCACAATGCCGGCCTGAACCAAGCCGTGCTGAATCGAACGGGCAAACGAATACGGAACATTGACCTCTTCGGCAGCAGTGCGAACAGAAAGCAACCGCTCCGGCTCCTCGGCAAGCATCGCAAGCATGCGAAGGGCATAATCAGTCTTCCTCGATATGTCCATGTTTCCCCTTTCAAGGAATACGAACAGCTCGAACGAGCTCCGGGGCCGAGCTTGTGTCGAGACGCCAAATGACCGCCTGAACAACCAAATTATAAAATGGGTGTTCACTGAATGCCGCACTTGAAGACTGGCTGAATCAGGTACGGCCTAAAGTGCAATTTAGTATAACCGAACCCCCTGCTTCATTGAACAGATGTTGCGCAACAAACCCCCTGTTTGAACACATATATCAGTAGAGGCCGGCTCGCTCGTTGCAAATGCGGTGATTTGGATAAAGAGGCATATAAGATCGAGGGCCTATTAAACGCAAAAAGCCACGTCCGAAGACGTGGCTTTAATTGCGTTGGCGGGAAGTACGGGGCTCGAACCCGCGACCTCCGACGTGACAGGCCGGCGCTCTAACCAAACTGAGCTAACTCCCCAGGCAGTCGTTCGCGTTTGTTTCCGCTCGCGTGCGCTGCGGGGATTAGTATACACAGAAGTCTGTCCGCCGCGCAACAACTTTTTTGAAAAAGTTTTTCGGTCCCTCCGGGAGGGTCTCCGGGGCCGGCTGGCGCGGGTTGAGTTTGCTGCTCTACAGTCCTGCGCAAGACGGAAAGCACATTAAGTGCTTTCCTTTGCGTGCGGAACTCGCGACAAACTCAACCCGCGCCAGCCGGCCCCGGAGACCCTCCCTGCCGTCACTTGCTTCAAAGACTTTGTTCCTCGCCGCTTCCGCGGCTCGAGGTCCCCGTTCTCCTCGGCGAGGTTGTCTAAGATTGTTGTTGAACTTCGGCCTTTGGCTCAAAGAAAAACGGGAGATGCGATCTGCATCCCCCGTTTTTGTTGCACCTACTCTAGGTCAATAAATTTGATGCTCAGAATCTTGCCGTCCTTGACAAGCATTCTGGCCATGGTGGGGCCTCGGGTGCCTCTTGGATAGCTGGCGCTGCCTGGGTTGAGGACCAAGCAGCGGCCCACTTGGGCTTCTTTGGTTACGTGGGTGTGGCCGTTGATGGCTACGTCTACAGATCCCACCGGGAGGTCTTCACGGTAGTGGGCTACGGCAAACTTGAGGCCTTCGTAGGTAAAGAGTGCCAAGCGGTCCACATCGGGGCCGTAGTCGCGGTAGTAATCGTTATTGCCCAGCACCGCTCGCACGGGGGCGATGGTGCGCAGGTGCTCGTAATCCATCTCCGACGTAAGGTCACCGGCGTGGATAATCAGATCCGCACCCTTAAGCTCGTCCAAGAGCGCAGGCGAAAGATAGCCGTGGGTGTCCGAGATAATGTCGATACGCTTGGCGCTTGCACTGTTCATGGGATCCCTTCCGCAAAAAGATTTGGTGCATTCATGCAAAAAGCCCCACGGCTCCGCAGACGATTTTGGTCTACAGGGCTGCGGGGCCGGTGTACTAGAGGCTCAGGGCCTTTTTGAGCGGTACGACGCGACGGCGCGAAACCGGTACGCGTTCGTCGACGCCCGTAATGCCCAGCTGGATAGCGCCCGAGGGAACCGTCTCGACGTCGGTGACACACGCCAAGTTGACGATATAGCGGCGGTGAACGCGGAAGAAGCCAAAGTCGCAGAGCTTGGCCTCGAACTGTGCCAGCGAGGTCGTGGACAAAAAGCGGTCATCGACCGTATAAATACAGGAGTAATCGTCCTTGGCCATAATAAAGCGAATGTCGTCCACGGGGATGAGGACCTTGCGGCCGCCCTTTTCCACCGGGATGCGCTCGATGGTCACCTTGCTGTCCGTGACAGGCTTGGCGCGTTGCATAACCTTATCGATCGCTCGATCCAGGCGAGCCTCCTCGACCGGCTTCATCAGATAGTCGACGGCATCCACATCAAACGCCTCGACCGCATGATCGCTGTACGCGGTTACGAATACGATCGCCGGCGGATTCTTGAGCTTATGCAGTGCCTCGGCAAGTTGCAGACCCGAAGCGCCAGGCATCGAGATATCGAGGAACACAACATCGACGTGGCTCTCCATAAGCATCTCGATAGCGGAGCGAACGCTCGACGCTTCTGTGATCGTGCCGATCTTGCCCGTCTGCTCGAGCAAGAAGCGAAGTTCCGAACGGGCCGGGGCCTCATCATCCACAATCATCGCACGCAGCATAGGGATAAAACCTTTCGTCAACTAACTACGTCGGGCATCCGCCAACTAGCGTTAAACCCGTAACCTATCATTCTACTCTTGAATGTCGAAGATGCTCTCCGACAAATCGAGATGCAGGAGCACTTTAGCGCCCTTGCCCGGAGCCGATTCGACGCGTGTATAAGAGTGCGGTCCATAAAAGCGATGGATGCGCTCAGAAATATTGTGCATGGCCACGCCGGCGCCGCCGCCTTGCGGGGAACTGGCATCGGGGCGGGCGGAGCGCTCATCAAACAGCCTGGCGGCGGTACCCTCGTCCATGCCCACGCCGTTGTCGGCCACGGCAATCAGGATTGCGTCGTCGCCGTCTTGATGGACGGTCACATCGATCTGCAGGGCATCGCCATCGCCCATGCCATGCCGCACGGCGTTCTCGACGATGGGCTGGATTACAAAGGCCGGGACCAACGTGTCCTCGACATCCTCGGAGACATCGAAGGTCGCCAGTACGCGGTCCTCGCCAAAGCGCGCCTTCTCAAACGTCAGGTAGCGCTTGGTCTGGGCAACCTCGCGCGAAACCGGGATAAGCGACCCCGAGTTGTCGAGCGTGGCGCGATAGAACGAGGAGAACTCGCGCAGCAGCTCGCGGGCGCGCAGCGGGTCGGTACGCGTAAACGACGCGATGGTGTTGAGCGTGTTGAACAGAAAGTGCGGGTTGATCTGCGCCTGCAGGGCACGCACCTCGGCACGGGCCGTCAGTTCCTTTTGCACCTCGAGCTCGTGGATGGCGAGCTGCGTGGACAGGATCTCGGCAAAGCCCGAGGCGAGCGCATACTGGGTACGGTCGACGGCGCGCGGGGTCTTGTAGTAGAACTTGAGCGTGCCGACGGTGCGGTCGCCCACCTTGATGGGCGCGATGATACCGGCGGGAACATGGTTGTGCGAGCCATCCGAACCCACCACGTCCACCACGCGGTTGAACGACTGCACGATGCCGTGCTCAATGACGTAGCACGTGGCAAGCGTATGGATGGGCGAATCGGGCAGCAGCTTTTCCTCGAACTCGCCCGCGCAGGCCAGCACGTTGCTCTCATCGGTGATGGCAACGGTCATGGCACGTGTCTCGGGCAGGATACGCCGGCACACCAAAAGCGCTGATTCCTGCGTCAGGCCGCCCTTAATGTCCTCGAGCATGGCCGAGGCAACCGAGAGCGTCTCCTCGGTGTACTGGGAGCGCACCGAATCGGGATTGAGCGTCAAATAGATAAAGATGCACAGGAAGATGCACAGCAACGCACAGGCGACCACCGTGGCAATCGGCTCAATGCCAGTCGCCAGGGCAAAGATAAAGTACGCCAACACGCAAACGGCGCAGACAACGGCGATGATGCGAAAGATTGAAATTGAATTATCGCGCTGGGCGCGGCGGTCGATCATTCAGCCCCCTCCAGGATGCTAATCAGTTGTGCGTCGCGCCAAAGTTCGTCCATGATCTTGGGCCAGAAACTCTGAAAGCGCAGGTAGCTTGCGGCGTTTTGGCGGGCATAGGCCTTGGCCTCGTCAATACCATGACGCCAGATGCGCAGATACCCCTCGTGCTCGCGGGTAAACATGCTGCGGACCATGGCAGTCTTGCGCACGCGGTCGTCGAGCTCGCGCGAGATCCACGGACCCGGATAGGGCATGAGTGATGCGGCCGTAACCGGAATGAGCTCCTTTTGGTGCGCAGCGAACGTCAGCTTGGCCCGCTCGTAGTACCAACGGTACACGTCCTGCATAAAGCGCGGCGAGCGCTTCTCGGACTCGGGCGGCAGGTGGCGCACGGTCCACTCGTTATCGAACCACACGTCATAGCCGAACATGCGCATGTTAAAGAGATAGTCCAGATCCTCGCCGCGGGTGATAAACGGGTCGAAGGCCACGCGCGTAAAGGCGCGGGCATGCAGGGCCACAAGGCCGCCGCACACGTAATTGGAGCGCGAGATGCGGGTGCCCGAGAGCGCCTTTTTCATCCAGCGATTGAACTCGATACGCTTGGTCCACCAGCGATGGCAAATGCCCGCTTTGTCCGTGGGAGCCAGCGGCGACCCGTCGCGATCGTAAAAGTATCCGCTCTTGACTAAAATCGGCAGGCCCTGACGCGTCTGTTGACCCAGTGCATAGGTCGCACGCTTCATAAAGTCGGCATCGATGACGGTCTCGTCGTCATCCAAAAACACAATCGCGTCGTGCCCCAGCACCGCCGCGCAGGCAAGACCCATGTTGCGGATGGCGCCGTAGCCGCGCAGGCTCACGCACTCGCCCGAACCCTTGGGCGCGATCTGAGCAACCCGGTCTGCAATGCGCGAGGCCTGGGTGTTGGTAACCACGGTGACCTTGAGCGTAGGGTGCGCGTCGACGATTTCATGGACGCGCTTCGACACATCAGCCGTGGCCGAGATGGGGCAGACCACCAAAAGGATAATCCTCGGAATGTCGCGCACCTGCTCGAGCGAAGCAAGACAGCGATCGAGTTCGGGATTGGTGGCGTTGAGCTTCGTCGAGTGGTCATAGACGCCGGGAGCGTTTGCACGGGCATCATCGCCCGCCCAGTATGTTGGAATCACAACCGTGGCGTTCATGCCTTCCCTCCCTGCAACACAAAAACGGGGCGCCGCCAAACACAGGCGACGCCCCGCGACCTAGCTGATTCCATCATACCCACTTGGGCAAATCATTGCTCGCAAGTCGCAATGTTTATTGCGGATAACCCCAAAAGAGTACCGTGGACAGGCACAATAGCCGCTCGCTCCTATGCGGCATGCTCTGCCACCCGAGTCATGCGGGACAGGCGAACCAGCAGCATAAAGCCAACGATCAGCAGCACACCAATGGAAAGGACGCCCAGCGACGGGTTGCCGGTCAGCGAGGTGACGACCGACACTAGGAAGGTGCCCATAACGCTTGCATAACGACCAAAGATGTCAAAGAAGCCGTAGTACTCGTTGGACTTTTCCTTAGGGATAATGCGGCCAAAGTAGCTACGGCTGAGCGCCTGCACGCCGCCCTGGAACAGGCCGACCATAATGGCAAGCACCCAGAATTCAAAGGCGGTCTTTAGGAAGAACGCGGCGAACAGCACAATGCCCATGTAGGCGGCGACGGCCACCAGGATCATGTTGAGCGTGCCCACGCGTCCGGCGAGCTTGCCGTAGATGATGGCGGACGGAAAGGCCACGAACTGCGTAACGAGCAGCGCCAGAACCAGCTGCGTCGAATCGATGCCCAAAGCCGAGCCGTAACTGGTGGCCATGGAAATGACCGTGTGGACGCCATCGATATAGAAGAAGAACGCGACCATGTAGACCAGCACGGTCTTGTTGTGGGCGATCTCGCGCATAGTGTGTCCGACCTCGGAGAACACACCGCCCACGATGTGGCCGATGGTGTCCTCGGGACCGCGCTCGCGACCGTACTTTTGCTTATAGGTGCGAATGAGCGGCAGGGTAAAGATGAGCCACCAGGCACCAGTGATGATAAACGACAGACGCGTTGCCAGCATGGTGGGGACGCCAAGAGCGGGGCCGCCCATGATGAGCGCCAGGCAGATGATGAACGGCACGGTGGAACCGATGTAGCCCCAGGCATAGCCCGAGCTGGACACGGCGTCCATGCGCTCGTCGGTGGTAATGTCGGGCAGCATGGCGTCGTAGAACGTCATAGAAGAGTTAAGGCCGATGGTGCACAGCACGTACACGGTCAAAAATGCCATAGCGGACATTGGGATAGCCTGCGCCAGGCAAAGCACCAGACCCGTGAGGAAGAAGCCCAAGAAGAACTTGATCTTGTTGCCGGCGTAGTCGGCAAGTGCGCCCAGAATGGGCATGAGCATGGCAATGACCAGCGAGGCGATCGTCTGCGCGTTGCCCCAAGCGACCACCAGGTCTGCCGAGGAAGCACCGGTATTGATGGCGTTAAAGTAGATGGGCACCACCGAGGTATTGAGCAACACGAGGGCCGAATTGCCCACATCGTACATAACCCAGTTACGCTCGAGCTTGGTGTATTTCATGGACAGGGGCCCCTTCGTATTCGCCCAATATGCAGTTAGTTCATCGTACCCCAATTGTCCAGAAGCGCTGGTAAGGATTCGGCAAAGGGACAGGAGCGGTCATACGGACACGCAGGGCGAAACACCATCCCATCAAGGCGGTTGCGGTGAAATAGTTCCCGCTTAGCCCTCCGGGGGCCTCATTCAGGAGCTATTCCACCGCAACTTATTGAAACGGTTTGTTACTCCTCGCGGTCGAACTCCTCGTCGGCGTCGAGTACGCGGCCGCTGTAATTGACGTGGTTGGTCACGGCTTCCATATCGCCGGTCTCGATAAAGCGGGCGACCGTGCACTCGTAATCGACCAACGCGCGGTCAAAGACCTCGGGGAAGCTCTCGGTCGAGACTTCATCGGTAAAGGGGTTCTTCCATGCCAAGTGGCCCAGGTTGCCGGTACGCTCGGGCAGCTCGGTCGTCACGCGGTGCGCAAGGCCGTCGAGCAGCGAATAATCGTGCACCAAGCCCTCGAGCAGGGCAATCGCGCGCGTCTTGGCCGAACCGGCCGGCTCGATAGTGCGGTAGAGCAGCTGCATGTCCGAGACGGCGCCGGCGTACTCCCCCGCCGGGATGTCGATACCGTACACGCGTCCGGCGACGTAGCTCATCAGCACGCCGGCAACGCGATTGATGCGGTCGGTAGTGACGATCTCGCCCGCCGGCGGATAATCCTCGACCGTAGCCCCATCGCGCTTGAGCTGCAGCATCAGCACGTCCAGGTCGCTTTCGAGCACGGCATGAACTTGACTGCCAGAAGCCTCGAGCTCGGGATCGGACTCGACAATGCCAAACTGCTGCTCGTAGACAAAGGGGTGGGCATTGCGATCGAGCACATAGTGCGACAGCAGGCCCAGCGCAAAGGCGCGGCCCAGATTGGCGTCGCGCGGCTGCAGGTGCGACACGCCGTCGCGCAGGCACGAGAACTGGCGCGACATGCGCGAGCGGTGCATGACCTGAGCAAGCGACGTGCAGTCGGAAACGCGCGGCGTGAGCATGTGGAAGAAAAACGGGTCGGGACCTTGGTTTCCCAGGATAAAGGCGATGCGCTCCTCGTCGGACGTAATAACGCCCTGCGGAAGACGGCCGATGCTTTCCTCGCCAAACAGATGATGCGTAATGAGCGCGGGCATAATAATCCT
>WGSI01000014.1:0-54006 GCA_014871745.1 Collinsella sp. | reverse complement strand
GTTCTTGAATGACTAGTCGTTTAAGAACGTCCCCAACGACTACCCAAAGCAGCCTGTCCCCATTGCGCCAAGCGGCGTGTGCCGTTAAGCGGGGAGGCGTATTGCTGACCCATCGTTTGGGCATACAATG
Organism: Collinsella sp.; assembly: GCA_014871745.1. GTDB lineage: Bacteria > Actinomycetota > Coriobacteriia > Coriobacteriales > Coriobacteriaceae > Collinsella. Next base: position 53,876 of record WGSI01000014.1, on the reverse strand, counting down.
GCTATTGGTTTGCTGCGGTGAAGGCCTGTCCGCTCCGCAGCTTTTTTCTACGGTTAAAGGAGTATGTATGTCCGTTGAGGTCATGAGATCTGTGATCGAGGCCGCCGAGGGTCGTGTACCCGTTGACACGCTGTTTGCCAACGCACAGATTGTCGATGTGTACGGCCAGCGCGTGGCGCCCGGTAGCGTTGCCGTCAAGGATGGCGTGATCGTCGGTGTGCTCTACGATGGTCGCGACGATGCCGCCGGTACGTATGAGGCTGCCGAGGTCATCGATTGCCAGGGCCGCTATCTTGCCCCCGGTTTTATTGACGGACACTTGCATATCGAGTCTTCGAACATCCGCCCTGCCGAGTATGCGCGCATGGCGGCGACGCGCGGTACCACCACTGCCATTGCCGACAGCCACGAGATCGCCAACGTTTCCGGCCTGGACGGCCTGCGCTTTATGATCGAGGACGGCCGTCGCGCGCCCATTTCCATCAAGTACATGATGCCCTCGTGCGTGCCCGCGCTGCCCGATGAGCAAGCAGGCGCTGTGATTACCGCCGCTGACATGCAGGCGTTTTTTGCCGAGCATCCGGGCGATGTCTTTGGCCTGGGCGAGATGATGAACCTGCCGGGCGTCTTTATGGCCGATCCCGAGACCTGCGCTCGAATCGACGCTGCCAACCAGACGCCGTCCAAGCAGGTTGACGGTCACGCGCCGCTCGTTGCCGGCAAAGACCTCAATGCCTATGCCGCAGCAGGTATTATCGCTGACCATGAGTCGACGATTCCCGAGGAGGCACTCGACAAGCTGTCTCGCGGCATGTACGTGATGCTGCGCGAAGGTACGTGCAGCCATGACCTGGCCAACCTGTCGCCGATGCTGCTGGAGAATCCTGCCCGTGCCCGCCGTTGCTGCTTTGCGACTGACGACCGTGCTCCCTCCGACGCGCTTGCGACCGGCATGATCGATAACGCCTGCCGCGTGGCGATTGAGGCCGGTATCGACCCCGTGGTCGCTATCTCTATGGCGTCCCTGTCCACGGCCGAGGCGTTTGGCCTGGACCACGGTTGCCGCGACCCGCACGAGCTGCGTGGCGCCATCGCCCCGGGCAAGCGTGCCGACCTGCTGGTGCTCAATGACCTGACGTTTGCCACGGCTCCGCATCGCGTATATGCCGCCGGTGCCCTGGTGGCGCAGGACGGTACCTTTGTGGGCGAGATTGCACCCGAGATGGCCGAGGTTGCGGCCCTTGCCGATGAGCTGCGCGCCTCCGTTAAGCTGCCGAAGCTTTCGCTCGACGTATTCGACTATGCCTTTAAGCCGGGCGAGGCCGTGATTGACGTGGTGCCGGGTAAGGCCATCACGGGTATGGCTCGCCCCGAGAGCGCCGAGGGCCTGCGTCGCATTATGCTGATCGAGCGCCATGGCCGCGGCGTGTCGTTGCAGGCCGAGGGCGCCGACGGCGATGGCCCCGCTGGCCTGGGCCTGGTCGGCAAGCATATCGGTCGCGGCTGGGTGCGTGGCTTCACCATCACAGGCGGTGCCATCGCCTCGACGATCGGTCACGACTCGCACAACGTATGCGTGGTGGGCGACAATGCCGCCGATATGATGGCTGCCGTCGAGGCCGTGGGCCAGGGCGGTCACGTACTGGTGCGCAACGGCGAGGTCGTGGCGCGCATCCCGCTGGCGCTCGGCGGCCTGATGAGCGAAGGCACGGCCGAGGATGTCGCCGCGCAGCACGACGACTTTATGGTCAAGGCGCGCGCCATGGGCATCGAGCCGCCGCTCGACCCCATCATGGGCATCATCTTCCTGCCCCTGCCGGTTATCCCGACGCTCCGCATCCGCCCCGAGGGCATGTTCGACGTCACAACCTTCACCTACGCCGACTAGTCATCGGGGACGTTCTTAAACGTCTAGTCGCCTGCGACACTCTTTGACGTGTTGCCTGACGCTGCGACCGTGGGACCTCTGACGCGCGTGAGCTATTTGCTAGGTCCTTGTAACGTTTGCGCCCGCGGAGTCTTACCTGAGCTCCCTTTGGGTACGTTGGAATTGGATACACGTTCGATTCCAACAAGCCCGAAGGGAGCTTTTCCATGTTTAAACTGATTGCATCCGATATGGACGGCACGTTGCTTGACGAAAACAGCCAGGTGCCTCCCGAGACCTACGAACTGATTCTGGCGCTACACGAGCATGGCGTGCATTTCGCCGCATCGTCAGGTCGCCGCTACGATCGCCTGTGCGAGTTCTTTGCGCCCGTTCGCGACAAGATGGACTTTGTCGCCGCTAACGGTGCCCAGGTCTACGCCGACGGCAAAATGGTAGACCGTGAGGTGTATTCGCACCTGGCGATTCGAAGGCTCGCCCAGGCTGTCGCGACGTTTCCCAATCTGCATCTTGCGCTTTTTGACCGAACCAAGTCCTTCCTGCTCGATGACGAGTGCAAGTTCGTGCGTGAGGTCGATAAGGACCTTCCCAATGCCGAGCGTATTTGGGAGCTGCCCGATCCCAGCGTAAATATCATCAAGGCGAGTATCTTTTGCGATGACGGTGTCGTTATGGACAGCGCCTACGTGCTACAGCGCGAACTTGGTCAGCTCTTTACTTTTGCACCTTCGGGCAACGCGTGGATCGATGCCATGCAGCCCGGTGTGTCGAAGGCCTCGGGCATCGTACAGCTCGCGGAGCATTACGGCATTGGACGCGACGAGATCATGGCGTTTGGCGACTCGATGAACGACTACGAGATCATTCGCTTTGTCGGCACGGGCTGCGCGATGGAAAACGCGCGCCCCGCGCTCAAAGCGGTTGCCGATCGCGTCGTAGGCTGCAACCGCGACCACGCTGTCCAGCAGGAACTCCGCCGTGTTCTGGAGAGCCTCGCCTAATCCGGCAGATGGGGACGTTCCCTTTCTGCCGGGTTGCTGCTGCTAGGAGAGGGCGGCCATGATGGTGCGGGCGACGCCGTCGTGGTCGTTGTCGTATTCGGTGATGGCGTCGGCGGCCTCGCGGTCCTCGAGCTCGCCGTTGATCATGGCCATGCCGTGGCCCGCTGCCTGCAGCATGGGGATGTCGTTGATGTTGTCGCCGAACGCCCAAGCGTCGGCGAGGCGCTCGCCCAGGTGCTCGCATAGCCACGTGAGGGCCGTTCCCTTGGTGGCGCCCTCGCCCATGACCTCGATATTCATGGCGTATGAACGCGTGACCTCAATGCCTTCGAGCGTGTCGAGCTCCGCCGCGATGGCATCGCGATCGGCCGGGTCGTGCCAGTACATGGCGATGCGTTCGAGCGTCTCGACCTCGTCGATCTTGCTGTCGATATCCATGTCGATCGGTGTCCGTGTGCGCTTGAGCGAAGCCGCGATGTGGGGGTCGCCGCCGCAGAATTCGTCCAGGCGCGTGTAGAGCGAGCGGGGGAGGAAGCACTGCCCATCCGCGAAGATATCGAAGGTCACGTCATGGCCGGCGGCAATGCTATGGACGCGGTGGGCGATGGCGCGGTCGAGCGGTCGGCTCAAAATGCGCGTAGCACGTGAAGTATCGGTGGGCGTACCATCGTCGAGCTGCCAGACGCTGGCACCGTTGGCGCAGACCGCGTAGTGTACGGCGGGGTGGGCGAGGACGGGCTCAAAGATGCCCGACAGCGGGCGCCCCGTGCAGGGCACAAATTCAATACCGCGGCGCGCAAGCTCGTCGAGCATCGCCCAGGTGGCGTCGCTCATCTGCTTATCACTCGTCAACAGCGTTCCATCCATATCGGAAAACACAATCATTTGATGCAGCCCTTTCTGCTGGTATAAAAAGCGTGGCCGAGGGCGGTGATGCCCTGGCCACGCTCGGGTTCTATGACGGTCCGCGTCCTAGCGGTCGGCGAGCGGCTTATACTCCAGCGGCTCGATCACCGGACGATAGGCCGGGCGGATGATGCGATGCGCGCAGAAGAGCTCTTCCATGCGGTGCGCCGACCAGCCGGCCATGCGGGCGACGGCGAACAGCGGCGTAAAGAGCGTCTCGGGCACGCCGAGCATCTTGTAGATAAAGCCCGTGTACAGGTCAATGTTGGCGCAGATGGGCTTGGTCATGCCGTGATCGCGCATCACCTGCGGGGCCAGGCGCTCGATGCGCTCGATGAGCGCGAACTCCTCGCCCAAGTCCTTCTTGGCGGCAAGCGTGCGCGCGTAACGGCGGCACACCTCGGCGCGCGGGTCGCTCAGCGTGTAGACGGCGTGGCCCATACCGTAGATGAGGCCCGTGCCGTCGAAGGCCTGCTTGTCGAGGATCTTGCCCAGGTAGGCTGCGACCTCGTCCTCGTCCTCCCAATTGGAGACATGCGCACGGATGTCCTCGTGCATGGACACGACCTTGGCGTTGGCGCCGCCGTGGCGCGGACCCTTGAGCGAGCCGATAGCCGCGGCGTAGGCGGAATACGGGTCGGTGGCCGAGGAGGACAGCACGCGGCAGGCAAACGTGGAATTGTTGCCGCCGCCGTGCTCGGCATGCAGCATGAGCATAACGTCGAGCAGCATCGCCTCATCGCGGGTGAACGCCATGCCGCCGCGCAGGACCTGTAGGATGGTCTCGGCGGTGGAGAGACCGGGCGTGGGGTGCGGCACGTGAACCTCGGAGCCGCGAAGCTTGGCGATCGAGGCCATGTGTGCGAAGGCGGCGATGCGCGGGAGACGTGCGAGCATGGAAATGGCGACGTCGATTTCGTGCTCGGGTGTAATGGCGTCGGGCTCGGCATCGAAGGCGTAAAGCAGCAGCACGGCGCGCTGGAGCACGTTCATGATGCTCGACGACACCGTGGTCATGGGGAACTCTTTGACGTACTCGTCGCTCAGATGTCTAAAGGCACCTAGGCGCTCGCAGAAGCCGTCGAGCTCTTCCTTGTTGGGTAGCGAACCCGTGATAAGCAGATAGGCGACTTCTTCGTAGCCGTAGCGATTCTCGGCCTGGGCATTGTTGACCAGATCCTCGATGCTGTAGCCGCGAAGCGTGAGCTTGCCCTGATCGGGCACGACCTTTCCGTCGACCTTGTTGTAGCCGTGCACATCCGAGATACGAGTGAGGCCCGCGACCACGCCCGAGCCGTCAGCATTGCGCAGGCCGCGCTTGACGTTGTGCTCTACGAACAAGCCCTCGTCGTACGGGGCGGTCGGCAGGCCGTGGTAGAGGTTTTCGCTTTCGGGCGAAAACTGACGGCTCGCCTCGTAATCCAGAACCAGGCGGCTCAGGTGATCGTCGAAGCGGTAATAGATTTTCTTGGCGTCGTAGGCCATGCGCGCTCCTCTCCGGGCCGCATCGGGGTGACTTGCATGGGCATGCGCGCGTCAGGCTATCCCCAGCGGCTTGCTCGCTACAGGCGGTACATAAAGTTAAAGACGTCCTCGCGCTGGATGGACACGTTGACGCCCGAAAGCTCGCCGGCCTCGGCCAGGGCCTTCTGCAGCTCAGCGAAGTCGAGCTTGGACTCGGCGGTATCGGCCAGCATGGTCATGGTGAAGATGTCCTCGATAATGGACTGCGTGATGTCGCGGATGTCGACGTTGGCCTCGCCCAGGACACGGGTGACGCCGGCGACGATGCCGGGGCGGTTCTTGCCAAGGACGGTGATGACGATACGGGAGGACGAGATCTCGGCCATGGGAAACCCTTTCGCGTGGTTGCGGCGCGCGCGGCGCGCTCCGCTACGGTACAGTGTTCATCATTGTACCTGTCCTGCGCAAAAAAGGGCACCTTTGCTGCGGCGTTACACGTCTGCAACATGGGGTGCTTGTCTCGCGGGGTGTATTTTTGGCACCCTGGACAGGTCAGGCGGTTCCTGTTGGCGCCGCGATCGGGCAGATGCACCTGTGCGCTCCGGTGCAAAGACCGTGAACCTTTTGTGGGACGCTCGACGCCGTGGTACCATAGCCGAGTTTGTTGTCTTGGTCGGAAACCAAGACGCCTTATGCGCTGATCGGTAACCAGCGCCTGACCAATAAGGAGTCCTACCATGAAGCAGGGTATCCATCCCCAGTATGTCGAGTGCACGGTGACGTGCTCCTGCGGCAACACCTTCAAGACGCACGCTACCGTGTCCGAGATGAAGGTCGAGCTTTGCAACGAGTGCCACCCGTTCTACACCGGCCAGCAGAAGTTCGTCGACACCGGTGGACGCGTCCAGCGCTTCGCCGACAAGTTCGGTGGCGCCGCTGCCGCTCAGCTCAAGAAGGCCGAGGAGGCCAAGGCTGCCAAGGCCGCCAAGGCTGCTGAGGCCGAGGCCGCTCGCAAGGCCGCCGCTGAGGCTAAGGCTGCCGAGAAGGCTAAGCGTGCCGCTAAGTTTGCCGAGGAGGCTGCCAAGCAGGCCGCCGAGGCTCCCGCAGAGGCTCCCGTCGAGGAGGCCGCTGCCGAGGCCGAGACCACCGAGGCTGCTGAGTAAATAGCTCGCCGCGGAAACACTCGCATTCATGGCATAAGGGCCGCGCATCCATTTGGGTGCGCGGCCCTTTTCTTTTTATTGGTGCAAGCTAACCCGTCCCCATTGCACCAGGTTGGTGCGAATGGGACAGGTTGATTTGCACCAAATGGCAGAGAGACAGCGTTTGCCCAGATAAAACCTGCCAAAATAAACCAGTCCCTTTTTGGCAGGTTGGTCGTAGTTATTACGTGGCGGTCGAGGTCGACCGTATAGGCCGCGCCTTGTTTGGCTAAAGTACAATCATCTGTGTTTAACTCGCCCGCAGCTGCACGGCGTGGGCGATGGCCAAAAGGAAAACCACATGGGATTCATGTCAAAGCTGCTGTCCTTTGGATCCGATAAGGACCTGAAGCGCTACTACAAGATCGTCGACAAGATCAACGGTCTTGAGCCCCAGTTTGAGAAGATGACCGAGGAGGAGCTCCGCGCCCAGACCGATAAGTTCCGTGAGCGCTACGCCAACGGCGAGTCGCTCGACGACATGCTCCCCGAGGCCTTTGCCACCGTGCGCGAAGCTTCCAAGCGCACCATGGGCATGCGTCACTTTGATGTACAGCTCATCGGCGCCATGGCGCTGCACGAGGGCCACATCGCCGAGATGAAGACCGGCGAAGGCAAGACCCTCGTCTCCACGCTGGCCGGCTATCTCAACGCTATCGCCGGTAAGGGCGTGCACGTCGTCACCGTCAACGACTACCTGGCCAAGCGCGACTCCGAGTGGATGGGTCGCATCTACAAGTATCTGGGCATGACCGTCGGTCTGCTGCAGAACAACATGCCGCTCGAGCTGAAGCGCCCAGCCTACCAGGCCGACGTCACGTACGGCACCAACTCCGAGTTCGGTTTCGATTATCTGCGCGACAACATGGTTACCCGCCCCGAGCAGCGTGTTCAGCGCGGCCACAGCTACGCCATCGTCGACGAGGTCGACTCCATCCTGATCGACGAGGCCAGAACGCCGCTCATCATCTCGGGCGCCGGCACCAAGTCCGCCAGCACTTACAAGGACTTCGCGCGCGCCGTGCGCGGCCTTGAGCGCGGTGAGGACGTCTCGCACGACATGCTCACCGCCACCGAGGACGTGGAGCCCACGGGCGACTTCGTCATGGACGAGGCCAAGCACACCATCGCCGCCACCGAGCGCGGTCTTAAGAAGATTGAGCGCCGCCTGGGTATCGATGACATCTATGCCGATCTCTCCGGCCAGCTGGTCAACCACCTGCAGCAGGCGCTGAAGGCCCAGTACATGTTCCACCGCGACAAGCAGTACGTGGTCACCAACGGCGAGGTCAAGATCGTCGACGAGTTCACCGGTCGTATCATGGAAGGCCGCCGCTATTCCGAGGGCCTGCACCAGGCCATCGAGGCCAAAGAGGGCGTGCTCGTGCGCGAGGAGAACCAGACCCTTGCCACCATCACCCTGCAGAACTACTTCCGCCTGTATGACAAGCTCTCCGGCATGACCGGTACGGCGCTCACCGAGGACGCCGAGTTCCGCGAGATCTACAAACTGCCCGTCGAGGTCATTCCCCCCAACAAGCCCGTGCAACGTGTTGACCACGAGGACCTGGTCTACCGCACCATCCAGGCCAAGTACAACGCCGTTGCCGACGACGTTGAGCGTCGTCACGCCAAGGGCCAGCCGGTCCTGGTGGGCACCGTCTCCATCGAGAGCTCCGAGAAACTGTCCGCCGCCCTCACTAAGCGCGGCATCGCGCACGAGGTCCTCAACGCCAAGCACCACGAGCGCGAGGCCCATATCGTGGCCCAGGCTGGTCGCTATGGCGCCGTGACCATCGCTACCAACATGGCCGGCCGTGGTACCGACATCTTGCTGGGCGGCAACCCTGACGAGCTGGTGCGCGAGCGCCTGGAGTACGAGGGCCTGACCATGGAGGACGTGACGCCCGAGCAGCTCGAGCAGTTTAACGCCGAGGCCAAGGAGACCTGCAAGGCCGAGCGCGAGCGCGTGCTTGCCGCCGGCGGCCTGACCGTTATCGGCACCGAGCGCCATGAGTCCCGCCGTATCGACAACCAGCTGCGTGGCCGTTCCGGCCGTCAGGGCGATCCGGGCGAGACTCAGTTCTACCTGTCGCTCGAGGATGACTTGATGCGCCTGTTTGGCGGCGACAGGATGGACCGCGTCTCCAAGATGATGGTCACGGCCGACATGGGCGACGACATGCCCATCCAGCACAAGATCATCTCCAAGGCCGTCGAGAACGCCCAGCATAAGGTCGAGAGCATTAACTTCTCCATGCGTAAGAGCGTTCTTGAGTATGACGACGTCATGAACAAGCAGCGCCAGGTCATCTATGCCGAGCGTAACAAGATTCTGGACGGCAAGGACCTGACCGACCACATCACCGAGGTCATGCACGATACCGTGTACCGCTGCGTGCAGGAGTTCTGCACCAAGGACAGCCACGAGGGCGAGCGCGATCTTGAGGGTCTGCGTAAGTGGGTCGTCGAGCTGACCGGGCATATCGATACCCCTCAGTTCCCCGACGAGGACTTTGAGGCCCTGGCCGCCGATGTTCTGGCCTATGTTGAGAAGTGCTACAACATGAAGGCTGAGCGCCTGGGCGAGGACTTGATGCGCGAGCTCAATACTCAGGTCATGCTGCGCGTCATCGATACGCGTTGGATGAACTACCTGCAGGAGATGGACTACCTCAAGACCGGTATCGGCCTGCGCGGCTTTGGCCAGCGCGACCCGCTGGTTGAGTACAAGACCGAGGCCTACGGCGCGTTCCAGATACTCGTCGATACCATGTACGAGGATTACCTGCGCACTGTTCTGCGCATTGAGCTCAAAGCTGCCCCGCACGCTGTGGAGCACAAGGAGGACCCCGCCCTTAAGGGTGCGCGCTTCTCTGGTCCCGCCGAGGTCGATGGCGACAACAGCGATTCGGTACTGCGCAAGCAGGCTCAGGTGCAGGCCCGCACCGCCGTCCAGGGTGGTCCGGCTGCCGTTAACAACGGTGGCAAGGTGACGACCTACCGCAAGTCCGAGAGCGATGACCCCTATGTCAACGTGGGCCGCAACGACCTGTGCCCTTGCGGTAGCGGTAAGAAGTTTAAGTACTGCCACGGCAGGAATCGTTAATGGCCGAGACTCTAGAGGTAACTCCCGCCGAGTTGGACGCGTTTGCGGACCGACTCGGCGAGGTCGAGTCGTATCTCCATTTGGACGAGAAGCGCACCCGCGTGGCGGAGCTCGAGGCCAAAAGCGTCGCCCCAGGCTTTTGGGACGATGCCGATGCCGCTCGCGCCACGATGGAGGAGATTGCACGCGCCAAGGAGGACATCGCCGCCGTGGATACGGCGCGCGGTGAGCTTTCCGATGCTCGCGCCGCGCTGGAGCTTGCCGAGGAAATGGGCGATGACCCCGATGCCGCTGCGCTGCGTGAGGAGGCTGCTGCCACGGCGGAGCGCCTTTCCCGCGCTATCGACCAGCTTGAGCTTTCGAGCTGGTTTACCGGTGAGTTCGATCACGGCGACGCGATTGTGACCATCAAGCCCGGACAGGGTGGCCTGGAGGCGCAGGACTGGACCTTCATGCTCTTTAAGATGTACATGAAGTACTGCCAGCGTCGCGGCTGGAAGGTCACCATTAACGACTGCCCCGCTGCCGAGGTCATCGGCATCGACCGCGCGACCTTTACCGTCGAGGGCAAGGACGCGTTTGGCATGCTGCGCGCCGAGGCCGGCGTCCACCGTCTGGTGCGCATTAGTCCCACCGACGACAAGAAGCGCCGCCAGACCACGTTTGCCGGCGTTGAGGTCATTCCGGTGCTGCCTGACGATATCGACATCGAGATCAGTCCCGACGATATCCGCGTGGACGTGTATCACGCGAGCGGCCCGGGCGGACAGGGCGTCAACACCACCGACTCCGCCGTACGCGTGACGCATTTTCCCAGCGGCATCGTTGTCACTTGCCAAAACGAGCGCAGCCAGATTCAAAACAAGGCCGCGTGCATGCAGATTCTCAAGGCCCGTCTGTACGAGATCGAGCTCGAGAAGCGCGCCGAGGCGCTCGACGAGATTCGTGGACCCAAGACCACGATCGGTTTTGGTAACCAGATCCGTAGCTATGTGCTCTACCCGTATCAGATGGTCAAGGACCTGCGTACGGGCGTGGAGACCAGCAACGTCGAGGCCGTTCTCGACGATGGCGATCTGGATCCGTTTGTGATCGGCTACCATCGCTGGGCAACCGGCAACGCCGATGCGGAAAGCCAGGGCGCCTAAACCCACAGGGTTGGCCTTGGGCAGATGCGGCCAATACGGACCCTGTGCGGGGGTGGTATTTGGTCGGCGAATCGGTAAAATCGAATACAGCAAGAAGTTCAAAGCGCATCCGACGGGGTGCGCTTTTTTGAGGGAGGCAGCATGGCATATCGTCTGGACATCAAGCGCATTCTTTCGATGAACTTCTTTCACGACTTGCCCAAGATCATGTTTGGCTGCGCCCTGGCAGCTATCGCAACGGACTTGTTTTTGATCCCCAACGGCCTTGCCGCCGGCGGCGTTACGGGCCTCGCCACGATTATCCAGGCGGTCGGTGCGTCTCATGGCATCTCGCTGCCTGTCGGTATTCAAACCATTGTGATGAACGCCTTGCTGCTGCTGGTGGTTATGCGCGAGGGTGGCATGTTCTACGTGGTGCAGACGGCGACGGGTTTTGTGCTGCTGGGCTTTTTCACCGACCTGTTCGCTCCGTTTGTGGCGCCGCTGGCACATGCCGATCTGATGCTGCCCGCTATGTGGGGCGGCATTATTACGGGCATCGGTTACGGCATGGTGTTGCGCGCCGGCGCCAATACCGGCGGCTCGGACACGATTGGCCAAATCATCTCGCGTAACACCTCGCTGCCGGTAGGCTCGACCGTCATGGCGATCGACGTTGCCGTATGTGCGGCATCGGCTCCGGTCTTCTCGCTCGAAAATGCTCTGTACGCAGGACTTTCGATGGTGATTAGCGGCTATGTGATCGATGCCGTGGTCGATGGCGGCAATAAGCGTCGTATGGTACTCATCATCTCGGATAACTTCCCCGATATCGCGGCCGACATCATGTATGGTCTGGGTCGCGGCTGCACCAAATTAAAGGCGACCGGTATGTATTCGGGCGTCGAGAAGCCGGTGATCATGGTGATCGTTAGCCGTCGAGAGCTCAACACCCTCAAAACGATCGTGCGCGAGCGCGATCCTCACGCCATTGTGACGGTCGCCGACGTTACGGAAGCCTTCGGTGAGGGATTCAAGGACATTAACGCGTAGGCTGAATTTCGATTTGCGGACATGATCCGTTTTCCTCCGTCCCCAAGGGATCAAGTGATCCGTAGGGGACGGCAGGATTTCGGATCATTTTTGTGCCGGGGCGAGAGGTAGACACCGCATCCAAAAGACGTTCACATTGATAAACCGTTTCATCAGCGGTTCTGCCTGCTAAATTGTTCAAATAATGATAAAAACTCTGGTAAAGCCATCAGTTTCCAGCATAATGAATGACGTACGTGCATTGCGGCTGTGTTGGGATTACCTTCGGCGCCGTGCGCATTTTGCCTAATGAGGATGAAAGGAAGGCACAATGAGCGACGAAGAGCTCAAAAAGGTTGCCAACGAGGTAAGGAAGGGCATCGTCACCGGCGTGCACGCTGCCAAGTCCGGCCATCCGGGCGGTTCGCTCGGCGCTGCCGACATCATGACCTATCTGTACTTTGAGGAAATGAACGTCGACCCGGCCGATCCCCGCAAGGCCGATCGCGACCGCTTTGTGCTTTCCAAGGGTCATTGCGCTCCGGGCCTGTACGCCGTGCTCGCCGAGCGCGGGTTCTTCCCCAAGGAGGACCTCGAGACGCTGCGCCATATCGGCAGCCACCTGCAGGGTCACCCTAACATGAACGACACCCCGGGCGTCGACATGTCCACTGGCTCGCTCGGCCAGGGCATTTCCGCCGCCGTGGGCATGGCCGTTGCCGCTAAGCACTGGGGCGATACTTACCGCACGTACGCCCTGCTGGGCGATGGTGAGAGCGAGGAAGGCCAGGTCTGGGAGGCCGCCATGTTTGCCGGCAACCAGCAGCTCGACAACCTCTGCGTGATCGTCGACCACAACGGTCTGCAGATCGATGGCCCCGTCGAGGAGGTCAACGACCCCATGCCGCTCGCCGACAAGTTCCGCGCCTTTAAGTTCCACGTGGTGGAGCTCGCCGACGGCAACGACTTCGACCAGATCCGCGCTGCCTTTGCCGAGGCCCGCGCCACCAAGGGTCAGCCGACCGCCATTATCGCCGAGACCACAAAGGGCAAGGGCGTCTCCTTTATGGAGAACCAGGTTGGTTGGCACGGCAAGGCCCCCAACGATGAACAGTTTGAGCAGGCCATGGCAGAGCTCACGGCCGCCGGAGAGGAGCTCTAGGATGGCAGACGTCAAGAAAATCGCCACGCGCGTAAGCTACGGCGAGGCCCTCGTCGAGCTCGCCAACGAGCACGATGACTTTGTGGTCCTCGACGCCGACCTGGCCGCCGCCACGCAGACCGGCAAGTTTAAGGCCGCCTGTCCCGATCGTTTCTTCGATGTGGGCATCGCCGAGAGCAACCTGATGGGTGTTGCCGCCGGTATCGCAACCACCGGCCGCGTTGCCTTCGCGAGCACCTTTGCCATGTTTGCCGCCGGCCGCGCCTTTGAGCAGGTCCGCAATTCCATCGGTTACCCGCACCTCAACGTCAAGATCGGTGCCACACACGCCGGTATCTCGGTGGGCGAGGATGGTGCCACGCACCAGTGCTGCGAGGATATCGCCCTTATGCGCGTTATCCCCGGCATGACCGTGATCGTTCCCGCTGACGACGTCGAAGCCCGCGCCGTGACGCGCGCCGCCTACGAGTGCGACGGCCCTGTGTACATGCGCTTTGCCCGTCTGGCCTCGCCGGTCATCAACGACCCCGAGACCTACAAGTTTGAGCTGGGTCGCGGCATCGTTATGCGCGAGGGCGCCGACGTTACCATCATCGCCTGCGGTTTGATGGTCGGCGAGGCCCTCGAGGCTGCCGAGCAGCTTGCTGCCGAGGGTATCGACGCCGAGGTCATCAACATGCACACCATTAAGCCCATCGACTCCGACCTGATCGTCAAGAGCGCCACCAAGACCGGCCACGTCGTGACCGTCGAGGAGCACTCCGTGATCGGTGGCCTGGGCAGCGCCGTTGCCGATGTCCTGTGCGAGCAGTGCCCGACGCCGCTCAAGAAGATCGGCGTCAACGACACGTTCGGCGAGTCCGGCCCGGGTGCCGAGCTCCTGCACAGGTACGGCCTGGACGCCGCCAACATCGTGGCGACCACCAAGGAGTTCTTGGCATAAGGCAAGGCGGATCTCAAAGACTGCTTCGCCAGTACTATGGAAACCCGGCAGGGGCGCTCTCTTGGAGGGCGCCCCTGTTTCAGTTGCGGTGAAATAAGGACTGTTTTGCCAGCCTAAAGGCTCAATTAATCTGTATTTCACCGCAACTTTCGAAGGCGTTCCCGCTTGTGTTGGCGCCGTCACGTCGACCGATTGCCGCTTGGCACAGTGCGGCAACATCGGGGGCGTCGTCGCCTTTATATGTCATGGCGAGTAGGGCGGCATCATAGATTTCGTCATTGGTTACATCGGCGGCATCAATGGGGCAGAAGGTGAGAATCGAATCCTGTTCTGCAAGCTCGGCCAGATCGATCGTTTCACCCATGGCAAAGGCGTCATCGAGGACGAGTGTGGCACTCGTGCATGGAATTTGATAGATCGTGCCGTCCGCAGCGATAGGGGAACCTGCTGCCTCGAGCGTGTAGACACCTTGTTTGAGATTGATGCCAGAGCCATCGGAGGCGACGAACTCAATCCTGTCGACCGTTATTCCGTCGATGGTCTTGCCCGTAATGTGTATCGGAACGCGCGATGCTCCGTTATCGGTGTTCCAGCTCGCAGCCGCGACATCCAGCACAATGGCGTGCTCCGAATGGGCGGATACGAAGTGCGACAACACCTGCCGCAGATGAAGGCCCATACAGCTACCGCCGACAATGCCAATTACCAGCATGCAGGTAAGGATGACCGCAACGTGGTTCCGAGGCTTTACCCGAAGCCCAGAATCAGCAGAGATGCCATTGACGGCAACCCCGCACGCTGTGCAGTACCTCACGCCATCGCGCAACTCAGCTCCACAATAAGGACAATTCATACTGGCCCCCACAACCATAGGCGTTCCCATCGAGGCCACTGTAAATCGACAATCCAAATCCGAGTTGCGCAACAATCAAATCAAGCCCATTTCAAGCAAGAGCTTCCTCCGGGAAACGGGCCCATCCCAACAAAGTGCAATTCAGACCCTCCCAAGCATGCATTTGCTGCACCTAATAGAAACGCGGCGACTCCTTAGTAGTCGCAGGCCACGCGCAGGGTTACCTCCCAAATCTTTCCGCAGGACGGAGGAGTCCCCGCAGCGCGAAGCGCACCGCGGCTACTCCGACATGTCCGAGGACGATTTGGGAGGTAACCCTGCGCGCGGCCGGTGAGACCAAAACCCCGCCATGCTTCTTATGTGCAGTAAAGCTAATGCTGCTAAAATACAAAGCGCTCATGTAGTTTAAACGTACGACGATAAGGAGCACCAGTGGGTAACCACTTCCGTACCTCCGGTGCGGGCGATGACGCCCCCAAGACGCAGCCAGGCGCCGCGGGCACTCGTTTCGCCACCCCGGATTCAGAGGATCAGCTGTTTAGCCCGATCCCCGCACAGCCGGCAGATCAGGCACAGCCGGCATCAGATCCCTTTGCCTACAATCCCACCAATGATGTCGAGCTTTCCGAGGCCGCGGGTTTTGAGCCCGTGCAGAAGGTGACCGCTCGCGTGGACCAGCCCCAGGCGGACGCTGTCGCGCCGCAGCCTGTCATGGCCGGTATTCCCGATCCCATGGCTCCTGCGACTCCGGCGCCACAGCCTGCGCAGTCCGGCCTTTTTGCCGGTATTCCCGATCCTACGCAGCCCGCGGCTCCCGTAGTCGAGAGCGATCAGGCCGCCGAGGTCGCAAGCCTCGACAATGCGCTCAACAATCCCGACTTTACGTCGGTGTTTGCGCCCATCGATCCGCAGGCCAGCCGCAAGAAGATGGCCAAGCAGGCCGGTGTCGAGCCCGTCATCCTCATGGAGCACGTCACCAAAATCTACCCGGCACAGCCCAACAAGCCCGCGCTCGACGACATCAACATCGAGATCTATCCTGGCGAGTTTGTCTTCCTGGTCGGTCACTCCGGCTCGGGTAAGACCACGCTGCTGTCGACGCTCAACCGCGACGTCAAGCCGACGAGCGGCCGCATTTTGGTCGCCGGCCAGGACCTCATGAAGATCAAGAACCGCAAAGTTCCGTTCTTGCGTCGCCAGATCGGTGCCGTGTTCCAGGACTTTAAGCTCCTGCCGCAGAAGACCGCCTACGAAAACGTGGCGTTTGCCCTGCAGTGCATCGGCAAGCCCAAGGGCGTCATTCGCAGCCAGGTGCCCGAGGTGCTTCGCCTGGTCGGTCTGGCCGATCAGATGGACTCTCTGCCCGATCAGCTGTCCGGTGGCGAGCAGCAGCGTGTTGCCGTTGCCCGCGCTATGGTCAACCGTCCGCCGCTGCTTATTTGCGACGAGCCCACGGGCAACCTCGACCCCGCGATTTCGCTGGGCATCATGAAGCTGCTCGAGCGCATTAACCGTACCGGCACCACCGTGATCGTCGCCACGCACGACCGCGAGATGGTCGATAGCATGCACCGTCGCGTGATCGCCCTCGAGGGCGGCCACGTAATCCGCGACCAGGAGAGGGGAGGTTACGGCAACTATGGCACCAACTAACGTGGGCTATTCGCTCAAAGAGGCTATCAGCCACTTCTTCCGTAACTGGACCACCTCGCTCGGCGCCGTCATCACGATTTTCCTTTCGCTGTTTATCATCGGCCTATTCATTATGGGTTCCGCGATGCTGAACTCCGTGATCGGCACCGTCGAGGATCAGGTTGTCATCAACGCCTTTATTAGCGATGACGCCGATCAGGCAGACGTCCAGGCCTTTGAGGCCGAGCTCAAGACGTGGAGCAACGTCAAGTCCGTGACCTATAAGGACAAGGACGACGCGCTGGCCGAGTACACGAGCAAGATGTCGGGCAACGCCGACGCCACCATGAGCGCGCTCGACGGCCAGAACCCGCTGCCCGCCTCGTTTGCGATCGAGATGGACGATCCGTCTCAGGTCGAGAGCACGGCCAAGAAGCTCAAGAAGAACGCCGACTTCCAAAAGATCGCGGACGACGGCGACGTCAACGCGAGCGTGCTGTATGGCCAGGAGGAAGTGAGCCGCCTGTTCCAGGTGACCAACTACATCCGTATCGCCGCCGTGGTACTCGTCGGTCTGCTGACCTTTATCGCGTTCATCTTTATCAACAACACGATTCGCCTGTCCATTACGGCGCGTCGTCGCGAGATTGCGATTATGCGCCTGGTGGGCGCCAGCAACGGCTTCATCCGCGGACCGTTCATTACCGAGGGTGTGCTGCAGGCCATTCTGGGCTCGCTGCTTTCCATCGGTGTTTTGGAGCTGCTGCGCAATCTGATGGTTCCTCGCCTGCAGGAGAGTGTCGGCTGGATGTCGTTTGCGCTGCCGATGCAGTATTACCTGGTGACCTACGCCGCGCTGATTCTTGTCGGCGTCATTATCGGTCTCTTTGGTTCTGCCATCGCCATGCGCCGCTACCTGCGCGTGTAGGCATGCTTGGAATTCGTTCCTTCCAACGGGTCGTTCCTTTTGGGACGGCCCGTTTTTTGATCCCTTGGGGACGGAGGAAAACGGATCACTTAGGGGGTCGGTCGATTCGAGTGATCCGCAATCCTGCCGTCCCCTAGGGATCATTTGGGTAGACTCTTGAGGTGTAAACGGCTATCGATAGTAAGGAGGCGCCATGGGGCGCAATAACAAGCATAAGCGTGGAGCTCGCAATAAGCGCGGGCCGGAGCGCAGCGAGCGTCGTCCGAGCCTGACTGGCCGCGTGCAGCTCCATGAGCACAGTGCCTATGTCATAACCGAGAACGGCGACTACAAGGTCATGGGCCGCGGCAAGCGCGAGATCATGGATGGCGATACCGTTGCCGTGAGCATTAAGAACAGCCCGCATGGTGAGCGTCGCGCCGTGATCGAAGGCGTCGTCGAGCGCGCCGCCATCAGCGTGGTGGGCACGTATCAGACTGCTGGTCCACTCGGGGTGATCGAGCCGCTCGATTCGCGCCTGAAGGCCGACTTCTTTATTTTGCCCGAGGACACTTCGGCGGAGCGCCTGGGCGTGCGCCCTGGCGATGTCGTCGTCGCGCGCATATTGACCTACCCGACGCGCTTGGAGTCGGGAACGGTGACTCTTGAGCGCCGCATCGGCGGTGACGATGCGCCCGATCTGGGCGTCCAATACGTTATGGCACGCTATGGCTATACCGACAGCTATCCCGAGGCGGCGCTGGCAGAGGCAGAGGCGCTTTCGCTCGATGTGACTGCAGCGCTTAAAGACCCGCTTCGTCGTGACCTGCGCGATCGCTTTGTCATCACCATCGACCCGGTTGATGCGCGCGACTTTGACGATGCCATCTCGCTCGAGCGCACGCCCGAGGGTGGCTATAAGCTGGGCGTACATATTGCCGATGTTTCGCATTATGTTGCCTGGGATGGGCATATCGACCTGGAGGCCCGCCATCGCACGACGTCGGTCTACCTTGCCGACCGTGTGCTCCCCATGCTGCCCGAGCGCCTGTCTAATGACTTGTGTTCCCTGCGCCCCGATGAGGATCGCCTGGCGTTTACCGTCGACATCGAGCTCGACGCGCAGGGCCGTGTGCGCCATTACGATCCCTATCCCAGTGTGATTCGTTCGCGTGTGCGTATGGACTACGACGGCGCCGAGGCGCTGCTGGTGCGCGCCGGCGCTGTTGAGTATTCCGTGTTGGAGGGCGCTGCGGAGGATGTCGCTGCGGCTGAAGCCTCGCGCGAGAAAGCGCTTGAGCGCGGGCTTGCGTGCGAGGACACTGCTCACAGCTGTAACGTTGACCTGGCCGATTTCCTGGTCGCCGCAAACGAACTCGCGGAGCTTCGGCGTCGCATACGTCGCGCACGCGGTTCGGTCGACTTTGACACGGCCGAGATTCGCGCGCTGCTGGACGAGAACGGCGTACCCGTGCAGATCGTGGCGCGCGAGCGTTCCTGCGCAACCTCGCTTATTGAGGAGGCAATGCTGCTGGCTAACGAGTGCGTTGCCGAGTGGCTGGCCGACCGCGATATCGAGGCATGCTATCGCGTGCACGATGACCCCAGCCCCGACAGCCTGCACGGTGCCGCTGTGGCGTTGGCGCAGCTCGGCATTATCGATGATCGCCGTGCGGCGGGCATTGCCCTGGGAAGTCCCGACGAGCTGCAGGCGGCAGTCGACGCTGCTGCCGGCACGGCTAACGCGCCGCTCGTCAACACGCTTCTTCTGCGCAGCATGCAGCGTGCGTTGTACAAGCCTCGCAACGAGGGCCACTTTGCGCTCGCCGCGCCGTGCTACTGCCACTTTACGAGCCCCATTCGCCGTTACCCCGATCTGGTGGTGCATCGCGTGCTCAAGTTGCAGCTGGCATACGAGCAGCTGGGCGGAAAAGACGCCTTAGTGCGTACGTCGAAGCTGATCGGAAAAGGCCGAGAGTCGCTTCCGCGCATCCTGCCGCAAATCTGCCGCGCGTGCAGCGACGCCGAGCGTGCGGCCGACGCTGCCAGCCATGCGACGCAAAAAATCAAGATTGCGCAGTACTACGAAGACCGCCTGGGCGAGCGCTATGCCGGAACGGTCTCGTGGGTCAGCAACATGGGACTATTCGTGCGTCTCGACCTAACGCAGGTTGAGGGCCTGGTTTCTATTAAGAGCTTGGGCAACGAGTGGTTTGAGTTTGACGAGGACGCGCTCACGTTGACGGGTGCCGACACGGGGCGCCGTTTTGAGCTGGGGCAGCGCGTGATTATCGAGGTCTCGCGCGTCAACACCACTCGCGGACATTTGGACTTTAAGCTCATTCATTAACCGGCACGGAGTGAGTATCGGCAAAGCGTAGAGGGTGGTCTTTCGGGGCCGCCCTCTTTGCGTGTCTCTTGATTGCCCTGCCATGAGCTCGGCCGCTTCTTCATATGCTTTTGGGAGATAGGACCTACCAAAACAAACCTGTCCCTTTTTGGCGGGTTTACGAGAAAGCGGGGATGTTGTGGCAACGGTATATGGGTATGCGCGGGTGAGCACGCGTGATCAAAATTTGAATCGCCAGTTGGATGCGCTGAGCGCCTATGGCGTGGAGCCGGCGAATGTTTTTGCCGACCGTGCGAGCGGCAAGGACTTTGATCGCCCACGGTATCGGGAATTGCTTCATGCCTTGGCTTCCGGTGACGTGTTGGTGGTGCTTTCCATCGATCGGCTGGGTCGAAACTACAGCGAGATACTCGAGGAATGGCGTCGTATAACCAAGGAACTTGGTGCGGCCATCGTTGTGCTGGACATGCCGTTGCTCGATACGCGTGCGAGAGATTGCGGCGGATCGGATGTGACCAGCACGCTGATCGCCGATATCGTTTTGCAGCTGTTGAGTTATGTGGCGCAGGTGGAACGAGAGAACATCCACCGTCGTCAGGCGGAGGGAATCGCGGCGGCGCGGGCGCGCGGCGTGCGTTTTGGTCGGCCCCGCAAGCCGTGCCCTCCGCAATTTGAACGAGTGCGCGATATCTATGAGGCGGGCAATATTACCCGGAGTCAGGCGGCAAAGCGCCTAGGTGTGTGCGTGGGGACCTTCGATCGCTGGATGCGCGAGACGGAGTAGGGGATGCGGACTCAGCGGCTACCGCCGCTCACCCCGACCCGCTTGCCCCCGTTCGCATGTGGATGGGCACCAACATCCGTCGTGGCGCCCATACCGTACCATTGACGCCCATGCGAGACGTTAACCTCAAGATGGAAAACCGCGACCGCCTGTACGTCGGCGCCGGCTACAATATCGGCATCGGTCGCAGATGGCCATCGATGCGCTGTTTGCCAGACACTTGTCTTTTCTAAGAAGGGAATCCCCGTGGCAGTGCTGTTTGTTGAATATCCCAAATGCTCGACGTGTAAAAAGGCCAAGGCCTGGTTGGACGAGCATGGGGTTGAGTACGTCGATCGCGATATTGTTACAGACAATCCTTCGGCTGAGGAACTTGCGACCTGGATTGCGCGTTCGGGGCTGCCGGTGCGTCGCTTCTTTAACTCGTCGGGCATGAAGTATCGAGAGCTTGGCCTGAAGACGCGCCTGGACGCGGGGATGACGGATCAGGAATGTTGCGAGCTGTTGGCGACCGACGGCATGCTGGTTAAGCGTCCGCTGCTGGTGGGCGATGACTTTGCGATCCCCGGTTTTAGGGAAGCGACTTGGACCGAGGCGCTGCTGTAACAACTGCGGAAAGTGCGTCCTGTTTCGAGTGCGGATTCTGAGATGCACTTTCCGTCGGCGGGTTCGCTCTGGTCAGTACTCAAGCTGTGCCCACTTATGCGGGTCGTAGATCCTTACCTGTTTGTTGGGCTTGCCGCTCCAGTACTCTTCGTCCATAAAGGGCAGATATGCCTGAATGTCGGGACAGATGAACGGGATTCGCTGTGCTTGCAAACGGTCGCGTTGGCGTTGCTCCAAATGGGTCTCAGAAATCACGACGGGAATACCGGATAGCTCCACGAGGCTTGCCTGAACTCGCTTGAGGTCGGGTAGCGCCGCGTGCCATGCCGTTCGCATCATCAAAAATGAGGCGCCGCGATACGTTGCCTGCATGACTGTGATGGCGGGTCGTAGCGTGGGATGAATTTTGTGCCGATCCGGCCAAGGGATGGCAGTTATCTCGAGGCCGAGGGCCTCCCATAGGTAATCAAGCTCTTCGTCCATGGCGCCTCGATATCTACGCGATCATTGATACTTCGATTGTGTTGCCTGGTGCTATCGTTTTCGCGGTAGAATCTGCCAACGGTTGGCGGCTACCGCTCGCGGCGTTTTGCCCTTTGTGTGCAGCGGTCGGCTTCACAGGTCCTTCACGGGTTGGACGAAATTAGGCCAATTTGACCGAATTTCAAAAAAGTCAAAATTGGGGCTTGCGTCATGGCGGGACTTCCCGTATATTTCTTTCTTGCGCAAAGGCACAGCCGAGCGCAGCGATGCAGTCATTGGGATGTCGTCTAATGGCAGGACAGCGGATTCTGGTTCCGTCAATGGGGGTTCGACTCCCTCCATCCCAGCCATTGCATTTGCTACATATGGCCCGTTCGTCTAGCGGTTTAGGACGCCGCCCTCTCAAGGCGGAGATCACCAGTTCGAATCTGGTACGGGCTACCACAAAATGAACGCCCGGGCCTCGCAAGAGACCCGGGTTTTGTGTATTGACCGTATATGCGGCGTCTGCCGTGTTTCGCTCAGATCGAGGAGTAGCCATGGATCTGCCCATCAGCTTGCAAGACATCACGTATGCCGAGAATTACCTGGCGCAGGGAGACTTGGCAACGGCGACGCCGCTGTTGGAGCGTCTGGTTGAGCTCGCCGAGGAGTATATCGACGCCGAGTGCAAGACGGAGGAGAAGCGCCAATACTTTAGCTTCGATAGCAAGTTTGAGCGCTTGGCCTATCGCCGCGTGGAGAAGGATCCGCGCGAGCTGGTGCAGGTCGAGGTACCCTTTGATCGCCTGTATTCCGACATGGCGTTTGCCTATATTCGCCAACAGGATTATGTGAGTGCTCGTAATGCCCTGATGCAGGCTGTGCGTTGGGACCCCATGAACTGCAACTATCGCTTGGACTTGGCCGAGCTGTTCCGCGCACTCGAGGATAAGCAGGAGTGGGCTTCGCTTTCGTTTTCGGTACTAGAGCGTGCGAGCGACGGCAAGTGCGCCGCCCGCGCCTACGCCAACTTGGGCCAGTATTTCCTTGAGCCCGAGACCGAGAACGTCTCGGCGGCCGTGGGTTGCGCGCGTCTGGCGCTGCGCTTGGCCCCTGGCGATGCACATACGACGCGCCTGCTCAACAAGATCCATACTGCCTATCCCGATGCCACCGACGAGAGCGATGACCACGTGATGGGTGAACTGGCCCTGCAGGGCGTACCGACCTCGCCTTCGGCCGAGATTGCCATTTGCCTGATCATGTGTGCGACCGACGCTGCGAGCGACGGTGACAAGCAGGAGGCGACGCGCCTGACGGTCCGCGCCCGCGACCTGGTGGGCGAGGAGGCATGCGCGGCGATCATTAAGCTGGTGCGCGAGAGCGATGCCGAGCTCAACGCCGAGCGCAAGGCAAAGCGCGCAGGCGCCGACAAGGGAGCCGACGGCGTCAAGGAGGCCGGCGATGCCCAGTAAGCGCGAACGCAAGCTCATTTCCAAGAATCGTTCGGCGCATCACGAGTACTTTATCGACGAGACGTTCGAATGCGGCATTGAGCTGAGCGGTACCGAGGTCAAGTCGATTCGCGAGCGCGCCTGTCAGATCACTGACACCTTTGCGCTGATTCGCGGCGGCGAGTGCTGGCTAGTGGGCCTGCACATTCACCCTTACAGCCACGGTGGCGTGTGGAACCGTGACCCCGATCGCCGTCGCCGTCTGTTGCTGCATCGCAAGGAGATTGATTTTCTTGACGGCAAACTGCGCAACCGCGGCTATGCGCTGGTGCCGTTGGAGCTCTACTTTAATACCGATGGTCGCGTAAAGTTGCTGTTGGGCCTGGGCCGCGGCAAAAAGCTCTACGACAAGCGCGAAGACATGGCCAAGCGCGACGTTCAGCGCGAAATCGATCGCGCGCTTAAGGAGCGTAATCGCTGACCACCCTTCATAAGTTGCGGTGGAATACGGACTGTTTTGCCTGTTTGAGGGGCTATTCAGTCCCTATTTCACCGCAACTGCGGGCGTCTCATCTTGCTTGCTGTTCTGACACATATGTCTCAAAGGTGGTGTCTGTTATGGGCGCCGCCTTTTTTGTGGGTACATACATCCATGAGGTTCCAACCCGGGTTAGGGGAGTGGTCGTTATGGACAAAACTGCGTTCTTTACGATGCCGAGCGGCCTGTATGTGGTGAGTGCTGCGGCCGACGGGCTACGTGCCGGCTGCGTCATCAACACGGCGGTGCAGGTGACGTCCGCGCCGCCGCGCATTTCGGTTGCCGTGAACAAGGAAAATGTCACGTCTGGTGTTATCTCGTCTGCCAAGGCCTTTGCACTGACCGTGATCGATCAGACGGCCGATATGCTCTATATCGGCAACTTTGGCTTCCGCACCAGCAGCGATTATGACAAGTTTGCCAAGTACGAGACCCGTGAGACCGCTCTGGGCATGCCCTATGTGCCCGAGCACGCGGCGGCCTTGTTTAGCTGCCGTTTGATTGACACTGTTGACGTGGGCACACACTTGCTCTTTATTGGCGAGGTCGAAGATGCCGAGCGTCTGAGCGGTGAGACTCCGTTGACCTATGACTACTACCACAAGGTGCTGAAGGGCAAGACGCCGCCCAAGGCGTCTTCGTACCAAGGGTAGAAATGCTGCAAAACTACTTGCATAATATTATTGAGAATATATACTAATAAGCAAGTACACCAGCAGTCACGTTCGAGAGGAGAACATCATGGCTGAGGAGAAGAAGACGTATAAGTTCGTGTGCACCGTTTGCGGTTATGAGGTTGAGGTCGACACGCCCGAGCTGCCCGAGGATTACGTGTGCCCGGTGTGCGGCGTCGGTCCCGATCAGTTTGAGCTCGTCGAGGAGTAACTCGTAGACACACGACTTGCAGCAACACATAGCTCTGTCCAAGGGTCTCGGTCGGATATTTCGGCCGGGGCCCTTTTCCTCCGTCCCCAAGGGATTGCGGCTGCTGTTAGCCGATCATGTCTGTCGTGAGTCCGGCCGACCTTTTGTCTTAATCTGTAACATCTAACGGCTCAAAACGGGTCTATCTGTTACAGATTGAGACAAAAGGTTGGAGCTGAAGAAATGTCTCGATCTGTAACATCTAGCAGTGGAAAATGGGTCCACTTGTTACAGATCGAGACAATTCAAAACCGTCCGGCAGAAGATCTCAATCTGTAACATCTAGCAGTGAAAACGGGGCCTACGTGTTACAGATTGAGACAAACGGAGCTGTCCCTCGGAATGATCTCGATCTGTAACATCTAGACATCAAAAGCGTGTCTAGATGTTACAGATCGAGACGTTTGCCTGGGTAGGTGCCCCGTCCCATTACATCCCTGTCAACAACACGACATCGAGAATCGTTACGATGACGCCGATCCCTACGAGCAGCGCGTTGAGCGGGCGTGAATTGGCGTATTTGCCCATAACGCGGGGCGAACTGGTGAGCCGTATGAGCACAAAGACCGTAATCGGCAACTGAAGCGACAGCAGCGCCTGACTCCAAATGAGACCCTCAAAAGGATTCGGGACGACCAAGCACGCCGCCACTGCGCCGACGAAACAGGCTGCCACCCCGATTGAGGAATGTCGGTCGTGGATGTCGTATTCCTCGTCGAACATGCCCGCGGTGATAGTTCCCGCCGCCATGCCCGCTGTCACGCTGCTCGATAGTCCCGCGAACAGCAGCGCTACCGCAAAGATGGTCGAGCTCGCCGGGCCCAAGATGGGGGAGAGCGTGGCTGCCGCGACGGCGAGGTCGTCTACGACAATGTCGTGCGCAAAGAAGGTCGTTGCGGCCAGGATGACCATGGCCGAGTTGATTGCCCAGCCCACGCCCATCGAAAAGAGCGTGTCGAAGAGCTCGTAGCGCAGACGTTCTTCGATAACCTGCTCGCTTTGGCCTTCGAAGTGCATGGATTGGATGACCTCGGAGTGCAGGAAGAGGTTGTGGGGCATAACGACCGCGCCTAGGACACTTACGATAATCGCTGCCGAGCCGGTGGGCATACTGGGTGTGATCCAGCTTGTGGCGGCTTGCGGCCAGTCGATCTTGACTAGTGCAAGCTCGGCTAAAAACGAAAGTCCCACCACGCCCACGAAGGCGATGATCCAGCGTTCGGCACGCTTGTAGGAGTTCGTCATGAGCATCGCCATCGATACTGCCGCCACGATGATGCAGCCGGTGCGCACAGGCAGCCCAAAGAGCATTTGAAGGGCAATCGCGCCACCCAGGACTTCGGCCATGGCGGTGGCGACCGTGGCTAGATACGCGCTGCCGAGTATCGCACGCCCGACGAGGCGGGGCAGATGGCGCGTCGTGGCCTCGGCGAGACACATGCCCGTGGCGATGCCCAGGTGCGCCGCGTTGTGCTGCAAGACGATCAGCATAATCGTGGACAGCGTGACGATCCACAGCAGCGCGTAGCCAAACTGCGAGCCCGCGGCCATATTGGAGGCCCAGTTGCCCGGGTCGATAAAGCCGACGGTCACGAGCAGCCCGGGGCCGATATGCCGCGCAATGTCTAGGCCTCCGTGACCACCGGTGCGCCGGGAGCCAAAGTGATGTTTGAGATGGTTGAGCATGGTGCGCTCCTGCGTGCCGTTTGTTTGACTCCGCAAAGGATACCCGTTTTAGGCCAAACAGTTAACCAAGACTAACAAAATAGCTGTATTTGAATAGGATGAGGAAGGGGGCTGCCGAAATGTCTTGATCTGTAACAACTAGGGATGGAAATTGGACCTAGCTGTTACAGATCAAGACAGGAAGAAATGGTTCTATGGAAAATCTCGATCTGTAACAGCTGACCGCCAAAACCGGCCCTTCGTGTTACAGATTGAGACATTCGGAGCCGTCTCTCGAAAACATCTCAATCTGTAACAGTTAGGCGTCGAAATTGGGTCTTCCTGTTACAGATTGAGATGTTTGAAGCGGCGAGCTCACAGGCCGAACCTGGGGCCCTTGTTGTCGCCCTTGAGGTCGGCGGTGTCCACTCATAGGGCGCGCGTTACGCGATTGTTTCGAAACGGGCGGGAAACACAACGGGCTGGCTATGCTCTTAGTATGCCTAGTCAACTGACTGTCTAAATATCTAGGGGAGGATCGCGATGCAGGCAGATTCCGCTCAGCAGCAGGGCCTTTATCGCCCCGAATTCGACCACGATGCATGTGGCATCGGCGCGCTTGCCGATATCAACGGCGAGCGCCATCACCAGATTCTGGACGACGCGCTGTCCATTCTGGTCAACTTGGAGCACCGCGGCGGCACCGGACTCGAGAAGAACACTGGCGACGGCGCCGGCATCCTGTTCCAGGTTCCGCATCACTTTTTCCGCAAAGAGGCTCAAAAGTGCGGGCAGATTCTGCCGGCAGAGGGCGACTATGGCGTGGCCATGCTGTTCTTCCCGCAGGACGACAAGGGCGTAGAGGATGCCCGCCGCGTGTTTGAGGAGGGATGCGCCGAGGCCGGCGTGCCGCTGCTCTTTTGGCGCGAGGTGCCCGTCGACCCGCACGACCTGGGCGAGACGGCACGCGCCTGCATGCCCACCATCCTGCAGGCCTTCCTGGGCCGCCCCGACGACACGCCCGCCGGTGACGCCTTCGAGCGCCGCCTGTATGTGTGCCGCCGCACCATCGAGAAGAAGGCCGACGCTGAGTACGCCCTGCGCGACAAGATCTTCTACGTCTGCTCCATGAGCTCGCGCACCATCGTGTACAAGGGCATGCTCGTCGCCACGCAGATGCGCCGCTTCTTCATCGACCTCAACGATGCCGCTGTCAAGACGGCCGTGGCGCTCGTCCACTCGCGCTACTCCACCAACACCACGCCCAGCTGGGAGCGCGCGCACCCCAACCGCTTTATCATCCATAACGGCGAGATCAACACCCTCAAGGGCAACGTCAACTGGATCCGCGCCCGCGAACCTAACCTGTACAGCCCCGTGCTGCAGCACGATCTTGAGCGCGTGATGCCCATCATCAACCGCGAGGGTTCCGACTCCGCGATTCTGGACAACGTGCTCGAGTTTTTGGTCATGAACGGTCGTCCGCTCACGCGCGCCGCATCCATGCTGCTGCCCGAGCCGTGGGATCACAACGACAGCCTGAGCGAGGAGCGCCGCGCCTACGACGCCTACCAGTCCATGCTCATGGAGCCGTGGGACGGCCCGGCTGCCATCGCCTTTACCGACGGCCGCACCCTGGGTGCCGCCCTCGACCGCAACGGCCTGCGCCCGGCCCGCTACTACGTGACGCGCGACGGCCGCTTTATGCTGGCGAGCGAGGTGGGCACCATCGAGGTACGCCCCGAGAACATCCTGACGAGCGGCTGCCTGGGACCGGGCCAGATGCTCGAGGTCGACTTTGCCCGCGGCCGCGTGATCTACAACGACGAGCTGCGCGCCCGCTACGCCAAGGAAAAGCCCTACCGCGACTGGATCGCCGAGGAGACGCTGACGGTCGATGCGCTCGACAAGCCCGCCACGGCAACGCCGGCCGAGGACGCCGAGGTGCCCGCTGCCGTGCGCATGGCAAAGCTCGGCTATCACTGGGACGATGTCGACGAGGTCGTGCGCCCCATGGCCCAGCAGGGCAAGGCCCCGCTCGCCTCGATGGGCATCGATGCGCCGCTGGCCTGCCTGTCTAAGAAGACGCGCTCGTTCTACGACTATTTCTATCAGCTGTTCGCCCAGGTCACGAACCCGCCGATCGACGCCCTGCGCGAGCATATGGTCACCTCGACCACGCTCTACCTGGGCAACCACGGCAACCTGCTCGAGGACTCCCGCGCCGCTTGCCAGCTGGTGCGTCTGGAGCGCCCGTTGCTCAACGAAGAAGAGTTCGACCGCATCTGTGCCATCGACCGCGTGGGCTTTAAGACCCGCCGTTTCCGTGCCGTGTACCGCCGTGACGCTGGCGAAGGCGCACTGCAGGCCGCGCTCAAGCAGCTTGCCGAGGACGTCGAGGCCGCGGTCCGCGATGGCGTGAACATCGTGGTGCTGAGCGACCGCGCTGCCGCGGGCGAGGTGCCCGTGCCGTCGCTGCTCGCTGTGGGCTGCGTGCACAACCACCTGATCCGCGCCGGTGTGCGCACCTTTGCCGACATCGTGGTGGAGTGCGGTGACGCCGTGTCCCCGCATGACTTTGCGGCGCTGGTGGGCTACTCCGCGAGCGGCATCTATCCGTACAACGCGCACGCGTGCATCCGTGATCTGGCGGCACGCGGCGACCTGGACGTGACGGCCGAGCAGGGCATCGACAACTACAACAAGGCCGCGACCGCCGGCATCGTTTCCATCATGTCCAAGATGGGCATCTCCACGGTGCAGAGCTACCACTCCGCGCAGATCTTCGAGGCCGTGGGCTTTACCACGGAGTTCGTCAACGAGTACTTTGCCGGCACGGTGAGCCGTGTGGGTGGTATGGGCGTCGAGGACGTTGAGCGCGAGCAGAATGAGCGCTATGACGCCGCGCTCGCTATCCTTAAGAGCCCCGCGCCCGAGCAGCTGCCCACGCTGGGCCTGACCAAGTGGCGCCCGCTCGGCGGCGAGGATCACCTTATCGATCCGCAGACCGTCTACCTGCTGCAGACCGCCTGCCGCGAGGACAGCTACGACACCTTTAAGGAGTACAGCGCCCGCCTGCACCGCACTGGTCGCGCCGTGCGCCTGCGCGACCTGCTGGACTTTGACGACAGCGGCCGCACCCCGGTGCCGCTCGACGAGGTCGAGCCCGCGCTCAACATTGTCCGCCGCTTTAACACCGGCGCTATGTCGTACGGCTCCATTAGCAAAGAGGCACATGAGTGCATGGCCATCGCCATGAACCGCCTGCACGGCCGCTCCAACTCGGGCGAGGGTGGTGAGGACCCGCGCCGCGAGACCCCGCTGGCCAATGGCGACTCCAAGAACTCGGCGATCAAGCAGGTGGCGAGCGCGCGCTTTGGCGTGACGAGCCGCTATCTGTGCAGCGCCTTCGAGATTCAGATCAAGATGGCCCAGGGTGCCAAGCCCGGCGAGGGCGGCCACCTGCCCGGCAAGAAGGTCTACCCCTGGATCGCCGAGGTGCGCCAGTCCACGCCCGGCATCGGTCTGATTTCGCCTCCGCCTCATCACGACATCTACTCCATCGAGGACCTGGCCGAGCTCATCTTCGATCTTAAGAACGCCAACCCCGGCGCGCGTGTGTCGGTCAAGCTGGTCAGCGAGGCCGGTGTCGGCACCATCGCTACCGGCGTTGCCAAGGGCGCGGCCGACAAGATCTTGATCAGCGGCCATAACGGCGGTTCGGGTGCCGCGGCGCGCGATTCCATCTGGCATGCGGGCCTGCCGCTGGAGCTCGGCCTTGCCGAGGCCCAGCAGACGCTGCTGCAAAACGGTCTGCGCTCGCGCGTGGTGCTCGAGGCCGACGGCAAGCTCATGGACGGCACCGACGTCGCCGTCGCCTGCCTACTGGGCGCCGAGGAGTTTGGCTTTGCGACCATGCCGCTCATCTCCATGGGCTGCCTTATGCAGCGCGACTGCCAGCAGGACACCTGCCCGGCCGGTATCGCGACGCAAAACTGCCGCCTGCGCCACGGTTTCCGCGGCAAGCCCGAGCACGTCGAGCACTTTATGCTCTTTGTGGCCGAGCAGCTGCGCGAGGTCATGGCGAGCCTGGGCTTCCGCACCGTCGACGAGATGGTCGGCCACCCCGAGTGCCTGCGCCAGATCGAGGTCCCGGGCAACCGCAAGGCCAACCTGCTCGACCTGTCGCCCGTGCTGGCAAGTGCGACCTGCGAGTTCGGCGCCCACATCCCGGGTGCCGACGGTCGTCACTTCCTGCCGCAGATGGCCGCGGACAGCGAGCTCAACAAGACGCTCGACTCCACGCTGTTTGTGCCCTACACGGCCGACGCGCGTGCACACCTGCGTCCGATTCGCTTCCGTGCCGACATCGCCAACGTCAACCGCTGCGTGGGCACCATCCTGGGCAACGCCGTGACCAAGGCGCATCCCGAGGGCCTGCCTGCCGGATCGATCACCATCGATTGCGATGGCTCGGCCGGTCAGAGCTTTGGCGCCTTTTTGCCTCGCGGCATCACGCTTAACGTGTGCGGCGACGCTAACGACTACTTTGGCAAGGGCCTTTCGGGCGGCGAGGTGTCGGTGCGCCCCAATCCGCGTGCGACTTATAAGTTCGATGAGAACATCATTGTGGGCAACGTGGCGTTCTTTGGCGCTACGAGCGGCCGCGGCTTCATTAACGGCTTGGCTGGCCAGCGCTTTGCCGTACGCAACTCCGGTGCCACGGTGGTGGTCGAGGGCTGCGGCAACCATGGCTGCGAGTACATGACGGGCGGCCTGGCGCTCATTCTGGGCGAGGTCGGGCAGAACTTCGCCGCCGGCATGACAGGCGGCGTGGCCTATGTCTTTGACCAGTACGGCACGCTCGATGCCCGTGTGAACCACGAGAGCGTTGAGCTTAAAGCCCCGACGGCCGGCGAGCTTGCGCAGATTCGCGAGCTCATCCAGGAGCACGTGGACGCGACGCAGAGCCCGCGCGGCATTAAGTTGCTCTACAGCTTTGAGACGATGAGCAAGCACTTTGTGAAGGTCATTCCGACCGAGTACGAGCGCGTGCTGGCGATTGTCGCCGCCGCCGAGGCCGTCGGCAAGACGCATGCGCAGGCCGAGGAGCTGGCGTTTGACATTGTGACCGGCCGCGCGAGTGCCGCGGATGTTGCTCGCTTCGATGTTGCGGGCGCTGCGTCCGTGGCTGCCAGCTCTGTTGCTTCGACCAAGAAGGAGGCGTAAGTGCCATGGGTAAGCCCGGTGCTTTTCTTGATATCGATCGCGTGACCCACGAGCTTCGCCCCGTGGAGGAGCGCAGCCGCGATTTCGATCCGCTGTACGTGGAGCTTGACGATGATGCGCGCCGTGCCCAGGCGAGCCGCTGCATGATGTGCGGCGTGGCGTTTTGCCAGATGGGCGCGAGCTTTGGCGAGGCGCGCCCGAGCGGCTGCCCGCTGCACAACCTGATTCCCGAGTGGAATGAGCTGGTGTACCGCGGCCGCTGGGACGAGGCTGCCGAGCGCTTGTCGCTTACCTCGCCCATGCCCGAGTTCACGAGCCGCGTGTGCCCGGCGCTGTGCGAGGCCGCGTGCAACTTGGGCTCGGTCGACGGCCAGCCCACGACGATTCACGACAACGAGCGTGCGATCAGCGACCACGAGTGGGCCAACGGCGGCCCGCGCCGCTTTGAGCCGGCGGGGGAGGGCGCGCCCACGGTTGCCGTGGTGGGCTCCGGCCCTGCTGGCCTGGTGGCCGCGTGGGAGCTCGCCCGCCGCGGCGCCCGCGTGACGGTGTTTGAGCGCGACGACCGTCCGGGCGGCCTGCTCATGTACGGCATCCCCAACATGAAGCTCGAGAAGTCCGTGGTCGAGCGCCGCGTGGCGCTCATGCGTGAGCTGGGCATTGTGTTTGAGCTGAACGCCGACGTGAGCGATCCTAAGGTTGCCGCCAAGCTCGACGACTTTGACGCCGTCGTGGTGGCTGCCGGCGCCCGTGCCCCGCGCGGGCTTTCGGCTGCGAACATCGATGCCCCGGGTGTGGTATACGCCGTGGACTACCTGACGGCATCGACCGTCTCGGTGCTCGACGGCGGCGAGCCCGCCATTGACGCGCGCGGTCTGGATGTCGTGGTCATTGGCGGCGGTGATACCGGCAACGACTGCGTGGGTACCGCGGTGCGCCAAGGTGCGCGCAGCGTGCGCCAGTTTGAGTTCTTGCCGGCGGCGCCCGATAAGCGCACAGCGAGTAACCCTTGGCCACAGTGGCCCAACGTGAAGAAGACCGACTACGGCCAGCAGGAGGCTATCGCCGCGATGGGCGGCGAGATGCGTGCCTGGGGCGTGGATACGCTCGAGGTGCTGTTGGACAAGAAGGGTGCGGCCGCGGGTCTGCGCGTGGTCGATCTGGACTGGTCGGCAGGAAAGCCAGAGCGCATTGTAGGCTCCGAGCACGAAGTGCCGGCGCAGCTGGTGCTGATTGCTTGCGGTTTTACGGGTCCCGAGCACGGTGTGTTCGATGCGGTGAACGTGCCCGTTGCCGCAGCAGGCCGCCCGCTGCCGGTGATGGCCGCCGAGGGCTCGCACCTCGCGGCTCGCACGGACGGTGTCGCTGCCGATGCCACGCCGGTGTATGTGGCCGGTGACGCCCGCAACGGCAGCTCGCTCGTGGTGAACGCCATGGCCGATGCCCTGGCCTGCGCAGCCGAGGTCGCCCAGGCGCTGGAGCTGTAAGGCGACTGTCCACAACTGAATCGACAAAGGCTGTCCCCAACGGCTGGCCCAAAAGGAACGTTCCCAAGTGCCGGCAGCTGGGGACGTTCCTTTTTTGCCGGCAGTCTGGGACACTCTTTGCGGGGTGCCTGTTCGTTTGTCGACGTGTGGGTGTTCATTCGTCGACTTCTTGGGCTGTGGTGCTCTGCTGTTTCTGTGGTGGTAACGGGTACTTGGCTCAAAATGGCAGGTTTGCTGTCTATGTCTACCTGCGGTTTCTTTGTAGTGCGCTCATTCGGTCAAGTGTTCCGTCAAGTGTTTGGTCAGCATTTGGTTTGCAGCCGGAGGCCCATTTTGCCCGTGCTGGCCACGGTCGTCTGCCCTCCCCGTAAGCTCAAATCGAGGCCCATCGATTTGAGGAGGATGCCATGACTGACCACGTTTTAGACCGAGCGCATCTGGCAGAAGCCGTCGGTAACGATATTGCCGACATGGCCCATTTTTGGATGCTGCGGAAGTTTCAATTCCTGGAGCCGGCGCGCGAGCAGTTCGAGATCATTGTCGATCCGTGGCTCAGCTATTGCACCGAGCCTTCGCAAAACGAAATCATGGCCTATAACATGGCGTTTACCGATTGGCTGCTCTTCGAGCGCCCCTATCGCCATGGTGCGACGTTGCTGGAGCTGTATGTTGAGGAACCGCCAACGTCAATTTCGCCCGCTTCGCTCGAGCGACTTAAGCAGGTACGCGACACGCAGTATTTCTCGCGCTTTGGCATTTTGGACAAGGATCCTGCGAACGGCATGGCTGCGCTGAAGGATACGCGCACCGACCGCCGTTTTGACGTCTACGACCCTCACATCGTGCAAAAGGAGCATTGGAGCGATGGCGCGATTGCGGTGCGCCTCGCGTGCGTGGACGATGTCTGGCTGACGGCGGGGCAGCTCTATCTGTACGACATTGCGCGCCTGAGCGACACGACAGTCGATGGACCGGGCGCGGTGCATCCGGAGGACCTACAGGACGGTTTTGACACCTCGTGCATCAGTTTCTTTCTGCGTCTGGTCCGCGACATCATGGGCGCCCAGGGGCGGTACGTAAAGTCGCTCAACATCTACGAACAGAAATGGGAGTAGGGGCGGGGCCGATGCCGGCTTGTCTTGATCTGTAACAACTGGCTGTCAAAACGCGGTCTACCTGTTACAGATTGAGATGAACTGGCGCGGGCTGTCCGAATGTCTCGATCTGTAACAACTGGAGGTAATTCTGGTCCGTAACTGTTACAGATCGAGACTGAAGGTTGGCCACCGATGAATTATCTCAATCTGTAACATCTAGCTGCTAAAAACCGGTCTACCTGTTACAGATCGAGACAAAGGGTTCGACCGCTGCAGAAAGATCTCGTTCTGTAACATCTGGAAGCTCAAATGCCGTCTTCCTGTTACAGATTGAGATGTTTGGCGCGGCGGGCAACAGAGACAATGGTTCGTTTGTCTGATGTGGTGGTGATGAAGGTGTCCGGTACCGTCTGCAAGCATAAACATGCGACTCGTAACACATTGGCACGAAACAGGATGCTCGCGCGGCTCACGGAGGCGGGGGAGCGGGGCGCGCTGCTCGCAACCCATGACAACGCCGAGCTCATGTGGCTGCGGCGCCATGTGGGTACCGACGATATCGCAGAGCCCGAGCCGTATCTGTTCTGTTTTCAACATGATTGGGATTTGTTGACGCCGTCGGAGCGGGCGCTGCGGACCATCAAGGGGCTTGCGAAGTTTCATCCCGATTGGGCGTTTTGGGGATACGACGCGGCACTTCTGTGGGGGCTGGAGGTGCCCAATGATTTGCTCGGCCCGCGTTTTCTTGTTAAGACGGGCTGCTCTGCGGCGTTGAGCAGTGGGTGCAGGTTACTGCGTCCGCAGACGGCGGATGCACTTGAGCGCGTCGACAGTGTGCGGGTGACGCCGTTTTGGCGCACGGTGGAGGATTGCCTGTTGCGTGCGCCGTTTTCCTATGGGTTGGCAATTGCCGATTCTGCCTTGCGGGCGAAGGGTTCGTCGCGCGATGAACTGTGTGAGCGGCTTCGCGCCGATTGCGAAGGTCGGCGTGGGTATCGCAGGGCGCAGGTGATTGCATCGCATGCGGACGGACTGTCCGAAAACGGCGGCGAGTCGCGCTTCCGGGCGTTCTTCATCGCGTACGGCTTTCCGGTGCCGCAGTTGCAGGTGGAGTTTCATGATCCGCTCGATCCGACTCGTGTGTTTCGCGTCGACTATTTCTGGAAGCTCGAGGATGGAACGTGCGTGATCGGCGAGCTCGACGGAAAGGGAAAGTATACGCTGCAGACCGGCGAGGGCCGGGAGCCGATCGATCCGTTTGTGGCGGAGCGTCAGCGGGAATCCCATCTGACAATGCTCGGGCATAAGGTGCTTCGGTTTACGTTTAACGAGCTTAAGAATCCGGTGAAGCTGGTCGAGAAGATGAGGCTGGCGGGTATTCCGCAACAGGCGGATCTGGCTAAGGAATGGAAGCGTCAGTGGTATGGGCGCTGAGAGGGTTTGTCTCGGTCTGTAACATCTTGGGGCTGTTTGGGCCCGTAATTGTTACAGATTGAGATGAACAAGTGCGGCCTCGACCGAATGTCTCAATCTGTAACATCTAGCTGCTGAAAACCGGTCTATCTGTTACAGATTGAGATAAAGGGTGGGTATGCGACCGAAAGATCTTGTTCTGTAACATCTGGAGGCTCAAAGACGGTTCTCCTGTTACAGATTGAGATGTTTTGAAGGCACCGCTGGGGAAGGTCTGCATCGACTCCCGTCCTCCCTCATATTCCCCTCCTTTCTCCGTTAGCCGATATGTCTGCAGCAGCCCTACTGGACTAGGTGATAATGAACAAATGTTCATGTTAATCGAGGGGGAGGAGCCCGAAATGGCGTCTGCCGATCGTCCCACGTTGTTTATCAATGCGACCGTTCTGGATGGCTCGGAGCATATGGAGCCGCAGCCCGATATGGCCGTGGCCGTTGAGCACGGCGTCATTACGTGGATGGGGCCGAGCGCCGTGGCGCAGGCGCCAGCGGGTGCCGAGGTTATCGACCTGGCCGGTGCGTACCTCATGCCCGGTCTCATCAATATGCACGTGCACCTGTGCGGCTCGGGCAAGCCGGTTTCGGCGGGCGATGCGGGCGCGCTCATGAAGAAGCTCGACAATCCCGTGGGCCGTGCCATCGTCCGTCGCATCCTCAAAGGGAATGCCCAACAACAGCTGGCAAGCGGCGTGACCACGGTACGCGGTGCGGGCGATCCGCTGTTTGCCGATATCGCCGTGCGCAACGCCATCGACGCCGGCAAGTTTCCGGGCCCGCGTCTGGTGGCGCCGGGAACGGGCGTTACGGTGCCGGGCGGCCATGGCGCAGGCTTGTTCGCGCAGGTAGCCAATACCCCTGCCGAGGCGGCCGAGCAGGTGCGCGACCTGTATGCACGCGGTGCCGACGTCATCAAGTTGTTCGTGACGGGCGGCGTGTTCGATGCGACCGAGGTGGGCGAGCCAGGCGTGCTGCGCATGCCGGTTGATGTCGCTGCGGCGGCGTGTAAGGCGGCACACGAGGTTGGCCTTCCGGTTATGGCCCATGTCGAGAGCACTGAGGGCGTAAAGGCCGCGCTTCAGGCCGGTGTCGACACGATCGAGCATGGCGCTCCGATGACGCCCGAGATCTTGGACCTGTATCGCGGCACCGCGGGTACGCAGCTCGAGGGGCGCGCGCCGAGCGTTACCTGCACGATCAGTCCCGCGCTTCCGTTTGTGCTGCTCGATCCGGAGAAGACCCATTCGACCGATACGCAAAAGAAGAACGGCGACATCGTGTGCTCGGGCATTATCGAGAGCGCTCGCGCTGCCTTGGATGCCGGCGTTAAGGTGGGTCTGGGCACGGACTCGAGCTGCCCGTTTGTGACGCAGTACGACATGTGGCGCGAGGTGGCGTACTTTGCCAAGTACGCCGGCGTGAGCAATGCCTTTGCGCTGCACACGGCCACGCAGGTCAATGCCGAGCTGCTGGGCCTGGGCAGCGAGACCGGCACGATCGAGTGCGGCAAGGCGGCCGACATTTTGGTGACGCGCGAGAATCCTCTGGATGACCTGTCGGCCCTGCGTGAGCCGATGCACGTGATGTGTCGCGGCGGTTTGGTGCGCAAGCTGAAGGTCAAGCACATTCCCGAGGTGGATGCCGAACTCGACGCGATTATGTCCATGCCTACCGAGGCGCTGACCGAGGAGCTTGCCCGCGACGGCGTGGCGTAAGCGTGCGACGCAGTGATGTGACAAAGGGACTGTCCCTTTGTCACATTCTGTTGCCGCATGCAAAAAGCCGGGGTCTCAACACGAGGCCTCGGCTTTTTTATCGAACAAATACTTAAGATTTGGGACAAACAAACCTGATTAATTTGTCCCACGTGCGGTGGCTAGGAGCGGGTTTCCATCTTGGCGTGGCACTTGGGGCAGGTGACGCGGATTTTGCCCTTGCCCTTGGGGACGGAGAGCATCTGGCCGCAGTTGGGGCACTTGAGGTAGGCCGTGGTCTTGCGACCCTTCCACATTTTCTTGGCTGTGCGCTTGGCGCGCTCCAGGTCTTCTTTGCTGGTGCCGGCTGCGCGCGAGGCATTGGCCGCCGCAGCGCCGCCGCCCAAGCTGGCGACGAACTTGCCCAAGCCGGGAACGTTGGCGGTCGCGGCGACAAAGGCCTCGTTCTCCTTGCGGCGGGCATCGATGTTTTTGGACAGGCCGCGCAGCACGCCAATTACGATGACGGCGATGGCGATCCAGCTGAGCCACTGGAAATGTGCGAGCGACCCGATCATCGCGAGGATGATGCCGAAAAAGCCGAGCACGATGGTGAGTTCGTCGGCGCCGCTGCGACCTTTCATAAAGTTATCCATGCAAACTGCCTCTCATTCGATATGCTGCACGCCTTTATACCCCATTTGGTGCAAAGGGGACGGGTTAATCTGCACCAAGGTGGTGCAAACGTACCTGTCCCCCATGCGCCAAGGTGGTGCAAAGAAACCTGACCCCAATGCGCCAATTACTTGGCGAGCTTGTCGACGACGCGTTCGATTTCGGCGAGCTTGGCGGCTTTGAGCTCCTCGTCACCCGATTCGATGGCCGAGGCGACGCAGCCCTCGATATGGGCCTTGAGCACATCGGCGTTAATGCGCGCGATGAGTGCCTGCGTCGCCATGAGCTGCGTGGAGATGTCGACGCAGTAACGGTCCTCCTCGACCATCCGCAGGATGCCGTCGATCTGCCCACGCGCCGTCTTGAGCATGCGGGTCACCGATTTGTGATCTGCCATCATGGCGAGTCCTCGTTTCTGGTCGATCTTCCAGATACCCCCATCAGTTGCGGTGAAATACGGACTGTTTAAAGGCCTTGGGGGGCTCAACAGCCCGTATTTCACCGCAACTTCTGAGGGGCGGGCGGCGGTTGCTATGCGACGGTCACGGACAGGGCGTGGAACTTCTCGCCCGCGCCCTCGACGGCGGCGGCAAGCTGCTCGGCAGTCACGGTGTCGGCGCACTCAACCTGGACGGTCTGGGTCTCGTGATCGGCATCGGCATCGGTCACGCCGGCCACGTTGAGCAGCGCGGTCTCGACGGTAGCGTCGCAGTGGCCGCACATAAGGCCCGAAGTCTTGATTGTGTAATTCATAAGTGTCTCCTTTTCGATTGAGTACCTAAAGTTGCGGTGGAATACAGACTAAAAAGCGGTTTAGCTCAGCATATTACGCCCTATTTCACCGCAACTGATGGATGGAAAGAACGTAAGCGCAAGGCATTGCTTACGACGCAGACACTCGACAGGCTCATCGCTGCGGCGCCGAACATCGGCGAGAGCTGCCAGCCGGTGAGGGGGAAGAACACGCCCGCGGCGAGCGGAATGCCGATGCCGTTGTAGAACAGTGCCCAGAACAGGTCCTGCTTGATGTTGCGGATCGTGGCGCGCGACAGCTCGATGGCGCGGGCGACGTCCATGAGGTCGCTGCGCATGAGTACCACGTCGGCACCCTCCTTGGCGATGTCGGCGCCGGTGCCGATAGCAAGGCCCACGTCGGCGCGCGCCAGGGCGGGGGAGTCGTTGATGCCGTCGCCCACCATGGCGACCTTGCCGCCCGCATCCTGCAGTTCGCGCACGTGGCGCTCCTTGTCGGCGGGGAGGACGTCGGCGATAACCTGCTCGCTGGTGAGTCCCACGCGACGGGCGATGGCCTCGGCCGTCACGCGGTTGTCACCGGTGAGCATACGCACATCGACGCCGAGCTTGCGCAATGCGGCAATGGCGGCAGCGCTCGTCTCTTTGACCTCGTCGGCCACAGCGATGGTGCCGACGAGCTCGCCGTTCTTGGCAAAGAACAGCGGCGTCTTGCCCTCGGCAGCGAACTGCTTGGCAAGACCGGCGGGCACCTCCGCGCCCAGCTCGTTCATCAGACGCGCGTTGCCGGCGGCGATGGCGTTTTGCCCCTCGCGCGCCGTGACGCCGCGACCGGGCACGGCGGCAAAGTCCTCGACCATGCGTGCGACGATTCCGCGCGTCTCGCACTCGGCCATAATCGCCTCGGCCAGCGGGTGCTCGCTTGAGCGCTCCAGCGCGGCGGCCAGCTTGAGCAGCGCCTTTTCGCTCATGGCGGGCGAGCCGTCAGCGCGCGCGGCCACCACGATATCGGTCACGGCCGGCTTGCCGCGGGTGACCGTGCCCGTCTTGTCGAGCACCACGGTGCCCACGCTGCGCAGGTTTTCCAGCGCCTCGGCGCTCTTAAACAGAATGCCCATCTCGGCGCCCTTGCCGGTGCCAACCATAATGGCGACGGGCGTGGCCAGGCCCAGCGCGCACGGGCAGCTGATCACCAGCACGGCCACGGCGGAGGTGAGCGCCTCGTTCACGCTGCCGGTCAGCGCCATCCACGCCACAAAGGTCACGGCCGAGATTGCAAACACCACGGGCACAAACACGCCGGCGACCTTATCGGCCATGCGGGCGATGGGCGCTTTGGTGGCGTTGGCGTCCTCGACGAGCTGGATGATTTTGGCGAGCGACGTGTCGGCTCCCACGCGCGTGGCGCGGAAGGTAAACGAACCGGTGCGGTTGACGGTGGCGGCGTTGACGGTGTCGCCGGCGGTCTTTTCCACGGGGATGGACTCGCCGGTGAGCGCACTCTCGTCCACGGCCGAGCTGCCCTCGAGTACCACGCCGTCGACAGGGATAGACTCGCCGGGGCGCACACGCAGGACCTGGCCGGGAAGGATGCTGTCGACGTCCACAGCGGTCTCGGTGCCGTCATCGGCAACGACGGTCGCAGTCTTGGGCGCCAGATCGATGAGCGCCTCGATAGCGCCGCCGGTCTTGGACTTGCTGCGCGTCTCGAGGTATTTGCCCACGGTGACGAGCGACAGGATGGTGCCGGCACTCTCAAAATACAGGTTGTCCATGCTCGTCATCATGGCCTCGTGCACCTGACCTGTGGCCAGCTGGTCGGCCATGATGAACATGGCGTAGAGCGACCAGGCAATGGAAGCGGTGGCGCCGACGGCGATGAGAGCGTCCATGGTGGGCGCGCCGTGCACGAGCGACTTGAAGCCGTTGATAAAGTATGCGTCGTTGACGTAGACGATGGGGATGAGCAAGACGAGCTCGGTGAGCGCCAACGTCATGCTGTGGGTGTGGTCGGTGAAGACGCTGGGCAGCGGCCAGCCGAGCATGTGCCCCATGCCTATGTAGAACAGCGGAATGAGAAAGATGATTGAGATGATGAGACGGGTGCGCATAGCGGAGGCAGTGGCCTCTAGCTTTTTGGTGGGCGACTCCATATGGGCGGCGCCGGACCTGGCCTGCGCGCTGCCGTTTGCGGCGGCTTCGGTGCCCGCGCTGACGGGCGATGCCGAGTAGCCCGCGCGGTCGACGGCGGTGCAGATGTCGTCGGGGGTGACCTGCGCGGGGTCGTAGTCGACCAGCATGGAGCCGGCGAGCAGATTGACTGCGACGCTTTGGACGCCGTCGAGCTTGCTGACGGCGCGGTCCACGTGCGCCTGGCAGGCGGCGCACGTCATGCTGCCCACGTCGAACTTATCTTGAGCCATGGCTTCTCCTTTCTGTGACGTAGTGTCGGAAATGTTAACCTTCCGATACTATACACCCATACCCCCTGGGGGTGTCCAGCGGAGATGGAAATGTATGACATTTCGTTACAGAAGGAGACTGACTGCCGGGGCAGCGGACCGTCCAGCCAACATCTCAATCTGTAACAACTAGACCCGTTTTTGCTGAGTTGCTGTTACGGATCGAGACAAACCGTCCGGGGTCAACTCGAATGTCTCGATCTGTAACATCTAGAGAGGTTTTTGGACCCTTACTGTTACAGATTGAGATGTTGTCTCGTGGGGTTGAGATTTGTCTCGTTCTGTAACATCTGGGGACCGTTTTGCCGAGTTACTGTTACAGATTGAGACAAACCATCCGAGGCCAACCCGAACATCTCGATCTGTAACATCTAGCAGCGAAAATGACCCCTTACCGTTACAGATTGAGACAAACTGGAGCAGGTACCTTGGACCCTGCAATGTAAAACGCCGGGGCGCCCGTGTGGTGGACGCCCCGGCGCATGTTGGGCGGGGTTTACGGAGTAGCGGGAGAGGGGGAGAGCCTCCCTCCCGAAATCCTTACTCCTGACGACGCTTCTTGTCGGTCAGGAAGACGCCGGCGGCTACAAGCACGACGCCTCCGATGACGAAGGTCTCACCCGCGAGCGCGGTGTTGTCGCCCGTGGTGGGAAGCGCCGAGTTACCGGTCGCTTTGGCGTTGGCAGCCGACGGCTTGGCAGCAGCCGGCGTGATCTTGCCTTGCGCGGCCTTTGCCGCCTCCTGCTCCTGACGGGCAATCTCGTCCTTCAGGGCCTGCTCGGCGGCGACACGCTTTGCCTTTGCCTCGTTGTAGGCATTGAGCGCCGCGGTATAGGCGGGCGTCGCTTCGTCAAGAGTTGCCTGAGCGGCATCAAGTGCGGCCTTCGCATCATTTTCCGCCTGCTTGGCGGCGACGCACTTGGCAAAGAGGGCGTTGAGGGTGTCGTTCGCGTTTGCGTCGGAGCCGGTTGCGATGCCGTTTTCGACGTTGACGGACTTGAGCTTTCCGAGGGTAGCGGCAGCGGCGTCCGATGCGGCCTGAGAATTCTCGATCGCTTGCTCGGCGTTTGCGATGGCGTCGTTTGCCGCGCTAAGGGCGGCTTCGGCTTCGGTCGCTGCTGTGTCGGCGTCCTTCTTGGCCGCCTTGGCCGCGGCAAGATTATCAGCCGCGTTGCTCAACGCATCGGCATGGGCCTGCTTTGAAGCAAAGTCGTTTTCCGCCGTGGTCAGATCGCTCGCGGCGTGCTCCGCGGTCGCCGCCTTGGCCTCGGCGTTGTCCTTCGCGATATCGAGGGTCTGCTTCTTGGCAGCCGCATCGCGCTCTGCCTTTTCAAGGGCGCTCTGGGCAGACGCCTGGGTCGCCGTGGCTTCATCGAGCGTTTGATGGGCCTTGTCAGCCTTCTCCTGAGCCACAGCAACGTCGGCCGAATACTTTGCGAGCTCATCGCTGGCGGCGGCGTAGGCGGTCTGCTTGTCTGCAACGGCGTTCTTTGCATTTTCGAGATCTGTCGCCCGTGCTGCGACTGCTTGCTGTGCCTGATCGTATGCTGCCTGGGCGGCGTCGACATCATTCTGCTTTTGAGTGATTGCTGCTTGCGCCGTCGCTGCCTGCACGTTAGCCGTATTCGCAGTATTTTGTGCGGCATCGCGTTCCAGCTGGGCCGTGGTTACGGCAGCTGCGACGGTAGCGACGTTGACGCTTTGATTGTGCGCTGCCTGCTGCTTTTGCTCGACCGCGGATGTGGCTTCGCTTGCAGTTTCGTCGGCCTTCTGCTTGTTTTGGGATGCCTGCTGGAGTGCAGCTTGCTTGCTGGCAAGATCTTTCTTGGCGGTCTCGAGTTTGCTCCCAGCATTTTTAAGGCCGCTGACATAGCCGTTAAGCGTCTGCTCGAACTCGTCGACGGACATAGCAGCGCTTGTCCAATCGTGGTCATATCCCCATGACGGAGATGTCTGCGCTGTAAAGGAGGCGGTGTCTCCGTATTTGTTATTACGGGCGGTGCTGAGACCGGTACCCATGACTGTGTTGTTGGGATTAATGCAATTGATGTAATGACCCACCATTGCGTTCTTGCCACAATTTTTGGTGACGTAACTGTCGATGACGTTGTCATGTGATCGATAGAAGTCGTATGCAGCCTTTCCTGCGAGGTTGTGGACACTAAACTCGGACGCTACCGCCTCATCAAAGTACGCCTTCTCCTTCGTAATCCACCCCTGGCAGGGGTCACTGTAGTTCCACGAGAGGTTCTCTGCCACCTTAAACTGCTGCGCGTGCTCAATGTTCGAACTTGACCAGTTGGCATCGGCAATTGCCGCCGCGACAAGGTTGTACGTTACATTGAGCGGATTCAAGCCAACGGAAACGCGGTAGCTGTTAATCGACTTCATGACGGTGA
Source organism: Collinsella sp. (assembly GCA_014871745.1). Classification (GTDB taxonomy): domain Bacteria; phylum Actinomycetota; class Coriobacteriia; order Coriobacteriales; family Coriobacteriaceae; genus Collinsella. Next base: position 10,598 of record WGSI01000014.1, on the reverse strand, counting down.
CTGCCGAGACCATATTGTCGAGCGAAGTCGCATCGTCGTCATCGCCAACATGGGTGGCATCCTTATACTTGCAGTTCTCGATAATCGAGACGGCCTCATTGGCGCCAACGGATTTAAAGAACCCAATAGCGCCCTGCTTGAGCGTGGACTCGGCAGAGCCTGCCGCCTGCTGGGCGGCGTCGACGGCTACCTGAGCGGATTGAACCGCGGCTTGGGCTGACTGCAGTTCGTTTTGAGCTTGCACGGCCGCCTCGTCTGCAGCTGTCTTTGCTGCCTTTGCGTCCTCGACGGCTTTATTCGCCTCATCGAGCTTGGCAAGCTCGGCACTATGGGCTACCTTCGCGTCCTCAAGCGCCTTGTCCTTAGCAACTACCTCGGCATTCGCGGCATCGAGTTCGGATTTCTTTTGCTCGGCGTTCTGCTTTGCAGCATCGAGTCCCGATTGGGCGGCGGCAAGGTCGTTTTGCTTCTGGCTCTGATCCTGCTGGGCGCTTTCCAGGGCCTTCTCGGCGCCTGCTTGGGCGCTCTTTGCAGCGTCAAGATCGGTCTTGGCCGCATCGACCTTTGCCTGGGCGGCATCATACTCCGGGCCTGCGGCGCCTGCCTTTGCGGCGGCCAAATCGGCCTGCGCGCTGTCATACGCTGCCTGCGCGTCAGCTGCCTTACCATCCGCGGCGGTCTTTGCCTGCTGGGCGGAAGTCAGCGTGCCTGCCGCCTCGTCGTAAGCGCTCTGCGCGGCGCTCTGAGCCTGCTGGGCATCGGCGAGCGCGGAATCGGCAGTGGCCTTCGCAGCCTTTGCCTGGTCAAGAACCTTCTGGGCATCTGCGGCAGACTGCTCGGCGGCCTTGATTTCCTCCGGCGTTGCGTTGGCGGCTGCCTTCTGGGCTTCCTCAAGCTTGGTCTGCGCGTCGGCTGCCGCCTGCTTTGCGGAGTCGAGTGCCTTCGTCTTGCTCTCGGCATCGGTCTTGGCCGTGTCGAGTTTGCTCTGGGCATCCTTCAGCGTGGCACTGGCGCTGTCGGCCGCCTTGACACTTTCATCGAGTTGACGGGCGTATTCGGCACGCGCGGCGGCTTCTGCCTGCGAATTGTCGGAGACGGAAGCGTCGTAGGCGGCCTGGGCGTTGTCGCGGGCCGTCTGCTTTTCGGTATAGGGGGCAGCCGCCGTGTCGTAGTCGGACTTGGCTTCTGCCTCGGCAGCCTTTGCGGCGTCGATTGCGGCCTGCAGGTCGGCAATCTTCTGGGCGTTCGTCTTTACTGCGGAGCCTGCCGCCTCGCCGGCGTGGACGGCGAGCGGGGACATGATTGCGTCCTGTGCCGTGGCGCCGCTCGCATCGTTGGCAAATGCCGAGAACGGGGCGAGCAACGACGAGCCGGTCATTGCGATAGTGGTGGCTGCGGTGACGGCGAGTCGCGCGGTCTTGTGACCCGCGAATGCGCGACGGGGCTCGGCGCCGCCTGAGGGTTCCAAGTGTTTAGGTGCGTACTTTGCCATTTCTTCTCCCAATCGTTGAAGGGGTACCTATGACAATTCGTACGTTACGACCGCCGAAAGGGTTCCTGTTGCGCAACATTGGCAAGGAAATATCGACACACTTGAGTCACATTTATGAGGCGAAGTTCTCGGCAAGCTAACGTCTCGATCTGTAACATCTGGCGGGAAATATGACCTCTAACTGTTACAGATCGAGATGTTGTCTCGCGGGGTTGGGGTTTATCTCGTTCTGTAACAACTAGACCCGTTTTTGGCGGGTTACTGTTACAGATCGAGACATTCCGTCGGACGCCAACTCAAGATCTCGATCTGTAACAACTAGACCGATTTTTGGATTCTAGGTGTTACAGATCGAGACAATTGCCGGGGAGGGGGCCCGTCACGGCAAGACGCCCGCCGCCTAGATACAGAACCCGGGGATCACGCAGGTCCGCTTCTTGGGGTTGTTCGCGGGCGTTGCGTACGTAAAGACGTCGCCGTCGTGCCCCACGCGGTTCATATAGAGCGTGCCTTCGCTCTCCGACGTGTCGGGACTCACCGTGCGCTCCCACCAGCAGGTGTCCTTGCCTTTCCACTGGCGCACCATGGTCGAGTTGGTGGAATACGGGCTCACCTTGAGCTCACGGAAGAGCTGGTACTCCTTGCCCTCGCCGTTGTAGATGTCTGCTAGGTAGTGATAGTCCTCGGCAAACGAATCGGGCGGTTGCGTACCGCACAGCTCGACCATGGCGGGCAGCCAGAGCGTCGCGGGCAGCTCACTCAGACACGAAGCACTTCTGGCGGCACCCACGTTGTTCGAGGTCTTCTTGACCGATTTGATAAGCGCACGCAACTCGTTGGGCAGCAGCTTAAGGCCGTCGCCGTCGAGCCATTCTCGCAGCTCGCAATCTGCCCAGCCGGCACTCGGCGGTTCAACCGCAGCATCGCGCTCGGCAATGCCGGCATCGAACATAAACGTCAGCCCGGCCCTGCCCGTCCCGTCCAAAAGCTCGTCGTGGCGGATGCCCACAAGTTGCGCGCCGACCTCCAGCCCGTTGGTGAGCGTTACGCGCTTGGTGCACGGATAGGGGATATGCCCATCGGCGTCGAGCAGGTGATAGCGCTTGGCAATCTCGCGTGCCTCGCTGCGGGTCTCGGCGGCTTTGATCTTGAGTGAAATCTCCTGCAGCTGATCCCAAGTGTAGTCGTCAAGCGAGCTGCGGATGCCGTCCAGGTAGTCGGGGATGCCAAAGCCATGGGTTGCCGCGCCAATGACGCCGAGCCCCGCAACGGCTGCGACGACGCCGCCGATAATAAAGCGGCGGCGGGTTATGGCATCATGTCGGGCCTGCTCCAGAATTTCTCGCGCGCGCTCGCCGGCGACATCGACCTTAAGGTGCGTACCGGAGTCGATGTCGATTGCTACGTCATTGCCCGCGTCCTCGCGTCCCTCAGATTCTGCAGCGGGGAGGTATGCCGAGAGCACCTCGAGCATCTGCTGCTCGGTGGGGCGATCGCCTTGTTCGACCGAGATACCTTTCATGATGATCTGGACGAGAGCCTCGTCGCCCTCGCAGCGCGGCTCGAGCGGCGCCGGTTTGGTCTTGGTCTTTATGAGATAGAACGAGCCGGTTGCCGCGGCGCCCGTCGACTCCACATCGAACGGTTTGCGACCGCTATAGAGCTGGTACAGAATGCTCGATAGCGCATAGACGTCGATTGCCGGCGAACGGCGAAGGGCCGCGATGCCTTCGATATCCTGCGTGAGCATCTCGGGCGCGGCGTATGCGGGCGTGGCAAAGCGCCAGATGTCGGCGCGCCGGGTGATCGTGTCGTCGCCGAGAGCCATGGTCGCGGAGCCCATGTCGATGAGGCAGGGGTCAAAGGAGCAATCGGCAATCTGCTGCTCGAGCGTTCGGCTGGTGGTGCGGAACATAATATTGGCAGGCGAAAGGTCGCGATGGACGACCGGATTCACGAGGCCTTGGGTCATCAAGAGCGCACGAAGCACGGCGTTTCCGACGGCGGCGACCATCTGGGTGGTCAGCCCGCCCGAGGCGTCGTGAGGAAGCAGGGGCAGCGCCTGCTTGAGTGAGGTGCCCTCGACCCACTCCATGAGGATGAGCGGGTCATCCTCGCACGATCCGTAGCCATAGACGCGCGGAAATCCGCGCAGGTGCGAGACGGTACACAGATGACGATACTCCTCGAACAGCGCGGCGGTGTTGGCCAGGTGAGCGGCCGATTGCTCGGCGGAGCGGTCGGGGGCTTGGCCGGAAAGGATGGCGTTGTCCTTGAGTAGCTTGACGGCAAAGACCTCGCCGCTCGTGTTGGTCGCGCGCAGCACGTGCCCGATGTTGCCGTTGTTGCGGTGGGCCGTCTGGAGAATAAGCGTCATAAACCGACGCTTGGCGTCGTCCTCGGCGCTGGGGTCGACCGCCACGGCGGTGTCGAACGTGTCAAGACGGATGAGTTTGTCGCCATAGGCGCTATCGGTAGTATCCATGGCGTTCCTTTGTCTGGCATGGGTTGCTGCGCGTATACGTGGGCAGTGTGGATATCGGTAAAGTACCATGATAGCCACACTGCCCACGTATACCGCTGAGTATTGTCGTTTACGACGCAGAAGGTAGAAGACGAAAGACGGACGGCGACCGTCTTTCGTCTTCTACCTTCTGCGCTAGTCCACAATGACAAGGAATGTCGTGTAGAGACCCAGATGGAGCCTGTCGCTGTTTTCGATTTCCACCGGGGGATAGACTTTGCCGGGCTCGCGTTGGTCGCGCGGCGGCTCGATTACGATATCGCCGTCGCCCGCGCCCGATTTGAGCACTGTGCCGTTGGTCGACCCAAGGCCCTGGGCGTACCAGTGTCCGCCTTAGAGCCAAATGCGGAGATGCTCGCGCGATGCATCAGCGCCTACATCGGTGATGCTGGGCGAGGTTTTGGGCAAGGACCCAATTACCGTGCCGCGCGGATCGCGTGTGAGGGGATGGATTTGCATGTCGGCGCAGTTGTCGGCATGGGTTCTGAGCAGACCGAGGTTGGGGGCGACAGTGTGCGGCTGCTCCAGGCTGCTCATAAAGCCACGTCCGACGGTAGTTTCGGTGGTGCCAAAGTGCCCGCCTGTCTTGCTGTCGCAAAAGCGCTCGACGGTGGCCACGCCTTGGATGGGGTCAGCGAGCGCCCCCGTTGCCACAAAGAGCATAAGGTAAAGCGTACTCTTCTCGCGCACGGCATTGCCGTCAAAGTTGTCGATGTGATTGAGGGCATTTGCATATAGGCAGCTGTCCAGCTTGTAGCTGGCGAGAGCCGACATCATTTCGTTGGCGGCCGGGCCGCGATAGTGCTCGGCGATTGCCTGATAGGCGGACTCGCCGCCGCCGAGCTTGCTGCAGATTGCCGCGGAAAGATTGAGCGTGGTGACGGCAAAGTCGCTGTAGATGGCGGGCGCGCACTGGTCAGGCTCGCGATGGACGATGTAACGGGTGAGATACGAGCGGTTGGAAGAGCATTTCTCGAGCAGGGTACTGCCGAGATAAGAGTTTCCATTGATGAGCATTCGGGCGATCTCGAGATGTCTAAGACCGCCGAACGAGCGAATATCGTTATAGAGGACCGAGCAAGGTGTCTCTGCTGCCACGGATACCTCCTTTGATTGCTTCCTAGCCAATAAGGCGATAGGAATTAATGGCCCCCGGTGGGCGACGTATTAAATGGCTGCGCAATATGTAGCGTAACCAAAGCAACATTATAGGCCACATGTTCGAAATTGCAGGAAGACCGAGAGATTTGGTTTGGACTGGACGGAAATCCCTCTCTGTCTTGTTCTGTAACAATTAGGACCGATTTTACTCGGTAACTGTTACAGATTGAGACGTTTGTGAATCGTGTCGACCGTTTGTCTCGATCTGTAACACGTAGAGGAAGATTTGCCCTGCAGATGTTACAGATTGAGACAATCAGCCCCGTCCGCCTCGTCATCTGTGGTTTACGTGGGGGCATACGGAGTACGGGTATACTAACCGGCGGCGAATCTGCTCCATCGCTTAGAGCTGCTGCGTCTGGACGGCGCGTGATAGGGCTGCCAAAGCGATCGCCAGCGTGCTGAGCAACGTCCTCTCTGTGCGCACCTGTTTTTGTATGTATTAGCGCACTACCAAGCACGCCCGCGCGGCTGCATGCCGTGCCCATTGCGCGTGCAGATAAGGAACAACGACATATGCGTAATTCTGTATCCGACGTCACCGACGCCGAGATTCTGGACGAGGCCCGCGAGGCCATGACCCAGGCTGCCTTCGATGCCGCCGATGAGGCAAATGCCGCCCAGGCCGTCGAGTCCGCTACCGAGAGCCTGCCCGCCTTTGACGAGCTGGGACTTTCCGACGAAATGCTTCGTGCCATCGAGAACCTGGGCTACACGGCGCCGACGCCCGTGCAGGCCGGTTCGATCCCCGTGGTGCTCGAGGGCCGTGACCTGCTTGCCGCCGCTCAGACCGGCACCGGCAAGACGGCCGCCTTTTTGCTGCCGACCATGAACAATCTGGAGCACATCGCTCCTCCCAAACCCGTGCGCGAGCGCGGCGGCCGCAATCGCCGCCGCGGTGCTAAAAAGCCCGAGGGCAACGGCCGCGGCCCCGTGATGCTCGTCATCACCCCCACGCGCGAGCTTGCCCAGCAGATCGATGAGGTCGCGAGCAAGATCGCCGACGTCACCGGCCATGTCGCCGTGACCGTCGTGGGCGGCGTGAGCTACAAGCCGCAGACCGCGGCACTCAAGTACGGCTGCGACATTCTGGTCGCCACGCCGGGCCGTCTGGTTGATCTGATCGAGCAGGGTGCCTGCCACCTGGACGAGGTTAAGGTCCTGGTGCTCGACGAGGCCGATCGCATGCTCGACATGGGCTTTTTGCCCGCCGTCCGCCGCATTGTGCGCGAGACGCCGGCCGAGCGCCAGACGCTGCTGTTCTCGGCGACCCTCGACGAGGAGGCCGTGGGCGAGATCACCGACCTGGTGAGCGACCCGGCCCGCGTGGAGATCGCGCCCGCCACGTCGACCGCCGACACCGTCGATCAGTTTGTGTTCCCGGTGTCCATCGAGGCCAAGAACAACCTGCTGCCCGAGTTCCTCAAAAAGGAGGGCCCGGAGCGCACTATCGTCTTTATGCGCACCAAGCACCGCGCCGACAGCTGCTGCCGTCGTCTGGAGCGCAAGGGCATCAAGGCCGCCGCGATTCACGGCAACCGCAGCCAGGCCCAGCGCGAGCGTGCCCTTTCGGCCTTCCGCGACGGTACCGTTGACGTGCTGGTGGCAACCGACGTGCTTGCCCGCGGCATCGACATTAGCGACGTGCGCTACGTCGTGAACTTTGACGTGCCGGCCGAGCCGACCGACTACATCCACCGCATTGGCCGCACGGGCCGCGCCGGCGAGCTGGGCTGGGCCATCACGTTTGTGACCGAGCAGGATGTCGATGAGTTCTACGAGATCGAGAAGCTCATGGACAAGACCGCCGACATCTACGAGGCCGGTGACCTGCATGTGGGTCCCAACCCGCCTGCGGTTGATCCCGAGCGCGACCCTTCGGCCTTTAAGGTGAAGAAGAAGACCAAGCGCGGCAAGTCCAAGAGCAAGAAGAAGCTTGAGCAGGCACGTCGCGACGGCAAGCGCAACGGCGACGATTACGGCGATGTGGCCGGTCGTTCCAACCGCGGTCGCGACGAGCGTCGCGGCGACGGCGAGCGTCCGAGCCGTCCCAAGCGCGGCGGCAAGACCCGCGTGCGCGAGGGCGTTCAGGCTCGCGTGGACGAGGCTGTGGAGAGCGTAGCCCGCGAGGTGGCTGCCGAGGAGCGCGGTGGTGCTGGTGCCATTGAGCAGGTCCCGCGCGGCAACCGTGCCGAGCGCCGCGCCAAGCAGTTCCAGGGCGAGGCACATCGCCGTCGCCGCGAGGACGAGGACCGCGGCGGTCGTCGCCGTGTCGAGCGCGAGGACGAGGGCCGTGGCTCGCGCGGCGGCAAGCGTGGTGCGGGCAACCGTCGTCGTTCCGGTCGCGATGACGAGCGCGGCGGGCGCGATGAGCGCCGTGGCGGCGAAGGCCGTGGTTCGCGTGACACCCGCAGCGGTGAGTCCCGTGGTGGCAAGCGCTTTGAAGAGCACGGCGGCCGTGGCGGCGAGCGTCGCGAGGGTGCTCGCGGTAATGGCGGGCGCAGTGGCGCCGGGCGTTCTGGTGAATCGCGCGATCGTCGTGATCCGCGTGCCAGCCGCGATCGTCGCGATGATTGGCGCAACTACGACGATACCCGCGAGGAGCGTCGCGGCGGCTATCGTGGCGGTCGTGGTGGCAACCAGGCCGGCTCTCGTGGCGGCCGCGCCGGCGGTCGCGATAACCGTGGCAGCTATGGCAACAGCCGTGGCGGCAAACGCGGCGGCAGCTCCCGTCGCCCCGGTGACGGCGGCGGCAAGCGCAAGTAACATACGCGTCGCGCGGTAAGGCGAGATGAGTTTGGGCCCCGAGCAGACTGTGCTCGGAGCCCTTTTTGGTGCAAGGGGGACAGGTTCATATACACCAACGTCTTGAAGTTGCGGTGGAATACGGACTGTTTTGGCCTTTTGAGCGGCTTTTCAGTCCCTATTTCACCGCAACTCATGATTGGTGCAAGGTAACCTGTCCCCAATGCACCAGACAAGGAGTGTCCCTAAGTGCCGCTTAAATACCGTTTATCGAAGAATAAATACCGCTCACCGGTCATAATGACTATTCTGGCTTTGCTGTTGCCTACAATAACCCCCGTAAAAAGAAATGCGGAAGGTTACCGAGTCCCTCGGACGTGGGCCTAACCAAAGTCTTTGAACGGGTGTGTCTCTATGGATGCATTCGCTTGATTTTGGTTGGGCTATATTTATGAAGGGACATGCCACCATGGGTTTCTTTTCTCGCCTGATGGGCGGTTCGGATGAGCAGAAGACTGCAACCTCCGAGTTCGAAATCCTCGCTCCCGTTTCCGGCGAGCTTGTTCACCTAGAAAAAACCAACGATCCCGCTTTTAGCAGCCGTGCCGTGGGCGATGGCGTTGCCGTGGTTCCCCAAGAGGGAACGGTGTGCGCTCCTGTCTCCGGTACCATCGCGGCACTGTTCCCGACCGAGCATGCACTGGGCATCATGTCCGACGACAGCTCTGCTCAGGTGATGCTGCATATCGGAATCGACACTGTTAAACTCGAGGGCAAGGGCTTCCATGCGCTTGCTGCCCAGGGTGACCATGTCGACGCGGGCCAGCCCCTCGTCGAGGTCGATTTCGACGCGGTCCGCGCCGCCGGCTTCGATCCCACGGTCTTCGTTATCGTGTGCGAGCGTTCGGAGAACTCGACTCTTCGTGAGCATGCTTCCGGCCCTGTTGCTGTTAAAGAGCCTGTCGTCTGGCTTTCCGAGTAAATTCTTGTGGTGGGTACCGTGGTTATCAAGCGAGTTTTCAACAATAACGTCGCAATGGTCGCTTCGGACGATGGCTCCGAGCTCATTGTCATCGGTCGAGGCCTCTGCTTTGGCCGTCATGCCGGCGACGCTATCGATGAAGCATCGGTCGAAAAGACCTATGCGCTGCAGGAGGGCACTTCTCAGGATTCGCGTACGATCGACCGCTTGGCACATCTTTTGGAGTCCATCCCCACCGTCAACCTCGTGATTGCCGAGGACATTGTTCAGATGCTCCGTCGAGAGCTCAATGTTGATGTCAACGACAAGATTCTCATTGCTCTTGCAGACCATATCGGCCTTGCTTTGGAGCGCGAGCGCAAGGGCGTCTCCTGCGAGAATCCGTTGCTGCTCGAGATCCAGCAGTTCTATCGCAAGGAGTATGCACTTGCGGGCCGTGCGCTGCAGATTATCAAGGAGTATATGGGCATCCAAATGAGCGAAGAAGAGCAGGGTTTTATTACGCTGCATATCGTCAACGCCACCATGCCGCAACGCTCCGATCGTTTGATTGTTTCGGTCCAGCTTGTTCGCGACGTGCTCGCGATTGTTTCCGAGCGCTATGCCACGACCCTCGATAACACCTCGCTGCCTTACGAACGTTTCGTTCGTCACCTGCAGTTTTTCGCGCAGCGAGCGCTCGATCCCGCGGCCGGGCAAATCAATGACGATGTGCTGTTCCGAATTGATGAAACTAAGTATCCGTGCGCATTCTCGTGCGCGGACGCCATAGCCGCCCACTTGTCGTCTACCTATAACGTTGTCGTTACCGATGCCGAGAAGAGTTATCTCGCATATCACATTGTTAACCTGCTTGGAGAACCTGGTCTCTAGGCATAACGTGCCCACACATCGATTGATATAAGGCAAGGCTCACGGTCTTGTCCAGGGCACATCTGTCTTAATTTGCGGAAAAGGAAGGGGAGTACCGCTATGACCGCAAAAAAGAAGTTCAATTTCAAAGCGCCGTTGGAGGTGTTCGCGAAGTCGATCGTTCAGCCGATGATGTATCTCTCGGTTGCCGGCATCCTGCTCATCGTGGGCATCATTCTGACCAACAAGACCATCTGCGCTTTGGTCCCCGTACTGGGCTCCGGTCCGTTCCAGCTTGTGGGCGCCGTTGTCTATCAGTCGCTGATGTTTATCATCAACAACCTCTCGATTCTGTTCTGCGTGGGCATCGCCGGCGCCATGGCAAAGAAGAACAAGGGCCATGCTTCGCTGATTGCCCTGATGTCGTTCTTCCTGTTCCTGCAGGCTAACAACATCGTGCTCAACGCCACCGGCTCTCTTGCCGATGCGAGCGGCATGCTCGGTCTTACCGGAACCGGCCAGGCCACCGTTATGGGCATTCAGGTGCTCGATACCGGCGTGTTCGGCGGCATTATTCTCGGTTGCATCACCGGTGCCGTGTTCAACAAGTACTCGAATAAGCAGTTCCCCATTGCCCTTTCGATGTTCTCGGGCGTTCGCTTCCCGTTCCTGATCATGATCATCATCTCCTGGATCATGGGCGCTGGCTTCTGCATCGTTTGGCCTCCGGTTCAGGGTGCCATCTCCTCAGTTGCCGGCATCATTAAGGCGTCGGGCAACATCGGCCTCTTTATCTACGGCATGCTCAACCATCTGCTCGTTCCCACCGGTCTGCACCACCT
>WGSI01000013.1:0-54381 GCA_014871745.1 Collinsella sp. | reverse complement strand
TCCTCGACCGGTGTGGACACCGGCGGCGTCGCACCCGACGCCCAGGTGCCGCGAGACGCCCCCTGCGAACCAGACGCCCGACCGCCTGCGCTGCCTGCGCGCTCGGTCTGCGCCCGCTGGCGCTCGTAGTTCTGCTCGCGACGACGCTCGGCGTCCTCACGCTTGGCAACATCGCGAAACACACGGCCTGAGCTCGAACGCACCGTCTCCAGATCCAAACCCAGCAGGTCGGCAATCTGTATAAAGTACGTATCGATCATGTAGCTATCGCGCAGCGGATAGATGAGTGTCAGTGCGTCCTCGAGCGCTTTGGCACGACCGCCCGGCGTGGTAATGTCGCTTGACTCCTGCAGCGAGCGGTACACAAAGTCCATGAGGGGCTCGGCGGCATCGATGCGCGCCTGCAGCGCCGCGCCGCCATGCGCGGTAATGAACTCCATGGGGTCGTTGCCGTCGGGAAGCACCACGCAGCGCAGGTCCATCGAATCCTGCTCGATAAACTGAATCGCGCGGCGCGCGGCCTTTTGACCGGCGGCGTCGCCATCGAACATATATACAATACGCTTGGCAAAACGGGTGAGCGTCTTTACATGATGTTCCGTCAGCGCCGTGCCCAGCGTGGCGACGACGTTTTTAATCCCCGCCTCCCAGCAGGCGATGCAATCGGTATATCCCTCCACCACGATGGCGGTATCCTGCGCGACGATAAACTCCTTGGCCCAGTTAAAGCCATAGAGGTTTCGCTTTTTATGGAACACACTCGTCTCGGCGGTGTTGAGGTACTTAGGCTGTCCGTCGCCCATAATGCGCCCGCCAAAGGCGATGTTATGACCCTGTTCGTCAAAAATGGGAAACATCACGCGGTCGTAAAAACGGTCGGCAAGCTGCCCGCGCCCACGACTCACGGCCACGTTGGCGTCGATCATCTCCTGCGGGGTAAAACCCGCCTGCGACAGATGCGACACCAGCGCGTTGCGACCCGGCGCAAAGCCCAGGCAGTAGCGGCGGCAGACGTCGCCGCCCATACCGCGGCTGGCAAAGTACTCGCGCGGACGGCTGTCCTTACCGCGCATAAGCATGGTGTGGTAGAACTGGGCGGTCTCGGCGCACAGGTCATAGATGCGGGCGCGCTTGGTGCCGCGCTCGCGATAAGCGCCGGTATCGTGCAGCTCAATGCCGGCACGGTCGGCCAGGTAGCGAATCGACTCGGGGAAGCTCAGGTTCTCGCGCTTCATGATGTAGGTGAAGACATCGCCGCCCTCGCCACAGCCAAAGCAGTGCCACACCTGCGTAGCGGGGATAATGTGAAACGACGGGGTCTTTTCGCCATGGAAGGGGCAGCAACCCCAAAACTCATGGCCACGGGGCTTGAGCTCAACCGTTTCCTGCACGATGGCAACCAAATCGGACGCAGCGCGCACTTGATCTTTTTCCTCATCGCTAATCACGGATGCTCACCCCCTGCTCACCCAAATGATGACGGATATCGTGAATATTACCCTCGACGGTCGCGATAAGCTCGTCCAGCGAATCGAACACGCGCGACGGGCGCAGCCAGCGCGTAAACGCCAGCGAAACCGAGGCGCCGTACAGGTCGCCTGCATACCCGATCAAGTTGGCCTCGAGATGAGCCGAGGCGGCATCGTCGGCATACGTCGGCGGCAGGCCCACATTGACGGCAGCAGGCCATACGGTATCGTCGACCAGCACCAAGCCCTCGTAGACGCCATCGGCAGGCACCTGAATGCCCTCGGGCACCTGAATATTTGCCGTGGGAAAACCCATGTCGGAGCCCTGGTGACGACCGCCGGCAACAATACCTCGCAGCATATACGGGCGGCCGAGCAGCTCGGCGGCAAGCTCAACATGACCCCGGCGCAGCTCCTGGCGAATACGGGTGGCGCAGATCGTCTGCCCATCGACGCACAGCAGCTCGTGGCCATAGACGTCAACGCCGCGCTCGGCTCCCCATGCCTGCATCTCGGCAACGCCCGAGGCACCGCCGCGGCCCAACCTAAAGTCGCTACCCACGCGAATCGAGCGGATATCGACGACGCGCGACAGCAGCTTAAGAAAGCCTACGTGGTCGAGTGCCGCCACCGCGGGCGTAAAGGGAACGGCCACGACCGCATCGACCCCGGTGAGAGCCAGGGCATGCAGACGGTCAGCCGTCGTCATCAATTTTTGCGCGGGCGTAGGGCTCACCACCACGTCCGGGTCGGGATCGAAGGTGACCACGACCGCCTTGCAGCCGTGGTCACGCGCATCGCGAACGACCGCGTCGATCAGTTCGTGATGCCCCCGATGCACGCCATCGAACACACCGATGGCGATCGACGCGGCGCCCAGGCACGCGCAATCATCAAATGCATCGGCGGCGACGATGCGGGCCTCATCCGACTCGCCCGCGAAAAAAATACGCGCGAGCTCGTGGGAGGTCAGCATCATCGAACACCGCCGATCGCCTGCGGAAAGACATGCTCCATAACAAAGCGACCGCCCTCGATACGGGCAAGCGCCTTGAGCCCGCCATCGAGCACCAGCGCAAACGGCGCCTTCGAGGCATCGAAGCTCGCAAGCGCGCGCTCAATAGGAATACGACGTCCGCACAGCAGATCGTCGGCAAGATCGCCCGGCAAGTCGACGCGCGTGGCGCCCAGTGCCGCAATGGGATCTAAGGCAAAGCCCGCGGCGGACTCGGCAGAAAGCTCCTCGACCGCATGGCAGGCACCGATGGAAACAACACCGGAGGCCGTACGGCGTAGTGCGGAAATATGTGCCGCGTTGTCGCAGGCACGACCCAGGTCGCGAGCGAGCGCACGGATATAGGTGCCCTTGCTCACCGAAAACGCCACGGTCCAAACGCACGCTTCGCCCTCGCCGCTCACGGCAATCAGGTTAGCGGAGTACACCTCGACCGGACGCGGGGGCAACTCAACGGCGTTGCCTTCGCGCGCAGCCTTATAGGCGCGCACGCCGTTGACCGAAATGGCCGAAAACGCCGGCGGCACCTGCATCTGAGGGCCCAGCATGGCGCACAGGCGCTCGCGGGCATAGGCCGGATCGCGCAAGTCGGCGGCAATGGGCACTGTGCGGACGGCCTCGCCCTCCGCATCATCGGTATTGGTCTCGACGCCAAACGAAATGTCGGCGACGTAGCTTTTGGTATCGAGCGTGAGCATGCCCAGCAGACGCGTTGCCTGGCCTACGCCCACCACCATGACACCCGATGCCATGGGGTCGAGCGTTCCGGCATGACCGACGCGCCGCTCATGTAGGGCGCGTCGGCATTGCGAAACCACGTCGTGGGACGTGCAGCCCACCGGCTTATCGACGGCGAGCAGCATATTAAGTTGAGAAGGTGTACGACGAGCCATGTACCATCCAAAAAGTTAGAGCTCGACGGTCACCGAAGCGGGGTCCTCCCCTACCAGCTCGGCCAGCATGGGAAGTGCCGCGGTGAGCGTCTCGGAAATCGTTCCGGCGTTGGTAAAGCCGGCGGCAGCGTGGTGTCCACCTCCGCCAAAGTTGGCCGCAATCTCGGAAACATCAAGATCGCCCTTGGAGCGCAGGTTACCGCGCACCTTAGAATCGCCCTCGATGCCCTTAAGGAACAGGCAGACCTCGACGCCCATCACCGAGCGCACCACATCGACCAGGCCGTCGCACTCATCCGAGGTGACGCCACATTCCTTAAGGTCACTTTCGTACGCGTAGCTATATGCCACGCGCCCGTGCGCGACCGTCTTGATACGACCCATGACAATGGACTTGAGGTGCAAGAACTCGATACGCATGCTCTGGTAGACCTCGAGCGCGACGCGCGCCGGATCGGCACCGTGCGCCACCAGACGCGAGGCAGCATGAAACGCGGCGGCGTCGGCGTTCTGATACTGAAAACGACCGGTATCGGTGACCAGGCCGCACAGCAGGCAGGTCGCGATGCTATCGCTTGCGGTAATGCCACAATCGGCCAAAAAACGGTCGATAATCATGGCACAAGCAGCGGCATTGACGCACCTAAGGCTGACCTCGGCAAACTCCTCGCGCGCCGGATGATGGTCAAAGCACGCCACGTGGGCCGAACGGCGAAGCACCTCGGCGGAATTATTGAGGCGCTCGACGACCGGCACGTCCACCGAGATGAACAGGTCCGGGTTGCCGGTGTAGGCAGATGCCGGCACCAGCAGATCGGCGCCCTCCATAAAACGGTAGATGCGCGGAACGGGATCGTCGTCTGCCAGCAACAGGGCGATGTCCTTGTCGGGGAACACCTTCATAAGCGAAAGGCCCAGGCCCAACACGGAGCCCAGGGCATCGCCGTCGGGAGAGGTGTGACCCGAGATCGCAATGGAGGACGCACCCTCGATGAGCTCGAGGATGCGTCGTTTAATATCTGCAGACTCGCACGAGGCGAGATCGGCGGAATTAGTCATCTAAAGCTGCCTCCTGGGCGGCATCCGCTATGGGGTAGCCGTCCTCGTCCTTTTCGATCGCAAGCGTGGCCGGAACGTTTTCCAGCGCACGCGTAATGCGCTCGGCCTCATCGGTCGAGCGATCGATGCGAAAATCGAGCTCGGGCGTGACGCGCCAATCGAGCGAGCGAGCCAACAGGCTGCGAATACGGCCCTTAGCGCTGGCGAGCGCTTCCATAACCTCATCGTAGCGGCTCGCATCACACGACACGTACACACGCGCGAACGAACGGGCCACCGCGACCTCGACCGCGGTCAAAGTAACCAGGTCGAGACGCGGATCGGAAACCTCAAAGAGCAGGATATAACCGAGCTTCTCGCGGAGCTGCTCGCCCAAACGGCGGGTTGCCTGCGTTTGCTTCATAGCGCTACCCCCTACTCGGTACGGGCAACCTGGTCGATGCGGTAACCCTCGATCTGGTCGCCGGGCTTGATGTCCTGGAAGTTCTCCAGGCCAATGCCGCCCTCGGAACCGCTCTTGAGGCTCTTGGCCTCGTCCTTGTAGTGGCGCATCGAGGCAATCTTGCCGTTGAAGACCACAATGCCGTCACGCACCAGGCGCACGGAATCGGTCGCGGCGATCTCGCCCTCCTCGACGCGGACACCGGCGGCGATACCGACTTTGGGCACCTTGAAGGTGTCCAGGACGGTCGCGGTACCCGTGGAGACCTCGACCTCGGTGGGCTTGAGCATGCCGATGCGGGCAGCATCGAGCTCCTCGAGGCACTTGTAGATAACGTCGTAGCAACGGATCTCGACGCCCTCGCGCTCGGCGGCGGAGCGGGCCTTGCCGTCGGGACGCACGCCAAAGCCGATGATGATGGCGTTGGAGGCATCGGCCAGGACGACGTCGGTCTCATTGATGGCACCGACGGCGGAGTGGATCGTGTTGATGCGGACCTCGGACTGATCCATCTTGTCGAGCGAGTCCTGAAGGGCCTCGATGGAACCCTGGACGTCGGCCTTGATGATCAGGTTGAGCTCCTTGACCTCGGCGTCGGCGATGGTCTCGAAGAGGTTCTCGAGCGTGACGTGCTTCACGCGGCTCTGCTCCTCGATACGTGCCTTAAGCGAACGCTCATCAGCCAGAGCGCGAGCCTCGCGCTCGTCCTCGAACACGCGGAACTCGTCGCCGGCGTTGGGCACGGACTGCAGGCCCAGGATCTCGACGGCGTCGGAGGGACCGGCCTCGGTGACGGCGTTGCCCTTGGGATCGAGCATGGCGCGGACGCGGCCGTAGGTAAGGCCGGCGACCAGCGTATCGCCCACGTGCAGGGTACCACGGGTCACAAGAACCGTGGCAACCGAACCGCGGCCCTTGTCGAGCTTAGCCTCGAGGACGTTACCGGAGGCAAAGGTGTCGGGGTTGGCCTTGAGCTCGAGCACGTCGGCCTGGAGCAGCACGGTCTCGAGCAGGTCGTCGATACCGATCTTCTGCTTGGCCGAGATGTTGACGAACATGTTCTGTCCGCCCCACTCCTCGGGGATGATGCCGTACTCGGTAAGCTCCTGGCGCACGCGGTCGGGGTTGGCGCCCGGCTTATCGATCTTGTTGACGGCGACGACGATGGGTACGCCGGCGGCCTTGGCGTGGTTGATCGACTCGATGGTCTGAGGCATGACGCCGTCGTCGGCAGCCACGATCAGAATGACGATGTCGGTCACCTTGGCGCCGCGGGCACGCATGGCCGTAAAGGTCGCGTGACCAGGGGTATCGATGAAGGTGATCTTGCGGTCGTTGATCATGACCTGCGAAGCGCCGATGGCCTGGGTAATGCCGCCCGCCTCGCCGGCAGCGACGCCGGTGTGACGGATGGCGTCGAGCAGGCTCGTCTTGCCGTGGTCGACGTGACCCATGACGGTGACGACCGGGGCGCGCGGCTTAAGGTCGGCGGGATCGTCGTAGAACGAGAAGGTGTTCTCCTCCTCGGGGGTGATGATTTTGATCTGACGGCCCAGGTCGTCGGCAACGAGCTCGACGAGGTCGTCGGACATGGACTGCGTCATCGTGAGCGGCGTGCCCAGCAGGAACAGGCGCTTGATGATGTCGTTGGCCGGAACGTCGAGCGCCTCGGCGAGTTCCTGGACGGTAACGCCCTGGGAGACCTTGATGGCGTCGAGCTCCTCGGGGTTCACGCCCTGGGCCAGCGCCTCCTCAATCTTGCGCTCCTCCTGAGCCTTAGCAGCCTCGCGCTCGCGCTTCTCCTTGCGCTTCTTGCGGCGACCGGTGGACTCGCGAGAGGCCTCCTCGACGGCGGCGCGGGCCTCCTCGAGCACCTTCTCGCGGCTGTACTCCTCGGCCTCACGCGCCATGCGGCTGTAGTGGTCCTCATCGTTGCCGTGACCGCCCTTGCGCTTCTTGCCCTTGCCCTGCTTATCGGGGTTGGGGAAGTCCATGCCGGCAGCGACGTTGTTGCTGGCGTTGGTGCGATGGCTGTGCGGACGGCTCTCGGAGGCGTGGCGATCGGAGTTGTTGTCGGAGGCGTTGCGATCGTTACGACGGCCACCGCGACGGTCGTTGTTGCCGCCACGACGGTTACCGCGCTCGGAGGCGCGCTCGGCCTTGGCCTTCTCCTCGGCGTCCTTCTTCTCCTTGAGCACGGTCTCCTGTGCGGCGATCTGGTCGAGCAGCGAACGGAAGCGCGAGCCGGAGTCGGAAGCGGGGACGGCGCGGCGCTGGGCCTCGCGGGCAGCCTCCTCCTTCTCGCGGGCAAGGCGCTCCTGCTCGGCCTTCTTCTTGGCCTCGGCCTCGGCGCGGGCGGCCTCCTCAGCAGCCTGGGCGGCGGCGAACTGGCGGCGCTCCTCCTCGCGTGCCTTCTCGGCGGCGATGCGCTCACGCTCGGCCTCGGCAGCGCGCGCTGCCTCCTCGGCGGCGGCTGCCTCCTCCTCGGCCTGCTTGGCGGCCTCGACTTCCTTGGCGCGGGCCTCGATCACCGAGGCGAGCTGCTTGCGGACCATGGCGACGTAAGCGTCCTCCAGAGCGGAGGAAGCGGACTTAGCGGGAATCTTCATTTCGGCGAGATGACCCATCAGTTCCTTGGAGGTCATGCCGAACTCTTTGGCCAGGGTGGACACACGGACTTTTGCCATATGACTTCACCTACCCTTTCTGGCACCTTGGGTGCCTAGAGACTGAACGAGCGTGGGAGATGCGCCGGGACCCGCCCGGCGCGACCGCGCGCTAGATCAGGTCCTCCGCATCATCGAAGGCGTCGGTGTCGTGGACACCGCAAAAACGGGAGCCGGGGCGGGCCTGGTTGCGGCACTGAATGCCGTCCTCGGACACGTACTCGCAGCGACGGACGTCGTCGTCCTCGTCACCGATCAGGTCGGCGGCGGGCTCCTCGTGAACGGGGACGTTCTTGAGGATGTCGGCGGCAAGGGTCTCGGACTTGATGTCGATGTGCCAGCCGGTCAGGCGAGCGGCGAGGCGGGCGTTCTGGCCCTCCTTGCCGATTGCGAGCGAAAGCTGGTCGTCGGGCACGATGACGCCGGCGTAGGCCTTCTCCTCGTCGATGAGGACGCGGGTGACCTTGGCGGGCGACAGGGCGTTGGCGACGTAGACGGCCGGATCGGCATCCCACAGGATGACGTCGACGCGCTCGCCGCGGAGCTCGCCCACGACGGCGCGAACGCGGCTGCCCTTGGGGCCGACGCAGGCGCCCACGGGATCCAGGCGGTCGTCGAGCGAGTGGACGGCGACCTTGGAGCGCTGGCCGGGCTCGCGGGCAATCGACTTAATCTGGACGGTGCCCTCATAGATCTCGGGCACCTCCTGCTCAAACAGACGACGCATGAGCTCGGGGTGGGTGCGGGAGATGACGATCGGCGGACGGCTGTGCTCGCCGCGAACCGGCTGCAGGTTGGAGTTGGGATCGCGGACGTCGATGATCACGGCCTTGATGTGCTGGTTGTGCAGATAGCGCTCGCCCATCGGACGCTCGTTGCGCTCGTTCTCGTAACGGCGCTGGTCAAAATGCGGCAGCTCGGCCTCGACGCCATCGCGGATCTTGACGATCGTGAAGTCGGGCGTGGACTGCAGCACGGTACCGCTGATGAGGTCACCGATACGACCGGAGAACTCCTCGTAGATCTGCTCGCGGGCGGAGTTACGCACGATGGCGTTGATCTCGGCCTTGGCGTGCTGAGCGGCGATGCGGCTCGTGTTCTTGGGGGTGACGTCGATCTCCTCGAACTCGGTGAAGTTGCCCTCCTCGTCCATGGAATCGTCGATCGGCTCCAGACGGTAAACGTAGATCTTGCCGGTGGTGCGGTCGATGGTCACCTTGGCGCCCCACTCAAGATGCAAGATCTCGGCATAGCTCTTGGCGAGCGACTGCTCCAGGCGGTCGATCAGGTAGAGCTGGTCGATGTGCCTCTCCTGGCAAAGCTCCATCAGGGCGGACATCATGTCGGATGCTGCCATGTTAGTTTCCTTCCTTCGCGGGCTTGAAGTCGTAGGTGGGCTTCAACTTGCACTTTTTAACATCAGAGAAATCGAGGGTGACGGACTCGCCGTCCTCGAGCTCGAGGGTCACGTTCGTCTCGGTCGCGGCGACAATCTTGCCGGAGTACTTGCGACGGCCCTCGGTGGCGGTGGAGGTGAGCTCGCAGTTCTCGCCCACAAAGCGGGCAAAGTCGCGCGGACGGCGCAGCGGACGCGCCATACCCGGGCTCGACACCTCGAGGGTGTAGCTCGAAGAAATGGGGTCGAGCTCCTCGATCACGTCGCCGACCCACTTGGTATTGGCCGTGACGTCGTTGAGCGACAGGCTCTGACCCTCGGCACCCTCGATACGCACACGCACGCAGGGGGCCTTGGTGGCGCCCACGAGCTCAACGTCGACAATATCGACATCGTGCTGGGGAGCGACGGCCTCGAGCGCGTCGATGATCGCCTGCTCGGTCTTGGTCTTGACCATTGCGGCACCTCCATCCATACAAAAAAGAAGCGGGGCCGAAACCCCACTTCTTTCAATTACAACTTCATTTGCAAGCAAACTATACCAATACCTGCGAAAACGTGCAAGCGTCAAAGAAATTCGCAGGTCAGCGCGCCCACAGCTTCTCCACAAGAATAGGACAATTAGTCGAGGACTCCTGTGCGGTGCTCCCCAAATGCCCCAAAACGGGCCATGCGTCCCAGCACGCCGACCGAATCGGGCCCTATGGGCATTCCATCCCTGGGCGCACATCGGCCAGACTGCTCGTAAGGGACATTCTGAAACAGATAAGCCGTATTCACGCATAGACCGCACAACCTTCCAGATCCTCTACGGCAAGGAGACACCATGAAACGCCTAGGCACCCTCTGCGTGACCGCGCTCGTCGTCGCTGCCTGCTCGTTCGCCCTGGCGGGCTGCAGTAACGTCGATGGTAAAACCGGACCATGCGAGCCGGATCTCGGCAGCACCAAAGCCATCGAGAAAACGACGCCTTCGGAGCGCTTCGACAAAATAGACGAAGATACAGTCGACCCCCAGGGCTTAGGTCCCGACCCTCAAGAACAGTTCCCCATCGACCTTGAGGCAGACGAGAACGTCCATGTTACCTGCATGGGCAAGGACACGGATGGCTACGGCGACGCCGTGTTGGTCTTTGCGGTGACAAACAACACCAATAACGACATGATGTTTGGCGATGTCGATGCTAATGCCTACGTCAACGGTGTCGTCCGCGACGTACGCATGCGCCAGCCCGTCGCCGCAGGCGAAGAAACGACCGCGATGCTCACCTTTGTAGGCACCTTCGACGATCCGGACTTTAATGTAAACAACGACCTCAACGACATCTACCTCAATATCTGGATGTTCGAGGAACAGACGGGCAACGTCTACTTTAGAGACCTGGTGCACATTCCATAGCGGGTGACGCTCGGCACAAGCCAAGCAGGGCATATAACGCAAAACGAGGGACGACTCAATCGGATCGCCCCTCGTCTTTTATGCGTCAGTTATGCTCGCAGTGCTTACTTGACCACCAGGTTGACCAGCTTGCCGGGCACGCAGATGGCCTTGACGACCGTCTTGCCCTCGAGCCACTTGGCAACGGCCTCCTCGGCGGCAGCTTGCATCTCCTCGTTGGAGGCATCGCGGGCAACGTCGATGCGGCCGCGAACCTTACCGAGCACCTGAACGACGATCTGCACCGTGTCCTCGATGGACTCGGCCAGGTCAAACTCGGGCCAGGCGGCGGTATAGGCGTTGCCCTCGCATCCGAGCGCCTCGTGCCACAGCTCGTCGGCCCAGAACGGGCAGATGGGCGCCAGGACGCTCACGATGTCCTTGGCCACGCCGTAGCACAGGGCCTTGTCGCGGTCAGCGCCCTCGGTGGCGTTGAGGTAGGCGCTTGCCGCGTTGACGAGCTCCATGACGGCAGAGATCGCGGTGTTGAACTGGCCGCGATCGAAGTCCTCGGTGCACTTGGCGATGGTGCGGTGACGCTCGCGATAGAGCTTCATCGCGGTCTCGTCGAGCACGGACTTGTCGAAGGCAACGTTGGCGTCACCCGACTGGACGAGCTGCCACACGATACGCCAGGCGCGCTTGATAAAGCGGTTGGCGCCCTCGACGGCCTTGGGATCCCAGTCGAAGTCCTTCTCGGGCGGGGCGATAAACAGGATCGCCAGACGCATGGTGTCGGCGCCGTAGGGCTCGATAACCGAGCTCGGGGGCACGACGTTGCCCTTGGACTTGGACATGGTGTCGCCGTTCTCGTCCTTGACCATGCCCTGGCACAGCAGGTTGGTGAAGGGCTCGTCCACGCTCAGCAGTCCCAGGTCACGCAGCGCCTTGGTAAAGAAGCGGCTGTAGAGCAGGTGCAAAATGGCGTGCTCGATGCCGCCGATGTAGTTATCGACGGGCATCCAACGGTCGGCTGCCTCGCGGGAGAAGGGCAGCTCGGTGTTGTGCGGATCGGTATAGCGCAGGTAATACCAGCTGGAGCAGGTGAAGGTGTCCATGGTATCGGTCTCGCGCTTGGCCGGGCGGCCGCAGACCGGGCAGGTGGTCTCGTAGAAGTCCTTGCACTCGGCGAGGGTCTCGCCGGCGCCCAGGTCCAGGTTCTCGGGCAGCGTCACCGGGAGCTGATCCTCGGGCACGGGCACGATGCCGCAGTGCTCGCAGTGGATGGCCGGGATGGGGTTGCCCCAATAGCGCTGGCGGCTGATGAGCCAGTCGCGCAGACGGAACTCGACCTTACGACGACCGCAGCCCATGGCCTCGAGGTCGGCCACGATGGCAGCCTCGCCCTCGGAGTGCTTACCACCGCGCATGCCGGTGTACTTGCCGGACTGGACGAGCGTGCCCTCGGCAGCGTGAGCACAATCCCAGTCGACGGTCTCGGCATGGAAGGTATCGATGGTCTCGCCGCTGGCCTCGACGGCAGCGCGATCGTCATCGTCCAAGATGATCGGCACGATCGGCAGGTCGTACTTGCGGGCAAACTCAAAGTCGCGCTGGTCGCCGCAGGGAACGGCCATGACGGCGCCGGTGCCGTAGTCGGCAACGACATAATCGGCAACCCACACGGGAACCTTCTCGCCGTTGACAGGGTTCACCACGTAGCGGCCGGTAAAGGCACCGTGCTTCTCAAGGGTGCCCTGGGCACGCTCGACGGCGGAGATATGCTTGGAGTCCTCGACGATCTTGGTCACGGCCTCCTCGTACTCCGTGCCCTCGACGAGCTCGTGCAGACGAGCGTACTCGGGAGCCAGGACAAAGAAGGAGACGCCAAAGAGCGTATCGGCACGCGTGGTGAAGACGGTGATCTTGCCCTCGTCGCCCTCGATGGGCTCGCCATCCTGGTCGCACAGGGTAAAGTCGACCTCGGCGCCCTCGGAGCGGCCGATCCAGTTGGCCTGCATCTGCTTGACGCGCTCGGGCCAGCCGGGGAGCTTCTCCAGGTCGTCGAGCAGCTCCTGAGAGTAATCGGTAATCTTGTAGTACCACTGCTCCAGGTCGCGCTTCTCGGGCTCGGTGCCACAGCGCCAGCACTTGCCATCGGTAACCTGCTCGTTGGCCAGAACGGTCTTGCAGGTGGGGCACCAGTTGACCGGGTTTTTCTTGCGGTAGACCAGGCCCTTTTCCCACAGCTTCTCAAAAATCCACTGGCCCCAGCGGTAATAGTCGGGGCTGCAAGTCTTGACCATGCGATCCAGATCGTAGGAGAAGCCCATGCGCTTCATCGTGGCGAGCGCCTGGTCCATGTTCTTATACGTCCAGGCGGCAGCCTGCGTGTTGTGCTTGATGGCGGCGTTCTCGGCGGGCAGGCCAAAGGCGTCAAAGCCGATGGGATGCAGCACGTCGTAGCCGCGCATGCGGGCCTGACGGGCCATGGCATCGCCGATGGTATAGTTGCGCGCGTGGCCCATGTGCAGGTCGCCCGACGGATACGGGAACATCTCGAGCACATACTTCTTGGGCTTGCTGTCGTCGGTGTCGACGGCAAAGAGGTTGGAGTCCTCCCAGGCCTTCATCCACTTGGACTCAATGGCCTGCGCGTCGTAGGCAGGGATCTCGTCCTTATGATCTGTGCAATCGCACATATCAGCTCCTTTAATCTTAGCTGGGGTCGGGGGGGGTAGCTTTATTCGCTACTGCGGACAGTCCTGCGCAAGACGAAGAGCACATTTAGTGCTCTTCTTTGCGTGCGGAACTTGTAGCGAACAAAGCTAAGCCGCCCGACCCTAAGGTTGACTCGACTGATAATAGCAAATACGACAAGCGAGATGCCTGCGACTTGCGGGCATCTCGCTTTATCTAAATAACGTGGTTGTGAATCAACCGCTAATTGTTACCCGCCCATGTATGGTCGGGTTTTCCAAGTGCCGCAGATTGCCGTGAAAGAGGAGCGACGCGTACTTTGGTACGCGAGCGACGGTTTGAACGGCAAGGTGCGGTGCTTGGGAAAGCCGCTTATCGATAGGAAACGCTCTGCTGAGAATCCTTCACGACTACGTCGTGGGCGCCGCCTTCGACGATGGAGGTCGAGCTCACCAGGGTCAGGCGTGCCTTTTCCTGGAGCTCGGGGATCGAGAGGGCACCGCAGTTGCACATCGTAGACTTGACCTTGTAGAGCGTGCCGCCCACGCCGTCCTTGAGGGAACCGGCGTAGGGAACGTAGGAGTCGACGCCCTCGACGAAGCTGAGCTTCGCGGCGCCGCCCAGGTCGTAGCGCTGCCAGTTGCGGGCACGCGCAGAACCCTCGCCCCAGTACTCCTTCATGTACTGACCGTTGACGTTGACGCGCTCGGTCGGGCTCTCGTCGAAGCGGGCGAAGTAGCGGCCCAGCATCATAAAGTCGGCACCCATGGCCAGGGCAAGCGTCATGTGGTAGTCGTAGACAATGCCGCCGTCGGAGCACACGGGCACGTAGACGCCGGTCTCCTCGTAGTACTCGTCGCGAGCGCGGCAGACGTCGATCAGCGCGGTGGCCTGGCCACGGCCGATACCCTTGGTCTCACGGGTGATGCAGATGGAACCGCCGCCGATACCGACCTTGATGAAGTCGGCACCGCAGTCTGCCAGGAAGCGGAAGCCCTCGGCGTCGACGACGTTACCGGCACCGACCTTGACGTCCTCGCCATAATTGGCGCGGATCCACTCGATGGTGCGCTTCTGCCACTCACTGAAGCCCTCAGAAGAGTCGATGCACAGGACATCGGCGCCGGCCTCGATGAGCAGCGGCACGCGCTCGGCATAGTCGCGGGTGTTGATACCGGCGCCGACCATGTAGCGCTTGTCGCTATCGAGCAGCTCGTTGGGGTTGGTCTTGTGGCTGTCGTAGTCCTTGCGGAAGACAATGCCCATCAGGTGATCGTTGTCGTCGACGATGGGCAGAGCGTTAAGCTTGTTGTCCCAGATGACGTCGTTGGCAACCTTGAGGCTGATGTTCTTGTCGCCCACGATGAGCTGCTCACGCGGAGTCATGAACTCGGAGACCTTCGTCTGGTGGTCATCGCGGCTGGGACGATAGTCACGGCTGGTGACGATGCCCAGGAGCTTACCCTTGGGAGTGCCGTCGTCGGTAACCGGCATGGTGGAATGACCGGTCTTCTCCTTGAGCTCGATGACCTGCTCCATGGTCATGTCGGGGGTCAGCGTGGAATCGGACTGAACGAAGCCAGCCTTGTGATCCTTGACGGCCTTGACCATAGCGGCCTCGGACTCGGCGCTCTGGGAACCGTAAATGAAGGACAGGCCACCCTCGGTAGCGAGCGCGACACCCATGTCGACGCCCGAGACGGACTGCATGATGGCGGAAACCATGGGGATGTTCAGGGTGATTGCCGGCTTCTCACCGCGCTTAAAGCGGGTTAGCGGCGTCTTAAGAGAGACGTTGTTGGGGATGCACTGCGAGGACGAGTAACCAGGGACCAGCAGATACTCCGAAAACGTGTGGGACTCACCGGGAAAGAACGTAGCCATGTTTCTCCTTTTTCCATGCGACCGGTCGGCTGCAGGCCTCGTAGGACCCAGCCCAACCTTGGGCGCCCAATACTGGGGAAGTATCTTAACGCACTTTGACTGCTACAATGCATGATTTAAGAAGAGCACACGAGGGTTTGACGCTGGCATTGCGTTTGCCCAGCAAACACTTTAGCGGGGAGACGTGGAGCAGATGGAGTACAAGACGACGGCAAAGCTGGTCATTCAAGCGTGCGACAAGGATCTGCCGGGCGTCTTCGGCCACGGCTGCGTCTTGCTGCTGCAAGGTATCGCCCGCGAGCACTCGCTCAACCGTGCCGCCAAGAGCATGGGCATGGCGTATTCCAAGGCCTGGCGCATTGTGAACGAAGCCGAAGGCCAGCTGGACTGCAAGCTCATCGAGCGCGACGGCGCCCGCGGATCCACGCTCACCCCCGCCGGCGAGCGAGCCATCGAAGTCTACGAGACGTTGCAGAGCGAGATCAACAACGTCATCGCCACCAAAGCCAACGACCTCATCGCCAGCATCAAAAAGTAGCTAATTTGGGACGGGGCTTTTTTAGCTGCACAACCCCTTCTCATAAGTTGCGGTGAAATAGGGACTGTTTATGCGGTTAAAGCCGTAAATCAATCCATATTTCACCGCAACTTATGGAGTTGAGGATGATTTAGCTAGTTGCGGAGGGCATTATCTAGGGTGGCGGCCACTGTCAGGGGATCGTCGGTGCCGGCGAAGAGACGGATGGTGCCCCCCTGCTTGCCGCGTGGGGCCGAAAGGCGCGTCGTTGCGCCGCCGGCAGGCGATGTGCGAAACTCCCCCGGCAAAGCGTCGAACAGCTCTCCCGCGCTACGCTCGATAAGGTCAAATTCAACTGCCGGGCCAAAACCATGCTCGAGGATTCCCGTTGCAACCGCATGGTCAGGATGCGAGCTCAGTCCGGGATAGCGCACGTTGCGCACCATCTCGTTGGCGACCAGATACTCGGCCAGCGCACGGGCGCGGTCGAAGTGTGCCTGCATGCGGGTATTGAGCGAGTCCAGCCCGCGCTCCAGCACACCGGCCTCGTCAGCAGGCAAATTAAGCTTTGCCAAGCCGCAGTCCTCAAACAGGGCATATGTGCACGCGGCGGCAGCATCCACACGATGGCGCTTAAGCTGCGAGCGCGCAACCGATACGGCAACCAACTTGCGTGAAGCATCACCGGCGCACACGCGGTCGAGCGCCTCGAGGGACAGCGCAGCACCCAGACGCAGCGGATCGCAGCCAAAAGCCGACGCCACGGTGTTGTCCACAACCAGCAACGCATGGGCCTCACGCGCCGCCCGACCCAGCGCACGCAGATCGGGCACACACAGGCCAAAGCCGCCGATTGAGTTCACAAACCACCACAGGTGCGGCCCCTCGGCATCAAACGAAGCATCAAAGTTCTCGGACGCGGCGACAAACGCTGCAACCGACGGCTCACCCACCATAGCCACGTCGCAGGCATCAAAGCCGCTCGCAAACGTATCGGCAAAGTCATCGGCAAACGCGACCAGGCGGTCACCGGGACGCACAATTCCCAGCTGCGACAGAGCAACCGGCACATGCGGGCCCGCAAGCAACCGCGCCTCACGCGCGCCGGCCCTCAAAGCCCAAGTCTCTTCTAGCTGCTGCACATCCACACGGCACCGTCCCTTCATAAACAAAAACCCACGATGCGGGTGTTCCCCGCATCGTGGGCAACGGCTGCAGTATAGCGCCGATATGCGACGAATCGCCTAGATGCTGAGCGCATGATAGTTCACGCTCGCACCCGGAGCGTCAACGGACACGCCATAGGCCTCGGGATAGATGCGCGTCGAAAACACGAGTGCGCCATCGTTCACAAACACCTCGACCGACGAAACATCGCCAACAATGCGCACGTTACGAACCTCGTCGACGGGCTCCCAACGCACGGTGCGACCGCAGCCGGCAGAAGCGCGGCTCTCATCGGTAAATCGCATCTCAAAGCGCGCGGGCAGCTCGCCCTCGGCGGGCACAAACGCCAGCTGCAGCTCGCCATCAACGGTCGCGGTAAATGCGCCGTCGATACCGCTAGAAATAACGTCAAAGCAGGTATCGCCGGCAACCTCCAACGAGCCCTCCCCCACACGCACCGAGGCATAATGGCGCTCGATCTCACGCGCCGGTTGCTGCAGCACCACGCCGCCGGCACCGGCTGTAAGCTCACGCGGCACCGTCATGCAGTGCTGCCAGCCGCACACCACGGTGGGTGCGTTGCCATAGGTCGGTTCATCGGGCATGCCCATCCAGCCGATCAGAATGTGGCGACCGTCCTCGGCCGTGAACTCCTGCGGAGCATAGAAGTCAAAACCGGCGTCCCACAGGCGGAATTCGCCCGGCTCATAGGTACCGTCACCACCGGTAATGTCGCCCGTTACAGGCATGTAGCCAGCAGCGTATACGTTGCCGCGGTCCCAACGACCGCCCTCGAGCCCCTGAGGAGAGAAGGACAGGAACTTCACCGGCACACCGTCATCGGCCTTAAGCTCAAGATACCCCGGGCACTCCCACATAAAGCCAAAACGCTCGGGCGTAGACACACGGGTCTCGAGCTCCCAGCTCAGCATATCGGCCGAGCCATACACCAGGATCTCGCCCACATCGCGCCCGGCACCCTCGCCGTGCATCGCACAAAAACGGCTCTCGACATGCGGCCCATCCACGCGACGACGGGCGCCCAGCACCATGTGATAACGCCCGTCCGCGTCACGCCATACCTTGGGATCGCGCACATGGCAGGTCAAATCCTCGGGATAATCATCGGACGCCAGCACCACGCGCTTTTGGCTGAACTCCCGACCGGCAAGGCCATCAACGCTCTCGACATAAACAGTATCGGCGCGGCGGCCGGTATTGACGTAGTCGTACGTCCCGTCCGCATCGGATAGCTTCACGTTGCCTGTGTACAGCACGCGAATGCGACCGTCCTCGGCAAGCGCGGAGCCCGAATACACGCCATGACAGTCGAACGGCTCGTCGGGAAGCAACGGCGCTCCAACATATTCCCACTTCATAAGGTCGCGGCTCGTCGCATGGCCCCAGACCTTAACGCCACCCTCGACATCAAACGGCGCATACTGAAAATAGGCATGGAACACGCCGCCCGCCTGGCAAAGACCGTTGGGGTCGTTGAGCCAACCCGCCGGCGGCATAATGTGGAAGCGCTGGCCATACGCGCCATGACCGCACTCAGAGGCGGCGGCGTCAACAGCGGCGACCAGCTTTGCAAGGTCGCGACCAAGTGCATTAGACATATCAAAGTCCTAACGGATCGAAAGTTACAAGGCGCCAGATGCGGGAAACACCCGCGAGCATACAGCCCGCGGGCATTCCCTCAATCAAAAGCTCTTAGGCCTGCTCGAAAGCCTTGGGCTCGTCCTTGTACAGGACAAACGAGACGCCAAAGGAAACCAGCGCGGCGACCGCGAACATGATCGCGTACTGCACGGGTTGGGCCAGGCACAGCAGGATACCGAAGATACCGGTGACGCCCGTGCCGGAAGCAGCAAGCGAGGTGAGCGCGCAGACCAGGGCACCGCAACCGCCGCCAATGCAGCCGGCGATGAAGGGCTTAAAGAAGCGCAGGTTCACACCAAAGATGGCCGGCTCGGTAATACCCATGAAGGCGGACAGAGCCGAAGGAAGCGCCAGGCCCTTGATCTTGGCATCGCGGGTTTTAAAGGCAACGGCGAGCGCTGCGCCACCCTGGGCGATATTGGCAGCGCTGGCAATGGGCAGCCAGTAGGTCACACCGTACTGGGCGAGCTGGCCCAGGTCGATGGCGGTGTACATCTGGTGGATACCGGTAACGACCGTGGGGGCATAGAACAGACCGACGATAAAGGAACCGATGCCGAAGGGCAGGGTCAGCAGGGCCTGGATCAGACCGAGGATGGCGTTCTCGGCCCACACGAAGATGGGGCCGACGGCAACGAGCGTCACGAGCACGGTCACGAACACGGAGACAAGCGGGGTCACAAAGAGGTCGAACATCTCGGGAACGATCTTGTGCAGGCGCTTCTCGAGGAAGGCCAGAATGGCGCAGGCGATGACGATGGGGATCACATGGCCCTGATAGCCGACCCACTCAAAGCTGTACACGCCGGGAATGACGGTGACCATGGTCTGAACGCCCTCGGAGGCAACCGTGTAAGCGCTCTGCAGCGAGGAGTTGATGAACGCACCGCCGACGACAGCGCCCAGATACGGGTTGGCGCCAAAGGCCTTAGCGGCGGAGTAGCCGATCAGGATCTGCAGAATGCCAAAGGACGTGCCCGAGACCAGGTCGGCAATCTTGTAGATAAAGTTATTGGTATCGAGCGCGATAAAGCCGTTGGAGGCCATAAAATTGAGGGCGCTCATAATGCCCAGCAGCAGGCCCGAAGCCACGATGGCGGGGATGATGGGGACAAAGACATCGCCGAGCACCTTAATGGCACGCATAAAGATGTTCTGCTGCTGAGCCGCGGCCTCCTTGACCTCGGCCTTGGTGGCAGCCTCGACGCCGCTGAGCGCGATGAACTCCTCGTAGACCTTGTTGACGGTGCCGGTGCCAAAAATAATCTGGAGCTGGCCCTGGGCCTCAAAGACGCCCTTGGCGCCGTCGACGTTCTCGAGGGCCTCCTTGTTAACCTTAGTGTTATCGGCAATCACCAGGCGCAGGCGAGTGGCGCAGTGCGCGGCCGAAACAACGTTGTCGGCGCCACCGATGTTGTCGAGCACCTCTTGGGCTGATTTGCGGTAGTCCATGACTTCCCTTTCCTCCAACGGGCGCATTTACACCCGGCCATCTTTGACACTTACACTGTAATCGATTTCAGTTTCATATGTCTGCAATCGTTTTCATAGTAGGGTGAACGGTAGGAAAAAGCCGGTGAATGGTAGTTTTGAGACAAACATAAGGGCTCAGAGGCAGACAGACATGCCCAAGACCTAGACATTCATAAGCTGATGACCGAGCTTGAGTGTCTTGAGACCGCTCTCCCCCTCCACGCCATCGAGCGTGTTGAGCAACATATTGGTCGCCTCGACGCCACTGGTCAGGTAGCCATAATGCACGGTGGGAATGCCGCCCGTCAGCGCGCGCAAAAACGCATTGTCGCCAAAACCACTCACGCGGTGTATGCCCTCGCCCATGCCGCGAACCTCATCGATGGCACGCAGCGCGCCCGCCGCCATGGTGTCGGTCGCGCAGGCGATAAATGAAACATCGGGAGCGACGGAAAGCAGCTCACGCGCCGCACCATAGCCCGAATCGAGCGTAAACGAGCCCAGGCGAATCAAGGCGGCATCGAGCGGGTTGCCCGCGGCGCGCAAGCCGGCCTCAAAACCGCGACGGCGGTCATAACCGGCCGCGCGATCCTCCTCGGTAACTCCAATATAGGCAATCTTGCCGTCCACGCGACCCCCAAGCGCATGGCCCAGCTCAAAGGCGGCCTCGTAATCGTCGTGATAGACGCACGCCGCGCCCTCAACATTCTGGCCGATCAGCACGATGGGCACGCGGCACGACTCAATCGCCCGACGGTGCTCGTCGGTAATCATAGTTGCCACCAGCACAATGCCATCGACTGGGTGGTTTTGGAATAAATCGAGGTATTCGAGCTCGCGATCGGGGGCATTGTCAGTATTGGCAAGCAGCATCTGGTAGCCACGACGACCGAGCACCTGGCCGATGCCGGCGGTAATGCGGCTCACGGATTCCGAGTTGATCTTGGGCACGATGACGCCGATGAGCTTGGTGGAGCCGGTGCGCAGCGCGCGAGCCTGGCTGGACCGCACGTATCCGGTCAGCTCAATCGCCTGCTTAATGCGCTCGGCCTTGTCCGCCGAGATATATCCACCGTTGAGGTAGCGCGAGACGGCGGCGCTCGAAACGCCCGCCAGCTCGGCCACATCTTTCATCTTTACCACGAGCACCCCTGTCGTTGAAATCGCTTTCACCATGATACCCAACCCTCGCCCGAAAAATATTCGACTGGAAAGGTCTCAGCGGATCATTTCAACCGCCCAGGTCGAGCAAACGCCAGCGATCCACCGCCGCGTGCATGTTTATGTCAAACGTAATGCGCACGGTACCTTCGTCCATCACCCACGGCTCACGCTCATAGTTCACGATGGTCCACGGGCGCATCATGTTGCAGATGCACTCGATGTAGAACTCGCGACGGAGCGGATAGGGAAAAGCCCAATTCCGGTCAATCCCTTACCGGCAACCACAGCGAATTAAGACTGAGCAACAACACGTCAGTAAAGTTACATACGAGCAGAAAATCGCACGCAATTTCGCCTTTTCTTTATTGAGATGTAAATTTTGACAGGCCGAATCTTACATCCATACAAATGATGAAAAGGGGCGGCAATTCAAAAGAAAAGCCGCCCCCGCAGGACGCAGGCCCGTAGGTTGACTGCGTCAATACCGCTAGATTCGGCCTAGTATCCTATCGGGTCCCAAAAGGTCAATCCAGTTAAAGACGGCAGGCAGCCCGAAACAACATCTTTCATGAATCTCCAGTCTTATCAAGCCCGATCGAACTTGACCGTCAAACCAGATACGGCCCAATCACATCGAATATCTCGCCCACCTTGGTTGCAGGGTTTTGCGCGGATGGTTTAACGTTACCCAGCCCCCTATGGTATGTGACGAGGCGTCCAGCACGCTGCAACGCCTCGCCTCGTTTGCCGTCCACCACCTCGAACAGCCCTGCCAAATTCTTGCGGTACTCAATGCCCAGGTCTTTAGACATGGCTTGAGCGAGGCCACGCTGGCACTCTGCGGCCGACATGGGAGCAGTCGTATATCGAAGGTGCAGAAGGGGCCACAGCTCAAAGCAGGGGTTCGACCACAGCGCATGAAACGTCCTCAATCCATCGGTGAGCTCGGCGCATTTGCTCTCCATCGCATCGAAATCGGATGCAGGGAAATCATCCTTATCAAATACAAGCCACACATGGTCAAACGTCTCAGGAGCATAGCGACAGTGTTCGACAGCGAAGTCAAGTAGGTCGAGAGTATGTTTGCCAGTCCCCTTAACGACTACGGCAACCTTCCGCTCATTTGCTGCGCCTAACGCGGCGCGCACGCCCTCAAAGTATCGAGGCTCAGTCTCCTTGCCCTCGGTCACCACGAGATGGCGCGTCATCTGTACCATGCGAGAGCGTCCCTCGCGCTTGCCGCTGCGCCAGTCCCTCGACTTTTTCGCGGCCATATTAATCCCACTCCTCAATGCGCGTGAGATACGGGTCGGCACCATAGCGGCCAGACAGGTACTGCTTGTCGAATGCCGCGTTCTTGCTGACCAGGTTACCATTTGCCTCGTGGATGTCGGCGAGCGACCATAGCTGGCTCGCCTCCCACTCGCCGCGTGCAGCAAACCATATCTCGTCGCGGCGAAAAACATCGTTTCGCATAGTGGACACGTCCTGAGACGAGAAGATGAGCTGCGCGCCGCTCTTGTTGACTTCGGGATCTTTGAACAGCAGAATCACGTAGCGCAGGAGCTTCGGATGCAACTTGGCGTCGAGCTCGTCGACAACGACGGTACCGCCGCGTTCGAGCGCCGCCAGCAGAAACGACGCCAACCCCATGAGCTTCTGAGTACCGGCCGACTCCTCGGACAGGCGCAGCTCATAGCCCTTGCCGTCCACCTCATGCTTTACGAAGACGCGCTGGCCGCGCCATTCCGGAGCTTTCTCAACCCTAAAGCCATCGATACGTACGTCAACGGCACGCAGAAAACGCGTGATCTCGAGTGAGTCATCCTCGTCGAGCAACTGTTCGAGCATCTGCTCCAGATAGGAGCTGTTGTAGTTCAGGAACACCCCATCAAGAAACCAACTGGCGGCCTCTTTGATCACCGGCGCGTCAAAGTTGATGCAGAGAAACGACAGGTATGGCAGGCTCGGGTTGAATCTCGCAGCCGTCACGAGCTTACGCAACGTGGGACCAAGCTCAACCCCTGTCCCCTCGCGCTCGAACAGCATCGCCGTGCGTGACGCCCCCAATTTGCGCCGCCACAATCCTTCGGACACGATCTCGTCCGCATGCACGGATAGGGCATAGCGGTACTCATGCTCACCCGCGCGATAGTAGAGCTCGAACTCGGTGGGCTTAGCAGCCGACACGTCATCGAACTCGAACGCAGAGCAACGGGGTATCGAAGATCGGTTACCTTCTGGCGCATCAGTGCTGGCAGACAACAATCTGATCGGCCTTGCCACCGCCGAACGAATATAGTCAAGAGCCTCGAGCAGGTTAGACTTGCCGCCAGCGTTAGGCCCGTAAACCGCAGCTACCGGAAGGAAACTCTGCCCGTCAGGACACTCTATGAGGGAGCGCTCGAACTCCCTCATCGATGTTGCCTGCATGGAAAGCACAGTTTCGTCGCGATAGGATCTATAGTTCCTGAAGGTAAACTGGCAAAGCATCGTCCTCAAAATTCCTTTCATTGTTTTGAAAAGATATTTCAGAGTTTTTATTTGATTATAGACCTTAAATAGCATCAATCAAGTGTTTGCAGTATGTGGAGCAAAGGGTACAAGGCCAAAACTCGGAAGTATGCGGCAAATCCCTAGCATGCCGAGCACTCCGGAATGCCGCAATGCTTCTGCCTGCGGATCCTTTATGCGGAAAAGCCGTTGTGCTCGGGGGTTCCAGAATTTGCCGCATACTTCCGGCAGGCGTTTGCGGCTGCGGACACGCTAATCCATGCCCGCACCCGCAATGGCGTCAAGCCCCTATCCTCTCGGCGGGAAGGGATCGTGCCCATGGGAATCCTTTGCGCGGATTCTGCCATCGGGACGATGGGTGATTAGCTCAGAGTGCTGATTAGAACTAATTTGACGACCGCGCTTTATAGCTTCGCCCTGGGTCGTCGTAACAAAGGAAGCGCGACGCGCTCCCTCGCCCTTAACCTGCCATTTGCCATCCGCCCGCTTCGTAACGTGCTGGTTTCTACCTTTCATACTCACCTCACCTTCACGACCGATTGCTTAACGCGCTCACAGCATGAGGCTTGCAGCAAGTTCACTCGTGCCGCTTTGCTTAAAGCATAACTACTGGCGCGGACATAAATCGGACCTGGAAGGTACGGTGTGGGATCTCGAAGAAGCGCAAAACAGCCGCAAGCTGAAGCTACCGTATCGCGCATGGTCAAATAAGTGCGGAACATAACGCCAGGACAAATACGCCTCATCCACCTCAGCTCCCCCCTCCCCGACTCAACCTGTTGATGCCCACTTAAAAATAGTCCGAATGGTCATCGAGAATTAAGCACGGTGAGCATTAAGAATTGAGTAGTTTAACCAGAAGAGCCGCGCCCCAGAAGCCCCCGGGGGGGGCGATGCGCTTTATGCTAAAAGGCCGACGCTCTCGGAGGTTCCAGAGGCCGCCGCACATTATCGACAGGTGAACTCGGAAGTGCGGTAAAAAATGGGACCTGTCGACTAGGCCCCAGGTTTGGACTCTTGCGGCCTGCGATTTTGTTGGCAAAAATCGGAGTGTGCGCGGCAAGTTTCGATTTTCCCCGCACTTCCGAAATTCGCGATAAAAGCCCACTGCCCAGAAGCGGATACGGACAAATGCCCTCGGTAAACAGCCCCTTAAACACGAAAACCGCCTTTCGGCGGTTACCACGGACCAAGCCGGACATACCGTCGCAAGGCCTCATCACAAGGCTTACTTTAAGGGAAAGCTCGGGGTCCATCAATCCTATGCCGCTAATCCTCCAAATCAACCTTTGGACTCATTCTTTGGGTAGCAGGCAGATTTTAGCCATTAATGGGAACCATGTTGATATCAAGACAATAAAAGGAGCGCTGCAGCAAATCGAATAGACAGGAGAGACATGCAAGCAATCGAAAAAATAAAGACCACCGATGATTTAGGTGAACACGGAGGCGGCATATGGAAGAAATGGCCCTGGAAGGACTCCGATCATTTTGAATTAATGTCCGATCTCATCCTTAAGGCTAAATACAGCATTCAAGATTTCAATTCCACTATCGGCGGGGGCTTCTTGCCCAACCCAAAGGACACCGTTTATCTTGTGGCACTTGCTACATGGATAAAAGATGCGTTCTGGCAAATTAAAGAGAACTGTCTGAGAAAAGAGATCAAAAACGATTTTGAGTTCTCTAAACAAAGCGAACTCGACGACGCGAGCAAGTATCTCCAAGTTGTTCGTTCGGTAGTTATTGCCCACCCCCTCAATTCAATTAGACATCAGGATTATGGTTTTGGACCAGAAGGGAGAATCTGCATTGATATAAGAGGGAAAAGCCTACTTGATTCCTTTCCTAAGGCAGTTATTTATCGCATCACACCAAAAGGATTTTCAAGAATCAGCTGCGTGGGCGATAATGACATCGCATTGATGACATGTCGCAATATCCGCAGCGCCACAGAACAAAAAGGCAAGCTGCACTTTGAAAGATGCTGCCTCGACATGCGAGACATACGCAATTCTGCCGAGCTTTACATTGACGCTTTATACGAACTGGACCGCCACCTTGGTCGCATCAGGAGGAAGGATTTTATTAAATAGCCCCAGTTCATTAGCTTAAAATCCGATCGTTCGACCACTTCATCCGAGAAGAAACAACCATCACGGACAAAGACGCGCATGATACGACCTGTACTAACAATGAGCGAAGTCAACATGCGGCAGCGCAGCAGGACCGGACGTTAGCAAGAAAACGGTAGTAAAAAAGCACCGGGACCAGTGTCGGGCCCGGTGCCAAAGCGCAATATCGGCGGCATTGATTCGCGATATTCAGCGGTGCTCAAGCAGTAAATACTCAAAGCGCTTCGACTCCCTCGAAGTATTAACTGTCCAAAATTTAATAGAATATGCAACCAATTCGAGAATGGTTCAAAAAGCAAGCCAACACAACCGTCACATGCCGCCAGCAAGTCGCCCGCCAATCACCCATAGGCGAGCTCTACTAACGCTGGCATAACTCCTCCGCAAGAAACAGCCTTACCATAGCTCGCGTACTTGGCTAAAAGCGCATTGCAATAATCCGGTTCAACCTGTTTGCAAAAGCTCAAGTGGCCTAAAACGCGATGGGCGTAATTACGATCGCACTCGCGCATAAGCACCTGGTATAACGAGCACTTTAGCTCTGCTTTTCTTTGGGGCCCCAGTCGAAGGACGCCATTGCAGTCAAGATAGATGCCCGTGATTTTACGAAGGTGCCCTCGCCCAAAACAACGAGTTTTGTCCTTATTCAGATCAAAACCCTTTTGCTTTAGGCGGTCATCGACAATGGCTGAAATCTCCGCGGAGTCTATCCATTCAGTTGATGAAATGCAGATGTCGTCAGAGTATCGCGAGTAGACGAATCTATCGCCTAGTCTAGCTGCAATCTCATGGTCAAACGAAGCCATTATGCGATTGGCGATAAAAGGCGAGCACGGAGAGCCCGTTGCAAGAGAGCCCCGATAGCAAGATAGAGTTACAAGAAGATCGACATCGTCTGCAGTAAGACGCGAGCGAGATTCAGTGTTCGTCGACCGATACGTTCCCCCTGAAAACAAATTCCTAACCATTTGCTGAGTGCAGGACTCAAAGAAATGACGAATATCAAGCAGAAGAAAATGACTACTCTTAGCATGGAGCCCGGCATTACGGCAGACACTTGAGCCCTTTTCGTAGGCTGTAGCGTAAGGAAGATCTATATCAAACTCCGTATTTATATAATCCGAAATCCAACATTGGACGAGCTTCAAATCTGGCCGAGGCGCAACAATCTTTCTCCCACCGGCAGAAAAACAGTGATACCTATCTGTCGTTGAGCTTACAAGGCCCAATAGCTGACGATTTGTCATTCCAAGGTCGAAGCAAATTCTATCCGCAATAGACACCGGCAACGCCTCCATACCCCATTGATCTCTTACGAAGGATTACCCGCGCCCTCATATTTAAGAAATCTCGGTCTTCGTATCTCTTAAACATGAAATAGGAATCAAGGTGTATCGTGCTTTTAATCAGATAATCCGGACCCCTATTGCATCTCACTTTAGAAACAAGACCGGTAGCTCTCATCATGCAGCAAACATCAGACCAAGATATCGGAACGCCGGCATTTTTCATGTCTGCATTTAAAATGGGCGAGAATATTTTGAGCTTACTAGCACGGAAGCCTTTGGCCGCACAGTATATCGTTCGTAAATCGGTCTCCGACATGGGGCCCAATAATTGAAGCAAATCAAGTAACTCATGGACGAGCGAGCCCACGTTAATCTTGGACTCGTCTAGATTGATCATCTTTCTAGCGGCCTTTTGGCTAGCCTTGCCCCGCTTAGTAGCATTAACACCAATAAGGGGTCTTAGTTCAGAAACAAAGCGGCACAAGTCAGGCGAAGACATTGGGTTATTTAAGTCTAAGTAAAAGACTTTGTTAAGCGAGGAGTCGCCCGTGGCTATTTCTTCCACTGGCCCATCAATCAAGAAGCTCCGAGAGCCCTTATATTGCTTTCCAACAGCAACAGAGGTAATCCAAGCAGCATGAGGCAAAGCGGAGAAAGCGCCCAACTCGCAAAAAGATCCACAGCTCTCTGCAAAAATCAATATCCAGTCAGATATGTCGGCAAGCATGGCCTCTTGCTGAAGTAAATTAAGTCTCGAACCGTCCATTTCCTCCGCTACGTCTTCGGCGGTAAGACAAAAAACGTTTTTTAAAGCCTCGGTGTGATTGTTGGACACATAAGCTCTAAAGAATCGTCGAGAGGAATGCAGACTCTGATCACCGCCGCAGGGAAAGATAAACAAGGGCAGTTTATTAACGTCACGATAAACCCTCAGATGATTTCTCAGGATATTCAAATCAGTTTTACTGATACAGTCGCAGAGCATTGCACCTCGATTCCAATAAGGACAAGGCCGCACAGTCCGTGCATATGGTCATTCCGTAGGCGCGGATTCGGGTCCGTGGCTATGGAATGACCATATGCACGGACCCAAATTGGTGAAAACGTCTCAGTCCATCTTTAACAGAGGACTCGCTCCAGTCGGGGCAATCAATGACTAGCTGCGACCTTGTCGCAAGTAACTTTACCATCAATTTGTGTCTTAGGCTGGATATTGGCCGTCTTTAAATCCCACGGCAGGCATATGCGCTCGCTCTTGGCTATATTTGTCGTCACCACAAATAACGACAGTCCTAAACCAAGCCCGAATCAAACATCAGCAGAGCCGCAACGTTGCGCCAAGTTCCACCATCAAGTGAACATCACATTTATGCGCCCTGTCTACAAAAGCAATACCAATATTTGTAAAAATCGGAGTTAAATTCCCTAGCCAACAACCGTCCAATCACTACCGGCAGTACTCGAAATCTTTGAGGAATCACCGTTGCACACGATGGTCGCCGAAGCGCCGGGCACATACTTGAGCTCAAGAACGGAAACGCCTTGTTCCTTAAGCTTCAAGGTCATCTCGGTTATCTGGGTTTTACTCGCATCATTTTTGCTAACCAGCTTGACGCCTTTGGCATCATTTTCAAGCAGGCAGGATACTACCGTTTTGTAATCGGACCAATAACAGTACTCTCCAGAAAGCCATCCAAGCTCGATGGCACATATCGAACCGGTCACAGAAACCGTCATTGGACGCAAACCGTAGCGCTGCCTTTCCTCAAATTGCAGAACATCGCAAAAAACGCGGTTAGCATTAAGTAATCTCGTTCCGCAATAGTCCCCGTAAAATGGCGCAAAGTGATTGCGGATAGCCCGCGACAACATCCAGTTGTCGCAAAAACGTCAAAGGGCCGTTGCCGGAAAACCGAACAACGACCCTTCTTTGTCATCGCCTCACGTAGAGTCCACGACGGCTATATCACTGAGAACATCTTACAGCGACGCTTATCGACCCAGCTGGGCGATAATCAAACCAGATCAAAGAACGTAATTCGTACTTTAAGCTAGCTGATAGGGACTTCAATTCTAGATCGTGCTATACAAACGCCGTTCCTAACCGCATAGCACTCGACATAATGTGGGCCAACAAAATCAGTCCTCTCGTCATGGAAGCCATCTTTATTGCCACGTTGAATTTCGCCTCGGATGCAGTTTCTCTGAAATGCCGCTTCACCGCGGTTGCGAACTTTCCAGTAAAAAGCGCAATCCCTAAAAGAAGCAGCATTGACAACAAAGAAATGAAGCGAGCGCTTTCGTAGTAAAGGACAATGTCCAGCCAACATATCCCTAAGTAATGAGGGCCTAAATCCATGCTGTATAACTTGGCAATCGATTTCCATCGAACGACGAATATCAACCTTAAATTGATCCTCGACAAATCGCTCATCAATGGCCACTCCATACTTGGAAGCAAATTGGGCTTCTTCACTATCGGAAGATCCATCGACAACAGCTTCGGAAAACGGCTTTCCAAATAAATCAATGAGAACTTGCTCTTTTTCATCAGAGCTAGTGGCATCGATTAGTTTTCCATGAGCTTTCTTGGCTTTTGGTACAAACGCCCCATTGTCATCATTCGTAACCTGTTGGTTGCTGCCCAGAGCATGCCAAAAAGATTGTTCGCGATCTTGCTCGGACAAATATTTAAAGAGGTCGGACAAGAGGTCATACGGGTCGCTGGAACGGTCTTTCTGGTTATAAAAACTATTAACAAGAGTATCGATGAGCAGGCCCTTAAAATGAAATCCAAGAGTATTTTTCCAAACCCTTAGAGCATTGCAGAGCCTTTTGCCATCTCCATCGGTCCTTTCAAATAGAACAGAACAGGCATCTTGCTCAGGAATAGGATCCGTCTTTTTCCAAGATCCTCCATCATTCGAATCGGGAAATTTAAACGAACCGTCATCCTGCTCAAAAGCAGGAACCAAATCAATCGAATAAAACCTGTCTGTGAAATTAATCACTACAGCCTGTCCGTCACCTTTTATGTCAGTCTTGGGGTAACGGCTTTTAATGGTTTTTTTGACTTCTTGGAGAAGCGCTGATTGCCCATTAGAGTCATAGGCATTGAATCTCGTATAGACTTCCTGTGGCAGTACAAACAAAAGGTCGAGATCGCTAGTTTCCGAAACAGCGGTTTGCCGACCAACTGATCCAACCACAAGACAATGGTCATCGACAGAATCCGAATCGTAGTATTTTTTGTTCAATAATTTCGTCAATGACTCAATCGACGATTGATACTCACTCAATGAATCCAACGAAATTGAATCGAAGAAGTTCTCAAAAGAACGTTTTTCGTCCATGTTGCTCCCTTCAGTTATCTAACCAAATCCCTCAATCCGACAGGGAGTATTTGTTCTATCTCCATCGGAGAAAACCCACAGTCGCCCGCCTTAATGCTTTCACGGGCCTTTGAATAAGCTTTGGGATTTGTCATAGGGCTTTTTGTGTAAATTGAAGAAACTTCCTTTTGAAGAGAATCACGACGAGACCTGATTTCCGCCAAATCAAATGAGCGGCTGTCGGCAAGAAGTGATAGATACCCCTGAAGAATCACCCAAATTGCATCTGCGGTAGCGCCATGACAATTCGCCCTCTCGCTCAAGTTTGCCCCTTTAAGATAAATTGTTATTGCTAGACTGATCACAGATAGGCCGGCGGCAACCAGCGCCGCAATTTTCATTCCAGATAGCCAGATACTTACAAAGCCACAAGCGGAAACCGATGTCAAAACAGTCTGCATTACG
Organism: Collinsella sp.; assembly: GCA_014871745.1. Lineage (GTDB taxonomy): Bacteria > Actinomycetota > Coriobacteriia > Coriobacteriales > Coriobacteriaceae > Collinsella. Next base: position 23,761 of record WGSI01000013.1, on the reverse strand, counting down.
GATAAACGGTTGTTGAGTCCGTTGGCGTTGTCCGCCGCAACGAGCTGCGTCTTATACGTATATAAAAGATTTGCATAAGCCTCAGCTACTTGCAGTAAGAGCCTGCGCCTTTCTTCAAACTCTTCAGTGGTTGTTTCCATCGCTATCCTCCAAACAGTCAGTTTTTTCTAAAAGGATAGGACGCCGCGAGGACAAAAAATATCGCAAAATATGGCAGGCATTAACCCCGAGATTCGAGTACCAGAAGTGAGCCATATGCATAGCCCCATTGATAGCGAAAGCTACGTCATGCCCATCCTTGGCAGGACCAAGATTGATATCTGGGAGTGTTATGCGAGACATGTTCTGCAATTTATCGATAGCGACAAATACGGCAATTTGGCTTACAGCGACAAACCGGATCTGATCGATCGGGAACAGTCCCTGGGCATAGAGGTAACAGCTTCCCAATCACAAGACAGCAGAAAGGCAGAATCCCTCTATTCCAAACTCCTATACGAGAATGATTCTTCTCAGGAAAAACGTCGAGTCGAACTTATTGAGCAATGTGGAGCGCATTTCGAAAAAGAAGTCCTGTATGGCCCAAATGGTTCTGATTCGTTCGAGCCGGTTATTGAGGCTCTTCGCAAAAAGCTGGACAGACTCGACTCTGGTGACTACGAAACCGTTAGGAGAAACGAGTTGTTTGTCAGGTCCAATATTCTTGCTGACGAGGAAATGCTTCGCGAAGCGCTCTCCAACATGAAAAAAGAGTCCAGTGATCACTCATGCCACTTCGCATCTGTTATCGTCTCGGTCCCTGGATACAATTACGTTTTCGACCTCGATGCATCGACATGCGTATCTCTTGAATTCGAATATGAAGACCAGCATCGTATTGCTCGTGAAGCAAACAAGGAAGTGAACATCGCACAGTCAAGCTGAGGCGTGCCACTATAACCAATCTACTAGCAGACCATTTCGTAGCGGGTCGGAATATAGCACCCGAAGCTCTTTGCTGCGCAAGCGTTAACGTCCTAATGAGCCAGCACACCCAAGCGGCGCAGGTCCACGTCAATCCGGCACGAAGGTTCTGAGAATATCCCTTATCTTGGCAATGAGAAACCGGGGCGCACAAGGCGGCCCGGGGCACCTCCACCCAAGAAAGGATCCGCTATGCTCAAAGACGGCATCGCATACCTACTCAAGTTCGCACCCAAGGAAGCCTACATAGACAACTTGATTACCGGTCGTCTCTACATGAACGCGGCCGGCTACTACCATGGCCTGCCTGGCGAGCAGGGCGATCCGCTCGAGGCGTCCATGGCTCCTGGGGTGTGTCTCTACGGATATACTTGCCTCCCCATCTACTGCATGTACACGGTCCGCGAGAACGATATCGTCGACAACGCCGTGAAAATCCCGATACGCATGATCCAGGAGTTCGGGTGCGCAGACGGGTGGATCGGCATCGTGCAGTACGACTGCTTCGCGCGCCTTGCCGACAGACAAACCTCCGACGACGGAAGCATCTACGCCCACGGTCCCATCTCCTACGGCGTCCCCGGGCCAAAACTGATCCGCGAGATCTTTGAGGGCATCCCGCACAATCTCGTTATCAAAACGCCCAAATACGCATATCAGAAGGAGTATCGAATCATCGGGTCGCAGCCGGTCGAATGTCGCCTTTTACCAGACGAGAATCACCCTGGCTGCAAAATTGAAAAGTACGGCCATGCAGTGCTTGACCTAAGCAGCAGCCTCGCGGACTTTTCCTGGAAGGCCTCGGTGCCGAGCCTCGAAGAGGCGCAAGACGGCCTCATGCTGGAGTTGCCGCATCGAGCATAGTCAACCCGACGCGATCCACAACGTCACCGGGCAATCAAGCATCCCTCCCCTCCCCAACATCCCCCAGAAAGTTCGCTGATGTTGACTGGGGTTCCCGTAAAATAAACCGAAACAAAATATGTGCGGAGTGCTGGCCTGGAGCTGCCTTCGGACCCTATTGGCTGCTCACCGAGAGGCTCCGCTATGAAACGACCCCTTTACTACCTGCTCTGCGCGATCGCGTGCACGTCCATGGTCAGCTCGACGCTACCCATGGCGGCCATTGCGGAAGCCATTCAGCCTCGAGCGACAACCGAGCAGCAGGCGCAAGCCGACGCCACGAGCATCGACACAGGCGAAGCCGAAGACGGCACCAACACAAATGCGACAGCAGATTCCGCAGAGGACAGCACCGCAACATCTACCGGCACCAGCCAGACCGACCCCGCGGACGCCAACACCGCAGACGCCGCCACGCCCGGCACCACCGCCCCATCCCTCCGCGCCCAAACCAACGGAACGCCCGAGACCATCTCCACCACGTCACAAACCACCTACGCCCACTCCGCCACGGCAACCCAAAACGGCGTCACCTTCACCGTCTCGTGGAACGACGCTCCCGCGGGCGCCGCGACGACCTTCCACGTAACCCAGACCAACGGCTCGTCCCAGGCCAAGGCGCGCATGGACGTACCCACCTACTGGGACGGCGGCAGCCAGGAAAGCGTCTGCGACCCGTCGCGCGCAACATGGGGCAGCTACTGCAGCCTGGGCACCACGGGCCACGACTTTACCTTTGAATTCACGGCGTCGGGCACATACCGCATCTACTTCTACTTTATGGACAACGACAGATACAACCCCCAAAACGACAAGGGGATCTACTACCTGCGCACCACGGCGGAGGTGACCGTAAACGACGCCGCCCGCCCGAGCGTCACGCAGATCGTCAACAACGCCGTGGCCCAGTGCAGGCAACAGACAAACGGCTCGGAATACGACATGGCGCTGTGGCTCCACGACTGGACGCTCGACCAGCTGGAGTACGACCACAGCCTCAACTGGTGCTCGGCCGAAAGCGGTCTCACGCGCCACCAGGGCACCTGCGAGAGCTACCAGCGCATCTACTTGAGCTAGGCTAAGGGCCCATAAATCACGTCAGTCTCCAGAACCTCATTCATTACGGACATGATCCTATCATCCGTAGGCACGTCAAGCGTCTCAATGAGTTCTATCCCTGGTTTCAATAATTTGGCATAACCAAGATTGAATTAAACTGTCTCATCGTTATTGTTTAATAGAAGCACATTAGACGATGAGGAATATAAATTCAAACCGCCTTTAGGCACAAGCGTGAACGTTGTCCAGTTATTTGACGAAAGTAGCCCAAGCGAAGCCATTGTGACAACAGACTCAGATGAAATTGTGCCACCATTATATGTCCAAGAATCATCTTTAGAAGTTTTCAAGAGAACTGGGATTGGAGTAAACACCGAATTGGGTCCCACTTTCGCCCATAGGCAGCACCGAAGAATTGAAAACAGCTGACTCGCTTCTCCCGAATCCATTTGTTCAAGTATTTTCTTCGTTCTTTTAGAGCGAGCGCTACCTGACGATACTTCTTGAGAAATCAACTTCGCCCACATCTCCCTCAGATCATCGTCATAGGCTGTCTGAGCTCCATGAATGTCAAGATCAATGCAGGACTCCGGCAGTTCATCAACTCTATTCGAATCTGACATTTTTCCCGCGCGCTCAAGAACATTTAGCAAATTATCTGCCTGAGAAGCGCTCGTGTTATACCCATGAGCCATTAAATATAGCTGGCCATCAGCAAAAGTCGGAAACGCCCGTTTATAGATTGCAACAACATCCGCTATAGAGCTCGCTTCGATACTCCGCATCTCCGCTTCGTCACGAGCGGCCCCAATGGGGTTAAGAGCCTTACGTGCGCTACGAATAAATCGCGCAGGGAACGACGCAATATCACCGCGTCCATTAATACCTAGGTTAACAGTTGGTTGAAAGGACACGTCATTTGTCGAAATATTTACAGCGCCCGCCTGGGCATTAGCTTTGATATCGTTATTTTGTAAGTCATTCATTGCGTCTCCCCTCATCAGGTAATACGTGCTCGCGCCTGCATTCCACTCATTCCCATAAGCAATAAATAAGCCGTTAGTTTTGAATTCTTCTATACAGTTACACAATTGTCGAAATGCGTAAAACCATGGTTCATCTGAACGTGCACGCTAAAGATGTTAACTCACTTTGTAGGTTGATTTCCGATCCCAGCCGACCACATTGAGCTGATGGCTCGCTCCCGCAGTTAGCCGAACGCCCCCGAGGTCCCATCCGGGACCCGGGGGCGGCATTTTCCCAGTTGAAGGAATGGTGGAAATATGTTTGATAGGTCCGGCGGCCATGCTCCGCCCGCCGCCCAGCAGCTCTTCTCAGACTCAGCCGGACGGTCGGTCCGTCTATTCCATTTTCTTCTAGGCTAGGCCAGTGGGGCATCGCCCCTCTCTGCGCGTGCTCCTCGATGAGCCCTGGCGTCAGGTCGAGATCGCCGAGCGGCACGTCCCCCACGCCGTAGGCGTTCAGCAACGCGGCCGCGTCCTACCCGAGCATCGCCCTGAAGGCGAGCTGTGTTTCGTCAAGAGGATTTGAGCAAAAAGAGCATCGGAAATTGAGCAGTCGCAGCATCGGAAGCGCGCACGCTTTTTGAGCGGCTAGCCCTCCTGCATGAGGGCATGGCGGACGCGGTAGGACTCGCCGCGGAACTGGACGAGCCTCCCGTGGTGGACGATGCGGTCGATCAGGGCGGCGGCCATCTGGTCGTCCCCGAACACCGCCCACACCTGCTGAACTCCAGGTTCGTGGTGAATACCACCGACTGCCTCTCGTATGCGTCGGCGAGGACCTGGAAGAGCAGCCTCGCCCCGTCCGCGTCGAGCGGGAGAAACCCGAGCTCGTCGATGACGAGCAGGCGGGCCTTGCCGATGAGCGCGGCCTCCCGGTCGAGCCTCCCGTCGTCGCGGGCGCGCCTCAGGCGCATCACGAGCGAGGACGCCGTGAAGAAGCGCGCCTCGAGCCTCCTCTCGCACGCCAGCGCGCAGAGGGCCGACGCCATGTGCGTCTTGCCGGTGCCGACGTCGCCCATGAGCACGAGATCGGCCTCGAGAACGCCCGCGATTCATTCCTCGTTGCCCTCGAGCGCGAGCCTGCCCCTTCTCTGGGGCATCGGCGCGACGGGCGACATGTCCTCCATGTCGGCGTACTTCGCCACGGTGTTCCGGCTCACATGGAGCACTCTGGCGATTTCGGACCTCGAGCGCCCGGTGGCATCCATCGACCGTATATCATTCACCGTGGCCAGGGGCACGGTCATCTCCTCCATCCTTCCCGGGCGGGCTCGCCAAAGTAACCGCCCGGGGAACCATACGGCGAGGGCCGCGCCCCCGGGCCCCGGGGGGGGGGCCCTCTTGCTTAAACTGCTCAATTTTTCGTGCTCACGGTGATCATTTCCCAGTGATCACTCGGACCACTTCTTAGTGAACATCAACAGCGCCATAGTAAACCAACCACATTCCACATTCCTGGGCGCCGGGTCAACTCGCTTCGGATCGGGCTCTACACCAACTTTCTCGACATTTCCATTGGTGATGCTATTTCGTGATGTTCAAAAGATCTCCAACGAGCAAAGCTCAGTAATTTATCCGACCGAAAAGGAGAAAAATAATAATTAGAGATGCAGCAGCCTTGCTTTCCACCAACAAATCCCGTGTCTTAGCATCTCAAAATAGGAAATTCCAAGCCTATTTAAAACATAGCTAGGCCATTTCCAATTGTTATACATTAGCTGAGGAACTGCTTGGCCAAGAACAAGCCCCCATGAACCCATTCCAAATACGCCACAAAGCAAACAAGTCAAAAGAACACCAACCGCTGTGCTTATAATGTAGGCCTTATAATACGGAATCTCGTTCATATTAACGATAATATTGCAGAATAAAGAGTGTTGGTTGAGTAAGAACAAATAAGCAGCCAGTCCAAGAAATAGAGCCCTGTCGCATATAAAGTCATGCTTGAATATCGTCAGCATCGGTAAACAAATTGCGATAATGACCGCGCCTGAAACGTACATTAATACATAACAAGAGACGCCTCTCTCGACGATATGTCGCTGCGTGGTTTCATCTTCAGCAACAAAAGCAGACTGATACATAGGAAAACAAGAGCGGGCATAAGCGCTCCCAAGATTATATAAAGCCGTAGCAAACTGTAAAATAACAGAGTACGTTGCATTCTCTTCAAGTCCAAGGTATGCAGAGCAGATTAATGAAGTCGCCTGGGTCGCCCCATACCAAGCAACAGAGACGATACCATCTCTCGATGCAACGAAAACAATCGAGCTGAGAACTTCCTTCACTTCACTCTTGTCAATAGGGGTGCAATCGGAAGCCATTCCGGCAGAAACCTTAGAATCAGAATCAAATGCCCTTCCAGCAATTGCCCTCAAAAGCAGACTATATATTAAAAATCCTATTGCTGCGGCAAGAAGCTGCAAACCACAGATAAGGAGAACTGCAGTAATAATAATTTGCCCTATACGCGCAATTGTTTTAGCTCGATTCTCGCTCGCAACGTCACCAATTCCACGAAGAAAGGTAAGTTTATAAAGATAGTAAAGATTGGTAAATATTGAGAAATCAAATACTACCCACGCAGGCAGAGACCATTCAATGGCAAAATGCCCTGTCACAGATGACACATAGAACGATCCAAGCGTTGAAGCTAAAACCAATGCAATAGCACCGATGAAGACGTAGATAATACGCGATGTCTTTAGAACTGTCCTGAATAAGTGCCAGTTAATATCACTTTCAGCCATCCCCCCATTATCAGCAAGACCCGTCTTTGCAAGCGTTTGCGCCCCGCTGAGGCAGTAAAGAATATTCCTAGACAGAGTCGCTGTAAAGCCAAATTCAAGAAGCTGCGCGAATCCCGAGATTGCAACAAAAACGTACCAGAGACCGATCTGTTTACTTGAAAGAAATAACAATAGCAACGGCAATAAAACGAAATTACTGCTCATTGATACAATTGTGCCTATGTAATTCCAAACGATATCCTTTTTTCTAACGTTAATAGCTGTTCCGGCCAATTATAAAATCCATTCTACTCAAACGTATGTTTCACAGCCAAGTAATTAATTTAGCCTGAACGACCCAACATTCTCTTAATAAAGGATGTTGCGGTGGGCCCCAGAACGTTAGCAATCCTTTTGTGGAACTTCTCTTTTCCTGACGTCCAGGAGCCATCATAGTGATGAATTGAATAACTGTTCTCTGTAAGATTCAAACGCAAATTCAGTGGGTCCTTAGGACAAAAGTATTCAGAAGGGTATATGCGCACTCCGGCTACCTCCTGGATACCAGGCACATCACGAAGTCCATTCTCCTTTAATATATTTGTTACCCTCGTTACCACCGTGGTGAGATCATAACTGCCATCGACTTTGACAAACCGATCCTTCTCATAAGAGTCAATAATGTCTCTATAGATTCCGAGTCCGGGATTGGCAGCCATTCCGAGTCCAGGAGCGACTGCAAGCCCAAGTCCCGAAGCAGCAGACCCTCTATCGGATTCACAGAAATCAACCTCAAAACCCATATAAGGCCCCTGCTCAAGAATGGGCACAAGAGACTGCACAAGTTCAACATCGGTATCCAAATAGACACCTCCTTGTTCATATAGAATCTTAAAACGAGCATAATCACTCGCAAAAGCCCATTTCTTGGCTTCTAAAGCTTGTCGAGCATATTCACAGGAATGGAAATCAAAATTCGATTCATCCCATCTAACAATTTCATAATCTGGCATACATTTCATCCAAGAAGAAATGCACTTCTTTGCATTCGGGGGAAGCGGCTTTCCACCCAACCATATGTAATGAATTTTTTTAGGTATCAACTTAGCTCCAAATCAAAGTCTATCAATATGCCTATCTACAGAAAGGGTATGAAGCGGGCACGCTATTCAACCATTCGAATAGGTCAAACCCTTGCATAAACCTATCCGTATCATTAAGAACTTGACCATTGGTAGCCGCCGCAGGATGAAAAACGGCACATTTTATTTCCGGATGAGGCTCTGCAGTGAAACACAATTTATTTGGAAACGCGATGTGATCAAACTCGGCAAGATCTTCCTCAGAGCAACCGTTCATTTGGCTAAACTTTATGAACAAGTTATCCCAATTAACTCGGCTAACGCGTCTTTCCCACTTTTGGGCCGCTTCCTCAGCAGTCTTATAATGCAGAAATACGACCTCGACGTCATCAAGCATTCCAATTGGCTTATCAAGTTCGCCTCGATCTTTAAGAACTTCATAATACGAAGAAGAGCGAGAATCAATGAAACGAATTGGAACGCTGAGATAATGTCTCAGTCTGCCTGCGAACTTCACATAATCAGAGGCAAAAAAATACAGTCCGACCGTTGGAGATTGATATGGCAGACCGAAATAGCGATAAACAGTTCCAGCCCAACAATTATTAGAAATAATCGAAAAATCTGAACGTTTAAGGCGACGCAAACGGCTTGTGGAAAATAAAGGATTTGTCTGTTCGCGCAATTTCCTCTGAACTAATCCGACATAGTCTTTAGCCATTGAAAACTCCATCATCAACAGTGGTTTCATTTCGGGTGCACCGCGCGGAATACAGAGACTCCGAAAAACCAATAAGACAGAAATTGATACAAATAAAAAAGGCGGCTGTTTCACTAAAAGCGACAAACGAAAACACAATCAAGCCAAATATTGAAGGCCTGAGATCATGGAATCGTAACGCCTGAGCCATAGTCAGAATCCAGGCAACACTCAAAAGAATCGCAACCAAAATACCCGATTCAAGAACAATATGGGCATAGGCATTATCTACGATAAAAGTATCAAATGAGCCAAAGCGAATAGGGACACCATCGAAATTAAAGCCGAACAAACTCGGTGGGAACGCCGCTGAAAAATAATGCATTAGAGCAGGTCGCGAAGACAGCAATGAATTAAAATCACTCATCCATCTCACGGCTGGAGTATAAAAAACCATTAGGTAATAAGTCAGACAGCTCAAAACCAAAAAGGCCAATAACCCTAAGAAAATGAGAATACTATCGAACGTCCTACCCCTAAGAAGAGTGGTTAAGATGGAAAGGGCGCTGATTAAGAGGATGCAAATTGCCGAGGTCCTTGAAAACACAACGACATCGCATAAGTAATACATGAATCCATAAAAAGCTAAGTCAATTAGCGTCATCTTACGAAACCGCAAAACAGCAACGGAGCAGGTCATACAAAGCAGAAGGACACCAAGACTATTAGGGTGCGTAAAACCAGGAGCTTGCCTAACCGAATTAATCAGCGAGTGCATTGTTACAGTGCTAATGAAACCAAACGATGCGGCGGTAACAGTAACGATGGCAACTCCGAAGGAGCACCAAAAAGAAACAACAGCAAGATCTTTTGATTCAATTCCCTTGCCAGCAACAACAAACAAGAAGAGCAATAAAATATTCCAGCTTCCCGAAATTGCTGTAGATGCAATTAGCAGACAAGCACAAATTGAAAATAGCACGATTTGCCAGTGCGCAAAGCCTGTTTTTGAAATGCCGACAATACGTGCGAATAGAACAACAGCACAAAGTATACGTACGGCGAGATAAAACAAATCAAGATGCAGGTAACTTAAATCACGAAATGTCGTGAAATTCAAATTATAAGCACACAAATATAGAGCAAAAACAGTGAGGTAAGAACGTTTTAGCGCTTTATTGTTTTGCCAATCAGAATCTAAATGGCAACAACCTGCATTGCCAAACACTTTTTCAGATTCAAAATCAATCATTTTATTAGAAACCATTTCTTGGTTAATCATAAGTCAATCCAACTATTAAATCATCATTAAGTAATAACAAGCCCCTCGTAAAACTCCATTAGTTTTTCTGCATTGGTTTCTGCGGAGTACCCAGCCAAAGCCAATTTATTAGCCGCCCGGTCATCACGCCCTTGGGCAAGAGTATCGACAAGAGCGGATACCCATTCAGCAGAAGGCCTATCAAGTCCAACGAACCTGCCACTGCCCGTAATATCGCTTTCCTCAGGAACGCCAGTCGAAAATACGCACCGAAGCCCGGAAGCCTGCGCCTCAACAGCGGAGACAGGAAGCCCTTCGTACAGTGAAGGCATAAAGAAAGCATCGAAGAGCGAGTAGAATCGAGCGACATCAACGCGTACGCCTGGCATAATGACTGAATCGCCTACGCCAAGTTCTTCAGCGAGGACTTTGACTCTGTCCATACCATCGCCAGCCCCCAAAATCACCCACTTTGCAGATGGCAAACAACGCTTCATCTCGTCAAAAACCCTGACACCGAATTCAAAATTCTTCTGCTTAACAAAGCGCCCGACGCTTCCGACGACAGTGTCGTCCCGACCAATGCCGAACTCGTCGCGCAGGGAAGCATCCGATTCGACATCATAGACAAACTGATTGATGGGAATACCGTTATTGATCACAGTAAAAGGCTTATGTCCAAATAAGTATCTCCCGGCTTCTTCAGAGCAAGCCATTCCATCGGTCGCATACCTCTTACCCCATATAAGCAAAGGTGCGTTTCGCACACGATGAAGAGCGTTGTCAGACGAACTGTTCAGATGACTATGAAGTACACGGTGCTTAATGCCGACACGTTTAGCTTCCCTGAGAACGCAAAAAGCCGAGTTAGGCATATGGCAGTGCACAATGTCATATTCACTACCATGCTTATCGAAAAACTCAGAAACCTCTTGCATAAAACGATGGAGATCATGCCCAGCATGATCGACTTTATAAACCCGGTTGCCCCGGGCTTCGAGTTCCTCGTCGTAACGCTTCTTATGATGGGGAACTCCATCATTTTGAGCATGGTGGAGAATGTCGTAATGAACCCTAGACTCATCGCTAAAGAGCGTCATATTGTAAATGAACCTCGACACCCCAGCATTCCTGTTCAGCGAGGGTACCACTTCAAGAACTTTTATTTGATCGGTCAATTCGACCTCACCTATTTATCGATACAGACGGTACCAGCCCCGCCCGTTGCGTATACAGTCTGGCCAACAACAAGATCACCGTAGTTGCTGACCAATAAACATGCAAGATTTGCTATCTCGCGAGGGTCGGCGTAACGACCGGAGGGATTTGCAAGGTGAGTTAGATTGCCATCACGTCGTAACCCCAGCATCGGAGTAGCGGTGGGACCAGGTGCAATGGCGTTGACGACAACCCCATCACGAATAAGCTGTTCAGCAAGTCCGAGCGTCATACCATTAAGGGCCCATTTGCTAATTTCATAGGGGCTCTTGGCATTTCTCGCCGATGCAGACGAGCTAATGTTCAAAATATGACCGTGAATATGCCTATCCATCATGTGATGTGCAACAGCCCTGCTCAAAAAGAAGGGGGCTCTTAGATTGGTCTCAATGATGGCATCCCACAGCTCTTGATCAATATCATCAATATGCGGGCATTTCATAATACCCGCAGCGTTCACAAGAATATCGATACCGGAAAAACCGGGGAAAAGCTGGGCGGCCTCCCCAACCCTTGCTTCAAGAGATGTGACGTCCCTTACGTTAATCTGCATGCCTGCTGCTTTGCCTGTCGGCAATTCCTTGAGTGCATCATCGATTTTGCCTTGATTACGCCCGGCAACGATAACCGAACAGCCACGTGCCGCAAAAGCGCGTGCGCACTCGAGACCGATACCGCTGGTACCCCCCGTAATAAGAGCAAGCTTACCATCCAGAGATACGTCCCCTGTCGGAACGGGTATCTCAACGGCCGTTGTACGCTCGAAGTGGAGCTCGCGCATCACGGCTTTAGCAATTCTGGACAACCTTCCCATAACTGGTGTTCCTCCGCTACTTAAGGTGAATACCGAGCTTGTCGGCAACCTTGAGGGCCGTTTCCTTGCCGATGGTAGATTTAACGAGTTCCTTGCCCTTGCGCTTGGTCTCCGAGACGATATCGCGCGGACGGCTATAATCATAAAGATCCATGACGGCCTTAGAATCGGTGCTCATCTCGGTAAACACCTCAAGCAGCGCAGGCTTACCCTCAACCGAAGAAAACTCATCGATTGCAGAATCAAACTCATCACGATTATGCGCAGAGAAGTACTCGATTCCGCGGGACCGCACCCAGCCCTCAGCCACATCGGAATGGCGGGCAGTTGTATGGAGATCACTAGCCTCGTCCTGCCACATTCCGTTGTAGTAAAACTCTTCGCCTCCGTGGTTATTGATGAGCAAAATCTTCACGTTAGGACCAAGATGCCTGATCCTAAGAGAGTTCATGTCATAGAAGAAAGAGAGGTCACCAATAATAAGATAAGCGTCTTTCTCCGGAGATGCCGCTGCCTGACCGAGGAATGAGGACATACAGCCGTCGATACCGTAGGTACCGATATTCGCAAAATAAGTAACACCTTCAGGCAACTTGTAGAAATTACTAACCCTGATAGCGCTATTGATGCTGGCGTGCAGAATGGAACCAGGCTTAACATGGGCTAAAATACCCTTGATTGCATAGATGTTTGACCAGGAGATATCAGGATATTCAACGGACCCAGCATAGGAAAGAACTTCATTGCGATAAGAAATATCGACTTCGCCACTTTCCTTCGCAGCTGTCATACGACGGAAAAAGTACTCCGGGGAACACTCAAAGACATTCTTAACGCTCTTAAAGATATCGCAAATCGCACCATCTTCCTGAACAAGCCAATGCTCGAATGCGTCGGGATAACGTCTAAGCATCGCTTTGATACCAGACATTACGTTACCGCCGAACGAGATGACGATATCAGGCAAAAGGCCCTCAAATGTCTTATCGCTCACAAAGTGCGTATCCATACACACTGATGCACTGAAAGAACCGGGTATATGCACGTTCGACATATGTTCAACCGCGACAGCGCATCCATATTTTTCAGAAAAATCACCAAGCGCTTGATCCAGCCCCCTCGCCTTACCGGTCGACTGTCCACAAACGACAAGAATTCGCTTTGCACTAATCAAGTCTCGAGCCTTTGCAGCCCAAACTTCTTCCCCGTCATAAAGGCAGACCCTGTCAATCTTTTTGACAGCAGGTAGACACCTCACAGGAAAGGAATTACTGTAGTACTTCATAGGAACATTGATGTGCACAGGACCCGTGCCTCTATGGTTCAACTCGAGCAGCGCCTCATTTACGAGCCTTGTGCAATAAAGCAAGTCATCATCATCCTTGACGATAGGCAGATTAACCGAAGCCTTGACATGCCGGTCAAACATACCGACCTGATCAATCATCTGGTCCTCGCGATTACGGAGCATTTGAGGATCCCGGTCACTGGTGAGGACAACAATCGGAACGCCCTGATAACATGCCTCAGCCACAGCAGGCCAATAGTTACAGGTAGCGGTCGAACTCGTACAGGAAATAAGAACGGGCTCGCCAGATTCTTGCGAAAGTCCGAGCGCAAAATAAGCAGCACTCCTTTCGTCAACAACTGAGTAGCACTCAAAGAAGCTGTCTTCCTCAACGGAATGGACGAAAGGAACATTCCTTGCTCCAGGAGATAAAACAAGCTTTTTAATTCCATACTCTTTCAAAAGTTGAATGATCACCTGATAAGATTTAAGCTCTGTGTACATTGAGACTCTCTCTCCTGTTAGTGGTTCACGGCATTATCGAGAAATGCAATTGCCTCGCGTCGCTTCGAATCCAGCGCATTCTTGACCGAATCATGGTTAAAGGACGCCTCTGCAAGTTCAAGATTTTTAAAGCTCTGGAGCCAATGGTCTTCGAGCCCAGTCATCGCAAGAAGGTTCGCAATTCGCCCGTTAAAACGACCAGGACTGATAGCGACAAACTTCTTTCCAAGATTTACGGAATAGGCAGTTCCATGGAACGAGTCCGTAATGACAATTTCGGCCCCAAGGAACAGAGAAAGGAACCTTCCCACGGAAGGACAGATAACAGCATTCTCACCAGAACGCTTCTCATGCACACCGTACGCAATTCGCATAACCTTGAGACCAGTCTTCTTGGCGACCCTTTGTACATAAGAATCGAACTTGGCATTACGGTTGAGCTGATAGACCAGAATATAGGGTTCCGGAGAAATCCAACCATCTGCAATTGCTTCCCAATCATCACGATTCAACATGAGCGTGGGATCGATAACGGGCATAGCCCCATGGACTCCGATAGAATCAAGAAGGTCAGCCGCCTCTTGCTCACGAACAGAGATACAAGAGTAAGAGGAGAGGGCCCTTATCATCGGCTCAGCTTCCCAATCCTCGAGCGTGGCCTTGCCGATACTCGCAGCATAGGCAATCTTCTTTTTATCCTCAGGAGCAAAGGAGAGATAGAAAGCACGGTCAAAACCGTTATTCCAAATGCTATTCCAAACCTGGTCGCTACCAGTGCAGTAGATATCTGCTACCGGAGGATTCGCGTCCAACTCATCTGCGGAATAGTACGAACGCTCAGTCAACGCAAGCTTGGAATGTCTAAACTCATCAAGGGGGGCGCGTCTCCTTGCAACCATGCGAGAAACAGGTATTTTAGCAATCTGCTTGACGCCAGGAACATTAAATATAGGCATCTTCTTAACGAGCTGACCGTTAAGGGCACGATCCACTTCGTTTTCGGGAATCGCATCTTTACGGTAGTAATCAATTATTTCGGCATCTGCTCCCACACGAGCCAAAACAACCTGAGTTGCATAGGTCTGCAGGCAGGATCCATAGTTCGGCGAGTTATGGAGTGTTATAACTCCGACTTTTCGAGACATGCACAAACCTACTTTCTGAGTAATTTCTTATAAACAAACGAACGTAGTCCGTTAGGCATGACACAAACAACAGCATGTGGAACAAATGAGGCAACAAAATCAACAGGGCTAAACCAGCCAGTACGCAATTGAGCAACCTTGAATTTCCAGATATGCGGTAGATACGAAGGGCCGCCTCTGCGAGCATAAAAATCGGAGCTCACACGCATCGCCACAAGTGGTTCAGGTAGATTATCTGCGCGGCAGCCACTGGCTAGCATCCTGTTAAATAAATCCCAATCTTCGAAATAAAGATATTCAGAGCTGTAATTCCCAGCCTCCAGCACCTTAGTTTTTTTAAACGTCATAGGTGGGTGGCGGAAAGGATTTCGACGCTTGGAACAAGCGAGAATATTGTCCAGTCCCTTGGGCAAATTCGTCGAAGCGATTGGCGTCTCAGGAGAGTCAATAAACTCGACGACATCGCTACCGACCATATCGAGCCCGCTTTCAATAGCTGCAAGCTGCTTTTCCATACGGTCAGGACGCGCCACATCATCGGTGTCCATACGCGCAACGATTTCATTAGAACAGGAGAGTACGCCCTTATGAAGAGCATATCCTAGTCCATGGTTCTCACTGTAGGAAACAAATTTGAACAGATCGGGCCACTGCGAGTTATATTCGGAAAGAACCGACTCGAGTTCAGCAGTCAAGGGGCCGTCCTTAACCATTACGATCTCGGCCGGAGGCACGGTTTGGACGAGCATGCTGTCGAGGGCCTGGCGCAGAAACGTAGGGTTTTCTTTTTTGTAAATGCTCATTAATACGCTATAAGCGGTCGTGGCGACTGAAGTGGTCATCTATCGCCCCGTCCTCTTCTTGCCAAACATGGCACCGAAGGTGCCGGTAAAGCATTTCCAGTCCGTGCGGAAGCAGCGGTTCCGCACGTAGTTGAGCTCGATTTTCTGGCGCAGGCCGCTCTCGAAGGTGGCGGAATTACGATCAGTCGCCTGCCACAGGCCGGTGATGCCAGGCTGCACAGATAGCAGTTCAGCCTTCTCCTCGTCGGAGAAGTGCTGCTCAAGTTCGTCTCTTGTAATGGGACGCGGTCCGATGACGGAAAGGTCGCCGTTCAGCACGTTCAGGAACTGCGGTATCTCGTCAATCGAACACTTACGGATAAACTGACCGACTTTGGTAATGCGGGGATCATCGTCGACCTTGCGCTCAACTTCCCACTGATGTAGCTGCTCAGAGCTCAGATACTTCTGTACATTGCCAGCGTCGGCGACCATGCTGCGAAGCTTAAGGATCTTGATAGTCTTACCGCCCTTGCCGACGCGCTCCTGTGCGTACAGCGGGTTTCCGGGAGATTCAAGACAAATGAACGCACAGACAATGGACACTGGAATTACCAGCACCACGCTCACGCAAAGGCTGAAAACAAAATCAAACAGCCTCTTTAAAAAACGGTAAGCCAGCGTACCGCTCGGTTGTATCTTCTGAACGGACAGCGACTCCCCCACAGAAGCACTGCATTTAGTCATCTCATTAGTAGCCAAGTTCAAATCCACGTCCCTGATACCAGGGACCCCCCCATCGATGAAATCAAAATGCGAATGAATTGCTAGTGCGACGTCCCCTTACGTTTTGCTGGGAACGTCGAGTGGCAGCAGCTCCCTAAATGTGGAGTCACCCTCGCCCACGTCTACCAGGCACCAGCGCTTATGACGGTCAATCTTCTTTACACGGGCCTCTTGCCCCACCAAGGGCCCCTGTTCTATGTGCAACACGCCGTCTTCTATGCGCGCAACGCTGTTGCGCACCACGCCGTCGTCGTCAATCACGCTGCGGTACCAGTCCTGCGCATCGTCCGGCATGGGCATGTACGCCCGCTCCCTGCTACCGGCGATGCGACAGCCAAAGCTCAACTGGGCCAGGGCCCTATCGAGCGCGGCGGCATCGTGCGTGGCGACGAAGAAATATTCCTTGTACATAGGTTTGGTTTGGAGCGACCAGGCGCCATCCCGCTTAAACCAGAACTCCTTTTGCATCACAAAAGCGTCCTGCATAAGGTTGTGCGGGATAATGCGGCGGACCTTTTCGCAGGTCTCGCGCTCTTTTCCATTGGGGGTGTGGACCAGATACCAGCGGACGCGGCCGTGCTGGCTGTTGGTGGTGGCGCCGTTAAATGCGCCCGGCAGCTGCTCTTGGCGCCGTGCCGTCTGCTCCATGTTCTCGCCCCCCCCTCTTTTGGCTTTGCGATGCACGCAAATGCAGGGGCGTTTAGAACAGGCTTCTCGCTCGCAGCTAGGCGCAGTCGCAAAAGTACAGGTTTTTGTAGAGGCGTATGGAGATGCACCCATTCGCGGCGTATTTTGTGCAATCTGGGAAAACGCGAGCAGTTTGCTCGTATAATGAACTCCGTCGAAAGATACAAAAACCTGTACCTTTTTGCACAACAAAAAAGCCGCTCTAACCAGCGGCTTTTCTTCTATAGACAAAAAAGGCGACCGCCCGCGAGGACGATCGCCTTTGTTAATTCTTGTATTGTTTGTGCTAGGCGCGAGTCTTGATCTCCTCGGTCACCTTGGCCACAAACTCGTCAACGCTCATCTGAACGGTCTCGTTGGAACGATCGCGGACGGAGATGTTGCCGGCCTCGACCTCCTTCTCGCCCAGGATGAGCATGTAGGGCACGCGGTCGATGCTGCGGGCCTCGCGGATCTTGTAACCGATCTTCTCGTCGCGGTCGTCGCACACCACGCGGATGCCGGCCTCCTCCAGCTTGGCGCACACCTCGTGGGCGTAGTCGCGGCTCTTTTCAGAGACGGGCAGCGCCTTGACCTGCACGGGGGCCAACCAGGTGGGGAACTTGCCCGCAAAGTGCTCAATCAGAATACCGATGAAGCGCTCGATGGAGCCAAAGCACACGCGGTGCAGCATGATGGGGCGCTTCTTGGTACCGTCGGCGTCCACGTACTCCAGGTCAAAGTTGAGCGGCATCTGGAAGTCGAGCTGGACGGTACCGCACTGCCAGGTACGGCCGAGCGAGTCCTCCAGGTGGAAGTCGATCTTGGGGCCGTAGAAGGCGCCGTCGCCCTCGTTGACCTCGTAGTCCATGTGCAGCTGCTCCAGAGCGGTGCGCAGGCCCTCCTCGGCGCGAGCCCAATCCTCGTCCGAGCCCATGGAGTCCTCGGGGCGGGTGGAAAGCTCAACGTGATACTTAAAGCCAAACTTCTGGTACACGGAGTCGATGAGGTTGACCACGCCCACGATCTCGTCGGTCAGCTGGTCGGGACGCACAAACAGGTGGGCGTCGTCCTGGTTAAAGCAGCGCACGCGGAACAGGCCGTGCAGGGCGCCGCGCAGCTCGTGGCGGTGCACCAGGCCAATCTCGCCGGCGCGAATGGGCAGCTCGCGGTAGGAGTGCGGCTTGGAGGCGTACACCAGCACGCCGCCCGGGCAGTTCATGGGCTTAATGCAGTACTCTTCGTCGTCGATGACGGTGGAGTACATGTTGTCCTTGTAGTGGTCCCAGTGGCCCGAGGTCTTCCACAGCTGCTTGTTCATGATGAGCGGCGTGGAGATCTCCACGTAGCCGGCCTTGTGGTGGATCTCGCGCCAGTAGTCCAGCAGCGTGTTCTTAAGGATCATGCCGTTGGGCAGGAAGAACGGGAAGCCGGGGGCCTCGTCGCGCATCATAAAGAGGTCCATCTCGCGGCCGATCTTGCGGTGGTCGCGCTTCTTGGCCTCCTCCAGCATGTGCATGTGCTCGTCGAGCTCTTCCTTGGTGGCAAAGGCGACACCGTTGATGCGGGTGAGCATCTTGTTGTCCTTGTCGCCCTTCCAGTAGGCGCCCGAGACGCCGGTGAGCTTAAAGGCCTTCAGCGCCTTGGTGTAGCAAATGTGGGGGCCGACGCACATGTCGATGTAGTCACCCTGCTGGTAGAAAGTGATGCGGGCGTCGTCGTCCAGGTCGCCGATGTGCTCGACCTTGTACTTCTCGCCGCGCTCCTCCATAAGGGCGATGGCCTCGGCGCGGGGCTTCTCGTACACGGAGAACTTGAGGTTCTCCTTGACGATCTTCTTCATCTCGGCCTCGATCGCGGGGAAGTCATCCTCGCTGATCTTGACGCCCTCGGGCAGGTCGACGTCGTAGTAGAAGCCGTTGTCGGTCGCGGGGCCGTAGGCAAAGTCGGCCTCGGGATAGAGACGCTTGATGGCCTGCGCCATGATGTGCGCGGCGGAGTGGCGGATGACGTGCGTGACCTCGTCCTGCGGGAGCTCGGCCACCGAACCGTCATTGTAAAGTGCCTTCATGGGTATGTTTTCTCCTCTCGGATGCCTGATGCAAGTGCGTGCGATGCGCTCGGCGTTTTTGACTTGCATCATTATAGGCAGGTTGCCTTGGTATACAAGCGCCCGCCGCACCTTAATGGCACGGCGGGCGATTTTCTACGCATGCTTCATCGTGTGGGGCAGGGCTGCGGGGCGCGCGTGCGGCTTACGCGTGGCGCGCGGTGCCCGTGGCTTGCGGCCGGCCCGGCGATGGATGCGTTACTGGATGCGAGTTCGGCAGTAGGGGGCAGACCTTCCAGTGCGCGTCGAGCGGACGATGGCAGCTGGGGCACACGTTGCGAACCTGGGTGTCGCACACAGGGCAGACGACAAAATCCTTCTCGATGGGGGCGCCGCACTGCGGGCAGGTGCCGTACTGGGCAAGCTGGCGCTCGCGCAGGGCCATGTCTAGCTCCTGCTCCTCGCGGTCGGCCGCGTAGGAGTGCGGACGCAGGACCAGGTAGGCGATGAGGCCTACAAACGGGATGAGGGCGATGATGCCCCAGGCCACGTAGGCGCTGGCGCCGCGGCGGCGAGCGTCGATGAACACATAGACGACCGACAGCACGTACAAGGCGATGATAAAGCCAACAAAGGCATAGATGACGCCCATAAGCTGCGGCGACATGAGCTCAGAGATGTACTTGGACATTGAGGTGTACCTTTCGGAATATTTACAGTTCGGTCAAGTTTACCACGGGGTTTGTTTATATGGGACTACGGCTGGATACGGGGCTGGCACGGACACAAACATCTCAATCTGTAACAGATACTCGGCAAATAAGGGTCTAGGTGTTACAGATCGAGACGAACGGGAGGGCCGCCGAGCAAACGTCTCGATCTGTAACAACTAGGACCAAATTTCCCATCTTGCTGTTACAGATCGAGACATTCAAAATCCGTCGGAAGGTTTGTCTCGATCTGTAACATCTACAACCCAAATCCTCAGCTAACTGTTACAGATCGAGATGAACGGTGAGCCCTCCGTTAAATATCTCAATCTGTAACAATAACTCGGCAAAAACAGGTCTAACCGTTACAGATTTAGACATTCGAAACCGACTGATAGGTTCATCTAAATCTGTAACATCTAGACCCCAAAACGGTCCCCAGATGTTACAGATCGAGACAGAAGAATCTCTCCCTGACTTTAAATCTCAATCTGTAACACATAGGACCGATTATTTCCTCTTACTGTTACAGATCAAGACGAACGGAGGGTCCGCCTGGCAGACGTCTCGATCTGTAACATCTGGAACCCAGTTCTTCTGCTTACTGTTACAGAACGAGACAAACCTCTGACACCAGGAGCGGCAGACAAGGTCACCGATGGTCCTGAGTCTCCCCTCGCCTGCCGTTGGCGGATACAGCGGGGCTGTTCGCCGCATTGCCGCCGCACTGGGGGTGTGCAGACCGCAGGATAGTCCTATTGACAGCCTGTCAACTTGTCTGGGAGGCACCGTGGCAGAAACGTTTGATATCGCGATTGTAGGCGCAGGCATCACGGGATGCGCCATCGCGCGGCAGCTTGCGCGTTTTGACATGTCCATTTGTGTGGTCGAGGCGGCCAACGATATCGCGCTGGGCTCCTCGAAGGCCAACGGTGGCTTGGTGCACGCCGGCTACGATCCGGCGCCGGGCACGGTCAAGGCGCAGGTCAACGCCCGTGGTTGCGAGCTATATGGCACGTGGGCCCAGGAGCTAGGCTTTTTGTTCCGCCGTACCGGGTCGATGGTACTGGGGTTTAACGACGAAGACCGCGCACACTTGGAGAAGCTGCGCCAGAATGGCCTGGCCAACGGCGTACCCGAGTTGTCGATTATCGGCCCCGACCACATCCGCGAGCTGGAACCGCGCGCGAGTGCTAAGGCGACGTGCGCGTTGTGGTGCCCTTCGACCGGTTACGTCGACCCTTTTGAGGTCGCTATCGCCGCGCTGGAGAACGCCGTTGCCAACGGCGTGACGTTTATGCGCTCCGCACCGGTGGAAGCGATTGAGGTTGCTAGCTCGCAAAGCGAGGACGCTGCTGCCGACGGCAAGGGCCGCACGCGCTTTACGCTGGTGACGCCCGCCGGCGATGTGCGCTGCCGCTACTTGATCAACGCCGCGGGCAACGGCGCCGCGGACATCTCGCATATGACCGGCGCCGAGGAGTTCCAGATGGTTTGGCGCCAGGGAAACATTGTGGTGCTGGACAAGGAGCCGCGCGCGCTCATGCCGCTCTACCCCGTTCCCACGCCGGTGTCCAAGGGCGTTATCGTCACGGGCACCGTGCACGGCAACACCGTGATCACCGCGACCGCTGCCGTGCGCGAGCCGGGCGACACACAAACATACGCGACCGATGTCAACGCGCTCCTGACCGGCGCGCGCAAGCTGGTTCCCGATCTGGACACGCGCCGCGTAGTGCGCGCGTTTGCCGGCGGGCGTCCGGTCATTAAGGGGACGAACGACTTCTTTATTGGGCAGTCGGCCGTGGTGCCAGGCCTGTTCCAGGCGGCGGGCATTCAATCGCCGGGCGTGGCGAGCGCGCCGGCCATTGCCGAGCGCATGGAGCACGTGATGCGCGAGGCGGGCGTTGCTTTGCGCGAACGGGCCGATTGGGATCCGATTCGCCGCGCGCCGGACGACTTCGACCGTGCGCCGCTTGCGCGCAAGGAGGAGCTAATCGAGTCCGACCCCGCATGGGGGCAGATCGTCTGCCGCTGCGAGACGGTGCCCGAGGCCGAGATCGTGGCAGCGATCCGACGCCGCCCGGGTGCGGTTTCGGTCGAGGGTGTCAAGCGCCGCTGCCGTGCCGGCATGGGTCGATGCCAGAGCGGCTTTTGCCAGAGCCGCGTGGTGGCAATCCTAGCCCGCGAGCTGGGGTGTGGCCCCAGCGAGGTGCTGCTGGAGGACACTGGCTCGTGGCTCGTTGAGGGACCTTTGAAGGGGGTGCGCTAGGATGGCAGAACTCAAATCGAGTGCGATTGATAGCGACGCCGTTGAGGCGGTACCCACGCAGGCTTTCGACGTGGTCGTCATCGGAGGCGGCCCCGCCGGCATGGCTGCCGCGCTTGCCGCACATAAGGCCGGCGCGCGCGTGGCCATCGTTGAACGTGAGCAGCACCTGGGCGGCATCCTGCGCCAGTGCATCCACCCCGGTTTTGGCCTTTCGCACTTTAAGCAGGAGCTCACCGGCCCCGAGTATGCGCAGCGCTTTATCGACCAGGTGCGTGCGACCGACATTGCGCTGTTCTTGGACAGCATGGTGCTTGGGATTGATTCGGGCGAGTCCCCGGAAGACGCCGCGGTCCACACCGTCACGCTCATGAGCCCCGCCGGCATGCTACAGCTCACCGGACGCGCGGTCGTCCTTGCCATGGGATGCCGCGAGCGCACGCGCAGCGAGATCAAGATCCCCGGCAGCCGCCCCGCCGGCGTACTTACGGCCGGCCTGGCGCAGCGATACATCAATATCGAAAACCTCAAGCCCGGCTCGCGTGCCGTCATTTTGGGCTCGGGCGACATCGGACTTATCATGGCGCGCCGCTGCACGCTCGAGGGGATTTCGGTCGAGGGCGTGTACGAGCTCATGCCGTACGCCAACGGCCTGCGCCGCAATGTGAAAAACTGCCTGGACGACTTTGACATTCCGCTGCACCTGTCCACCACCGTCACGCGCGTGATCGGGCACGACCGCGTGGAGGCCGTCGAAGTGAGTCGGGTCGACGAGCACCTGGCGCCCATTCCGGGGACCGAGTGCGTTGTTCCGTGCGACACGCTACTGCTTTCGGTTGGCCTGATTCCCGAGAACGAGCTTTCGGTGGGTGCGGGCGTTGAGCTTGACCCGCGCACGCGCGGCGCCGTGGTGGACCAGAGCCTGCAGACGGGTGTGCCAGGTATCTTTGCCTGCGGCAACGTGCTGCACGTGCACGACCTGGCCGACAACGTGACGACCGAGTCCGAGCGTGCCGGCGCGGCTGCGGCGGCGTACGCGCTGGGTGGCAGCGCAGATGTCAAGACGAGCACGGGCTGTCAGCTCACGGTCTCCCCCGCCGGCATTGCAGGCTACGCACTGCCCGGACGCATTACGGCTGTGGCACTCACCAAACTTAACTTCCGCGTGCGCCGACCGGTCGACGCCGCCCGCGTGCGCATTCTGGCAGGCGACGAAGAACTGTTTTCAGGCAAGGTCCGACCGTTTAAACCGAGCGTCATGGAGAGCTTCCCGCTGCCGGCAAAGGTGATTCAGCGCGCACTCGACCTAGGTGCCAGCGAAATTGTCCTGTCCGTCGATCCCATTGAGGAGGCGTAAGGCCATGAGCATAAACGCGATCGAGACGCTGCGGTTCAACTGCACCACCTGCCCATCCGAATGCCTCCTGACCGTGGAGGTGGAGCGCGACGCAGACGGCGCCGTGGTAGAGGTGCGCTCCGTGACCGGCAACAGCTGCCCGCGCGGCGATACGTTCGCGCACCAGGAGCTCACCTGCCCCATGCGTGAGCTCACCACAACCGTGGCCGTATCCGGCGGCGACGAGGCACTGCTACCCGTGCGCACGGCCGAAGCCATCCCGCTGGCACTCCACACCCAAGCCATGGACCTCATCCGCGGCTTGGTCGTCGATGCCCCCATCCGCATGGGCGACGTCGTGCTGAAGGACCTCCTCGACACGGGCATCGACCTTATCGCCAGCATGGACATCGACCCTGCCTAGGCAGCTCATTTGGGACGGGGCTCTTTAGCTACCCCCACCATCCACCC
>WGSI01000012.1:0-56115 GCA_014871745.1 Collinsella sp. | reverse complement strand
TTCTACCGGCGGAACCCATGGGGCTCGCAGCGTCGAGGGGTTCCGGCGTTTGGCAAAACGCCGGAACAATTAGTGTTCGATCCAGCAGCGCAGGGTCTCGCCGGCCTGCAGGTGACGCAGATTCTCCGCGGCAATGTCGACGACGTTGTTGAGGGTGGCGGCTAGATGGAACCAGCCAGAGACGTGCGGTGTGATGAGCATGTTGGGCGCATCCCACAGCGGGCTTGTCGCGGGCAGGGGCTCGGGGTCGGTGACGTCGATCGCGGCGCCGGCGAGATGTCCCGACTCCAAGGCGGCAACCAAGTCGTCGGCGACCCCAACGTCGCCGCGGCCGCCGTTGGCAAAGAAGGCGCCCGGCTTCATCGCGGCGAAGAACTCGGCGTTCGCCAGGCCGCGGGTCTCGGGTGTGCTCGGCATAAAGGATGCGACGATGTCTGCCTCTGCCAGGCACTCAGGTAGGGCGTCCATGCCGTCCATGTTCTCAAACACAATGGGGTAGACGAGTGGATGGCGCTTGATGCCGCGGACGTGCGCGCCCATGTTGCGGCAGAGCGTGGCAAAGTGGCCGCCAATGTCGCCCGCGCCCAGCACCAGCACGTTGGCATTTTTGAGCGAGGTAACCGGCCCCAAATCCTCCCAGCGATGCTCGCGCTGCAAGTCGTGATAGCCGGGCAGGCGCTTCATCATGGAAAGGACCATGGCAAACATGTGCTCGCTCACGGCCTGGCCGTAGGCGCCGATCGAGCAAGACAGCTTGGCTTCAGCCGGCACGGTGCCGGCGGCCAAGTAATCGTCATAGCCGGCGGTCTGCAATTGCAACAGCTGGAGATGCTCGCATGCGGTAAGCAAGGCAGGGTCTATGTTGCCCAAGATTACGTCGGCGTTGGCGACCTGCTCACGCGTGGTGGCGTCGGAGCTCGTGTAGATAAAGTCCTCGCCCGGAGCACTCGACTCAAGAATTGCGCGATGGCGGTCGTTGACGGGCAGCAAAACCAGGATGTTCACAAGCAGTCCTCTCCGCTCAGCCTGCCAAAAAGGGACAGGTTTATTTTGGTAGGTTTTATCAGGCAAAACGTTCAAATAAAACGCCGGATGCAAAGCGGGTTTGCCCGTCAGCATCCGGCGCATCTGCGGCTACCAGCTCAGCAGCTCGTAGCCGTCCTCGGTCACCACGAGCTGTACCTCGCACTGGGCCGAGTCGCTGCCGTCCTTGGTGCGCACACACCAGCCATCGCCCTTGCTGATCTTGATGTCGGGCGCTCCGGCGTTGACCATGGGCTCGATGGTAAAGACCATGCCCGGGGCCATAATGGTGTCCACATCGGGCGCCTCGGTGGTAAAGCCTACAAACGGGTCCTCGTGGAACTCCTTGCCAATGCCGTGTCCGCCGTACTCGCGCACCACGCTAAAACCGGCGTCCTCGACCGTCTTTTGCACGGCCTCGGCCATAACGGACAGCGGATGCCATGGCTTGACGGCTGCCAGACCCGCCTCCACGCTGGCGCGGGTGACCTCGACCAGGCGCTGGCGCTCGGCAGAGACCTTGCCGATGCAGAACATGCGGCTCGAGTCGCTAAAGTAGCCGTCTAGGATCGTGGAACAGTCAACGTTGATGATGTCGCCCTCGTGCAGCACGTCCGTATCGCAGGGGATGCCGTGGCAGACCACGTCGTTGATCGAGGTGCACACACTCTTGGGGTAGCCCTCGTAGTTGAGGTCGGCCGGCGTGCCGCCGTGCTCGACGGTGTAGTCGTAGATCATCTGGTCAATCTGGTTGGTGGTCATGCCCGCGGCGATGTGCTCGCCTACGTAGTCGAGCACGCCTACGTTAATGGCGGCCGAGCGCTTGATGCCCTCGATATCGGCGGGCGTCTTGTAGAGCGTGCGGGGCAGAACCTCCCAGCCCTCTTCCCACAAGCGCTCGAGGCGCTCATCAAAGGTGCTATGGCATTTCTTATATTTTTTGCCGCTGCCGCACCAGCAAGCGTCGTTGCGGCCGGGCACGGGTCCTTTGTCAAACATGGCTAACTTCCTTTCATCCGCAGCTAGTATAGCCCACCCACGCGTCTATAAAAGTTGCGGTGATATAGTTCCGATTTAAGCGGTTTAACAGCACAAATAGGAACTATATCACCGCAACTGATGGGGCGGGATGGCGGGCACTGGCTGCTGCGTGGTTTTGCTAGTAGCTCACCTGGCAGGGGATGCCGAGGGCGCGCACGCGTGCGGCGATCGTGTCGAGTGCCTCGGGCGCTGCTTTGGCAAGGCCGGCAACCGGTGTCTCGCGCGCCACCGTGTAGATGGTCGTCTCCTGCGGGCGAATGCGCTCGAGCGCCGCGAGCCAAGGGCCGACGTACTCCTCGCCGGTGTTATCGAGAGACTTGCCCCGGTACTCGCCGCTCAAAAACATCGTTTGGATAATAACGTGACCGTCAAAGCTCGCGAACGTTTCGATCTGGTGCTCTACATCGTAGGGGCCAACGGGCTGGTCGAGCAGCTGGATAAATGCCGGGTCGACCGTATCGAGCTTGAGGATGTTGTCGTCGACCATCATGAGCGCATCGTGCACCTGGGGACGGTCGGCGCGCGTGCCGTTGGAAAGCACGGCAATCTTGGTGTTTGGGGCCAGCTGGTCGCGAAGTGCGACGGCACCGGTGATGGCCTGCGGAAACTCCGGTGCGGCGGTGGGCTCGCCATTGCCGGCAAACGTGATTACATCGGGCAGCTCACCCTCGATTGCCATCCCGTGCAGCTTGGCCTCGAGTGCATCGAGCACCACGCCGGCCGTGTTATACGGCTCGTGGCAGGGGCGCTCAGCGTTGAGGCCGTTCTCGCAGTAGATGCAGTCGAACGTGCAGATTTTGCCGCTCGCCGGCATCATGTTGACACCGAGCGAAAGGCCCAGGCGACGGCTGCGGACGGGCCCAAAGATGGGGCTGGCATTTAAAAACGTAGACATAGGCATATGCTCCTTGGGACAGTTGAGCTTAAGCATAGCATCGGCCTTCATGTGGGTTGCGGGTTTGGGCGCTGTTGTTTAGGCAGAAACCTTGCAATCGGGCGAGTTTTCGAAACCCTGTCATGAAAGGGTGCGAGCTGGGTACAGTAAACGCATTCATGTACACACAAAATGACGCCATCTGACCAAGCCGCACCCCGGCACGGCCTGGTGGTGTTGACGATGGGAACACAGTATGGATTTTACGGTCGAGAATGCGGGCACTACGATCGCCTGCCGCGAGTATGCCGGCCCGGTTGTATCGTCCGATGCACCCGCCTTGGTTTGCGTGCACGGTGCCTGCGTCGACGGCGTCTTTTTTGACGCCATCGCCCGCGAGCTCGCCTGTGACTATCGCGTCATTACCTACGACCGGCGCGGTTGCGGCGAGAGCGGCGACGCTGCAGACGGACGCTACGACCTCGCCGTCCAGGCCGCGGACCTGCAGGCCGTTATCGAGCATATTGGCACTCCGGCAAACGTGCTCGCGCACAGTGCCGGTACGTTGGTGGCCCTGGAGCTTCTCCGTGCAAACCCCGCCATAATCTCGCGTGCGATTCTGCATGAACCCGCCGTGACGGATGAGGGTGCCGGTCTGGGCGCGGCCCCGGTTTTGCTCGAGATGATCGCCGCGGGAAAGGTCTCCAGGGCATTACGGGCCTTCCTGGGCGCCATCGGCGATTCGGACCCTGAGGCCCCCAAGTTAACCGAGGCAGAAGCCAAGCATGCCCTGCGCAACGGCCGCAGCTTCATGGCAAACGAATACGGGATTACTATGACCTGCGTTCCCGATTGGGATAGCGTTCGTGCGTCGAAAACGGTGGCCGCCGTGCTCCTGGGCGAGCTCTCGATTGGCACGCCTCGCGAGGCGGGCACAAGGGTGGCGGCTGAGCTTTTGGACTGTCCACTCGTAATGGTTCCCGGCGCGCACAACGGCCTGCGCGATCGCCCGGGAGCGGCTGCCCAGACTGTCCTTGGCATCCTGGGGCTCTAACACCCGCAATAGCCAAAGCAGACTTCACCCGCAAACGTTTCGGCCTTGTTAGCAAATATGCTTAAAACCTCACGTCTGCGGCTTCAATCGCGCCGTCTGCCAACTCATAAAAATGTAACAGCATTCACGTGCTTACCTGCATCGGCAAGGTGTTACCCTTGTAACATTTGGAACCCACCGCTACCATGCGAAGCTATCGAAAGGGCCCCATATGCTCAATAATCACGAGGTCAATCTAACCGACGAGGAGGCTGCCACCGAGGTCGCCCGTGTCGCGAAGACCTACCCCGTGGTACGTTTGCTGTCGGCCGATCAGATTAAGAGCGAGCCTAACTGCCTGCTCGCCGGTGATCGCTGCCCTTGTTTGCGCCAGGCAAGTCTTGAGGCCTTGACAGATTCCGATGAGGTGTCGGAGCAACTGCTCAACGATGGCGTTGAGTACCGCGCCCATCTGCGCCCTCTGAAGGTCGAGGGCGAGCCTCATGTCCTGCTGATGGTGCGTCCGATCGATGGGCAAGAGGCTGCAAAAGAGGACCTTGTCTACACCGACGTGCTGACGAGCGTGCACAATCGCCGATATTACGAGGAAAAGCTCCGTAGCGCCCGCATGAATGCCGGCGTTGCGATGATCGACCTTGATGATTTTAAGGTCTTCAACGATACGTGTGGCCGTCATGCCGGCGACCTTGCGCTCGGTGCCGTGGCGACAGCCATGCGCAGCGGAATCCGTTCGACTGACGAGCTTGTGCGCTATGGCTGCGACAAGTTTGTGGTTGTCATGCCCAATATTCCCTCCGATGACTTCACCCGTCGCCTGCATCAGGTGTCCGATGCCGTTCGTTCCACGATTATTCCGGGCCATGAGTACGTGAGCTTGACGGCATGTGTTGGTGGCGTTCGCATTCATGGCGAGACGGTCGATGAGGGCGTTGGCCGCGCTGTCCAGTTACTGAGCCGCGCTAAGGCAAAAGCCGGTACGGTCGTGACCGATGCCGATTCCATCGAGGCCTTCCAAAGCGAAAAGCCTTTGGTACTTATTGTCGATGACTCCGAGATGAACCGAGTCATTCTCAGCGAGATGCTCAAGGACGAGTATTGCATCCTCGAGGCCGACAACGGTCGTACGGCGCTCGACATGGTCGACCGCTATGGTGATGAGTTGTCGCTCGTGCTGCTGGATATTGTCATGCCGGGCATAAGCGGCTTTGAGGTGCTGGCCGGTCTGTCGCGCCGATCGGTTAGTGACAATCTGCCTGTCATCATGATTTCGAGCGAAGATTCCGATGATATGGTTCTGCGCGCGTACGAGCTGGGCGCCTCGGACTATATCAACCGCCCGTTTGACTCCCGTGTCGTGCGCCGCCGTGTAAGCAACACCATCCGCCTATACGCCAAACAGCGCCGTCTGACGAGCCTGCTGTCCCAGCAGTACAACGAGCGTGTCAAGAACAGTCGCATGCTCATCGACATCATGGCTGGCGTCATGGAGCTTCGCAACGGCGAGAGCGGCAGGCACGTTACGAACATCGAAAAGCTGACCGAGCTGCTGCTTGGCTGTCTGGTCCAGCGTAGCGACACCATTTCCCTTGACAATGAGGAGCGCTCCACGATTGCCCTGGCTTCGGCGCTGCACGATATCGGCAAGATGTCGATTGACGATGCGATTCTCAACAAACCCGGGCGCCTTACGTCCGAGGAGTTCGAGATTATGAAGACGCATACCACGATCGGCGCCGACATGCTGCTTGAGCTGGGTAGCCATCACGCCGGCAATGCGCTTATGGAATATGCGTACCAGATTGCGCGTTGGCATCACGAGCGCTGGGACGGCAAGGGTTATCCCGATGGCCTTAAGGGCGACGAAATTCCCATTGCCGCACAGGTGGTTTCGGTGGCCGACGTGTACGATGCTCTGACGAGCGTGCGCGTGTACAAGGACGCTATCCCGCACAAGGAGGCAATTCAGATGATCCTGGACGGTAAGTGCGGCACCTTTAACCCGCTGCTGCTCGATTGTCTGCTTGAGGTGCAAGACCAAATTGCCGAGACGTTGGCACGCCCCGCCGACGTTGTCGCGTTTCCCACGATTTAGTTTGACCAAAGGAGTTTTTAATCCATGATTTCCATGCGTGAGGCGTATGAGAAGATCGGCGCCAATTATGATGACGCGTGCGCTCGGCTGATGGGCGAGGAAATGCTCGCCCGCTTTGCCCTCAAGTTTTTGGATGACGAGAGCATGGACAAGCTGGAGGCCGCCATGGCGGCGGGAGACGCCGAAGGTGCGTTTATGGCAGCGCACACGCTCAAGGGCGTGAGCCAGAACCTGGGATTCGATAATCTGTACGAGCCGGCGGTCGTGGTGACCGAGGCGCTGCGCGGCGCCGATGCCGTTGACGGCGCTCGCGAGGGGATGCATGCGCTGCAGCAGCAATATGCGGCTACGATGTCGGCCCTGCGCGAGACGGCCGAATAAGAGCTTGCGAGCCTTGGGCTGCGCGCCTGTCGCGTATAGGCAAAAGGGCGCCCCGTCGGACCATGTGGCCGGCGGGGCGCCCTTATCTGTTATGCGGTTCGCGAACTAGCGGGTCTGCTTTACCTTGGCCGCCGCCTCGACAAACGACTTCCACAGGTTAAAGTCGGTCTCGAGCGTCTGCCAGGTGTACTCGGGATGCCATTGCACACCCAGACAGAACGGCTGGCCTTCGACTTCGATGCACTCGGGAACGCCGTCGGTTGCCTTGGCGACCAAGCGCGTGCTCTTACCCAGACGATCGACGCAGCAGTGATGTGCGGAGTTGGTCTGGATCAGCCTGTGCCCGCCAACCGCGCGCTCCAGCAGCGAGCCCGGCACGACCTCGACAGGATGCACAGGGTCGTTGAGCACGTGGGTATGGCGCCACTGCGTGCGGCCTTCGCGCGCGCCCAGGCTCGGCACGTCCATGCACAGGGTGCCGCCGGTGGCGACGTTGAGCAGTTGCGTGCCGCGGCAGGTGGTAAAGAGCGGCTTTTTGGCACGGAGCACCTCGCTGACCAGCTTAAACTCAAAACGGTCGCGAATCTCGCAGCAGAGGGTGGGGTCGTAGGGTCGATCATCGCCCCAACGTTTGGGATTGACATCGGGGCCGCCGGGAATGGCGATGCCGTCGGCGATATCGACGTAATGACGGATGACCTCAATGTCCTCGGTGATGGACATCTGCAGCGGCAGACCGCCGGCGGCAAGAATGGCGTCGACAAATACGCTCGCAATCTCCTCGTTGGGGGAGAGCGTCTCGCTCAAATAGGGCTTCGCTTCTTCCCAGCGTGGTGCTACCAGGATAAGCGGGCGGTCAGCGGGATCGACGTCGACGTGCGGAGTGTAGGACGATGAGGTGCGGGTTCCGATCATGGGTGCGGCTTTCGAATCCGGGTGGACATGGCACAGGGGTGGCGCGGGACAAACGTTACTGATGAATTTGCCCGCGTGGCAATTGGGCTAGTGGCCCTTAATGGAGTTGAGGAAGTCCTGGGCGCGCTTGGTCTTGGGGTGGTCGAAGAACTCGTCGGGTGTGCCGGTTTCCACGATCTGGCCGTCGGCCATAAACACGACGCGGTCGGCCACGCGGCGGGCGAAGTTCATCTCGTGCGTGATGACGATCATCGTCATGCCCTGCTGGGCCAGACGGACCATGACCTCGAGCACCTCGTTGATCATCTCGGGGTCCAGCGCGCTCGTGGGCTCGTCAAAAAGCATGGCCTTGGGTTGCATGGCAAGCGAACGTGCGATGGCTACACGCTGTTGCTGGCCGCCCGAGAGCTGTGCGGGCACCTTATCGGCCTGCTCGGCAACGCCCACGCGGCCCAGCAGGTCCATGGCGCGCTCACGAGCTTCCTCCTTGGAGACGCCCAGCACATCGACCGGTCCCAGCATGACGTTCTGCAGTACGGTCATATGTGCAAACAGGTTGAACTGCTGAAATACCATGCCCAGCTCGGCACGCATGCGGGCAAGATCCTTGCCTTCCTGTGGCAGGGGCTCGCCCTCGATGAGGATCTCGCCTGAGTCGATGGTTTCCAGGCGATTGATGGTTCGGCACATGGTCGACTTGCCCGAGCCCGAGGGTCCGATCACAACGACGACCTCGCCGCGGTCGACCGACAGATTGATGTCGTTGAGGACGTGCAGATCGCCGTAGTGCTTATCGACGTGCCTGAGCTCGATCAGCGGCTGATTGCCGGTGGAAGAGGTGCTCTGTGCCATGGTGCTCGGCTCCTTATGACTCGAAATGGTAAAGCGTTAGCGGATGATGGTCGCGCCGGTCTTGTGCGAAACATAGACAGCGGCCTTGTTAATCGCGACGTTGATGAGGATGTAGATGACCGCGATCACCAGGTAGACCGATACGAGGGCGTCGTAGTTGGTAATGAGCACGCGGGCATTTTGCATGAGGTCGGGGTAGCTCACCACGTAGGCAACGGTGGTGTCCTTGACTACGACCACAAGCTGCGAAATTAATGACGGAATGATAAACCGAATAGCCTGCGGCAACACGATTTTAAAGGTGATTTTAGCTTTGGAGAGACCGAGTGCCTGGGCGGCCTCGACCTGGCCGCGCGGCACGGCGTTGACGCCGGCACGGAAGATCTCGGCAAGTACGCCAGCTGCAGCGAGCGCGACGGGAAGCGTGAGCATCCAAAACGACGGCAGCGCGATCTTGTACTGGGGCAGCACCAAAAAGAAGAAGTAGATGAACAGCAGGCTCGGTACGCCGCGGAAGAAATCGGTGAGCACGCGGCAGACCAGCTGCAGCGGCTTAATGTCGCTGGTGCGGCCGAGCATAAGGGCTAAGCCCAGCACCAGCGCGATGGCGCCAGCGGTGAGTGCGACTTTAACGGTGCCCTCAAAGCCGGCAAGCAGGAACTTCCAGGTGGTGAGGTGCGTAAAGAAATACCAATAGTGAACCGAAAGCTGGCCGGTCACATAAAAGCGCTGCAACACGAGGACGACAAGCGCGGCGACGGCAACAAGCGAGATGGCGGTGCCGATGCGAATCTTGGCGCGCATCTTGGGGCCGGGAGCCTCGTAGAGCGCATCGCGCATGGTGAGCGCGGAGGTGGAGTGCTTGCTCATCGGAGGATCCTCACCTTCTTATCGATGTAGTTGCCAATGTGGCTCACCACAAAGGCCGTGCCCAGGTAGCCGAGCGCCGAGATAAAGAACGCGGCGACGCCGCCGAGCGAGCGCGTGTTGATGTAGCTCACCACGCCGGTGAGCTCCTGCGGTTGCAACGGCACCTGACTGCCGAGCGCGGTGGTGAGCATGACGGCGATAAAGAGGTTGGTCATGGGCAACACGCTCGAGCGCAGCGCCTGCGGAATCACGATCTTGGCGAGGATACGGCTGAAGCTCATGCCGAGCGAACGTGCGGCTTCGACCTGACCGACGCCGACGGTGTTGATGCCGCTCATAAAGTTCTCGGAGCCAAAGGCCGAGCCCAAAAGAACCGTGGCGACGATAACGCAGGTGCGGTAGGGTAGGACGACCTTGAGCGGCGGCAGCGCATAGACGACGATGATGAGCAGTGCGATGCCGGGGATGTTACGGAAGACCTGGACATACAGGTCGCCAAAGACGCGCAGCGGCTTGAGCGGCGACACGCGCATCACGGTGACGGCGACGGCCAGCACCATGGCGATGGCAAACGACTCAAGCGTCATGCCCCAGGTTGCTAGCAGCGCGTCGATATAGTTCTGGCCATAGAGCGACCAGAGCTCGGAGAGACTCATGCGGACCTCCCGCCGATAAGGAAAGGGGCTCCCGTGTGTACGGAAGCCCCGACAACTCAGTGAGGAAACAGTTTACCGCAATAAAGCGCATCATGCGTTTCCGTATGGTTTCGTTGCGGCCGTTACCAGGCTCGCTGCCTAGGCGCCGATCTCGGGCAGCTCGGGAACATTGGTGTCGCCCGTACGGTCGCCGATGCAGATCTGCCACAGCTCGGTCCAGGTGCCGTCGTCCTCGATCTTCTTAAGGAAGTCGTTAACGAAGGCGACGCCGTCGGAATCGAGCGGCAGACCGATGCCATAGGGCTCCTTGCTGCCGAAGGGCTTGCCGGCAATCTTGTACTTGCCGGGCTCGCGGACCAGGGCGCTCTGCTGCATGTTGTTGTCGATGACGTAGGCGTCAACACGACCCTGCTGGAGTGCCTGGCGGGCCTCCTCGTCGGTCTTGAACTCCTGCTGGCTGGCCTTGGGGGCGAACTCCTCCAGGATGGCAGGGCCGTTGGAGCCGGACTGGACGGCGACGTTCTTGTCGGCCAGGTCGTCGACGCTCTTGATGTCGTCGTTATCGGCGAGCACCAGGATGGCCTGCTGGGTGTAGTAGTAGGGGCCGGCGAAGGAGACGAGCTTCTTGCGCTCGTCGGTAATGGTGTAGGTGGCAAAGACAGCGTCGACCTGGCCGTTCTGCAGGACGGACTCACGCGTGTCCGAGGTCACCTGGGTGATCTCGACCTTGTTCTCGCCCAGAATGTAGTTGGACAGGAGCTGTGCGATGCCGGCGTCGAAGCCGCGGGTCTGACCGTCTTTCTCGTTGAGGAGGGAGAAGAGCGTGGAGGTCTGAACGCCACCGATCTTAAAGACGCCGGCGTCCTTGACGGCCGTGGCCCAGGTGCTGGCGGCGATGGCGTCGTCATCGGCCTTAGGGCCGTCGTTGACGAGCTTGTCGAATGCCTTGGCATCGAGCGTGGTGGAAGCCTCGGTATCCTCGGAGCTCTTGGAGGAGCCGGCGGCGGAACCCTTGTCGGCCTCGGCGCTGGTGTCGGAGCAGCCGGCAAGACCAAGGCCGGCGACGGTTGCGAAGGTGGCGGCAACGAAGCCGCGGCGGTCGAGAACGACCTGCTGGGAGAGGTTCTTGCTCATGGTAGAACACCTTTCTCAATAAAATCCCTAGCGGTTGAGTAGAGTTATACCCTATCCCGCTCAAATGGGTCAACACGAAATAACTCAGAAACATACTTGTCTTATGGGTAATTCTACCTACCAAAAAGGGACAGGTATATTTTGATAGGTTTTATCTGGGCAAACGTCGATTATTACAGCTGAGATAGTGCTTTTCGGACGGCCCGCCTCGCTGTTTTGTCTCAATCAGTAACAGGTAGACGAGGAAATGGGTTCTACCTGTTACAGATCGAGATTATCTCTTCAGGGGAATTCGAATGTCTCGATCTGTAACATCTGGACGGCTAAAAAGTCTTTATCTGTTACAGATTGAGACAAAGGTCAGGGACTAAGACGTCTTGTCTCGATCTGTAACAGTTAGACGGGAATTCGGGCCCTAGATGTTACAGATCGAGACAATTGAGTTGGGAAAATAAAAACCTCCGCAGGGGTGCTTCCCTTGCGGAGGTTATTTACTCGTTGAGTAGCCTTACGGCTTCGGCGGCCATGTTCTCGACCGTCATGCCGTTCTGCGCGAGCAGCTCGTTGGGGTCGTAGCGGTCGGGGAAGCCCTTGGCGATGCCAAAGGTGCGCGTGCGCACAGGCGTGCAGGCCAAGTAGCACGCGACACGCTCGCCCCACCCACCGTCCAAGATGCCGTCCTCGAGGGTGACGACAACGCGATGCTCGGCGGCAAGGCTGTCGAGAAACTTGCGGTCAAGCTCGGTTGCAAAGCGCGGGTTGACGAGCGTGGCCTCGATGCCGTACTCGGCAGCCAAGCGGTTTGCCACGTGCTCGCCCAGTTCAAAGAAGTCGCCAAGCGCAAGCACGGCTACATCGCGGCCCTGACGCGCGACGTTGTAGCGCACGACGCTGTAATCGGCGCCCTCGGCGGGCGCCAGATCGGGACGGCTTACCAGGCCGATGCCCGGTACGCGGATTGCCACGGGATGCTCGCGGTGGTCGAGCGACCAGCTCAGCATGGACAGGTATTCTTCCATGCAGGCCGGTGCCAGGTAGCGCATGTTGGGAAGTCCGCCCAGCATGGAAATATCAAAGAACGAGAGGTGCGTCTCGGACGTTGTGCCAAAGACCGAAGCGCCAAACACCAGGATGGTTGCGGGGGCGTCGTTGAGGCACAGGTCGTGCCACAGTTCATCGTAGGCGCGCTGCAAAAACGTGCCGTATGCGCCAAAGACCGGCTTGGCGCCGGCGCTGGCGAGCGCGGTGGCAAAGGTGACGGCGTGCTCTTCGGCAATGCCCACGTCGGCAAACTGCTTGCCTGCCGCGGCGCGAAGCTCGGGCGTAAAGCCCATGATATAGGGCGTGGCAGCCGTGATAGCGACAACCTGCGGGTCGTTCGCGATAGCGGCGTTGAGTGCCTCGCTCGTAATATCGGCATAGGTGCGCGGTGCGGGCTCGCTCGGGTGGCCCGGGCAAAGTTTGCGACCGGTTGCCATATCGAAGGGCCCCACATGATGCCAGTGCTCGGGGTCGCTCTGGGCTGGCTCAAAGCCCTTGCCCTTGGCGGTGGAGACGTGCAGCACGATGGGATGATCGATATCGCGCAGCTCCTGCAGCGTATCGACCAGCGCTTGGACATCGTTACCGGCGTCCAGGTAGCGATAGTCGAGCCCCAGCGCGCGGAAAACGTTGCGCTCGCAGGTGCCGTTGCTGGCGCGCAGCTCGGCCAGATTGCGATACAGACCACCGTGGTTTTCGGCAATGGACTGGTCGTTATCGTTGACGATAATGATCAAGTTACTGTCGAGATCGGCGGCATTGTTAAAGCCCTCAAAAGCCAGACCGCCCGAAAGCGAGCCGTCGCCAATAACGGTAATGACGTTATACGTGTCACCCGCCAGGTCGCGCGCGTGGGCAAGACCGCAGCCCAAGCTCACCGAGGTCGAGGTGTGACCCATGGCAAACAGGTCATGCTCGGACTCGTCGGGATTGGCAAAGCCAGAGGCCTCGCCATAACGCTCCGGATCGATATAGGTGTACGCGCGCCCGGTCAGCGCCTTGTGGGCGTAGGTCTGGTGCGAAACGTCAAAGACTAGCTTGTCGATGGGGGAGTTAAACACGCGATGGAGTGCGACCGTGAGTTCAACGACGCCTAGGTTGGGGGCAACGTGTCCGCCGACAGCGGCGGAGCTTTCGAGGATGGCGTGGCGAATCTCGTCGCAGAGCTGCGGGAGCTCGGCGCGATTAAGAGCCTTGACGTCCTCGGGCGTTGTCGTTTGCGTAAGCAGCATCGTTGTGGGTTACTCCATGCGAATCGAGCGCCGGCGCTCCCTCGGCCGGCACAATTGCACAGAACAGTCTCGCACATTTTGGCGTTTGATATGTGACGGCGGCGCGGTAATTCGCCAACTGGCGGGGCAAAACGTTTTGTCCGATGCCATACTGGTAGATTCGATGATGATTTTATTCAATGCGTGCAGGCCGTGGCTTGCCGCCATGAGCCGCTGGAAGGAGGCAGCATGTCTGATGCCGTTCGTGCCGAGAAAATCGCGCACGAGGTCGACTATGCCGCCCACCAGCTGGCCCAGGCGGGCCGCTTGGACCTGACGCACGAGTTTATCCAGCATGGCGACGTGACGGTCTATGCACATGTGACTTCGGTAGCGCGGGCGAGCCTGTCCTTTGCCGAGCGCTTGGGCCGTGTTGGCATTTCGGTCGACCGTGCCTCGCTGCTGCGCGGAGCCTTGTTACACGATTACTTTCTCTACGATTGGCATGACCCCGATCCGAGCCATCGACTGCACGGATTTCGGCATCCATTTTTTGCCCTGGCACGTGCCGAAGAGGATTTTGAGCTGACGCCGCGCGAACGGAATATTATCGCGCGACATATGTTTCCGCTGGTGCCGGTGCCGCCGACGTGTCGCGAGGCATGGATTGTGTGTCTGGCGGATAAATGGTGTGCTCTGCGCGAGACGGTCGCCGGTCGTCTGCGGCGCAAGGACGAGGCGGACGATGGCGTGAGCAGCGAATCGAGTGAAAAGAGGAGAGGGTAGACGGTGGGAACCGCGATTGATATGGCTTTTGGCGGCGCGACGCTTGCCGCTTGCCCGCTCTCGGCACTGGTGCTCTCGTTTGCTTTTTACGGGCTTTGCGGCTGGGCATGGGAGTCGACGGTCTGCGCCATGCTCAATCACGGACGATTTGCCAACAGCGGATTTTTGCTGGGGCCGTGTTGTCCTATCTATGGTGTGGGCGGCATAGCCTGCTGGCTTTTGCTGCGCGGGATTCCAGGTGCCTCGAGCCAGTTTGTCGCCGCAGCGCTCGTGTGCAGCGTGATTGAGTACAGCGTAAGCGTGCTGTTGGAAAAAACAACG
Organism: Collinsella sp.; assembly: GCA_014871745.1. Lineage (GTDB taxonomy): Bacteria > Actinomycetota > Coriobacteriia > Coriobacteriales > Coriobacteriaceae > Collinsella. The sequence continues at coordinate 41,864 of WGSI01000012.1, read as the reverse complement.
GGCGCTCGCTTTTGGGACTATTCGCACCTGCCGTTTAACCTGCACGGACGTATCTGCCTGTACTGGGCCTGCGCGTTTGGCTTGGGTGCGTTGTGCATTTGCCGCGTGGTGGAGCCGGCATTGCTGGGGCTGCTTAGCCGTCTGCCGGTGCTGATTGTGCGGCTGTCCGCCTTTATCGTCGCGGTCGCGATGATGGTTGACGCGGTGTGCTCTTTGGCCAGTTGGCGCCGTCTGTCCGATCAGCTGGAGCGTGTGCGCGCCGACCTTGCCGACCGCATCAACGAGTCGCTCGCCGACGCGTCCGACTCCATGCTCGAACATATTCCCGATTCGGCGATCGACTCGGTGGCGCAGACGCATATCCGCAGCCGTGCCGTTAACGCGTGGCTGACTGAGCTGGGCGACGCGGCGCTCGATGTCCTGCGTGAGAAGGCTTCGATGCCGACGTTTATCTCGGATGGTGCTCGCGGCCTGGCGCTTGCCGCCCACCGCGTGGCCGATGCCGCGCCGAGTATGCCGCGTCCGTCGCTTGCCCGTCTCCGTGCCGGCAGGCGCGCGAGCCGTCCGGTGCCGAGTGTGTCACTCAGTCGTCGCGACCTGCGCTTCTTCAATGCCTTCCCGCGCTTGCGCATCAACCGCTACGAGGGCGTCATCCGAGCCACCGACCTTCGCGACCGCGCCCGCGAGCTGTTCCGGCGCTAAGAGCTGGAGTCGTAGAGGTGCCTTGCAAGTGCGTGTTTCCTAGGGAAGTCACCTTATCGCTCTGCCCAATCGTGATTCCCCTAGGGAAAACACGCTAAAGAGCGCCTAACCGTGTTTTCCCTAGGGGAATCACAGACGAATCTGATGCGGAGTCTGCCTTGGGACTGCCTTGCCTCTGCATATAGCTGATTTGAAATGCGGGCATAGATGGCCTCTCGATTTACGCGTTTCCCATTGGTTTCGCGTCCGTTGCCGCGCCGTTTCCAAGATTGCGGCACCGTTTCTATTCGACAACGCTGCGTTTAACAACGCCGTATCTGGTCTACACCAGTTGCCCCTCGGCCGCATTATGGGCGCCGACAACGTTCATGCGATCAAGGGGGAGCGAATGTACGATACAGGATCGACAACGTTTATGCTCGTCTGCACCATGCTCGTGTTTTTAATGACACCGGGTCTGGCGTTTTTCTATGGCGGCCTGTCCAGGCGCAAAAATGTCATCAACACCATGCTCATGTGCTTTGGCGTCATTGGCCTGGTTGGTGTGCTGTGGATTGTTGCCGGCTGGTCGCTGGCCTACGGCGGCGACGGTTCCAGCCCGTTTATTGGAGGCCTTGACCAGCTGCTGTGCCTGCCGGTGCTCAACCAGGTGCTGCAGGCGGCCGAGGGCAATGCTGTGGACGGTGCCGTCTATCCTCAGATCATCAACATCGCCTTTCAGATGGCATTTGCCATGATTACGGCTGCTATCGTCACGGGCAGCCTGGCCGGCCGCGTTAAGTTTGGTGCCATGACGGCCTTCCTGGGCATTTGGCTGCTCGTGGTCTATGCGCCGCTCGCCCACATGGTCTGGGGCGGCGATGGCTCCTTTATTGGCGACATCATCGGAGCGCTCGACTTTGCCGGCGGCGACGTAGTGCACATCTCGTCCGGCCTGACGGGCCTGATTCTCTGCTTAATGCTCGGCCGTCGTCGCGGTTTTGGCATGGTGAGCTACCGTCCGCATAACGTGCCGTTTGTGGCGTTGGGCGCCGGTCTGCTTTGGTTTGGCTGGTTTGGCTTTAACGGCGGCAGCGAGTTTAAGGCCGACGCCGTGGCGGCACTCGCCATCCTCAACACCGTGACGGCCAGCGCGGCGGGCATGGTCTCGTGGCTTGCCGTCGAGCGCGTGCATACCGGTCGCCCCACGCTGGTGGGTGCCAGCACCGGTCTGGTTGCGGGCCTTGTGGTGATCACGCCCGGCGCGGGCTTTGTCGAGCCGTGGGCGACGCTGGTCATGGGCCTGATCGTGTCTCCCGTCTGCTACCTGGCTATCAGCTATCTTAAGACCAAGTTCGGCTACGACGATGCGCTCGACGCGTTCGGTTGCCACGGCATCGGCGGCATCTTGGGCGGCGTGCTCACGGGTCTGTTCTGCGTGCCGGAGCTCTCGTGGACCGGTAAGGGCGGCCTGTTCTACACGGGCGACGTGTCGCTGCTCATCTCGCAGGTCTTGGGCATTGTGGTGACGGTCGTTATTGTGCTGGTGCTCGACTTGGTGATCGCCGCGGTGGTCAAGGCGCTGTTCCACGGTAGCCTGCGTGTGGACGAGGCCGACGAGGCGCTGGGTCTGGATGTGAGTCAACACGGCGAGAGCGCATATCCCTCCTTCTCGGGACTTGACTAGCGGCTTCCCCAGGCACCGCACCTTGGGTTTCAAACCGTCGCTTGCGTACAAAAGTACGCGGCGCTCCTCTTTCAACCCAATCTGCGGCACCTGGGAAACCCGCGTCTCATGTAAAGGGATACGTTGATTATTGAGAGGAATTCATTATGAAAAAGATCACGGCTATCGTGCGCCAGGAAAAGCTTGAGGTTCTTAAAGATGCGCTGTTTGCTGCCGATGTTCGCGGCATGACTATCAACCAGGTGCAGGGCTGCGGCGCACAGCATGGCTGGAAGGAATACGTGCGCGGCAACGAGTTGCTTGTCAACACGATTCCTAAGGTGCAGTTCACGCTCATTTGTGCCGATGAACATGTCGACGGAATTGTCGACATCATCTGCAACGCCGCTCGCACCGGTGCCGTTGGAGACGGCAAGATTTGGGTCGAGCCGGTCGAAGAAGTCATCCGCATCCGTACCGGCGAACACGGCCCCGCCGCGGTGTAGAATCGACCGCCTGCCATCCGCAACGTTAAAATGCTGCAATGAGGCACAAGACTTGCGTTGCGGATGGACGGATTATGGGTCGTAATAAATATCCCGAGGAGACGGTCACGAAGATTCTCGACGCGGCGCTGGAGCTATTCTGCGCACAGGGTTATGAGGGGACGAGCATTCAAGATATCGTCAACCGCCTCGATGGCATGACCAAGGGTGCGGTCTATCATCACTTTAAGAGCAAAGAGGAGATTTTCAACGCCGCATTTGATCGGGCAATGGCTCCGATTGTTGAGCACCGTCGCTCAATGCTTGGTATCGGTAATATGACCGGAGCCCAAAAGCTCAAGCGGCTGTATGCGCCCGAGTCCGTCGTTCCACAAATTGAGCTATGGGCACGCATGCATCCTGCGGCGGATCCGGCAAAAAGTTCGCGTCTACTGGCGATGCAGTACCAGGGCTCGTTTGACGAGTCGGCCGATGGCTGTCTCTTGCCAGTGATCGAGGAGGGCATCGCCGACGGCTCCATTGCGTGCGAATGCCCGCGCGAAGCGGCGGAGGCCGTATCGTTGTTGGCGAATCTTTGGCTGCTGCCATTGTTCCGTCCGCTTGAATCCAAGGACCGAATGCTCGCTCGCGCGCAATGCTTGGCGCAGATGGCGGCCGCGGTGGGGCTTGATTTGGGTAATGAAGTGCTCCAGACAACGGCCCAGATTTGGGACGTATGGAACCGTGTCGGGTGGTAATATAGATACCAATGGTATGTAATTAATTCGTGAGGGTAGCCACGGCTGCCCTTTTCAAGTCATTAAATACATACTATCGGTATGTATTTGGGGGCAGGCTTATGGCTGGGATGCGAAGAATTAGCGTTTCGTTGGCGCCAAAAACAGTGCGATCTATCAGACTATTTGGCCTTCTTGTTGCACAGCTGTGTGCGTATTCAATGTTGTCAGCACTGTGCTTTGCGTGTCCGCTCTACTTGTTCGATTGCAGCGGCTCGTCAACGTTATATGGCGCCGTTGCGGCGATAGCGTTCATACCAGGCGTGCTCGCGACTCCGGTTGGCGGGATTTTGGCGGATCGGGGAAGACATCGCGGGGTTCTTGTGGTACTCGGCATTGTTCTGATGGCTACATCACTGCTGTTTATCCCCGTGAAGCGTTCGCTGCCTCTTGCGGTTGTCGTGGCAGCAACGCTTTGCGTCCAATATGGCATCCAATCGCTGCTGAAACCGATGCTTCAAATTGAAACGGTGCGCATGACGGGCCAAGAAAAGGTTGAGCGTGCCACTGCGTTGGTCTCGCAGATAACCATGATGAGTAATATCTTGGGGCCTGTAGTCGGGACGGCAGTCTATGGGTGCTTTGGTATCGATACTCTATGTGAAACCGCGGCGTTGACGTTTGCGATGTCAGCCCTGCTGTTCGGGGGCGCTCTCAAGCGAAATACCCCTTCTGGAAGGATGGGGGGCAGTGCAACTTGCTCGACATGCCGAAGCGATTTTCGGGAGTCGAGTCGGTACCTGTTTCAAAACGCATCATTGCTCGTTGTGTTTTTGCTTGCGGCTATTTTGAACCTTGCGTTAGTTGGGTTAACGATTGGTGTCCCCGTTATTGTTGCAAAGCATCTCGGAATGCGGTCATCCTTTGTTGGGATTATTGAGGTGGCTATGGGCTTAGGTGGTCTTGTCGGCAGTGGTTTGGTCGGTATTTGGCCACATCGTTTTTCCTTCAAGGGCATATGTCGATATGTTGCGATGATTTGTTTTGGAGTCGTACCGATTATTGTCACGCTACTAAGCGGTCCTGATGAATTAGCATTTGCCGCGCTTGCGGCCGGCTCGGCATGGGTCATGGCGTGGGCAAGCATTACATCGGTCGAAATCGTTTCGTTCGTTCAGCGGTCAGCGCCAAAGGAACTCTGCGGAAAAGTGCTGGCACTCGTTTATATGACGCTTTCCTGTGCAACGCCTATTGGCCAATTGGTTTACGGGCTCGCATATGATCGATGGACGCCGGCGATTGTATTCGCAGGCATGTTGGCGGTGCTGACGTTGACGACGGCGCTGTTTTATCGGCTGAAAAGTTGCTTGTGGCGATTGTCTTAACGCTCTGGGGCACCGTGAATTTGTGGAGGCAGCGGCACGCCGCTCCGGGGTGCGCCTCTCTTGGGGCGCGCCCGTTCTCGTCTACAATATCGTGCAGACGAAGGAGAGGCATGCCCATGATCAAGATGTTTGCGAGTGACTTAGACGGAACGCTGCTGAACGCCCTGCACGAGGCAGACGGGACCATCCGCCGTGCCATTCGTGAGCTGACCGAGGCTGGTCTGCATGTGGTTCCCGCGACCGGACGCTCGACGTTGCCAATCGGCGAGCATGGTTTTACGGGGCTGGCGCTCGATGCCTGCTGCTCTAACGGCTCCATCGTGCGTGATAGCCATGGCGAGGTGCTCAAGACCTGGACCATCGACCCACAGATCACCGAGGAACTGCTCAAGGAGTTCCCGGACATTTGCTTTGACTGCTCCACGCCCGATGGCATGTTTTCGAGCGGTTCGTTCGAGATGCACCAGGCGGGTTTTAAGAAGGACAGCCCTATCAAGCGCATCGTGATGCGCGGCATGCGTGCGCGTGGCGGGTACCACGAGGAGCAGTATTTCGACCAGTCGATCGGCGACATCCTGCGCCACGATGTGTGCAAGATCAACTGTCGCGTGACCTCGCCCGAGCTGGAGCGCGACCTTAAGGTATATCTTGCCGAGCGCTCGGACCGCGTTGTCAACGCGCCGTTCGATCCGGTGATGTTTGAGATCACGGACGTGGCGTGCAACAAGGGCGAGAGCGTGGCCTGGCTGGCGGGCTACTACGGTATTGCCGAGGACGAGGTCGCGGTTTATGGCGACGGCGGCAATGACATTGCCATGCTCAAACGCTTCCGCCACAGCTACGCGACCAAAAACGCAAGCGATGCAGCCAAGGCCGCCGCGAGCGCAACTATCGGCAGCTGCATGGCCCACGCCGTCCCCAAACACATGCTCGCCACCATGCGCAAGCAAAACTCCCGCACCGTCATCGAATAATGTGGCAAAGGGGCAGCGCCTTTGTCACATTCTAGAGTTCTCAATTAGCCAGTGCTCGTAGGCGCGCTGCATGACCTCGGTTTTATCGGCTTTTTTGCGGCAGCCCTTCTGCTCCTCGATGGCAAGCTCATAGGCATCGCTCTGCTCAAAAGCGCTGGTATCCCAAGCACCGTGTTCAATGCGAGCCCATGTGGCATCGATGAGCTGCTCGAGTTCGGCAATGTCAACGGCGTTGGCGGTTGTCGCGAACGGCGGGCGGAGCTCGCCCGTCGTCTTGTCGGGTTCTACATAGTAGTCGCCCATGGAGGTGACGGTGTAGCCATAAAACTCGGGTGACGCTTCGACCAGCAGTTTGTAAAACTTGAGCTGACGATGGTAGCCTGCAGGGATTTCTTTGCCAAAGCCAGTCTTGTAGTCGACGATCTGCACCGTCTTAGCTGCATCGTCAACGAGGAGCAGGTCAAGAAAACCAAAGAGTGGAGTTCCACCGGCAGTTAGACACTGCATGTTCGCTTCCGTGATGCAACGGTAGCCACGTACGTGCTCGACAAGCCAAGGGACGAATGCATTACAAATGCGTTCGAAGCGGTCCGAATAGCGATGGACGTCCTCGGGGGCAAAATCGAGCCACGAAATCTGCTGGCGATACTCGGCCTCAATTGTCTCAATTGCCGCCGCGCCATCGGTTGCCATCCGATTAACGATTTCTTCGAACATCGCGTGAACGATAGTGCCGAATTCGGTTTGAATCGTGGGCGCAGTGGGTAGGCGCACAATCTGCTTCTCGGGGAAGTGCTGGCTATTTGCGCATCCAGGCTCGTACGTCACAAAGTTGTTGAGTGCCGTGGCAGAGAGGTGTTTTACGTCGGTGTGAGGCTCCAAAAGCGCACGGAGCTCGGGCGTATCAAACACGTAGTTGTCGCGCCATTCGGTTTCGATGGCGGCACTGAGCTGGTCCGCTTTGGCAGAAACCTCGCAAGAGTCGATAAGCCCCGTGAGCTCCTGCAGCGCCGATCCTCCGGCGCGGTAGAGCTCGAGGTGTCGCTTAGCGCGTGTGATGGCTACAAACAGCAGACGGCGCGCATCGTCGTCATCCTTTTCGTCGCGAATAAGCAGGTTGGACGGGTACAGACTCATGCCGCCAGCACCTTTGTGCCAGGTGGAGTCGTCGGCGTCGAGTAGGTAGACGCAATCGAACTGCAGACCTTTCGAGCTGTGAGCGCTAGTAAGTCGAACGGCTCCCGGTGTGCCAAGATCGATCGATGCGTCGATGCTCACGCCAAACTTTTGCGCGGCGTCGAGTTTGTCGACAATATCGGGCAGGCGAAGCGTGCGTCCCATGCGGCGCGCGTCGCCCATTTCACCCTCAGCAAAGGTGAGTAGGGCGCGGATGCCGGCATTGAATTCGGCGGCGCCCAGCGGATCCTGTTTCTTATGATCCTGATAATAGTCAAGGCTGCGTTTGGCAATCTTAAAGAGCAACGCTCTGACCGGGGAGGCGCCGGCCTCGGCCGCCCACTGCATAAGGTCGTCGTACAGCTCTTTGACGCGGGCGCTATTACTCTCGCACATGGCGGCCATCCAGTCGCCGCGATGTTCGCGCTTGGCGCTGAGCGCAAACGTCACGGACGATGGATGGTCGCCGCCCAGCTCGGCGGCACAGACAATCTGCGGAAGACAGCTACAGGCGAGCTCCTTCTGCCCGCGAGCAAGCGCGGTAACGCAGCGCAACAGTGCCAGCATCGTCTGCATACGCTCGGAAGCAAAGAGATTCTGCCGCTCGCGATACGAAAAAGGTACCTTCTCCTTAACGAGGAAGGGAATCAGCGAGCGCAAGGCGGCGTGCTTGGCAGAGATGACTGCAATTCCTTCATTGGGATCTTCGCATTTATCGAGATAGTGATCATCAAGCCGCTGCTTAATGCTCGCAGCGACAGCGGCGTATTCCTCGGCTTTGCCGCCGAAGACGTTCTCACTAAAGTCGACCTGATCACCCTGAGGCTTGGAGGCTTCGATTGACTTATTCGAGCTGGCGTCGAGGCGATATTCAATTTGGCGTGCGATAGCTTGACCAAGCTCAACGATGGCGGGCGTGGAGCGATAGTTGGTCTTGAGCACGATGCTCCGGGGCGAAAACTCGGCCGCAAACTGGTTAGCACATTCGATCGTGGCGCCTTGAAAACGCATGATTGCCTGATCGTCATCGCCGACTGCCATGATATTGGGCGCATCAACGCCGTCGCAGAGCAGCTCGATGATGCGCATCTGGGCACCGTTGGTGTCCTGAAACTCGTCAACCTGGATATAGGTATAGGTGTCCTGGAGCACTTGACGTAGCGCATCGTTGTGTTCGACGGCGTTAACAAAGTCGCCGATCATATCGTCGTAATCGTAGAGATGGTGCTGGTCAAGCTCGCTCTGGTAGCTACGCGCGACGTCGCAAGCGGTCTTAAGTCGCTCGCTCTGCTCCGCAATCTTAAAGGTGCGTCCCTGAGAGTTGCTGCCTCCAAAGAAGGCATCGCGCACCTTGGTGTATCCCGACGACTTTCCCTTCTCGTCAATAAGTTCGGTGCGGCGAACGGTGTCGCGCAACTCAAGAATGTACGGCACGTACGTGCCGGCGGGGCACTCGATCGGGTGGGTGAGCGATGTGGGCGCCATGCCGCAGGCACGCTCGACCTCTTCCTCAAAGCGTTCGGCCAACGCGGCGCTTGCCCTTTCGCAGGCGAGCGTAAGCAGCTCGGAATGCTCGGTGAGCCAGGCAGCGGCGTCGATATTCTGCTGTGCGATGGCGCCCAGCGTGTCGTAGTCCAGGCCACTGCGTTTGATCTTGGAGACAAAGCCAATCATCTTGCCGATGTTTTGCGCGGGCATATCGGGCGACCCTCCGCCCAAGGGCGATCCAAAGGGCAGCGATTTGAGCAACCGATCAAAAATCTCTTGCTGGTGCAGGCTGGTAACAAGCGTGTCGGTCGAAGGACGCATGAAGTACTCGGGATAGCGCGACCTGATGCTGCTTGCAAATCCGTGGAACGTGCTGACTTCGATGCCGTAGGCGTCGCGCCCAATGAGCTCAATCAGGCGTTTGCGCATGGCTTCCGCGCCCGCCTCGGTATAGGTGAGGCAGAGGATGTTGCGCGGGGCGGCATCGCGGTTGGCCAGGATGTTCGCCGCGCGCAGGCTCAGTAGCTGCGTCTTGCCGGTGCCGGGACCGGCAATGACGAGCAGCGGACCATCTAGGCATTCGACGGCCTCGCGCTGTTCGGGGTTCAGGCGCTCAAACGATTTATCGAATTTGGGGGTCGTAGCCATGTAACATTACCTGTCTTCCTGGTAAAGTGCCCGAGTGTCGTCGAGATATTTGAGATACGTATCGATGACGCTCTGGGGCTGAACGATCTTAATGAAGGTGCTGAGTTGCAGCAGCCAGCCAAAGAACTGCGGCGACAGCGGAGCTTTGACAGTTGCTAACAGGCGCCCATCCTGGTTTTCAAACACAACGGCGTCCAGTCCGAACTTGTCGATGAGCGGATTCATCGCGCGGTCGTCGAGTTCCAGCACCATGGTGGTTTTGTTGGCTGCATATACGCCGAATGATGGAGAGACGTGATCTTCGAGCACATAGCCGGCAATGCGTGGATCTTTGGTCGCGGACTCTTCGGACACCGCAACGTCGAGCATACGATCGACGCGATAAGGCGTGAACGGCTGATGGCCCGAGCCGGCATTAGCCCATTTATCTCTAAACCCAATCATGTAATAAAGCTCGTCGGAGTAGATAAGGCGCACGGGTGTGAGCTCGTAGGTCTTTCCGTCATGATTAAGGGCCTTTTGCTTAGCGGCGTCGTAGTGGAAGTAACGAAACCGAATCTTGCGTTTTTCGCGCATAGCCTGCTGAATCAAGTCGATATTGTGCAGAGCATCGGAGTTTTGCATCTTTACGCGCGAAGGCACGTCGACGCGCTTGTGCATCAGCTCGCGTTCGCCCAGGCTGGCGAGGCTCTGCAGCTTGCCGATGAGGTGGTCGGTCAACTCATCGGTCAAAAATGGCGAACTCTGCACGGCGTCAACAAGCATGATGAGCTCTTGCAGGTCGAGTGGGCGTGAGACCAGCGCCCATTCCTTGCCGCCACGCTGGTCAACATCGAGCCCAAAGTCGCGAAGCGTTTGCAGATCGCGATAGATAGCCTTTCGTTCGGCCTCGAGATCGTGATAGGCGAGCTCCTCGATGATCTGCTGCGTTGTGAGCCCGTGCGCGCTGTCGGTCTTTTCCATCAAGGTTTTAAGCAGGAACAGAAGCCTGAGCTTTTGATTTGGTCTGTTCGCCACGTTGTCTCCTTTCGCCGGCAGGGTAACAGCCGAAGATACAAAACAAGACCCGTTATTGGGACTCATTGTAGCTCGCGCGACCGTAGTATTCGCAGCAATAAGAGCTCGAATAGGGCGAAAGGTGGTTAAACGGAAATCGGCGGTTTGGCTGGCTGGTGTGACATGCGCTCTATTGGCTTGGGGCCGGTCCCGGTTTACAAGGATCAGAACAGGAGAAATGCGATGGCAGACATCAAAGTCTTTGCCGAGAATCTTGAGGATTCAACCAAGGAGCAGATCGAGGAGATCTCTAGCTGCCCGGCGTTTGAAGGCGCCAAGATCCGCATCATGCCCGATGCCCATAAGGGCAAGGGCTGCGTGATTGGTTTTACGGCAAACTTGGGCGACAAGGTGATTCCCAACCTGGTGGGAGTCGACATCGGATGCGGGATGTATTGTGTGCCGCTTGCGGAGACCATTGCGCGCGACGATCTCATTCAGTTCAATCGCGATGTGAAGCGCGCGGTGCCCACGGGCTTTGGCCTTCATCGCGATCCTGCCTGCGTACTCGCGGACTTTGACATGGAGTCGCGCGATTGGCTTCAGGACAAACGCAAGGTTGAGCGCTCTATGGGTACGTTGGGCGGCGGCAACCACTTCATTGAACTCGACGTGGACGAGGATGGGTGCCAATATCTGGTCGTGCACACCGGCTCGCGCAACATGGGCAAGCAGACGGCGGAGCACCATCAGGCGCTGGCGCAGAAGACGTGCACGGCAGATATCCCCGACGAGCTTAAGTATCTCGTGGGAGATCTATCTGCCGAGTATCTCGTCGATATGCATAACTGCCAGCGCTTCTCGAATCAGAACCGCAAGGCGATTGTCGCGCAGATTGTTGAGCGTACGGGAATTCGACTCGACGGAGACGGCTTTACCACCATGCACAACTACATTTCTGAAAGTGGCATGATTCGCAAGGGCGCTATTAGCGCTCATGCGGGCGAGATGGTGCTGATTCCGTTCAACATGCGCGACGGTGCCGTTATTGCGCGCGGCAAGGGAAACGAGGACTGGAACTGCTCGGCGCCGCATGGGACGGGTCGTGCGATGAGCCGCACCAAAGCGTTCCAAACGCTCGATACCAGGTCGTTCGTTAACGAGATGCGCGATGCCGGCATCTACTGTCCGAGCGCATGCGAGACGACGCTCGATGAGTCGCCCGAAGCGTATAAGCCTGCGGATGATGTACTGAGACTCATGGACCCGACGGTTGATGTTATTCACCAACTCAAGCCGATTTGGAATTTTAAGGCTACTGGCAAGCGTGGCAGGCGTTAGGGGGGTGTGATGACGCGAAAGATGGACTCCAGGGACAACCGAATTGGACGCACTGTGAGCATGGGCGAGATGCTGGGCCTACCAGGTGTGATGCCGCCGACGCCCGCGAATCAGCGTAGTGGGAATCGCAAAGAGCGTGATGACGAGGGCTTTGACCTCAGCGGGTTTCACAGTCGGCTGATTTCTGGGCTCGATTGCGTTATGGAGACGTCGGTGCTTGAAGCCCCGCGAGTGTTGAAGACCGGCATGCCGGTCGATGATGCCCTAGGTGGCGGCGTTGGGCTGGGTAAGCTCAGCGTGATTGGCGGCGCGCATGAAGATGTCTCGAACGTGCTGGCGTATGCGGCCTTGCGCCTGAGTGAGCAATGCGCCGTGCTCTACATGCCGATTCGGGAGCGTGAAGAGGACGCGATCGCCCGGCTTATTCGCGCTGAGATGGGCGTCAAGCTGCCGGCAGATCTTGAGGAGCAACAGGTTGAGGGAATCCGAGCAACGATGCGCCTCAAGCAGCGCAACTTGGGCATCTTTGCCGAAGACAACATGACCATGGACCTTTTAACGAGCTGGTTGCTCGGCGACCAAACGTGGAACAGAGCAGTGCTAAAGGACATCGTAGTCGTAATCGACGGACTCGAAATGCTCGATGACAACCGCCCGGTAAACGCTGTCCTGCGCGACTTACGCAACATGCTCAGCCCAACATCCGCCATCCTGGTAGGCTGCTTCGCGGCGGAGGGCAGAGAGGACGACGCAACGTTCGCCGAGACTCATTGCAACGCAGATGCCCTCGTCCGCATGAGTGCCGATGGCATGGAGCCTTCCTGCGCACGAGTCTTCGGTTGAGGTCATGACCAATAACAACTGCTCGGCTAGCGGCGCGTTTGCCAGCAGAAAGTGGCCGTTCAACAGCCAAAGAGAAACTTGGGCGGGTCAAGAATTATCATCAATATTAGGCGTTACGTTCTGTCGGCGGTATGTCTGAACAGCTCTGGGAAGGAGTTCGCATGAGTCGTCAAGAAATGTTTTTTAATCCGGTGATGGAAGAGGTCAATGGCGTAAATAAAATGGTGATGCCTTACGTGAAAGATGCGGAGCGAACGGCTAACCCATATCAGTTTGACCTGGACCAGAACGGCGTGCCTCTTTTTACGGATAAAAACATTGCCTTTGTCAACGGCATGGTTGAGAACGACTCGAATTACAACCAGACGGACAAAGATGAACTTTGCAAAATATTCGAAGGCATGTTTGTTGGCAACGCGGATCATCGAATGGCGTGTATAGGAAGAGCAGTTTACGAAATCGACAATGAAAACTCGACCCGTTTAACTGCTGTTGGCCTGCATAAAATCGACGACCTTATGAAAAAGCTAAATCTGAAACCGGTTGAGATGACAGAGCCCGATGATGATGAAGAGAAAAAGACGATTGATAACGGTGAAAAGAAAAAGACAATAACTGGTGGTGTACTTTTTACGTCTCAGATTATTGCCGGCATTGAGAATCTCAAGGAGCGATTAAGCGTAGGCGACGATCGGCTTGTCTTCGAAATTTCGCATGCCTCGACAACCTACCTGAATGAGGCTCATGTGGCAGATGCTAACAAGATTAATTTCTCGTTTGCCACAAAGTTTTGCCATTGGACTTGTCAGTATTTGGAGTTGGGCGATAAGTATTGCATTTACGATAATGTCGTCGCCAGTGTTCTCCCATATTTTGTGGATAACTATGCGAGCGGGGAGCTGGCTAGCTGGGACTGTTGCAGGATGAAAAAGATTAAGCGGGGCAAGGGCGGGCAAGAACTCGTAAGCACAATCGAGAATTACAAAAAAGATGATGATGGATATACCAAATATAGGAACTTGTACGATGCTGTTCTTGAGGGTATCAATAAATGGCGCTCTGAAAACAATCAGAATGGCGAAATTGGCTACCGTGAAGTTGACCGGTTAATTTGGTATTACTTCAAGGGTGCAAGCGGCAAGCGTGTAAAGCAGGCTTTGGCTTCAATCGATTATTAGGGGTGCTAGCAAATATTGCATGAAATAGCCCTCGTCCCACCTTTTGGGCGAGGGCTATTTGCTCGTTTGGATATCGAGGCTATTTTCTGGCAGAATGCCTCGAAGGTTCTGGCCTGAGGTGCGGATGACCTTGGTATGCCTCCCCCCGAGCCGCGCGTGGCTCGGGCCTCCATCGGTGGGGTACTGCGAATGCTGCGTTGCCGGAAGAGCTGGTGTCGTCACTGTGTGCCGCCTTTGAAGCCCCGCCCAAATGATTCATCATCGAGCACGATGCCGATATATATCCAGCCAAATAGGCTCCTCCTCTTTGTTGTCGGTGCACGCTTCTAGCAAGTTATCTATCCGGTCCAACCCGATCGCTTGCAAGGCCGCGTATTCTTCTGGCAAAGGTTGCGTTGCTTTCTTCGCTCTAAACACAGGTGACAGTATCAGGTTCGTGTGTGCCCATCCGGCAAAGCAGCTGCCGTAGGGGATAGAGCCACATCTGATCTGCCCATCGCCATCGGGATACAGACAGTCCAATTTCGAGTTTGCTACCAGGCAATAGCAAGGTCCTGGCGTCCATGGTCGGCAGTCGAACTCAAGAATGTCACCCTTTTTGTACGGCGTGGGCAGGTCGACATATGCCCCCTTAAACCACGGACCAAAGATTCCACCCACAATGCAATCGAGCGCCTCGCCGCATTCGCCCTCTTCCTCCCTGCAGAGGTATTGGATTTTGCCGGAGGCGTTTGCGTAGTAGGTGTAGTCCGGCTGCAAAAAGCCATCGTAGGGATACGAACAGCTCGGGTCGTTAGCAAGGTCGAACAGCTCAATCATCCAATACGAGGCCGACAGGTCTGTCATCCCGCTCCACTTTTCTGCATATGCCTTCATTGCCGCCATCGAGTCCGCCCACGATGCCACGGGGAAGGGGCCATGCGTGATCGCAGATCCAACTTCGCTGTCGATAAAGCTAATTTCGCTGACAAGCAGCATTTTCTTGTTTCCGTCGACGGCCTTTAGCGCGTTCAAGCAGTCATCGATGTAGTCGATGCAAATCTGCCGATAGTGCCAGTAGAGGGTGTCGTCTGACGAGTTGCACCCGTCAGCAACCAGTCTGCCGAATAGCTCTCGTTTGCGGGTAATTTCAACCGGTGCTCCGCCGACAATCTGCATGTAATGGTCGCCACTCAGTAGCTGCGGATTATGCAGCAAATGCTCTTGCAGCTCCGGAGAGTCGATCAGGTTGATTATTTCTTCGTGCACGATAGTCTCCGGGTTGCCGGTGTGGCTTCTCGTAGATTCGGACATGGCGGCCTCTACTCAAATAGCTGCGGATACTTTTCCTTGAGCGGTGCCTGATCCAGACGTAGCTCTTCCAGGTTGCGTTTTGCCTTGGACTCCATCCTTATGGTGTCGATAAACGCGATGAGTGAGTCGACATACAGGTCGCCGCGCAGGTAGGCCTGGGCGGCGATTAAAATTCGCTGCTCGTCTTCGAGTGGTTTGCGATAGTACTCAAGATTCAGGTAAAGCGGGTCTGGCTCGCCGATGTAGAGGGGAAACGTCTCGTTGTAGGTAATCGAGCAGCCAGTGGCACGCATGTTGCTGATATCCCCTGCATGGCGATAGTGCTCGAGGCGCTGCTGCACATGATCAAGCCATTCGTCAGAACGGTCTGCCTGCCGAAGCTCTGCCTCAAGCTTTGTCCGGTCCCACGTGGGCAGATCGAACAACGTGAACGGCTCACGGGCACTGCCTTGCGGCGTCCAGACGATATCGCCGGTGTGGAACGGCGTGGGGATATCGACCCAGATGAACTCGAATGCGATCTCCCAATCGTTCTCAACGGGGCCGGCTGAAGGGCAATATACGGCAAGGGCCTCGCCTTTGCTGTTTACCATGAGCCAATCTTCCCGGTGATGTTCTTCGTCGGCATCGAGCGGGCACCGGGTGATGCGTACGCGTGCCTCTGGACGGCTCGCCAGTTCATCATCACCGCGCAACGCCTCGGCACATTTCTCATAACAGCTGAATGGCGCGCCGAAGGCCCCACAAAGTTGCCCGTCGGGCACAATCTCCTCTTCATACTGATAAACGTAGCCCGTCCCACTCGCAAACGCATCGACGCACCGCTTGTTGTAATCGATTGTCCAGCGCAAAAAAGCATGGAAATCGGGGATGGCCGGCCTTCCAAGACCGGCATGGGTTGCCTCCAGCGAACAATTGGGCATGGTTCGGGCGATCTCCTGCCAAGCTTCGCATTTCTGATCGAGCGTGGCGGTCTTCGAAAACCAAACCAGATAGGCGGCCTCGATGGTGCTGGGCTGGAAGTCGATACTGCGCAGGTGCCCCCGAATGTCCTGGGAGTCCACAAAATCTAAGATGTCCATGGCTAGCTCCTCTTTGTTTCGAATCGCTCCAGCGGGGTTATCGCATCATCGAACAGCTCCGGATAGCGGGTCTTGAGCCCGCCGTCTTCCCCTTCAAACCGCTCGGCTTTTTTCTTGACCAGCGCCTGCAGCTCGAAAAGACTTGATAGCGCAATAAGTGAGTCAAGACCCAGATTGCCGTCGAGATATGCCCGCACGCCGTACAGAATTCTCGCCTCCGGCTTGAGCGGGGTACGGCAGTATTCCATATCGAGAAGAAAACAACTCGGCTCTCCGATATAGACGGGGTACTCCAGGGGATATTCAATCTGACAGCCGTAGGCGTACATGTCGCTCGTATCGCCATTTTGCCGATGGTGTCTGAGCAAGTCGTCGGCCCCTTTTTTGGCGCATTCCCTGTAGGTGGAAGGCGGAAGCTCATCCATGACCCGCTTCGTGGTCCATGTCTGCATATTGAGAAGCAGTATGGGGTCGCTAGGGTCGCCGTGCCGACAAATGATGTCGCCGGCGTGGAACGGCGTCGGGATGCCAAACCACATCAACACAAAAGCGAAAGTGGGGTCTTCGCCCTCGCGTTCTTTGTCGATGCAGTGCAGCTGGCAATCCATGACCTTGCCATTTGCGTCGAGCATGAGCTTATCGGCGGCATAGTAGTCTTCGTCCGGATCGATCGGGCGGCGCGTTATTTCTATCGAGGTAGGATTCTCCTCCTCAAGCTCATTCCAGATTGCCTCGAAACATTTTTCGTAGCTGGTGTAGGGGCCATAATTGCACCCGCTCTCATGGGGACTTCCCGTCTTGTCCTCAAAGAAATACATGTGCTTGCCAGGCTGTTTGAACCGGGCGATTTTCTTGCGCTCCCATCTGATGACGTCGCGAAGAAAGACATGGAAGTTGGGGATATTGAACGTGCCGTATCGCCTGTTCATCGCACAATTGGGCATGTTGTTGATGATCTTTTGCCAGCCCTTGATCTTCTGCCGTAGCGCCTTTTCGTTCGAACGGGCAACAATAAATGCCGCCTCGGACGTGGTGAACTCGTAGCCGATGTCTCTCAAATGCTCCTTGATGTCAGGCGAGTCGAGAAACTCGAGAATGTCCGAACGTATAGCGTTGGCACTGGGGCCGGCCGATGTGCGGTATGGCTGCAGGCAATCGTGTACGACCGATCCGTCCGACCATTGTTTGCCGTAGCTGGGGTCATCGTGCAGCTTTTTCGAGAGTTCGAGCATAAAGGAGCAATCATCGGGCAAGTCGCCGATATAGCGTTCGGCGGTGTAGAGCGCAGAGGGTGTGAAGTCATCGAGGAAGCCATCCGTGAAATCCCTCAAGCGGAGATTGCCCTCCTCAACGCCGTAGATTTTGCTCGGATAGGCGCACCAAACCTGGCCTTTGAACGAACTATCGTAGTCGTCTTCGAGCACGATGGCAAAACGGGGGCCGTGGTCGAAGGGCCGACTATCGATCTTGATGATATCGCCGGGGGTCCAGGGGGTGTAGAAGACCTCACCATTGGCGCAGAAGTGCTTGCTTTTGTTCCACGGCAAGTGATCGATGCTTTGATGCGGAGTCCGCTGATTCCGGCGGTCGCTCAAAAAGACCAAATCGCCAGCCATGGTCGCGGCGAATATCAGCGAGGCTTGAGCGCGCGGGCGGTCGTGTAAGTCTTCGGCGGTATAGAGCTTAATCTGCCAGAATGATTCGGACCAATCTTCATCGGGGTCGTCATCGACGTATTGCTTCATAAGGGTTTGAGCGGCATCCCAAGAGGCAACGGGGAAGGGGCCATCAAAGGTGTCGTGCCCGCGCTCCTCTTCACTGTAAAACATGCCAGAGACCAGCAAGATACCGCGGTCACGGTCAACGTTGTAAAGCATATCGAGTGCAGTGTCGAGTTGTTCGAGGCCGGAGTCGATCGCCTCGGCGTAATCCGATGAGACCTCTTTGCGAAGCTGCTCGAGCATGGCCCGTTTTTCGTCGAGCGTCTTGAGGGAGCCGCCGATGATTTTACAGAGGGAGCCATCTGCCATTCCCATGTGCTTGAACATATGAGCACGCAGCTCATCGTCCTTGATGCAACTGCAAACGAGCTCCCTGCCGGCATCGGTGATCACGGTATCTGCTTGGCTGTCCATAGCAACCTCCAATTCGGTCGTTGCCGTTAGCATCCATCAGAGGTTGTGCTTTGTGGTCCCATTAACGGGTCTGATATGAATCTCGCGTCAAACATATTTTTGGAAACGCCACTGGTGCATGGGTGGCTGCGTGTTGAATGGACAATCGGTAGTGGCGTTTCAAAAACTAAGCGTAACTGGCGCAACCTCCCTCTAAGAAGGGATCGGCCGTCGTATCGAACAGCTCCGGGTAGCGGTCCTTGAGCCAGCTATCTGCGTCCTCGAAGCCACGCGCCTTTTTCTCCGCCAGCGCCTGTAGCTCGCATGCGCTGGCCATCGCGGCGAGCGAGTCAACTGCTAGGTCGCCTTTGATATACGCCCTGACGCCGTAGAGGATTCGCTCCTCCGACTTGAGCGGCTTACGATAATAGTCAATGTCCAAAAGAAAGCCCTCAGGCTCCCCAATGTAGAAGGGGAAATGCAAGGCGGATGAGACTTGGCACCCGTAGGCGTACATGTCGCTGGTGTCGCCGTCATATCGGTGCCAGCGCAATAGCTTGTCGGCCTTTTGAACGAGGCGCTCTTTGTAGACGGAGGAAGCAAGCTCTTTGTCGACTCGTTCGGATCCCCAAGTTTGCAGGTCAAACAGCACCATCGGCTCGTCGGGGCGTTGGAGGTTGCAGACGATGTCTCCGGCATGGAAGGGCGTTGGGATATCGAACCACATGTCCTCGAAATCGCTCGCGGTGCCCGCCTCGTCCCACTCACCCTCGAACCGGTAATCGCAAGACATTACTTCGCCGTTCGCATTGAGTAAGACCATGTCGTCGGCATAGTGGTCTTCGTCCGGGTCGATGGGGCGGCGAGTGATCTTGATCGCCTTTGGATTGTCACCTTCGAATTCTCTCCAGATGGCATCGAAGCACTTTTGATAACTGCTGTACGGGCCGTAAAGAAGGTCGCATCGGTCGCGCCGGTCCCACGAGTAGTCCTCAAAGAAATACAGGCTTTGACCGTCCGTCCTTTTAAAGTGTGCGAGCTTTCGTTTTTCCTGCCTGATGGCATTGCGCAGAAAGGCATGGAAGTCCGGGATGTTGACCGTGTCATTTCTACGGCTCATAGTGCAATTGGGCATGGTGTCGACGATCTTTTGCCAGCCTTCAAGCTTTTGCTGCAATGTCGCTTTATGCGAGCGGTCGACGATAAAAGCCGCTACGGGCGTGGTGAGCTCGTAGTTGATTCGTTGAAGATGCTCCTTAATGCTGCGCGAGTCCAAAAACTCAAAGATGTCCGGACGAATATCCAGCTCGCTTTGGCTGGTAGGCTTGCGGTGCGGCTGCAGGCAATCGTGCCCGACCGAGCCTTCGGACCACTGCTTGCCGTAGTCAGGGTTGTCGTGCAGCTTCTGCGAAAGTTCGATCATAAAGGCGCAGTCGTCTGGCAGGTCGCCGGTGTAGCGCTCGGCGGTGTAGAGGGCAGAGGGGATGAAGGGGTCCAAGAGGCTGTCGCTGAAGGTGCCGGATGAAAGCGAACCCTCCTTAACACCATGATCTCTACTGGGCCCTGCGCACCAGATCTGCCCCCGGAGCGTGTGCTCGTAGTCATTTTCGAGCACAATGGCAAAGCGGGGTCCGTGGTCGAAGGGGCGACCGTCGATTTTGAGGATGTCGCCCGGTACCCACGGCGTGTAGATAGGCTCGTTGTTCGTGCAGAACCGCCTGCTATCGTTTCGCCAGACGCTTTCGACATGCGATTTGCGAGTGCGGTGATTGCGCAGATCACGGAGGAATATAAGCTTGCCGTCCCTAGTTGCCGCAAACGTCAGGGAGGGCTGCGCCGTTTGGTGCTCGTGCAGGTCTTCCGAGGTGTAGAGATTGATCTTCCAGTACGATTCGGACCAGTCGTCGTCAGGATACTCTTCGATGTAGTGCTTCATGAGCGTTTGCGCGGCTTCCCAGGATGCGGTGGGGAAGGGGCCGTCAAGGGCATCGACGTCGCGCTCCTCCTCGTTGTAGACCATAACGTATAACAGGAGGATTCCGCGGTCGCGCTCGATGTTGTGGAGCATATCGAGTGCGCTGTTGAGCTGGGCGAGATGAGAATCGATATCTTCGGTCAGCTCCGGCGAAACCTCCTTGCGGAGTTGCTCGAGCATGGCACGTTTTTCGTCGAGGGTTTTGAGCGACCCGGCGATGATTGGCGCCGGCCAGTATAAGTATTTGCGCATGTGGTCTCGCAGCTCTTGGCTTTTGATGCAGCTGAGGACGAGGTCTTTGCCGGCATCGGTGATGCCATCGCTTGCCTGGTTGTTCATGTCGGCCTCCTTATCGATTGTTACCGGCATGATGTAACGGGTGTAGCGATTGTTGGTCCCATTAACGGGACCAAGCAGCGACTCGATGTGACAAAGAGGCAGTCCCTGTCACATCCCAAATATTGCCTTTACGTGTTGATACACACGGTGTGCAATAATACTCGCACTGTGCAATAGCGCACAGGCTGAGTAACAAGGAGGACGCTTGTCCCAGCTCGAGAAATGCGATCGCCGGTCCCTTCGCTCGCAGCGTGCCCTTCGCCAGGCACTTGCCAGCGAGCTTGCCGAAAGCGGTGACCTTTCGCGCATTAACGTCGCGTCGCTCACCGAGCGTGCCGGCCTTACGCGCCGCACGTTCTATTCGCACTACCGCGATATCCCTGACTTTATCAATCAAATCGAGGACGGCTTGCTGGCTGAGATCCGTGAGCGCATTGAGCTCATCACTGCAGCTCAGCTGCCCGATCTCTATCACAACATCGATGAGCTCGAGCCGGCGCCCGGTTCGGTTGAGTTGCTGCGTTATCTTGCAGCCAACCGTGACTTAATCGGTGCGCTACTGGGCCCGGGCGGTGACCAGGCCTTCATTAAAAGGATCATCGACACCGCGCGTGAGGCTGTGGTACCGCGTGCGCAGACGGGCATTTTGGGCCTAGCGCTGGGCACGTTCTTTGACTACTACGTCACCTACGTCGTGAGTGCCGAGGTCGGCATGATTCAGCGCTGGTTTGAGCGTGGGCTCACCGAATCGCCCGAGGCCATGGCGCGCATTATGACGGTGCTCGCTTTTGTGCGCCCTGGTGACCTGTATGGCCAACCCATCGATATCAACGTGCCGGAATACGGCATGAAGCTATTGAACTTGCAGCTCGAGGACGCGGCCGACACCGCCGCAACCGTCGAGTCCAACAACTAAGAGGAGAGACAATGAGCAAACTCGTCGAGGGCATCAAGGACCGCATGGTCGCCGCCGCACGCGAGGCCGCGCCCACCGTGGTGGATGCCGCGCAGAAGGCCGCGACCGCGGCTGCTGAGAAAGTTGTCGAGGCTGTCGCCGATGCCAAGAACGCGGCGGGGGAAGCGTCCGTCACTAGCGAGCCCGCCACCGCCGCTGAGCCCGTAGCCGCCGCCCACGCCCCCGAAGGCGCGATCTTCAACCCCGGCAACGCCCACGGCAACCTGCACCTGGGCATCGACGTGGGCTCCACCACCGTTAAGCTCGCCGTGCTCAACGACGACAACCAGATTGTCTACGCCAAGTACCAGCGCCACCACACCGACGTCCGTGCCTGCGCCCGCGCCCTGTTCGAGGGCGCTGTGACCGTGCTGCCGACGGCCCAGATGACCTGCGCCATTACCGGCTCGGGTGGCCTGCTGCTGTCCCAGTGGCTCGACCTGGAGTTTGTCCAGGAGGTTATCGCCAGCAAGCGTGCCGTCGAGACCCTCATCCCGGCCACCGATGTCGCTATCGAGCTGGGCGGCGAGGACGCCAAGATCATCTACTTCGATAATGGCATTGAGCAGCGCATGAACGGCACCTGCGCCGGCGGCACTGGCGCGTTCATCGACCAGATGGCCACTCTGCTGCACACTGACGCCAGCGGCCTTAACGAACTCGCGGCCAACGCCACCACCATCTATCCCATTGCCAGCCGCTGCGGCGTTTTTGCCAAGACCGACGTCCAGCCGCTGCTCAACGAGGGCGCCCGCCCCGAGGACGTGGCCGCCTCCATCTTCCAGGCTGTCGTGACCCAGACCATCTCGGGTCTGGCGTGCGGCCGTCCCATCCGCGGCAACGTCGCCTTCCTGGGCGGCCCGCTGCAGTACCTCTCCGAGCTGCGCCACCGCTTCTACCTCACGCTCAACCTGGACGAGGAGCACCGTATCGTGCCCCAAAACGCCCACCTGTTTGTGGCGAGCGGCGCCGCCATGGCGCACGAGTCCAATAAGCTCAGTACGTTCCCGCAGCTCATCGAGGCCATCGATGCCCTGGGCGACACACAGGGTGCCGAGGTCGAGCGCCTGGATCCGCTCTTTGCCACCGACGAGGACTTTGCCGAGTTCAAAACCCGCCACGACCAGGAAGTCGTCCCCAAGGGCAAGCTCGAAGGCTACACCGGCCGCGTGTTCATCGGCATCGACGCCGGCTCCACCACCATGAAGGCCGCGCTCGTGGGCGAGGACGGCCAGCTGTTGCACACCTGGTACGGCAACAACAACGGCGACATCCTGGGCACGGCCAAGGTCATCATGGCCGATTTCTACAACCACATCCCCGCCGGCTGCACCATCGGCCACGTGACCACCACGGGCTACGGCGAGGCGCTGCTCATCGAGGCCCTCAAAGCCGATTCCGGCGAGATCGAGACCGTTGCGCACCTGCGCGGCGCCAAAGCATTCCTGCCCGGCGTCGAGTTTATCCTGGACATCGGCGGCCAGGACATGAAGTGCCTGCGCGTCAAGGACGGCGTCATCGAGCACATCATGCTCAACGAGGCCTGCTCGTCGGGTTGCGGTAGCTTTATCGAGAGCTTCGCCGTCTCTATGAACATGGACGTGCGCGCGTTCGCCGACGCGGCCATCCATGCCAAGGCCCCGGTCGACCTGGGCAGCCGCTGCACGGTCTTTATGAACTCGCGCGTTAAGCAGGCGCAAAAGGAAGGCGCCACGGTGGGCGACATCGCGGCCGGCCTGTCCTATTCCGTCATCAAGAATGCCCTGTTCAAGGTCATTAAGCTGCGCGACCCCAAGGAGATCGGCAGCCAGGTTATCGTTCAGGGCGGCACCTTTATGTCCGATGCCACGCTGCGCGCGTTTGAGCAGCTCACCGGCGTTCATGCCGTGCGTCCCGACATCGCCGGCTGCATGGGCGCCTACGGTGCGGCCCTGCTCGCCCGCGATCGCGCCGGCGCCGACGGCACCTCGACCATCCTTTCGGCCGAGGACATCGCGCACCTCACCGTGACGCAAAAGCATGTCCGCTGCGGCCGTTGCTCTAACAACTGCCAGCTCACCGTCAACGACTTTGGCGGCGGTAGGCGCTTCATTACCGGTAACCGCTGCGAGAAGGGTGCCGGCCACAAAAAGCAGAAGACCGAGGCCCCCAACCTCTTCAAAAAGAAAAACGAGCTGCTCTTTAACCGCGAGGTGCTGAGCCCCGACGAGGCCCCGCGCGGCACCGTCGGCATCCCGCGCGCGCTCAACATGTACGAGAACTACCCCTTCTGGCATGCATTCTTTACGCGCCTGGGCTTTAGCGTGCAGCTGTCCGACCAGTCGAGCAAGAAGACCTACCAGGCGGGCATCGAGTCCATGCCGTCCGAGAGCGTGTGCTACCCGGCCAAGATGAGCCACGGCCACGTGATGAACCTCATCGACCGCGACGTCGACTTTATCTGGATGCCGTGCGTGCGCTGGGAGCGCAAGGAGGATCCGACGGCTGGCAACTGCTATAACTGCCCCATCGTCATGAGTTACCCCACGGCGCTGGCGCTCAATATCGACGAGATTCGCGAGCAGAACATCGAGTTCCTGTACCCGTTTGTGCCCTATCACGACAAGACCGAGCTCAAGCGCCGCCTGTACCAGGTGCTCGCCGTCGACCGCGTGGCCGATGCGCAAGCCGGTCGCGGTCGCGTGCGTGGACCCAAGATCACGCGCTCCGAGGTCGATGCCGCCGTCAACGCTGCCTTTGAGGCTGACGCGCGTTTCCACGAGGACATCCAGACCATGGGCGAGGAGGCCCTTAAGTGGGTCGAGGACCACGGTGGCCATGGCATTGTGCTCGCCGGCCGCCCCTACCACAACGACCCCGAGATCAACCACGCCCTGCCCGAGCTTATCTCGAGCTTTGGCTTTGCGGTCTTTACCGAGGATTCGCTCGCTCATCTCGTGAAGCCCGAGCGCCCGATCCGCGTCGTCGACCAGTGGATGTACCACAGCCGCCTGTACGCCGTCGCCCGTTTTGTGACGATGCGCAACGATCTGGACCTGATCCAGCTCAACTCCTTCGGCTGCGGTCTCGACGCCCTGACTACCGATCAGGTGCAGGAAATCCTGGAGGCCAGCGGCAAGATCTACACCGTGCTCAAGATTGACGAGGTGTCCAATCTGGGCGCCGCGCGCATCCGCATCCGTTCGCTCATGGCGGCGCTCAAGGACCAGGAGGCCGAGCGCCTGGCCGTGGCCACGGCCGCGGGCGAGGCCTACGAGCAGGGCGACGCTGCGCCGGTGGCGCCTTCCACGGATGCCCCCGCGTTCGCGAGCCGTAAGTACACGTTCGAGGCGCAGCGCGAGAGTGCTTCGACCGCGTGGCCAAAGGTGCCCTTTACAGAGCAGATGCGCGACGAGGGCTATACCATCCTGTGCCCGCAGATGGCGCCGATTCACTTTGACCTGGTCAAAGAGGTGTTCCGCGGTGCCGGCTACAACCTGGAGCTGCTGCCCTCGACCGACCACGACGCCGTCGAGGCCGGCCTGCGCTATGTGAACAACGACATCTGCTATCCGTCGATTCTGGTGACGGGCCAGATCATGGAGGCCATCGAGAGCGGTCGGTACGACCTGTCCAAGACGGCCGTGGTCATCAGCCAGACCGGCGGCGGTTGCCGTGCCACCAACTACATCGCGCTCATCC
The DNA here is from genome assembly GCA_014871745.1 of Collinsella sp. Lineage (GTDB taxonomy): Bacteria > Actinomycetota > Coriobacteriia > Coriobacteriales > Coriobacteriaceae > Collinsella. Next base: position 16,827 of record WGSI01000012.1, on the reverse strand, counting down.
GCAAGGCCCTGCGCGAGAGCGGCCACCCCGAGATTCCGGTGATCTCGCTTTCGGCCGTGGCGCTCGGCGAGGATAACCCCGGCTTTAAGATTACGCCGGCGCTGCTTAAGCAGGCCGTGTACGCGGTGCTCTTTGGCGACGTGATGATGCAGATGCTCTACCGCTGCCGTCCGTACGAGGCCACGCCCGGTGCTGCCAACGCGCTCTACGAGGAGTATATGGCGCGCGCCCGCAAGTTGGCGCCCAAGTTCAACCGCCACAACTACACCAAGCTGTGCCGCGAGGCCATCCACGCGTTCGACACCATGCCGCTCGTGGGCGAGGGCACCAAGCCGCGCGTGGGCGTGGTCGGCGAGATCCTGGTCAAGTTCCACCCTACGGCCAACAACCACGTGGTCGATGTCATCGAGCGTGAGGGCTGCGAGGCCGTAGTACCGGGCCTGCTCGACTTCTTCCTGTACTCCATGAGCAACGCTGAGTTGCAGAAGGACGAGTTGGGAAGCTCTGCCACTACGCGCGCTGGTATGCAGGCGCTCATTAAGCTGGTGGACTGGATGCGCACGCCGGTGGAAGAGATGCTCGAAAAGTCCCGCCGCTTTGAGGCGCCCGAGCGCATCGGCACCATGGCCGACAAGGCCCGCACGGTGCTTTCGGTGTGCAACAACATGGGCGAGGGCTGGCTGCTCACGGCCGAGATGCTCGACCTAATCGACCATGGCGCGCCCAACATCATCTGCACGCAGCCCTTCGCGTGCCTGCCCAATCACGTGGTGGGCAAGGCCGTGATCAAGGAGCTGCGCCGTCAGCATCCCGAGAGCAACATCGTTGCGGTGGACTACGACCCCGGTGCATCTGAGGTCAACCAGCTCAACCGCATTAAGCTCATGATCAGCGTGGCCAAGGAAAACATGCGCGCCGGCAAGGGCTTTAAGCTCGAGAAGGTGGCGCCGCTCGCGATGGACGAGGTCACCGGCCAGATGCGTGCTCATGACGGCTGCGCGAGCTGCGGACCGGCCAGCGAGGACGTCGTGGCGTCGGTCGCCAAGCGTCTGGGACGCGGCATTAAGAAGTAGACGGTCTGCTATGGGCTGGATATGAGACAAGCGGGTGGTAGCCGTACCGGCTACCACCCGTTTTTGCTGGACATATGTTGCGCAAACGCCCTGACTATCGCCCTTTGCGAACTCAGATTTCAGAAGTATGCGGCAAAATCTGAATAGGCCGAGCACACCGGATATATCCAAGCCCTGTACCTGTGGTTTTATTGGCGGAAAACCGGGGTGTGCTCAAGGGTTCCGGAATTTGCCGCATACTTCCGCAAACGACGTCTCGGTGGCACAAAAAATCGCCCTCGAAACCCTGAGATAATGAACAGGTGTAGCCGTTCGCGGCAAAATACCGTCCGTTTATAGAACCCACCCCCATCGCGCGTCATCCTTACGGTTGAATAAATACACATCTATGGAATTACGTAAGAGAGGACCGTTCCATGAGCTACAAGACCGTTTGTGTTGCCGGTGGCGGCGTGTTGGGAAGCCAGATTGCCTTTCAGGCTGCCTACTGCGGCTTTGATGTGACGATCTGGCTGCGCAGCGAGGGCAGCATCGGCCGCACTCAGCCCAAGATCGATCATGTGCGCGAGGAGTACATCGCGGCAATCGAGGGCATGGCGGATGGCACAGGCGAGTGGTGCGCCGGTATCGCCGATAGTGGCCAGCCCTTCGACAAGGAGGCGGCACTCGCCGCCGTCGAGCGTGCCTACTCCACGCTCAAGCTGGAGCTCGATCTTGCCAAGGCCGTAGCCGACGCCGACCTGGTCATCGAGTCTATGGCCGAGGACACCCAGGCAAAGATCGACTTCTACAAAAAGCTCGCCCCGGTTCTCCCACAAAAGACCGTCGTCGTGACGAACTCCTCTACGCTGCTGCCGAGCACCTTTGCCAAGTACACCGGCCGCCCCGAGAAGTACCTGTCGCTGCACTTTGCCAACTCCATCTGGAAGAACAACATGACCGAGGTCATGGCGCAGGACCAAACCGACAAGCGCTACTTCGACGAGCTCGTCGACTTCGCCAACGACATTCGCATGCTTGCCCTGCCCGTCAACAAGGAAAAGAACGGCTACCTGCTCAATTCCATGCTGGTGCCATGGCTGCTTTCGGGCCTCGACTTGTATGTCTCGGGCGTGAGCGATCCCAAGAGCATCGACCTCGCATGGACGCGTGGCACCGGCGCCCCCAAGGGTCCGTTCCGCGTATTCGACACCGTGGGCATCCAGACGGCGTACAACATCGTCATGCAGTACCAAAAGGTGCCGGGCCTGGTGAGCCCGTTGCTCAAAAAGATGATGATGCCCTACAACTTTAAGGCCATGGCATCCGTCCTCAAGCAGATGCTCGACGAAGGCAAGCTGGGCGAAAGCTCGGGCGAGGGCTTCTTTACGTACTAAAAATGATCTCTTGGGGGCGGAAGCGTTGGGGATCTACGGTAGTATGCGACAAGATCTGAATAGGTCGAGCAAGAGCCGTAGCGCGCGTTGACGTTTGGCCAATAGAACGCAAAAATGCACCGTTCGCCGATACTCCTCTCGCGAGTGGTTGCCATATGGTTTGATGTTGTAAACATATGATTGCCGGCAGGCCGTAGGTGACGTTCGTCATGATACCGGAGGTACCAAGTATGTTTTGCACTCCGTTAAACAAGTATCGGGCTGGTTGACATGAACCGCCGTACTATCTCGATAGCCCTCGCAGTGGTCTGCCTGGCTGTGCTCCTGGGCGCTGCAGGGCAGTTTGCTATAAATCGAGAAACATCCTATATGCAGGAATGCGTTTCCGAAGGCTTTGCCATTGATGGTTACTATCGGGATGACGAAACAAGTCGGGAAACCCTGGCTTTTCTTGAGGAGGACAACTGTCGATGGCAGCTGGTCGACCAAGACGGAATCTGCACAGACGGGCAGTTTAAGCGTACGGATGACCCCAACATCCTGATATTAAAGAAGGAAAACGGCGAAGAATTCGGTGCGGTCCACGTGGCGTATATTTCGCGCCGACGCGATCAGGGCTTGCTCTACCTATTTAGAGATACCAGGGTGACCCGTTTTTATCTGGTGAGTACCGGTCCGGCGTTTACAGTGGAGTCTGGCGATGTCGATGCGGACAGATGATTCACGGCAATAAATCAGCGAGCGGAGCGCGGCCATGGACCGCGCCCCGCTATTTGCTCGTGGCCCGCGTCACGTCTGCGCCATGTCGTGACTCGCGGCTGCGCGCATCCATCCCACGTCGCGTATTACTGCACATCAAACTCCACGCGATCGAGCTCGGGCACATTGAGGTCGATGAGCTTGCGGGCTACACGGCGGTCGTGTGCCCCAAGCGTCTCGCTTGTCGTCACGTGGGCGACAACCTCGCGCTCGACAAGGCCCTCCTCCTCGCCTTCGGTGGCCGAGGTCTCGACGGCAACGGTGTAATCCTTAAAGCCCGGCAGCACCGCGGCAAGCTCGCGCGTGGTTTCGGTGACGCCGTAGCCGTCCTGCACGCCGGCCTGTGCCGAGCCAATGGATCCCGCGGTCATGACGATGCAGGGGATGGCAAAGATCACCGTACCCACGATGATGCGGCGGCGCACCTTGTGTGACAGCTCATCGACCTCGGCATTTTCCTCGGCGGTCACAATGCCGTCGCCGTTGAGGTCGCGCTTGAGCGGCACGCGCAAAAGAAGTAGTACGGCTTCGGCCGCCAGCGCGATAAAGACGACGTTGATGCCAAACTCGTAGAGGGCCGAGAGAAACAGCGACCCGCTCGCGATGGCGATGCCATAGCCCGCCGCGCACAGGGGCGGCATGAGCGCGGTCGCCACGGCCACGCCGGCGATGAGCGTGGCGGGTTCCTGGTCGCGCGAGTTGCCCAGTCCGCCCGCAAAGCCGCCCGCGAGCGCGACGGCAAGGTCCCACACAGTCGGTGTCGAGTTGTCGATGATGGCGGCCGTGGTGGTGCCAAGGGGCGAGAGCTTAAAGTACAGCGTGGACGTGATTAGACAAAAGACCATCTGCAGCGCGAGGCCGGCAATTGCCTCGACGGCAATCTCGCGGTCGAGCGTGGCGATGCCGTATGCCATGGCAAGGACCGAGCCCATGAGCGGACAGATGAGCATGGCGCCCACGATGGCAATGTCCGAGTCGATATCGAGGCCGATGCTCGCGATCAACATGGCAATGATCAGGATGCATAAGTGCGAGCCAGTCAGGCGCGCCCCGTTTACAAAGCGCTTGCGAATCACGTGATAGGGCGCGCGTCCCTCGCGTATGTTGAACGCCTGCTTAAGGAAACGGGTGGCATTCTCCATGGCCTCGCTGTGTGCAGGGCGTATACCGTGACGACGATGATGACGCTCGCGCAGCCGCTTGATCTGTTGTTTGTCGAGTTCCATGCTTACCTCGTTTAGCTTCTGAGCCGCTTCTTGCGTCTGTCGTCTTTACTCTACACCGCGTTAGGCGAGGTGTCAGACAAGGTTTGTTGACCTGGAAGTCAGGACAATCGACATGGCTAAAACGCCGTGAGGATCATAAGAGTCAAATAGACAAAAAAGCGCGGGGCCGGTTTGATTCCGACCCCGCGCTCTGCGCTGGTGCGTTGTTGTTCGGCCTACCCCAGCAGGCTCAGACCAACAGAGACAAACGCCAGGATAACGCCGACGATGGACTCGCCGCCGAGCAGACCGCTGGCGACGACCAGGCCCTGCTCCTGGAAGGCGGCATCCTTGGAGGCCTTCTCCTCGTCCGAAAGACCGGCAGCGGCGTCGCGGCGTGCGGCCCACTTGTCGTAGGCGAGCTTGGCGCAGGAGCCCAAGAAGGCCGTGAGCGACATGTAGAACGGCAGGTACACGCCCAGGCCGATCATCATGGCCGGAATGCCGAGCCAGTACATGACGATGCCGGCGATAAAGCCGCCTGCGAACCACGGCACGCTCGGGATGCCCGAGACCATGGTGGCGACGACGCTTGCCTGCGCGGCCACAAAGCTCTTGTCGGGGCCGAAAGCATCCGGACCATAGGCGGTGACAAGCGCGACCATGACGGCAGCGGCGACCAGGGCGCCCACGATGCCGCCGATGGCTTGGCCGATCCACTGCGCACGCGGGTTGGTGCCCAGCACGGCGCCGGCCTTAAAGTCGTTCATGACGTCGCCCGCAAGGCCGCACGCCACGGCTACGATGCCGGCGATAAAGAACAGCTTGACCTGAGCGATCTGTGCGAAGGCAGCCACGATGAGCATGACGATGAGGCCGAAGATCTCCATGGGGTCGATGCCCGTCTGGCCGCAGCTCTGTGCGCTCATGATGGTGGTGACAAAAGTGAACAGCGTCACGATGACGGCCGGAACGGGGCCAAGGTCAAGCACGATGGCGATGATCACGGCGATGGCGGCAGCGCCCAGGCCGATGATGCCGGCGTCGAGCTTAAGCGAGCCCGAGATGAGCGACTGCTCATCGGTGTCGGTGGAGCTGTCGGCGGCAAGACCGCGGACGATACCGGCGACCTGTGGCAGGATGTCCTTGAGGACGACGGCGACGCCAAAGCCCATCATGAGGCCCATGCCCAGGGACTTAACAATGCCCTGCGCAGTCACAACGTCGAACAGACCGGCAGCGGTGCCACCCACGATGATGCCAAAGTTGCCCAGCAGCGCGCCGGCAAACCAGAAGGCGACGGGGGCGAAGCCCACGAGGAAGCCGACGGAGAGCAGCATGGGCGAGTTGTAGATGCCAAAGGTCACGCCGGGGATGTTGAGCGTGCACAGCATGCTGGGCACCACGCCCAGGGCGTCGCGCAGCACGCTATAGATGCCGGCGATGGCCATGGAACCAAAGAGCTGTTTGCCGGTTTTGCCGCCAGCCTCGGTCGCGCGCAGGGTCTGAGCTGCGGCGTTGCCGGTGGGGAACTCAAGCGCGGCGTCTACGATAAAGTGACGGTGGATGAGCGCGGTGGCCAGCAGGCCCAGGATGGTGCCGGCGAGCGCCACGATAAACATGTCGAGCCAGCTGATCTGGTCGGCATAGCCCAGCATCCAGGCGCCCGGGATGGTAAACGCCAGGCCGCCGGCGACCATGGCGCCTGCGGACATGATGGTGTGGGTGACGTTGGCCTCGTTGAGGCTGGCGTTGCCCATGAGCTTAAGGAAGAACAGCGAGATGACGGCAGCGAAGACGATCGGCCAGGGGAGTGCGCCCATCTTGAGGGCGGTGTAGGCCGAGCTTGCCGTGATGATCACGCAGCCAAGGACGCCGATGACGACGCCACGCAGCGTGAGTTGCCCGCGCATCGAAGCGCGGTTTGAGGGATTGCTCATATAGAACTCCTTTGCGTATATCCGCTTCCCCCGGGAGCGCCGCTACGGATACGGCGCGGGAAGTCGGGTTACCAAGGGCCGCCGCGTGAGCTCGCGCGCGACCGCGCACCAGTATAGCCGCAAGCTAGTCATTTTGGGATGACTGGTTTAGGTAGGCGATATACTGCTGGGCAGACGAAAGGAGCGCCGATGATGCTTAATGGGTGCACATATATATTGACGGTCGACGTGGGCAACACGTTCATTCGCTTTGGCCTATTTGCCGAGGATTCGGCCGCGGCGCAGGAATGCCCGCTTGCGACGTGCGAGATCACGACGCCGTCGAGCATTACGGCCGACGAAGCGCGTATGCGCCTCGCTCAAGTCATGGCCGCGCTGGCAGCCGAAGCGGGCATGCCGGGCGCACTTGTGCCCACGGCTGCCGTGCTGAGCTGCGTGGTGCCGGCGCTCGAGCGCCCGTGGAAGACGGCACTTTCCCGTACCTGCACGGGACGCGTGCTCACCGTGGGGCCGGGCCTCAAGACCGGCATGCCCGTGCACTACGACGACCCGGCCGAGATCGGCCCCGACCGCATCGCCGACGCCGTTGCGGCCCGTGCCGTCTACGGCTCTCCGTGCATCGTGATCGACCTGGGCACCACGACCAATATCGAGGTCATCGACGCGTGCGGTACCTTTGTGGGCGGCGTTATCGCACCGGGTCTGGCGCTTGGCGCCCGCTCGCTCTCGGCCGCTGCGGCGCGCCTACCCCAGGTTGAGCCCTCGGCACCCACGCATGTCATCGGTCGTAACACGCGCGAGGCGATGCGCTCGGGCGTGGTCTTGGGCGAGGTGGCCCGCATCGACGGCATGCTCGACATGGTGCTTGCCGAGATGCGCGCGACCAAGGCCGCGGGGGAGGGCGACGTGCCCATCGTCATTACCGGCGACGATGCCGAGGCGCTCGCGGCGTTGGTCGGCCACAGCCTGACGGTAGATGACGCACTGACGCTGCGGGGTCTCGCCGAGCTCTACCACATCAACCAAAAGCCCCGCCGCGTGTAAAGGTGAGGGCGCCGGTGGGACAAACGCCCCCACCTTTCACCTGCTACAATGGGTCAAACTATTGCGATTACGGAGGTGTCTGCCATGTCGGACGATCTTCATCAAACTTCGTCAGGCAAGCGCCTGGACGTCATTAGCTGGGACGAGTTCTTTATGAGCGTGGCCATCGCCGCGCAGCGCCGCAGCAAGGATCCCAACACGCAGGTTGGTGCGTGCATCGCCAGCACCAACCACCGCATCCTCTCGGTGGGCTACAACGGTACGCCCTCGGCGCTCAACGACGACTTTTTCCCGTGGGGTACGAGCGACGACCCGCTGCAGGACAAGCACAACTACGTGGTCCATGCCGAGGCAAACGCCGTGCTCAACTACCGTGGCTCGCTCAAGGATCTCGAGGGTTCCACGGTCTACGTCACGCTGTTCCCGTGCCACGACTGTGCCAAGATCCTGGCGCAGGTGGGCGTGGGCGAGGTTGTCTACCTGGACAACAAGTACGCCGACACTGATGATGGACGCATCAGCCGCCGCATCCTCGACTCCTGCGGCATTAGCTACCGCCAGGTTATCGTCGATGTTCACATCGGCACCGAGGGACAGGCTCAGCAGTAGCGCGTGTCAACGCCAGCTGGCAACAAAAGGCAGCCAAAAGAGCCCCGTCCCAAATTGACTACTCGTGAAAGTCGCGTCTGCGCGCATGGACGGCTCGTGAGCGGGTACATGGCTGTAGTAACATAGCTTCTGTTCGCGGGCGTGCCCGCGTTATTGTGAGAAAGGAGCCCCCGTGGCTGTTAACGAAGAGCTGCTTAAGAAGGTTCTTGAGGAGATCCGCCCCAACCTGCAGGCTGACGGCGGCGATATGGAGTATGTGGGCGTCGACGACGAGGGCGTCGTCCAGCTTGAGCTTCAGGGCGCCTGCGCCGGCTGCCCCATGAGCGCACTGACCCTGTCCATGGGCATCGAGCGCATCCTCAAGGAGCACGTGCCCGGCGTTACCCGTGTCGAGCAGGTCAATGCCTCCGGCGAGACCGACGACCTGTACGACGAGTACGCGCCGTTCTAAGATGCGAAAGCTGCGGACGGTACGCTCCGCATAGACGTTACGCCCAAATATGCGGCTGCGAGCGCAAGGCCCGCGGCCGCATTTGTATGTAGGGAGTAGGAGGGTCGACATGCTCAACGACTTCTACCATATGCTTGATCCTGTCGCGATCTCGGCGGGCCCCATCACTATCTACTGGTACGGCCTGGCCTACGTGGTCGGCGCCCTGCTCACGGCGGTCGTCATGTACCGCACGCAGCGCCGCTGGGGCTTTAACATCACGATTGACGACCTGACGAGTGTCGTGGTCGGCGTGGTCTTTGGCCTCATTATCGGTGCCCGCCTGTTCTACGTCGTCTTTTACGGTGATGGCTACTACTGGGCGCACCCGCTCGAGATCTTTGCCACCAACGAGGGCGGCATGAGCTTCCATGGCGGCCTGGTGGGCGGCATTATCGGCGGCATCATCGTGTGCCGCATGTATAAGCTCGACGCATGGACTTTGGCAGACCTTGCCGTCATAGGCGCGCCGCTGGCCTTGTGCCTGGGCCGTTGTGCCAACTTTGTCAACGGAGAGCTGTGGGGCAAGCCGACCGATCTGCCCTGGGGTGTGGTTTTTGGCGGGACTGCGGGCGATATGCCGCGTCACCCCTCCCAGCTCTACGAGGCATTTCTTGAGGGCATCGTGCTCTTTTGCATTCTGCAGGTGCTCAGCCGCAAAAAGCCGCTGCTGCCCCAGGGTACGTTTATGGGCGTGTTCGTGATGGGGTACGGCATCGTCCGCTTTCTCGTTGAGTTCGTGCGCGTGCCCGATGCCCAGCTGGGTTATCTGCTGGGAGGCGTCATCACCATGGGCCAGCTGCTGAGTCTGCCGCTCGTGATCGCCGGCCTGGCGCTCATCATCTTCGCCCGACACCGCAATCGCCCCCAGCGCATCTACCTCGACGCCTAACCAAGACCACCACAAAGGGGACAGGCACCTTTGTGGTGGTTTGCTGGGCAACGATGACAGAACAGCAACGTTTCCCCAGATAAAACCTGCCAAAATAAACCTGTCCCTTTTTTGCAGGTTTCTAGAAAGGCTCTTTGGACTGTGAAGGATTCCGACCTCTCCACAACGGCTGCGCGCGACGCTGCCCGCATCGTCTGGTTTAAGCGCTACCCCGCCAAGCAGACGCTCATCGCATTTTTGCTCGCGCTGTTGGCGACCACGGCGTTTTCCATCGATCCCGCCCCGGTGTCGAGCAACGCAGTCTTGGCGATTGACCCCAAAGCCTCGGGCATGCTGTACGTGTGCTACGAGGTGCTTCTCTCGTTTGCCGGCCATACCGACGCGGTCATGCTGCTTGCGCTTGCCTGCCTGCTCACCTTGCCGTTTCGCTACGTGTTCTTTGGCCGTGGCGACACCTGGCGTCCATCGATCATTCTGCCGTCGCTGTTCTTCGCCATCTGCATGGTGTTCGGCCGCAGCTACGATCTCACCGACTCGGCCGAGATTGTCCTTGGCGACAAAGCCCGCATCATCTGCGCCTGGATTGGCGGCGCGGGCTGGATGCTCTTGGCGGTCGTTGCCTTCTACCTTGCCTTTGAGTGTCTAGATTGGCTGAGCTCTCGGCGCATTCCGTTTTCCGAGGCGCACTTTGGCCGCGTATGGCGTGTGGCTCACGCCGTGCTCTCGGTCCATCCCTTTGCCGGGCCCTTCCTGGTGCTTATGATCGCCTGGACGCCCACGCTCATCGCTTCGCTGCCCGGCCTTTTTATGGGAGATACGGGCGCGCAGATTCGCCAGTGGTTCAACTATCCCAACGGCACGAGCGACTACCTGCGCCTACTCAACCCCAACGTGCTGCTCAACGGGCATCATCCCGTAGTGCACACGGCCATTATCGGCTCGTGCGTTCAGCTGGGGCTTTCGCTGTTCAACAGCGCTAACGCGGGTCTTGCCATCTACACCTGCGCTCAATTTGTCATCACGGCTGCCTGCATGGCCTATTCCATTTCGTCGCTGCGCAAATTGGGCGTGAGCCTGCCGGTTCGCGGTGCGATCCTGCTGTTCTTTGCGTTTATGCCGATGTTCTCTAACTACGCGGCGTTGCTCACCAAAGACGTGCTCTTTGCCGACGCGTTCTTGGTGCTGCTGGTACAGACCGTCAAGCTCGTGGCATGTGGCTTGCCCCGTCGTGATGCCAATGCCGAGCGTGCGGGCGAACAGAGGCCCGTGCTCTTTGCGCGACATGACTGGCTGCTGCTCACTCTGGGCGCCATGGGTTCCACGTTTCTGCGCAACGGCGGCCTGGTGTTTCCCCTGGCGGCATGCGTAATCGCGGCGGCGTTTTGCGCATGGGACGCGCATGTGGCTCATCGTGCAGCCAAGCAGGCTGGTGCTGCGCCTTCGGGCGGCATCCCGCGTTTCCGCTGGGTGGGAGTTCTTGCGGTGCTTGCACTCTGCCTTGCCTCTAATATGTACTTCACCAAGGTCTTTATGCCAGCGCACGACATCACGCCTGGTTCCAAGCGCGAAATCCTTTCGATTCCGTTCCAACAGACGGCTCGTTTCGTCCAAAAGCACGACGGCCTTAACTCGGGCGTCAACCCTACGGTTAAGGAGGACGGCACCATCGTGGAAGCTCCTTGCGACGGTTCGGTGACCGACGAAGAGCGTGCCGTGATCGATCGTGTACTCAAGTACGAGAACCTGGGCCGCCGCTACAACCCCGACAAGTCCGATGCCGTCAAGAACTGCTTTAACGAGTACGCCTCGCAGGAGGACATCGATGCCTATTTTGAGGTATGGGCTCAGATGTTTAAGAAGGATCCCGAGTGCTATATTTCGGCGCTTATCAATAACTACTATGGTTATTTTTATCCGAGCGCGCGCGATGCCTGGGTCTACAGCACGGCGCGTAGTGCCGAGATCATGGCGCGTCCCGACAACCTCAAGTACTTCGACTTCCATCCGGTCGATAGCAACGTAGTGCGCTGGTGCGACCACCTGATCAATCTGTACCGTGTGGCGGTGCAGCGCATCCCGTTTATTTCGCTCACCATGAGCTCGGCCACCTATGTGTGGATCATGATCGCCGTGGTGGTCTATCTGCTACGTCGTCATTCGTGGCGTGCGCTGGCGATCTGGGTGCCGCTGCTGGGCGTGCTCGCCGTGTGCCTGATCGGTCCCTGCAACGGCTCGACCTACATGCGCTATCTGTATCCGGTCATCGCCTGCATGCCCTTTGCCATCGGCGCCACCATCACCCGCAGCGATCTCCTCTGGTCCTAACTTGGTGCATTGGGGTCAGGTTTCTTTGCACCAAAGGGGGGCATCATCACGACGCCTTCATTTTGGGGTTTATCTCGCAGGCCAGTAGGTATATCATAACGACGTTTGTTTATATTGCCCGAGCATCTGCGCTGGGCTTTAGGTCGAAACCGATAGGAGACACGTATGTCCGGACACTCTAAGTGGGCCACAACCAAGCATCGTAAGGGCGCGCAGGACGCCAAGCGTTCCGCCCTCTTCTCCAAGCTCAGCCGCAACATTACCGTTGCTGCCCGTCTCGGCGGCGACCCGCTGCCCGAGAACAACGCCAGCCTCGCCGCTGCCGTTGCCAAGGCCAAGGCTCAGTCCATGCCTAAGGACAAGATCAAGTCCGCTATCGACAAGGCTTTTGGTTCGGGTGCTGACGCCGCCGTCTACGAGAACATCGTGTACGAGGGCTACGGTCCCGCCGGTGTCGCCGTCTACGTCGACTGCCTGACCGACAACCGCAACCGTACCGCTGCTGATGTCCGTTCCGCCTTCTCCCACGCTGGTGGCAACCTGGGCACCTCCGGCTCCGTCGCCTTCCAGTTTGAGCGCAAGGGCCAGATCGTCGTCGCCAAGGAGATCCTGGACGAGAACGCCAAGAAGGAGACCATGATCGCCAACGGTGCTGCCGGTGACGAGGATGAGTTCATGATGGCCATCGCCGAGGCCGGCGGCGAGGACTACGAGGACGCCGGCGAGGAGTGGATCGTCTGGACTACTGCCAACGAGGTCATGGCTGTCTCCAAGGCGCTCGAGGAGCAGGGCGTCCAGGTCAAGGGCTCCGAGACCACCATGGTCCCGACCACCCCGACCGAGGTCTCCGGCGCCGACGCCAAGAAGGTTCAGCGCCTCATCGACCGTCTTGAGGAGCTCGACGACGTCCAGGATGTTTACAGCACCATGGACATGACCGACGAGGTCATCGCTGCCCTCGAGGAGGAGTAGCGCCCGCACGGGTTAAGCCGTGCATATCTGGGCATAATGAAGCGAGCATGCAAGCCTCGTGGAATAGATGAGCCGGATCCGCGTGCGTAGAGCACCGGACCCGGCTCTTTTATAATGATGCGAACCGTTTTGCATTTCGAGAGCCGAGATTTGAAGGGAGCGCCACGTGCGCGTACTCAAACGAGCCCTAGCGATCGTGTATCTTGCCGCCGCCATCGTGGCGCTGGGTACGCTTGTCTGCCAGTTTTGGGGGCCGTATACGTATCGCTTTATGCTGCTGATGCGCGACCCCATGCCGCGCATTGTCGTGACGGCATGCGGCGGAGTTGTGGCGATTGGCGTGCTGGTAAGCTTCTTCCGCCTGATGTTTGCTCGTCGCGAGCCGTCCTGCGTGCATCCGGCGGGGGAGCGCAATATCGAGGTCACGCTCGCGGCGCTTTCCTCGTGCGCCCGTGCCGCGGCAGAGTGCGATGATCGCGTGATGGTTGAGCATATCGAGGCACGCGTTCAAGGTTCCGACGAGTCGCGCGTTCGTTTTAAGGTCGAGGCCATCGCGCTCGATGACAAGGACGTTGCCGCTCTTGCCACCTCGATGCAGCAGCGCATCGAGAAGGCCTGCGACACCATGCTCGGCACGCCGGGCACGACCGCGCGCGTCCGTTTTTTGCCGTCCAAGACTACCGTCCAGACCGTGGAGGTTTCCGGTGAGTGATACCAATCAAGACAAGACCGCCCGCACGCCGCGCCTGACGATCGACCAGAACGCTACGCCGGCGAACGAACCTGTTGATTCCAAAGCAGAGGCAACTGAGTTACAAGACGCGGCGGCCGCGGATTTTGACGAGGCTATGGGTCTCATCAAGGGTACGGGCGCTGCCATCTGGAGCTATGCTGTGCGTCATCCCAACACCACGCTCGGCGCCGTCGCTGGCTTTATCCTCGCCGTGTTGGTGCTCACGCTCGGCCTGTGGGATACGCTTGTCATTGCATTCTTCGTGCTGATCGGCGCTGTGATCGGCCAGATTCGCGACGGCGAGAACGGGATCGTCAACTTCTTCGGCCGTCTGTTTAGTGGCCGCTAATATGTATTCGACTGTCGCATCCGCGGCAGGCATAAGGAGGAACCATGGCTTTTAATACGAAGGTCGATGTGGCCGATACCGAGCTCGAGGAGAACGAGGCGGTCGTCGCCGAGGCCGAGGACGTAACGCTCGAGGATGAGGCGCTCGTCGAGGCCGAGTCCGATGAGGATGAGGACGACGAGGAGGCGGACGAGTCCGAGGACTCGCTGACCTATTCCAACGGTGTGATCGAGAAGATCGTTGCCATGGCCACCCGCGAGGTTCCGCACGTTCTGGGCATGAAGGGTAACCTTATGCACTTTGTGCAGGAGCAGTTTGGTGCCGAGAATCTGACCAAGGGCGTGACGGTCGAGGTCACCGATGACAATCGCGTGGTCGTCAACATCTCCGTCATTATCGAGTACGGCGCCTATGCGCCCGCGATCTTCGACGATGTCAAGGCGCGTGTCACCGAGCGCCTTGCCGCGATGACCGGCCTTGAGGTGGCGGGCGTCAACCTGCGCATCGAGGACGTCATCACCCCCGAGGAGTACGAGCACCGCACCAGCCAGCACGAGTAACCTTCCAAAAAGGGACAAGTTTGTTTTGGCAGGTTTTATCTGCGAAAACGTTAAACGGTCGACCGCGCAAGCAAAAGCGTGGCCGGCCGTTATTTGTATGCCCCCCGATGTAGGCATACCGCTCGTCTAACTAGGGGTTGCAATCGTCGCGTTCCGCGTTACCCTAATGGGCGCATTGTTTCCAAATTGTTAACGAGGGGTTGCCGTAATGGCCGACGAGCACGAAACAGAAAGCAAGGCATGGGCGATTGAGGCCGCCGCGGCAGAGGCGGCATCGCGTGCTGCCGAGGAGATGCATCGTCCTCCCGTGGTGCCGATGGAGCGCGTGGTCGATCGCACCGATATCGAGCGCGGCGAGCGTGCCGGCCAAAAGCGCAGCCAGGAGCCAGGCTTCCCGCGCTTTTTTGCCGAGCTCAATCTGGGTCTGATTCTTACGGCCTTTGCCATCGTTGCGTTTAAAACCCCTAATCACTTTGCTTTTGGCGGCACCTCGGGCATGTCGGTCATTCTGTCCACGCTGTTCCCGACTCTGCCCGTCGGCGTCTTTATGTGGATTATCAACGCGGTTCTCGTCGTTTTGGGCTTTATCTTTTTGGAGCGCAAGGCGATTCTTTGGAGCGTCTTCGCCTCGTTTGCGCTGTCCGCCTACGTCTCGCTGTTTGAGCTCTTCATTCCGACCGATGTCTCTCTGACGGGTGATATGTGGCTCGACCTGTGCTTTGCCGTCATCTTGCCGGCGCTCGGCAGCGCTATTGTCTTTGACATCGGCGCCTCGACGGGTGGCACGGACATTCTTGCCATGATCCTCAAGCGCCGCACGACGCTCGAGATTGGCCGCGCCCTGCTACTGGTCGATATCGGCATCGTGACCATCGCGGCCTTTTTGTATGGCCCGCGTGTCGGTCTGTATTGCGTGCTCGGCCTGTTTGCCAAGACGCTTGTGGTCGACAAAGCCATTGAGAGCATCCATCTTCGTAAGGTCTGCACGGTCATTTGCTCCGAACCCCTTAAGGTCGAGGAGTTTATCGTCAAGCATCTCAACCGCACGGCGACCATCAGCCGGGGCTACGGTGCCTTCTCGGGCAAGTGTGTGACGGTGATCATGAGCGTGCTGAGCCGTCGCGAGGCCGTGCAACTGCGCCGCTATGCGCGCGAAGTCGATCCGGGTGCCTTTATCACGATCGTCGACAGCTCCGAGATCGTCGGCAAGGGTTTCCGCGGAACGAACTAGCGCAGACGTATTCAACGAACCGCCTGCTGGCGCCGTGTATCTTGCAAATCGGTCATCTTTGAGTATTTGACCCCACATTGGGCAATAATGATGCTAAAGACATCGTTTGCGATCCAAGTGATTTGTTCAAGATACGAAGGGATGATTCTATGTTCTGCTCGCAGTGTGGCGCCCCCATGGGCGATAACGACAAGTTCTGCGGCGTGTGTGGTGCTCCTAATGCCGGTGCCGCTGGCCCCGCTCCCCAGGGACAGCCTCAGCCCCAGCAGTTTGTTCCGCAACCGCCCGTGGCGAATGCGCCAAAGGGCTGTGTGGCTCAGGCGTTCCAAGATATGACCAAGACTCCGGGTGTGCTTCAGCGTGTATGCCAAATCGCGTTTTTGCCGGCGCTGATTTGCGTTGTGTCGGTGCTCGTGTTGTTTATTCCCGTTATTGGCGGCATTGCGGCTGCCATCGGCTTTTTGGCAGCTTGCATTGCGAGCGTGTGCGGTTCCGGCTTTGGCATCGAGTGGGGTCGCGATCTGTCGCTTAAGATCGATGACGGCATGGATCGTCCGCTGATGCGTTCCACGTCGTTTGGTCTCGGAGTCTTTTCGAGCGTTATTTCGGTCGTGCTCGAGGTTATCGCTGCCATTCCCGTTATCGGTGTAGTGCTTTCGCTGGTGGAGGGCGTGGTAATTGGCGCTGCGGGCTCGTATTCTTATTACGGCTCTTATGCGCTCGAGGCTGCGCTGTTTGGCTCGCTTGGCCTGCTTGTCCTGGCGCTAATTGCCTCGGCGATTCTGGGTGTCTTCTTTAAGATGTTCGCCGACATCGCCGTGATGCACTTTGCGGTGACCGGGCGTGTCGAGAGCGCGTTTTCGCTCGATAAGGTCTGGGCGGCGTTTAAGCACAACAAGACCAAGCTGTTCTGTGCTTCGTTCCTTCCCGAGTTTTTGACGGGCCTGGTTTCCAACGCCATTACGTGGATCTTGACAGCTGTCTTTGGTGCCATCGCCGGAATTGGCGCGTACGGCTATTACTATCGCCCCACGGGTATCGAGGCGATTGTTACCGCCGGTGGTGTCACGCTCGTATTGTTCCTGGTGCTGATTGCATTCGTCACGGTGTTCCTTACGGTCTTTGGCAAGATGCTCAAGCACCGTGCCGTTGGCTATTGGGCTGCACGTTATGCAAGCGAATGGGCCGATGAGGACAAGGACGACGTTTTGACTTTTGTGCTCCCGGGTGAGAAGAAGCCTGCTCCTGCGGGATTCAATCCCACGGCAG
>WGSI01000011.1:0-56816 GCA_014871745.1 Collinsella sp. | reverse complement strand
GCGGAACTCGCGACAAACTTAACCGCCCCGCCAGGCAGGCGAGCTGCGGAAACTCGGTCGGTCCAGAGTAATATCGTGAGAACGGAATTCTGGCTGAATATTTATCCGCACGGACGATCCGATAGACAGGCCGCGCTATCCCCTTCTTCTAAGTTGCGGTGAAATAGGGACTGCATTTGGAGTTGAATCGTTTAAACAGTCCCTATTTCACCGCAACTTGTGGGAGGGGTAGAAAAAGGGGGGAGGCCCTGGAGAGGGTCTCCCCCTTTGTTACAGAGGCGATATTATTCGCGCGTTGCGGGATTACACCAGACGGGCGTTGATCGTATTGGCGATCTCGGCGGCGTCGGAGGAACCCTTGACAGTGGCACGGAAGCCCTCGTCCATGAGCGCCTCGGCGACCTTGGACAGGATCTTGAGGTGCGTGGTGCCAGCTTGGGCACCGGGGATGAGCAGGGCGATAGCCACGTTGACGGGAGCGCCGTCCATGGTGTCCCAACCGGTCACGCCAGAGTCGTCCTTGACGACAATGACGGCGGCATCGGTAATGGCATCGGACTTGGCATGCGGAATAGCGAAGCCCTCCATCATGCCCGTGGAGCCCTCGGCCTCGCGGGCCAGGAAGGCATTCATCACGGCATCGGCGTCGTCAGCGACACCGGCCTTGACAGCCTGGTTGGAGACAAAGCTCAGGGCCTCGTCACGAGAAGCGAAGTTCTCGGCGACAAAAACGTTCTCGACCTTCACGAAATCGGCAGCCTCGGCCTTGGGAGCCTCGACGGCAGCGGCCTTGGGGGCCTCGACCGGCTTAGCGGGAGCGGCAGGAGCGGCCTTCTGGCTCTTCTCGAAGTCATACTTCTTGAAAGCGACGAACAGGATGCCACCGACCACAGCGCCGATGAGGATCGCGAGGACCCACAGCGGACCGTTCTCGACAACGGGCAGGACCAGGAAGCCACCGTGGGGCGCCGGATCGTGAACGTTGAACATAATGGTCAGGATCGAGGCGATGGAGGAACCGAGCATCATGATGGGCATGACGGGCCAGATGTTCTTGGTCATGAACGGAATGGCGCCCTCGGTGATGTGGGTGCAACCAAGGATGAGGTTGACGACACCGGCGTCATGATCCTCCTGGCTGAAGTACTTCTTGCCGACGATGACGGCGAAGGTGGTGATCAGCGGCGGAACGATGCAGGCGGCAGAGACGGCAGCCATGAAGTTGGTGCCGAAGTTGTAGGTGTCGGTGCCGACACCGGCAGCCAGGGCCTCGGTGAGCATGGCGGTACCGGTGACGTAAGCAGCCTTGTTGACCGGGCCGCCCATGTCAAAGGCGCACATGCAACCAATAGCAAGACCCAGGACAACAGCGCCAGAGGCAGACAGACCCTTGAGGAAGTCCATCATGGCGGTGTTGATGGCAGCCATGGGGCCGGAGATGCCGAGCATGACCAGACCGACGATAGCAGTCGAGAACAGCGGGTACAGGAAGATGGCCTTGAGGCCGTCCAGGTTCTTGGGCAGACCGGCAAAGACCTTCTCGAGCAGCAAGATGACATAACCAGCGAGGAAGCCGCCGACGATGCCGCCGAGGAAGCCGAAGCCCACGCCCGTGCCGCCAGCATCGATCATGTGTGTATCGGCGTTAACGGGCAGGCCCTGGATGGCGATCATACCGGCAACAAAGCCGGGAACGAGCGCCGGGCGCTTGCCGATGGACTCGGCGATGTAGGCGGAAAGCACGGGAACCATGAGGTTCATGGCAATGCCGCCGATGATCTTGAGCATAGCGGCGAAGCTGTTGTAGTCGGCAGCCGTCGAATCGAAGGACGTGATGCCCCACAGGAACGAAACGGCGGTCAGAACACCACCAGCAACGACGAAGACCAGCATGTGGCTGACGCCGTTCATAAGGTGCTTATAGATGATGTGGCCGATGGATTCCTTCTCCTCAACCTCATCCTCGACATCGGCAGCAGCCGCAACCGTGTCGTCGCCCTTGGCGGCGAGAGCGCGGTCAATCAGCTTGCCGGCAGCCTCGACGGACAGGGCCTTGGAAACACCAACGGAAACCATGGGCTTACCGGCGAAACGCTCAGCCTGGACATCCTTATCGGCTGCGACGACGACGGCCTTGGCACCAGCGATCTCACTCTTGGTGAGCTCGTTCTCGACACCGACCTGGCCATGAGTCTCGACCTTAATGGTCAGACCGCGCTCGGCAGCTGCCTTCTCCAGCGCCTCCTTCGCCATGAAGGTATGCGCAATGCCGGTCGGGCAACCGGTCGCGGCGATGATGTCAAACTTAGCCATGTGTCCCTCCTTCTTGAGTACAGCGCCCGCGGGCGCTCCCCTACACGCGCTTCGATGCGCGTTTTTCCACAACTGAAAGATACCAACCTACCGTCCGCGTGAGAAGAGCTAAGGTGCAAATCTCCGGTGAAAGGTTCTTTCATAACCGTAAACGGTAAGTGAAAGTTTACCATCAACACTTGAAACGGCAAGGTGTATCTTGTAATTGAAAATGCCCGTATACTATGGCATTGCGAATCAAATTAGATTTTCATGCCAACCAGGAGCCATCCATGACCGATAGTAGCAAGAGCGCACTTTCCCTCATTAGCACCCATCAGGGATACAGCGAGTCCGAGCAGCGCATTGTCGACTATATATTGGAGCACCAGTCCGAGGCGCCACGCCTCACGGCCGCTCAGCTCTCGCGCGCCGCCACCACGTCCGAGGCGACCGTTTCGCGTTTCTGCCGCAAGCTTGGGTTTGGCAGCTTCCGCAGCTTTCAGTTTTCGTTGGCGAGGGATTTGGAAAGCCAACGCAACGAGGGCCTGACCGACGAGGTCTCACTCGACAATATGGAGCAGAGCCTCAAGAACATCCTGGCTGCCAAGGTGAGCGAGCTTAATGCGACTATCGACGGGATCGACCACGATACGCTGGCGGCTGTTGTGCATGCCCTTAAGCATGCAGGGGTTATTGAGTTTGCGGCTGTGGGCAATACGAACGCGGTCGCGCTCGATGCGACGTTTAAGTTTTCGCAGCTGGGCCTGCGCTGCATGGCGAGCACCATTAGCGAGACATCAATCGGCTTTGCGCTCACGTTACGCCCGGGTGACGTCATCGTGCTTATCTCAAACTCCGGCAAATCGCGCCGATTGAATCGCATGGCAAAAGCGGCTCGCAACTGCGGCGCAACCGTAGTCGTCATCAGCAGTGACAGCAAATCCCCACTCGCGCGCCTGGCAGACTACACTTTTAATACCGTCAACCACGAAGCGCTGCTGACGACAGGCGACTTTGCGTTCTCCAAGATCAGTGCCACGATGATCATCGAAGTCATCTACAACTTCCTGCTGCCCGAGATTGAAGACGCGCGTGAGCATATCAGCTACTACGAGGAGCTCATCCAGCCGGATAAGGTCGTTGAGTAAAACGCGTAGTGGGACAAAAATTTCAGTCTATTTTGTCCCACCAACACCGCTGATACGACCTAACCTCGAGCTTCTTCGAGCATCTGCTTCGCGTGGGCCAAGCTTGCCTCGGTCTGATCGCCGCTCAACATGCGGGCGATCTCGGCAGTACGCGCTTCGCCGGTTACCTCGTCCAAATGCGTCTGGGGAACATCGCCCGGTTCCTTGCTGACGACATAATGCTTGTCAGCCATGACGGCGACCTGCGCCAAGTGGGTTACGACAATCACCTGATGCGTAGCGGCGAGATCTGCCAGCACGCCCGCGAGCGCACGCGCCGTGGAGCCACCGACGCCAGCATCGACCTCGTCAAACACCAGCGTATCGACACCGTCCGCGTTACCGAGGACAACCTTACTTGCCAACATGACGCGGCTGAGCTCGCCGCCCGACGCAATGCGGCGCAGGGGACGTGGAGTCAAACCGGCACCGCTGCGGTATAGCAGCTCGTAGCTCGAAGGACCAACGGGCGTCCACTCAGCACGGGGAAGATCGCGCGACTCCCAGACGAGCTCGGCGCCGCCCATCTCCAGGCGAGCCATCTGGCGGCCAACCTCGTGACAGAAGCGCGGGGCCGCCGTATTGCGGGCGCGCTTAAGTGCCTTGGCAGCGGCAAACAACTCGCGCTCAGCGCTCCCGAGTGCCTCACGCGCCTTTTTGATCTGTTCATCGCCATCATCGACCAGGGACAGCAGCTCTTGCGAGCGATCGCGCATGGCAAAAACATCGTCCATGGTGGGGCCCCACTGACGCAACAGGCCCTTGAGGTCGGAATACCGCTCACGCATGCGAGCGAGCTCGCGCGGGTCGAAGGCGACGCCATCGCGATAGGCACGAAGCTCGTTCGCGAAATCCTCAAGTGAGATACAGGCATCCGAAAGCGCATCGGCAATGTCGCCCAGTTTGCGATCGACGGTAGCCATTCGGGAAAGTTCTGCCACGGCGCTGTTCACGGCGTCGAGCGCTCCCCCTTCGGAGGCAAGCGATGCATGGGCATCGTTAGCTGTGGCAACCAGTACCTCGGCATGTTCGGAGCGCGGCAGCAGTTCCTCGAGTTCCTCATACTCGCCCGGTTTGGGGTCGACCTCGCCGATGCGCTCGAGCGCAAAGCGCGCTTCCTCGACGCGACTCCCCCGCGCACGTGAGGCCTCCTCGACGCGACGGACCTCCTTGGCAGCCGCGCGCGAGGCTTTAAAGCAAGCACGGTAGTGCTCGAGCGCCTCGAGCGCAGAGCGTCCCGCCCAGGCATCGACCATCGCAACGTGATGCGCCGGATCGAGCAAGCGCTGGTGCTCGTGCTGGCCGCACAGATCCATCATCACGCCGACGCGCTCCGAAAGCTCGCGCACACTGGCAATGCGACCGTCAATCTTCACGCGGCTGCGGCCCTCGGCAGAAAGGCTGCGCTGTACGGTGAACCCCTCCGTGTCGTGCGGCCCGTCGAAGAGTCGCGCCTCGACGCTCGCCAGTGCCTCGCCCTCGCGCACCGTCGACGAATCCGCACGCTCGCCCAAAATTAGCTTGAGGGCCGAGAGCAGCGCGGTCTTGCCGGCGCCAGTCTCGCCAGTCAGGACAGTCAGGCCGGCACTCGGCACCAGCGTCGCCTCGCGAATGAGTGCAATGTTATAAACCTGCAGCTCATCGATCATGACGGACTCCGTAGAATACGCGGCTCACCGAGTTATAGAAGCTCTCGGGGCCGTAATCCAGCAGCAACACATCTCCGGGCCCGCGGCGCACCGCCACGCTCTCAACGGTGCCATCGCAGGTAATAAACTGTCCATCGATAGCGATCGCCGGAACGCTCGGGCGATCATCGGACATAAAGATTTCGACGACATCACTCGGCGAGGTCAAAAAGGCACGAGCCTGAATGGTGTGCGGCGCAATGGGTACGCAGACCATGCCCGTATAGTCGGGGCTCACGATGGGGCCACCGGCACTGAGCGCGTAACCCGTAGAACCAGTCGCCGTGGACACGACCACGCCGTCGCCACGCAGACGGTCGATATGATGGCCGGACACCGTGATGTCGAACTCGACCATATCGGACAGCGGACCGCGGGTAAGCGCCATGTCGTTGAGGGCGAAGGTGCGCAC
Organism: Collinsella sp.; assembly: GCA_014871745.1. Classification (GTDB taxonomy): domain Bacteria; phylum Actinomycetota; class Coriobacteriia; order Coriobacteriales; family Coriobacteriaceae; genus Collinsella. The sequence continues at coordinate 51,234 of WGSI01000011.1, read as the reverse complement.
GACATCCTTCGTACCGTCTTCGCGCACGGACACGATATCCGCGGCGATGGTGGCGCGACGGCTCACGTGCAGCTCACCGGACAGGGCGTCGCTCACGACCTGCAGGATGTCGCGCTCCTCGGGGCTCGCAGCAGTTAGAAAGCCCAGGTGACCATAGGAAAGACCGAGGATAGGAATCTCACGATGGTTGAGGATGCGGGCAGCGCGCAGCAACGTACCGTCGCCGCCGAGCGTAATGACCAGATCGGAGCCGTCAATATCAGGCGTGCTCTGAATCTTGGATCGCTGGTCGGCAGCCCATGCGACCTCATAGCCCTGGCGAGTCAGCCAAAGCTCGAGCATCAGGCCGCTCTCGACCGCCTCTTGCTTGTAGTAATTGGGAACCAGAAAGACCTTCATAGCGTTGCAGCTTTCTCGCTCATAACCGATACCTGGGATTGCAGCTCGTCTTGCGAGCGATCGCCGGGGTCAAATCTCGTGCCGTACAGGAAAAACTCAACGTTGCCCTTGGCACCATGAATGGGCGACACGCACACATCGACCGGGAACAGGCCCTTGGCAGCAAAGAGTTCAACCGCCGCCACGAGTGTATCGCGGCGCACGGCGGGATCGGTCACAATGCCGCCCTCGCCCACCAGCGCCGCCGGAGCCTCAAACTGCGGCTTTACGAGCGTGCAGAATGCACCCGTAGGCGCCAGGCACGCCAGTACCGCATCGATAATGTTCGCGATGCTGGTAAACGAGACATCACACACAGCCAGGTCGATAGTGCCGGCATAGCCAAGCTCAGGCAGCTGCGTCACGTTTGTGCGCTCATGCAGCGTCACGCGATCGTCCTGGCGCAACGACCAATCGAACTGGGCGCGACCCACGTCCACCGAGACAACGGTCGCAGCTCCGCGCTTGAGCAGACAATCGGTAAAGCCGCCGGTAGAGCAGCCCACATCCAGACAGGCAAGGCCCGTCGGATTGATGCCAAACGCATCAAGCGCGCCTTCGAGCTTAAGACCGCCGCGGCCAACATAGGGAATGCGCCCCTTCACATGCAGCGGCAGCCCCGGGATCACCTTAAGGCCCGGCGAAGTCAAGCGCTCACCGCCACTCGAGACCAAGCCGGCCATAAGAGTGCGAAGGGCATCCGCGCGATCGGCGCAGATGCCCTGTGAAATCAGTTCGTCATCAAGACGCACGCGTTTCATGAATGCCATCAACCATTCGTATCCGGAGATGCGGCCTAGCTATCCTGGGATTCGTTTGCCGCATCCTCATCGTATTCCTGCTCGAGCTTGTCGGCCTCACGCGGCGTCAACTCAAACTTGTCGACCATATCGACCGCGCGGGAGCCCAGCTCAATCGCTTCGTCAAACAAATCGAGCGAACGCTCCAAGGAGGTATCCTTGGAGCGAACGGTAGCGATGATCTGATCCAGACGGTCCGAAATCTCATCAAAGTTACGGACAGAACCCTCTGGCATGGCTACTCCTCGACGGAGTCGGCCTCGACGGCCTCAGCAGCGTCCGCATCCTCGGCCAACACACCAGCCTCAGCCTGGGCAACCGCAACCTTAGCGGCAGCCTCGGCAGCCTGTGCCTCCTCGCGAGCGCGATCCTCGGCCAGCAGCTCCTGGTATAGGTCCTCGCCCGGCAGCTCCTCGCTGCGAGCGATCTTGCCCAGCACGCCGTTGACGAACGACGCGGACTGGTCGGTGCCATAGGCCTTGGCAAGCTCGACGGCCTCGTTGATCACGATGGCGTCCGAGACCTCCTCGTCGGTGAGGAAACGCATCTCGTAAACGGCGATACGCAGCAGATTGCGGTCGGCACCGGGCATGCGCATAAGATCCCAGTTCTTGGCAACGGAGCGCAGAGCGCAGTCGATGCGGTCGATATGCTCGTAGGCACCGCGGCACAGCTCCAGCGCATAGGGGTCGAGGGGACCCTTCGAGATCAGGAAATCACCCACGAGGACGCGCTCGAGCGGGCTGTCCGTGGCCTCGGCCTGGAACAGCAGCTGCAGCGCCTGACTGCGGGCAAGCGTACGCCCGCGATAAACCTTAAGGCTCAAAGGTTACTCCTTGGGGAAAACGAGGCCGTCGATGCAAACGTCAACACGCTCAACCTCAACGCCAACCTGGGCATCGATGGCAGCGACCACGGCAGCGCGAACGGCCTCGGCGAGTTTCTTGAACGGATAGCCAAAGAACACCACGACACGCACGGTGAGTGCGAGCTTGTCGCCAACGACCTCGGCCTCGACAGCCGGCTCGGAAGCCGGGGCCTTGGACGAGAGCATCATGGAGACAAGATTAGTGGCAAGGTCCTTGACGCCAACGGAGGCGATGCCCTCGACATCGGACACGGCGCGCGAGACGATGGCGGTCAGAACATCGGGCGAAATGCCGATGCCGTCAATCTTGATTTCTTGGGGCATGAGTCCTCCTAGAAGAGTTGGTTGCTAGACGCGGGAGACGAACTTGCCGTCGCGGGTGTCAACCTTGATGACCTCGCCCTCGTTGAGGTACATGGGGACCTGGATGACAGCGCCGGTGTCGATCGTGGCCGGCTTGGTGGAACCCTGGACGGTATCGCCCTTAAAGCCCGGGTCGGTCTGGACGATGGTGGTCTCGATGAACATCGGCGGGGTCACGCCCATGAGCTCATCGTCGGCGAAGAGCAGCTGGCAGATGTCGTTCTCGCGCAGCCACTTGGAGTTCTCGCCCACCATGTCCTCGGGAACGGGAACCTGCTCATAGGACTCGTTGTCCATGAAGATGTAGTCGGTGCCATCGTTGTAGAGGTACTGGAACTCACGGGTGGTGAGCATGACGCTCTCGAACTTGGTGCCGGCGTTGCAGGTGTTCTCGACGACGCGGCCGCTCTTGATGTCGCGGGTCTTGTAGCGCACAAACGCGCCGCCCTTGCCCGGCTTGACATGCTGGAACTCGACGATGGTGTAGACCTTGTCCTTGATACGGAGACCGAGGCCGTTCTTGAAGTCGGCGGTAGAAATGGTAGGCATAGCGACCTTTCTTGTTATGGGCAGAACGCACAAGCGTCCAAATTACATACGACAGAAATTATACACTTGCAGACGGCGCCTGCGGCGAGCGCATAAAAAGAGAACGCGGGGCGTCCGAATCGATTCGGACGCCCCGCCCCAAAAATCTATCGAAATGGGCTAGCAATCGATAATGTGCAGGTCGTGCGAGGTCTTGGTGAAGGGCTCATAGCCGTTCTCGGTGACGACGCCGTAGTCCTCCAGGCGCACGCCGCCCACGCCGGGCAGGTAGACGCCGGGCTCCATGGTGACAACCGAGCCGACCTCGATGATGTTCTTGCTGCGGTTGAAGTTGGGCAGCTCGTGGATGTCGATACCGACACCATGGCCCAGGCCGTGGTTGTAGTAATCGCCATAGCCGGCATCGCCGATGATCTTCTTGGAAAGCTTGAAAATGTCGTTGCCCTCGACGCCCGGATGGATGGCGGCGACGCACTCCTCGTGGGTGCGGCGCACGAGCGCGTACAGGTCGAGCTGCTCCTGGGTGGGCTCACCCATCACGACGGTACGAGTCATATCGGAGCGGTAGTCGCAGTAGCCCGCGCCGTAGTCCATCAGGACAAAGTCGCCCTTCTCGATCACGCGGTCGCTTGGGACGGCATGCGGGTTGGCGGTATTGGGGCCACTCGCCACGATGGAGCCGAAGGCCAGGCTGTCGGCGCCATTGGCGAACATAAAGTTCTCGAGCTCGTTGCGAACCTGCTTCTCGGTCATACCGGGCTTAATAAAGCCGAGCATGTGCTGGAAGGCGGCATCGGTGATCGACTGCGCATGGCGCATGAGCTCGATCTCCTCGGCATCCTTTATGGCACGCATCTTGCGGATGTCGTCATGCATCAGCGGCAGCATGCAGGCAATGGAGCGGTCCTCCAGACCACGCTGAATACCCTGGTAGAAGTTAATCTGCATGTCATCCTCGACGGCGCAGACACGGCATTTGTTGGCCGCAATCTTGCCGGCGACCCAGCCGGGGATGGTGCCCTCGTCCATGTCGTAGACCCAGGGGCTGCAGGCGGGCGTGTTCTCCTCAAAACTGTTGAGATAGCGCGAGTCGGTGTGGAACAGGCACTGATCGGCCGTAATAAACGCGGCGTGAGGGAACTCGAAGGTGTAGTCGAAGACGCCCCTCACGCCCGTGAGCCAACGGAGGTTGGCCTCGTCGCGCACGACGATGGCGTCGTAGCCGCGCTCGGCCATCAGGGCACGGACACGCTCGATACGACCGGCAGGACCGGCAGCAAACTCAGACATGCAGATTCCTTTCTTGTTGTCCTCATAAAAGCGGGACGGGTCCCGATCGAAAGACGGATTCGCACGCGATCCGCAACCGATTGAAAACCCGCACCTCAACATGATACGAAAGACGATGGATGTCAATAAAACTTAGAGAAGTTCTTTGCGAGAAGCCAAGTAGGCGTGAGCATGGCGCTCAAGAACCTCGTCTTCAACGCTCGTTAGACGAATGGCGCCAAGTGCCGCGGGCAGCGGCAGCATACTGCGGTTTGAGCGAGCGAACTGCTGCTTGCGGAACTCCTCAATAAACGCGGTGGGCTCCAGGTCGAAGCCAAGCTCCTCGATGCCAAAGTCCTCCAAGCAGTCATCGACCTCAAAGACGTAATCGATATCGAAGTAGCAGGCATCATGTGCTAGGCGCGCCTCAAAGCGCATACCTTCGGACAACAGCTGGCAGGCAGGGACCTGCGAAGCGGCATCGCCAAAGCAGGCGCGCAGGGTACGCTCCCCCGTCTTGCCAAAATCGAGCGCATGGCGGGCGCTCGGGTTCGTGGCCATCAGTACGTCCTTGCGGGCAGTCTGAGACCACTGAACGGCATTGACGAGCGCGACTTCCTCGCCAGCGAGAATCTCGGGGACGGTCTCGGTAAACTGATTCCAACGGGACTTGCTGCTCGAAAGCATGGTGCCAACAAGTACCGCATAACCGAGCTTGAGGTCCTCGGGGTCCGCTTCGCGAACAAGGTCGAGGTCACACACGACCAAGCCCGGCTCGGGACGGAACGCGATAGCGGGAAGTGCATTCGCCGACGAGGCGACGAGCGGCTTCATGGTCGTCGCGACCGTGAGCATGGCGTCGAACGTCGTCGGCAGCAAGGCGCACTCGGTGCGACCGCACCACTGATTGGCACACCAGCAAACGACCGAGCAGGTCGCCGTGTCGCCGACAGCGACAACGAGATCGTCGCAGGTAATGCCGCTAGCCGACAGGGCGCCAAAGACGGTATCGGCATCGGCCAGCGTAGCACCGGCAGGAGAAACCTCAAGGGCGAGCAGCGACACGGCAAAACCGGCGTCGACCAGCGCATGCTCGACGACCTCACCAAAGCGCTCGGATGTGGCGTCGTTCCAAACCACCATCGCGCGCTTAGGCTTGCCCACAGCCGAGGCAAACATGCGCGACAGTTCCTCAAATGCGCCAAGACCGACGCGAACATCGACACTGCGGTTTTGGAAATTGATGAGTTGACGGCGAATCATAGCAATCCACGCTCCAAAAGCATCTCGGCACAAAGGTAGGAAACGTCCTCGAAGGACTTGTTGCGAATATCAAGGGTAATATCGGCGGCTTGAAGATACAACGGACGGCGATGCTCAAAGAGCAGCGCCGCGTGCTCGGGCGAGCGGAAATCGGGACGCGTGTCGGAGCGGCGGATCTGGCGCATCGAATCCTCAAAATCGCCCTCGAGGTACACACAGGTACCCATCTGGTGCATGAGCTCGATATTGACCGGCGTCTCGACAATGCCGCCACCGCACGAAACCAGCAGGCTGCGCTCGCTTTGGAGCGAACGGAGCGCCGAGGTTTCGAGCTCGCGAAAGCGCTCCTCGCCCTCGGTTTCAAAAATCTCGGTTACCGATTTGCCGCAACGGCGCACGACAAGGCGGTCGGTATCAATAAACCGACGCTTGAACATTGTGCCCACGTTGCGTGCGAGCGTCGATTTGCCCGCACCCAAAAACCCGATAAAGAAGATATGGTCGCAGCCGTGCTTGGTGTGCTGGGACATGACGAAACCTATTCCTCGCAGGGAAGGTCGCGCAGGGCCCGGCGCTCAAAGATACGGAAGATCTGCGTATACCACAGGTCCTGAGTTGCCTGTGGCTTTACCAAGATCGTGTCGACGCCGGCAAAGTTACCGCTCCACACGTCCGTGTACAGCTGGTCACCGATCAGCACAGCCTCATCGGCCGTGGCGCCCAAGCGCTTAAGACCGGCCTTGAGAGCAAACGGTGCAGGCTTCATGGCATGGCTGATGGCCTCGAGCCCCAGCTCGCGTGCTGAGCTCATGACCTGGTCGCGATGCCAGTTGTTGGACACCATGCACAGCTTAAAGCCCTTAGCATGGGCGGCCTCGAGCCAGGCGGAAACTGCAGCGGGTACCTGCTCGGTATCACGCGGCACCAGGGTGTTGTCGCGATCGAGCAGAATGGCGCGCTTGCCGTCGGCCCAGAGGGTATCGAGGTCGATGCGATCGACCGAGGCAACATATCGTTTGGGGCTAAAAATCCTCATGATCAATTCCAAGACTGTTGATGCTCTTCGTAGGTCTTCGAGAAATACTCCTCGTCCTGCGTAATGTAGAAATACAGGTCGTCGGAGTCGGTCGGCTCAAGGGTGGCCTTGAGCGCCTCGAGCGACGGAGAGCAAATGGGCGTGGGCGGGAGGCCCTCGTGCTTATAGGTGTTATAGGGGCTATCACTCTGCAGGTCGTCGGCGGTAACCTCGCCGCCGGTGACGTACATCATGGTCGCGTCGCTATTGAGGTAGCGCAGGCCATCGAGCTTGCCCGCCAGACGGTTGTAGAAGACTGAGGCCACATGCGCGCGCTGGTCGGCGTTGAGGCCCTCGCGCTCGACGATCGAGGCAAGGTTAACGATGTCGTAATCGGACATCTCCACGCCATAGCGCTCCTTGATCTTGGCCTCGCAGCTGGCAAAGTCAAGCGACTTATACTCGGCGTTGAACTGGTCAAGCATGGCGCGAATCACATCATCGGCGCTTGGGTCCTTACCCAGTGAATAGGTCTTGGGAAATAGGAAGCCCTCGAGCGAATCGTTCGCGGCGTCTTTAAGGAAAGCGTAATCATTCACATAATTGCTCGCCTTAGCCTGGTTAAGGAAGTCCTCCTTAGAAATGCTGTCGTACGCCTTGGCCACGCGGTCGGCGACCTGGTCAACCGTCAGACCCTCAGGGATAGTCAGCGCATCGGAGCCCGCATTGGGGCCTTCCATGAGCTGCTGAACGACCTTGGTCGCGTCCATGAGCGTGGTGAACGAGTAGGTGCCAGGCTTAAGCGACATGTCGGCGTTGAGCTTTTTGACCGCCGCGTAATAATCCTTGGGATCTTCGACGATATGGTTCTCAGAGAGAATCGAAGCGATGGTGTCACCCGAAGCGCCATCGGGAATCGTGATAGTAACTTGCTGACCAGCAGCGACTTTCGCATCCTCACCGCCAAAGAAGCCCTTGACGGCCGGCACGACAAAGAAAACGATCGCGACAAGCGCAAGCACGGCGACGACGCCACCGATAATCATAGGCACCGGGGAGCTTTTCTTTTGGGCACCACGGCGGGCGTGCGTGTTATAGCTCGAGCGCGTGGCCGGAGCAACGCCGTGCGAGTCATGAGCATGATGTGCGTGGGAGCGTGATTGCGGGGCTTGTCCCTGCGTGCGCTGGGCAGGAGTCTGTTGCTTAAAACGAGCGCCGCCAGCAGGCTGCGCGGGACGAGCGGCGGGCTGTTGAGCAGCACGCTGAGTAGGCTGGCCCGAACGCTGCGTCGGCTGCGCCGGGCGCTGACCAGGCTGAGCAGGACGCGGCGCGGGCCGCCGTGTACGATTCTGCTGGCGCGGATCGGAAGCGCTAGGCATGCTGAACCTCCTCGTTTTTACGATCGAGCCATGTCTGCAAGAACAGGCTGGCTGCGATCATGTCAATCTTGCCCCTCATCTGCTTTTCGTTGAGCCCCTGCTCTCGCAGGATTCGCTTGGCCTCCTGCGAGGACAGACGCTCATCCTCAAACTCCAGCGGAAGTTCGAGCTCGTCGGCAATCTTTTGGGCCACGGCGGCAACGCGCTCGGCCTGGGGGCCGGGCTCACCGGCCATGGTCAAGGGACGTCCGCTTACCAGGATATCGGGCTCATAGTCCTCGACCAGGTAGCGAAACGTCTTGGCCATGCCAGTGACCTCGGCAGCAGGAAGCACCTTGACAGGCATCGCCATCTTGCCATCACGGCTCGAGACGGCAATGCCGATCCTGGTCTCCCCTATGTCCAGCGCGAGCGCGACCACAGCGACTACTTAGGCGCCGAGCGCGGTCTTGGCGGCCGCGAGGGCATCGGCGATACCGGCAGCGTTCTTGCCACCGGCCTGGGCCATGTTGGGACGGCCGCCACCGCGACCATCGACCAGACCCGCGATCTGCTTGATCACGTTGCCGGCGTGGAAACCGGCCTTCACGGCGTCATCGGAGCCGGCGGCGAGCAGGGCCGGGGTGCCCTTCTCGGTCACGCTGGCAACAACACAGGCAACGGGGCCGGCGACCTTCTGGTGCACGGTATCCCAAACGTTGCGCAGGTCGGCGGCCTCAAGGCCCTGGAGCTCAGCGACGACGAGCTTATAGCCGTCGAGCTCGACGGCACCCTCGATGGCGCTGGAGATAGCGTCGGAGGAGCCACCGGTCAGCGCCTTCTTGAGCTTGTTAGACGTCTCGCGCAGCTCGGCCTGCAGGTTCTCCACACGAGCGGGAACCTCGTCAACGCGGCACTTGAGCGCAGCGGCAGCGGCGTCAACGAGTGCCAGGCGGTCGGCCATGTAGTCGAGGGCGCCCTTAGAGGTAACGGCCTCGATACGGCGGACGTTCGAGCCCGTGGAGGACTCGGAGATAATCTTGAATAGGCCGATCTCGGCAGTGTTGGCAGCATGCGTACCACCGCAGAGCTCGCGGGAGAACGGCTGGTCCTCGGCGCCCACGGAAACGACGCGGACGACGTCGCCATACTTCTCGCCAAACAGGGCGACGGCGCCGGCGGCCTTGGCCTCGTCGATGCCCATGACGCGGGTCACGACCGGCTTAGATGCAAAAATCTGCTGGTTGACCAGGTCCTCAACAGCCTTGAGCTGCTCGGAGGACAGGGCCTCAAAGTGCGTGAAGCCAAAGCGCAGGTGCTCGGGCGTCACCAGCGAGCCGGCCTGAGAGACATGCTCGCCCAGGACGTGCTTAAGCGCGGCGTCAAGCAGGTGGGTGGCGGTGTGGTTGCGGCGCAGGAAGCCACGGCGCTCGGCGTCGAGCGCGGCGGTCACGGTAGCACCGACGGTCAGCGTGCCCTCGGCGACGTGCGCAACGTGGGCATACAGGCCGTTGTGGTTCTTGGTATCGGAAACGGTCAACGCAACGCCCTCGGCGGAAAGCTCGCCGGCATCGCCCTGCTGGCCGCCCATCTCGGCATAGAACGGGGTGCGGTCGAGCACAACCTCAACATCCTCGCCCGCCGCAGCGGACTCGACGGACTCGCCGTTGCGCACGATGGCCACAACCTTGGCGCCCTCAATGACGTCGTTGTCGTAGCCGTCGAACTCGGTCGCAGCGACCTTGTCCGAAAGCTCGACCCACACATCGTTGAAGCTGCCCCAGGCGTCGCCCTTAGCATTGGCGCGAGCACGGGCCTTCTGGTCCTCCATGCAAGCGGTAAAGCCGTCCATGTCGACGTCGTGGCCGGCAGTGCCGGCAATCTCGACGGTCAGGTCGATGGGGAAACCAAAGGTGTCGTGCAGCTTAAAGGCGACATCACCCGGGAGCACGGCGCCATCGGCAAGCGCTGCCAGGGCCTCGTCCAGGTAGACGCGGCCGTTGTCGAGCGTCGTGGAGAAGCGCTCCTCCTCAGAGGCGACGATACCCTTGACGAGTGCGACGTTCTTGAGCAGCTCGGGATAGGCCTCGCCCATCTGAGCGTTGACCTCGTCGATGAACTTGGTCAGGAAGGCGCCCTCGATGCCCAGCAGGCGACCGTGGAACACGGCGCGGCGGAGCAGGCGGCGAAGGACGTACTCGCGGCCCTCGTTACCGGGCAGGATGCCGTCCGAGATCATAAAGTCGACGGCACGGGAGTGATCGGCGATGATGCGCAGCGAGCGGCTGGCGCCGGAGTAATCGTCGGCGTCATAGGTCTTGCCGCTGATCTTCTCACCGAGCTTGATGAGGTGCTGCATCAGATCGCCGTCGTAGTTGGCGGTCTTGTGCTGCATGATGGCGGCCATGCGCTCCAGACCCATGCCCGTATCGAGGTTGCGGTGCGGCAGCTCCGGCATGGAGCCGTCCTCCTGGCGGTCGTACTGGGTAAACACGAGGTTCCAGAACTCAAGGAAGCGGTCACAGTCGCAGCCGGGCTTGCAGTCGGGGCTACCGCAGCCGACCTCCTCGCCCATGTCAAAGTAGATCTCGGAGCACGGACCGCAGGGACCGGTGGGGCCAGCGGCCCAGAAGTTGTCGTCCTCGCCAAGGCGCGAGATGTGATCCTCGGCAACGCCCAGGGAGCGCCACACGTCGTGGGTCTCGTCGTCCTCGGTAAAGACGGTGAAGTACAGGCGGTCGAGCGGCAGCTTGAACTCCTTGGTGATAAGCTCGAAGGCCCAAGCGCAAGCCTGCTGCTTGGAGACGCCGCCAAAGGAGAAGTCGCCGAGCATCTCAAAGAACGAGAGGTGACGGCCGTCCTCGCCGATGCAGTCGATGTCGTTGGTGCGGACACACTTCTGGCAGGAGATCGCGCCGATCTCCTTCATGGCCTTCTTGCCCTGGTAGTACTCCTTAAACTGGTTCATGCCGGCGTTGGCAAGCAGCAGCGAGGGGTCGTCGGGAACAAGGGACGAAGAAGGATAGAGCTTAAGACCGCGCTCCTCAAAGAAGTTGAGGAACTTGGAGCGGATCTCGGCCGTAGTCATTGACGGGTAGTCAGCACTCATAGAGGGAATCTCCTCGGTTTCACATCGAAACAGTTCAAACGTAACGATATTACCATCCCGCCGCGCAAGTGCAAAAAAGAGGGCCGACATAAAGCCGACCCTACAGCGAAAGTGCACGTTATTTAGGAGTATGCGATGCTTTGAAAAAGGCTACTGTATAATTACATATAAGATTCACCCGGAAGGAGCGATCGATGAAAAGCAAACGATTTGTCCTGAATGCACTTCTGGTTGTAGCACTTTTAGCGCTTTTGGCTTTCTCCTGCTGGTACGCAAACCAACCAGCATTTGGCTACGTATTGTATGCAGTAATGTCCGGCGATAAAGCCTATTACACTCTACGCGCAATTGACGTTCTCTTTTTCTATGTAGCCGGCCCCTTATCAATCGCTTTGCTCGCGTTTCTTGTCATTTACAACTTCAAGAAACGCTAGCGGTGCCTATTTGGAATCCGAATCGTCCATGGAGCCGTCGATGCCGGTTTTGGTATCGTCGTCCGAGTTGGAGTCATCGTCCTTGGCGAAGGGATTCTTGAAAAAGCTCGTCGCATCGGGCTGCAGGCCCGAGAGCTTGATCCAGGGATTCTCGAGCTCGGGCTTGGGCATCGCCTGGGCCTCGGGCGCGGTCTCGTTGCCGATGAGCTCGGACTCGTAAATGAACGTATCGTCTCCAAGCGCGTCGTAGGCGGCGACCGGGTTGCCCTCGGCATCGCGATATGGCGTGCCCTTAAATACAGCGCCGTCGTATGCCACGAGCTGGCGACCGGTCTCGTTCTCAAAGTAGTAGACGAAAATGCCCTTGAGGGCCGCGCACAGCGGAATGGCGATGACCATGCCGATGGGACCCATAAGTGCCGAACCAATAACGAGGGCCGTCAGGCTCATGATGGGATGCACCTGCACCGAACTCTGCATGACCTTGGGGGAAATGACGTTATCGGTGACGTTTTGAGCCACCATGGTCACAACGAGCGTCCACAACGCCAGCATGGGGCTGAACATAAAGCCGAGCACCGTGGCGATCGCCGCGCTTACCCAGGGACCGACAACCGGGACCAAGTGCATGATGCCGGTAAAGATGGCCATGAGTGCCGCGTAGGGATGGCCAATGAGCGTAAAGCCGATAAAGGCGAGGATGCCACCGCAGATGGACGTCACGACCATGCCGCGCATATAACCGCCGACCGAGCGCGAAAGAATCGCGACCATAAAGCGGTACGAGGTCTCTTTTTCCTGTCCGATGATGGTACAGACCTCGTGGTGCATACGGGGATAATCGCAGGCAAGCCAGTAGGCAAGCACCAAACCCAGGAAGATTACGAACAGCTGCGAGGCCGTGTTGGTGATCAGCGGGAACACGCCGCGACCGAGCTCAGCGGCGATTTGCGATACGTACTTGGACGCCACAGTAACCAGCGAGGACAGATTATCGTCCAAGTACTCCTTGAGCGGCGTGTTGTTGAGCGTCTTAGCGTGCGAAATCATCTCGTTGAGATCACCGCCCGCAACGCGAAGCTGCTCAGGCAGACGGCTCAGGACTTCCCTAATCTGACCGAGCAAAATAGGGGACAGGATGCAGACGACGCCGACGAGCACTGCCACAACCACGATCAGCGCGATGAGCGAACCGATGCCACGACCGACGCCGTGATGCTCGAGCCAGTTAGTGATCGGCGACATCACAAAAGCGATGATGGAACCGACAGCGAGAAACTCGATAACCGGCGCCAAGATACCCATAAGGTTAAAGATGACGGCGGCGATGACAATGCAGCCGACGACAGCCCAAATGCGAAGCGTCAGAATACGAGTATCGCGCAGCGTGCGGTCGGTTTGTTGGGGGTGCTCAATCATGAACGAACCATCACTCCGTCGGGGTCGATCTTGTCCTGTATCTTCTTAAGGGTACGGCGCAGCAGGCGCGAAACCTGCACCTGCGAGATACCCAACTTCTTAGCGATCTCGATCTGGGTCATGCCCTTCACAAAGCGCAGCTCGATAACCTCACGCTCACGCGGCGAGAAATCGCGGATGGCTTCCTCGATCACCAGGCGGTCATCGGTAAAATCGAGCTCGTTGTCGTCATCGGCATAGCGGTCGAGAATCGAGGGGGCATCATCGGAATCGGACGCGCCAGGAGCCTCGATGGGCACCGAGGTATAGGCCGAAGACGATTCCATGGCCTCCAGCACCTCGTCGACGGTCACACCCAGGTACTCAGCGATTTCTTCAACCTTAGGCGAGCGCTGCAGCTCGTTAGTGAGCTTGTCGGTAGCTTGGTTAACCTTGGCAGAAAGCTCCTGCAAACGGCGCGGCACGCGCACGCTCCAGCCCTTATCACGGAAGTGACGCTTAATCTCGCCCAGGATGGTAGGCGTGGCAAACGTCGTGAACTCGAGTCCGCGCTCGGGGTCAAAGCGGTCGATAGCCTTGAGCAAACCCAGATAGCCGACCTGCATGAGGTCGTCGAGCGGCTCGCCGCGGTTCTTAAATTTGTTGGCAAGAAACCTTACCAGGTTCATATGGGACATGACGAGCTGCTCACGTGCGTCCGGATCACCGGTCTCTTTGTAGCGACGAAACAGCTCGCGGGTTTTCTCCTTGTCCCAAGCGGTCTTACCGCTCCGGGAACGTTCGGTCATATTAGATATCCGCCTTGAGGTCGAGGGAAAGCGTCAGGGGCGCCGCAGTCTTTTCGTAGGAATCGCACACGCTCGTCAGAATGAGCTCGGCATACACGGCAGCCTGGTCATCCTCATCGACAGTCGCCTGATCGCCAAAGGTAAAGGTCATGCCCACATGCGATTCGTCGACGTCGAATTTGATCGAAATGTCATCGGAATCAACGGCCGTGCAGCCAAAGATAAAGGCTTCCTCGGCAGCCATACGAATGTCCTCGATGCGATCGACGGACATGGAGCACAGCGCACCAACGTTGGCGGCCGTCATACGTACGAGGCGTGCCAGACGCGGATCCCCGGCAACAGTCAGCGTGATGGGGCAAGTTGCTTCGCTACTCATCGCAGGACTCCTCGGAGGTCTCGGCGGGCGTGTAGGTGTAATACTGGGCTGCTTTAGCAGCAGGCTTCTGTGCATCATCGTCACCAGCAGCGGCATCGTCCCCGGCTTCGTCAATCAGGACACGCTCGGTCGGCTGCTCGGCTTCGGCGGCAGCGGAAAGCGTGCGCTCGGCGTCGGCCGCGGGAGCCTTCACCTTGTTAAAGAGTTTCTGCACGGCACCAGCAGCAGAATCAGTCACGCTCGATACGGCATTGCTGGCCTCGGCCACGCTGCCCGTAACCTCGGAAATGTCGCGAACCACAGCTTCGACCTCTACGAGATTGGAGGTAAGGGCGTCGACGGCGGTCTTGCTCGACTTGAGGAGCGGCTCAACCTGAGCCAACGCGGGGGTGAGCTCATCGACAGCGCCATCGAGCTTTGCTACCACCGGCTGTGCCTCGGCGATGGTGTTGTTAAGGTCGCTCACGGTCTTATCGAGCGAATCAACGACGGTGCGGGTCTTTCGCAGCGTGAGCGCGAGCTCGATAACAGCCCACACACCGGCAACGGCGAGCAGCAGCAGGGCGATTTGAATGGGACTCATACAAGCCTCCCGAAGGAATCGAAATACAGACGCTGTTCATGGTACCCCAAAGAAGGGGAAAGATACCCAAAGGGAATGTGCGAGGTCCCAAGGACCTACTTGGGCGCTCTGCCGCTACGGTCGCGCTCGCTTTGCTCTACGCGCCACTCTTCCCAGCCACGGCCCGCAGGCTGCCAAAACGCACCGCGCTCCAGCCCCTCGGGCAAATAGCGCTGATCGACCCAGCCTTCGGGATAATCATGCGGATATTTATACACACCGTATTCGTCGCTGCCCGGGCGATGACGGTCGCGCAGATAACTCGGTACCTCGCGCAGTCCACTTGAATGGATATCGGCCAGCGCCGCATCGATCGAAGCCTCGCACGCGTTGGATTTTGGTGCCAAGCACACATAGAGCGCAGCCTGAGCCAGGTTAATGCGACATTCGGGATAGCCAATGACCTCGGCAGATTTAAATGCGGCATGCGCCACCAAAAGCGCCTGCGGATCGGCGTTGCCGACGTCCTCGGAAGCATGGATCATAATACGGCGAGCAATAAACTTGGGGTCCTCTCCAGCATCGATCATGCGTGCAAGCCAATAGATCGTGGCATCGGGGTCGCTGCCGCGCATAGACTTAATAAACGCACTGATAATGTCATAGTGCATGTCACCGTTTTTGTCGTACGAAAAGCCACGACGCGGGTTGGCAATCTTCACGTCATCCACGGTGATGGGATAGCGCTCCCCCGCCGCCGGCGCTGGCGTTCCCTCGGTATCGGGACGCGTTACGGCAATCTCGCTTGCAAGCTCGAGCGTCGTGAGCGCCGAGCGAGCATCACCCGCGGCCAGCGTGCAGATGGTCTTAACCGTATCCTCATCGGCCGAGAACTTGCCGCTCAGACCCTGCGGTGCCTCGAGTGCACGCTCAATCAGCGTGGCGATATCCTCGTCCTTCAGGTGCTCAAGCTCTACCACGCGACCGCGCGAGAGCAACGCCGAGTTGACCTCGAAGTACGGATTCTCCGTCGTGGCGCCAATCATAATGACGGTACGGTTTTCAACCGCATGCAAAAGCGCATCCTGCTGCGACTTCGAAAAACGGTGAATCTCGTCGATGAACAAGATGGTACGGCGGTCATACGTATTCAGGCGCGTCTTTGCCTCGTCAATCACGCGACGCAAGTCCTTCACGGTGCCCGTCACGGCGCTGACCTCGACAAACTCACTCTTGGTATGGTTAGCGATAATGTGGGCCAGTGTCGTCTTGCCCGTGCCGGCCGGCCCATACAGAATCACGCTCGATAGCACATCATGCTCGATTGCCGCACGCAGCCACGAACCCTTGCCCACGGCCTTTTGCTGACCCACGTACTCGTCGAGCGAATTGGGGCGCATGCGAACCGCAAGCGGCGCATTTTTAAAGGAACGCTCGCGCGTCGAGGCAGAAAAAAGGTCGTCCATAGCCATCCCGTGCATCAATCAAAAACGTTTTTCACTAATAAGTATACCGAATATATACGAACTACCGTTCGTTAATATAGGTACGGTGCGGAAACTTTAATCCCGGGAACAGCTTGCTCGTCAGCTCACAGAAATAACCGTCCGTCATGCTCGCGATGTAATCCACCACCGCTTGATCCTTGTCGTCCTGCCAGGCATAGGTGCGATCGTAGTAGGAAAGCTGCTGCTCAATGCGCGAAATGTGATGCTTAAAGATGTAAGAGGACTCGTCGCCTTCGTTTATATCCTGCAGGCAACGGTCGTAGAGCTTTTCGAACGCCTCGCGCAGTTCCGCTTCGGAGTCGCCTTCAATGCCGCCCTTGCTATAAATCTTTACGTAGTTCTCGCGCTTGGCTCGGCGGATTTCCTCAAACAGCTCCTCGCTCATCTCGATGCGCGGCTTGCCATAGCTGTGCTCAACGATATCGATGGAGGCATGCGTAAGTATCCAGCTGTTGTATGCCCCGCCCAGGCCATCGTCAAAGGCGTCGGGTGACAGCAGGCCCGCCGCAATAGCGTCTTGGCGATCGCGCCCAACGTAGGCAAGGATATCCGAGATGCGAACCACGCAGCCCTCGAGTGTCATGGGGCGCAGGTGCTCTATTGCGCTATAACCCGTGGCAATGCATTCCTCGACGGTTCGGTCGAACTGGTCAAAGGAACCCATGTCCGAAAGCTCAAACACGCGTTGCTCGTACTCGCCGTTATGGCACAAGACGCCGTCGAGCGTCTGGAGCGACACGTTACGACCGTACAGCGCATCGAGCACGCGAACCGACTGCACGTTATGAAAAAAGAAGCGGCCGGTACGCTCGTGATAGATATCGTTGAGGAATCGCTCACCGGCATGACCGAAGGGCGTGTGGCCCAAGTCGTGGCCTAAGCCAATCGCCTCGATCAGATCGCAGTTGAGCCCCAGGGCGCGACCGATATCGCGCGCAATGCGCGAGACAAGCTGCACGTGCAATCCGCGGCGCGACAGATCATCATTACTACGGAAGCTAAAGACCTGCGTTTTGCCTGCATAACGCGTGTACGCCGGAAGATGAAGAATCTTTTCGGTATCACGCATAAACGCCGGACGCATAAGCGTGCCTTTGTCGGCAGCGCGATCAATACGACGAATGACCTGGTCATCGCCGCATCGATAAGGATTAACGACACCCGAGGCGCGGTCGGCGGAAATGCGCTCGACAAGCTCGGGCGACAACGCCGAGGGAATACGGTCCATGCGCGCCTTAATGACGGCCGTTTCTTGATTAGTTGCCATGGCATGCTCCTTAAGAAGGATGCGCAATCGGTTACAACGTGCAGCCCACGACCTCGATTATGGCAAAAATCGGCACCAAAAACGGGAGCAATGGCAGGGAGCGCGATTTTGTGAAGAGGCAGGAGAGGGCAAGGACCAGGAGCGCGACGGCAAATGCCACGATGCCGCCCAGAGGGTCAAGCGTGCAAAGCGCGAAGAGCGCCTTGACGTCCCCCATGCCGATGCCGGGGGCGTGGCGAAGGCGCCGCCAGAGCGACTCAGTGAGCACAAGGGCAAGGTAGACGAAGACCGCAAGACCGGCGTGGTCAAGCGCCGTGGTAACGCCCTTGTCGAGCCAGACGCCTGCCAACGCCGCCACCGCACACACGCCGGCAAGCTCATTGGGAAACCGTCGCTCACGGGCATCAACCAACGCACCGGCAAAGATGCAAATCCAAAATGGGATGTAGGGCATCGTGCACCTCCTTGGGCAGCTACTCGAAAGCAAAAACCACCACAAAGGTGCCTGTCCCCTTTGTGGTGGTTTTGGTGGTGGTTATTTGGCGCCTTGCATGACCTCGTCGAGGGTAACGTTGACGGCGTGCTGCGTCGGGACCCAGTCGACCTTTAGGAACAGGGCCGCCACCGTGATGGGGATATAGCTGAACATAAAGATCGGGAAGGTAAACAGGTTGGTCACCAAACGCCACTTTTGCGCGCAGTGAATATGCTTGTACTCAAAGATGGTCGTGAGCAGTGCCAGGATAAAGAAGGTCTGGTACATCATCGCGAAGGTCATGATGAGCGAAGCGGCACAAGCTTGCATCTCGACCTCGGTGGCCAAGAAGCCGTGCGAAAGCCCGCCCACGATGAGGAAGGTCGCGTTGGCGAGCATGGAGATCAGGGACAGCAGCATGCCCGGAGCGATGGTCATAAACATGTCATATGCGGCAAAGCGATGATAGCGGAACGTCGATTTGACCAGGTGCTTGCCGTAGGTAAAAAAGACCTGGTAGAAGCCCTTAGTCCAGCGCATACGCTGCTTCCAGGAAGCCTTAAACGTCACCGGCTGCTCATCAAAGAACTCCGCCGGCGCATAGCCAATGCGAATGCCGTGAATGGCGCAGAACGTGGTGAACTGGATATCCTCGGTCAGCGTATGGAACTGCCAACCGTGCATGCCCTCGATCACGCTCGCCGAAATAAGGTAACCCGAACCCGAGACAGCGCAGGACGTCTTGCAGATATTACGCGCGTTGTTGAGGAAGCGGGCCTCACGCAGATACCAGGTGGCGTTGGCAGACGAAATCCACGAACTGCCGAAGTTCTTAGAGTTGCGGTAGCTCGTGACCACATGGAAACCCTGGTCAAAGGCATCATTCATCTTGGAGACGTAATCGCGGGAGATAACATTGTCGGCATCGAAGATAAAGTAGCCCTCAAACGTGTCGGGATACTCGTTGAGAATGCGATCGAAACCATAGTCCATGACCCAGCTCTTGCCCTTGCGGGCCAGGTCGTTGCGCTCGTAAACAATGGCACCGGCCTCGCGCGCGAGCTGTGCCGTGTTATCGGTACAGGCATCGGCGACCACAAAGACCTCGATGAGCTCGGACGGATAATCCTGGTCCTTGATGGAGCGTACGAGGTTGGCGATCACGGCTTCCTCATTATGCGCCGCGATAAAGAAGGCATAGCGGTGGAGTTTTTTGGCCTTGGGAGGCGCGACCTCGCCACGAAGAGCGCCAATGACAAAGAAGACCACCTGGTACAGAAAGCAGACCGTGAGCAGCGTGACGACAATCTGGTTGAAGATCACGATGGGTGTGTTGGTTTGTAAAAAGGCGAGCATGCAGGCTCCCGAGAACGCGTTACGTAAACAACCGTATATCTTACCGCAGGCTAACCGAGTTCAAGAAACCACCTAATACTGGTTAGGATTCGAGAAGACCGAGCTGCGGGACGATTTCGTCGCCGGCAGCGGTGCGGCCGAGCGAACGCGGGGCCAAATCATCCAGAACCGCCGCAAGGTCCCACGGCAGCTCGTCGCGGCACTCAATGCGCTCCCCCGTAACGGGATGGTCGAACGCGACGCGCCAGGAATGAAGGAATTGCCTGGTCAGCCCCTGATCGGCGCGTGCATCGCACTTGCCGTAGAGTGGATCACCCACACAGGCGTGGTTGATATGGCGCATATGCACGCGAATCTGATGTGTGCGGCCCGTAAACAGGTGGCACTCGACGAGCGTATAGCCGTCGTCAAAACGCGTGGAATCAAAGCGCTCGAGGACCTTAAAGGTCGTAATGGCCTGGCGCGCGAAAGGATCGTCCGAAACCGCCATCTTGACACGGTCACGCGTAGAACGGGCAATGCCGGTGTTGATGGTGCCCTCATCCATAGCGATATGACCGTGAACGAGCGTGATATAACGACGATCGAGCGTACGCGTGCGGATGAGATTTTGGAGCGCGCGCTGGGTGTCGTCGTCCTTTGCCGCAAGCATGAGACCCGAGGTATCGCGATCCAAACGATGCACGATGCCGGGGCGGTCCTCGCCCTGCACGGTGCCCAGATGGTCGATACCGCAGTGATAGACCAGGGCATTCGCGAGCGTACCGCTCTCATGACCATGCGCGGGATGGCACACCAGGCCGCGCTGCTTGGAGAGCACAATGAGATAATCGTCCTCATAGCGAATGTCGAGCGGGATGGCCTCGGGAATCACATCGGTGGGATCGTGCGGCTCGGGCAAATCGACCGAAATACGATCGCCGGCTCGCACGGCGTACTTTTTGGACAGGCAGGTCTCGCCATTGACGCATACGGCACCGCCCTCAATCAGATGCGCGCAGGCAGAACGTGTAGGGCAGCCGTCATTGGCGCCCAGATAAGCGTCAAGACGCTGACCAGCGGCATCGTCGGCAACAAGAATATGGATGTCGGCCATTAGCGCTCGTTCCTTTCGCGAATCTTGCGGGCACGCTCCCCGCGTTGCTGGGCCTTGCGCTTAGCGCGGGCCTCGTCACGGGCGTTAAGCTCGGCGGTCGCATCGACCTCACGGGCCGCGGGACTCAAGAACATGTAGCCGAAGAGGGCGAGCACGACGCCCAAGGTAATGCCGATATCGGCCACATTGAAGACGGGGAAGTCGATGAAGGTGGTTGCAATAAAATCGGTCACGAAGCCAAAGGCCAAACGATCGATAGCGTTGCCGATAGCACCGCCCGCAACCATCGCCATGCCCACAACCTCAAGATGGGCGAGCTGGGGTGCACGAACGAGGTACACGGCAATAGCGATAATGACCGCCAACGCCAGCACGGCAAACGCGATGCCATGCCCCTCGCCCATGCTAAAGGCAGCACCGATATTGCGGACAAACATAAAGTCGATCACACCGGGGATAACAGTCATATGCAGCGCATCGCCCACGGCACGAACCGCAAGCTTGGTCAGCTGGTCAACAAGCAGCACAACGAGCGCTACCCCACCAGCAACACCTAACCGCCAACGCAAAGGCGGCGTCATATCCCCAGCACGACCCAAATCAATCCCCTACCCTCAAGAACATCGAATTACGTTTAATACAAAGAACTATCTTATATTGCCATACGCAGAACGCACGACATATCCACCAACGCAAGCGAAATAACCAGCTAAAAACGAAAGCGACATTCCGAATAACGGAATGTCGCTTAATAGCTTTCGACTAAAAACGCAAGTCGAAAGAAAGCCTCTAGCTCCAGCAATGGAAATGCCGCGTTATCGTCACCAACAGCGAAAACGTCCCTAAGCGAGCAAGGTGACGTGAAAGAGGAGGGAAGCGTACTTTGGTACGCGACCGACGATTGAACGTCAGATTGCCGCTTAGGGGCGTTTGCAGCGTCGGTAGGTTACGGCGTTCTACGAACGCCGTAACCTACAAAGCGTCGGCGCAGCGCTTGCAAATATGTGCGTGGCCGTTGTACTCGCCAACGGTGGTGCGGTAGTTCCAGCAACGGTCGCAGCACTCGCCATCGGCAGCCTCGATAGCAACGGAAAGCTCCTCGCCCTGGGTCAGCTCAACATCGGAGACGATGTAGAACTCGGCCAGATCGACAGCCTTGTCACCGGTCAGCAGCGCGTACATCTCGGCGGGAACGACCGCCTTGACGCGGACCTGCTGGCTCTTAGTGAAAGTGCCGGCGGAGCGAGCATCCTCAAGGGCCTTGGTCACGGCGCTACGGAGCTCGAGCGAAGCCTCGAGCACGCCCTCAAACTCATTGGCCTCGTCGACCGTGATAGGCGACTTGTACCAATCGAGCAGCGCGGCGTACTTCTGGTGATCGACGCAGCCGGCGGGCGCATAGGCCATGGCCTCGTCGACCGTATAGGACAGGATCGGCTGCAGGTCGCGCATGAGCATCGAGAAGAGCTCGGCCAGCACGGTCTGGGCGCTGCGACGCTCGAGCGAGCCGGGCTTCTCGCAGTACAGACGATCCTTCAGGGCGTCGAGGTACACGTTGGAGAGCTCGGTAACCACGAAGTCGTAGAGCGCACGGTAGGCGCGCGGGAACTCGTAGCTGGCGTAGGCATCGTCGACCTCGGCCTGAACCTGGGTCAGGCGGGCAACCATGAGCTTGTCGAGCGGCAGCAGGTCGGCAAAGGCGACGCCGTCGGTCTCGGGCTCAAACTGGCCCTCGAGCTCGGAGAGCAGGAAGCGCAGCGTGTTGCGGAAACGACGGTAGGCATCGGACGTACGGGCAAGGATCTCGTGGTCGATGGACACGTCGGAGCTGGTGTCGACGGAGGCAACCCACAGGCGGATGATGTCGGCGCCCATCTCGTCGCAGACCTTGTTGGGGTCGATGACGTTGCCGAGCGACTTGGACATCTTGCGGCCCTGGCCGTCAAGCGTGAAGCCCTGCGAGACGACTGCCTTGTACGGAGCGTGACCGTTGGCACCCACCGAGGTAAGCAGCGAGCTCTGGAACCAACCGCGGTGCTGGTCGGAGCCCTCGAGATACACATCCGCCGGATACTCCAGCTCGGGACGGTACTCACAGACGGCCTTCCAAGACACGCCAGAATCCCACCACACGTCGAGGATGTCCTTATCGGCCTTGAGGTGATGGCCGCCGCACTTGGGGCAGACGCAGGCCTCGCCTAGGTAGCTCTCGGGAGCGTCGGTGAACCAGGCGTCGGAGCCCTTCTCGTGGAAGAGCTTGATGACGGCGTCGAGCGTGGCGTCGTTCATGACCTTCTCGCCGCAGTCGGCGCAAGTGTAGCTGGGGATGGGCACGCCCCAGTTGCGCTGACGGCTGATGCACCAGTCGGGACGCTGCTCGACCATGGCGCCGATGCGGTTGGCGGCGTGAGCCGGATACCACTTGACGTTCTCGCGGACCTCTTTGCCAGCCTGCTCGCGCAAACCGGTCTTGTCCATCGAGACAAACCACTGGTCGGTAGCACGGAAGAGCACCGGGTGCTTGCAGCGCCAGCAGTGCGGATAGCTGTGCGTGATCTTCTTCTCGAGGACCAGGGTGCCGCGCTCGCGCAGGAACTCGATGATGTGCGGGTTTGCCTCATCGGTGTCCATGCCGCTGAAGGGGCCGCCGGTACCAAACTCCTCGCCGGTGTAGAACTTGCCGTCGTCATCGACCGGCATGCAGATGTCGGTGATGCCCTCCTTGAGGCAGGCAAAGTAGTCGTCGACGCCGTGGCCGGGCGAGTTGTGGACGATACCGGTACCGTCGTCGACACCGACGTAATCGGCCAGCAGCGCCACGCCCTCGACACCGTCAAAGATCGGCTGCTTGTAGTGAATGTGGTGGAAGGTCTCGGCGGGAACCACATAGGGCTTGCCGTCGACCATGACCGGGGTGTACTCCCAGCCAAACTCCTCGCAGCACTTGGGAGCCAGGTCCTCGAGCATGACCTCGGCGCGGCCGTCGTGCTCAACGGCGACGTAGGCGGCACCGGGCTTGAGGGAAACTGCCTGGTCGGAGGGGATGGTCCACGGCGTGGTCGTCCAGATGATAAAGTCGACCGGGCCGTCGAAGTTCTCGAGGCCGGCGGGCTTGGAGGTCATCTCAAAGCGCACGAAGATGGACGGGCTCGTCTCGTCGGAGTACTCGATCTCAGCCTCGGCGAGTGCGGTGTGGCAGTGCTTGCACCAGTGGACGGGCTTATGACCGCGATAGATCATGCCCTTATCGAACATGGCCTTGAAGACCTCAATGTCGGCGGCGTCATGCTGGTGATAGAGCGTCAGATACGGGTTGTCCCAGTCGCCAAGCACGCCAAGGCGACGGAAGCCAGCCTTCTGGAGCTCGATGTTCTCGACAGCGAACTTGTTGCAAAGCTCGCGGATCTTAGCCGTGGAGGTCTGGTTGAACTTCTCGGTGCCGAGCTTCTCCTCGACCTTGTGCTCGATCGGCTGACCGTGGCAGTCCCAACCGGGGACATAGGGAACCTCATAGCCCTGCATCATCCAGTAACGGTTGATCATATCCTTGGAGATCTTGTTCATGGCGTGGCCGATGTGGATCGGGCCGTTGGCGTACGGAGGGCCGTCGTGCAGCACGAACTTCTTGTGACCCTCGTTCTTCTTTAGAACTTGCTCGTAGACCTTGTTGTCCTGCCAGTCCTTGAGTCGCTTGGGCTCGGACTTGGAAAGACCGGCACGCATGGGAAATCCGGTTTTGGGCAGATTCATCGTCTGCTTGTACTCGTTTGCCACGGTACCCCTTTCATGTCGTGGGCGCGCACGCCCTCTGGGCACCAAAAAAGCGCCCGTCCCTACAAGCTGGGACGAAGCGCCACAAAACAGGCAGTCTGCCCGTAAAAGCTCTTCGCTTAACCACCCAGCTTAGATGCCCTCGCCCGCGTATTCGCGCGCTCGCATCCGTTACTCGGCTGGCCTGTATCGACGGCCATCTCGGCGATGTCTACTAAGACGAACCTGCGCGGCACGTCCGTTGGGACCGCAGCTCCGGGGTGATTTTCATCAGTTGCATGCACGGGTTCTCAGCGCTCCCCGCTCTCTGTAGCATGCGGACGGCCGACTACTCGTCCCCATCAACGCTTATGCGGAGTATGCTAGCACGTTCCGCGCCGGCGAAAAACCCTCAACACTGGTTTTATACGTTCGAAATTTCTCGCGGCTGTGGACCTTCTCTTGGAGCAAAATACCTGAAAGCACTTTATCGAACGAAAGAAGGTTGCTATGCGCACGATTGGAATGAGCGACTACACCGTTGGCGAGGATTGCTTTGACGAGCTGCCCACCGCACTGGCGGAGTACGGAGCGACCAAGGTCGCCATCATTGGCGGCAAGAGAGCCCTGGCTGCGGCGCTGCCGGGCATCGAGGCGGCGCTTGAAGGTACCGATGTCGAGATTCTAGAGACGCGCGTCTATGGCACCAACAGTACGCGTGCCAATATCGCCAAGGTCGTAAACTCCCCTGCCTGCCAGGAAGCTGACGTTCTCATCGCCTGCGGCGGCGGCAAGGCGCTCGACACCGTGAAGACCGCAGCCATCGAGCTCAAGAAGATTGTCTTCACTGTCCCGACGATCTGTTCCAACTGCTCCGCCGCGACCGCCATTGCCGTCGTGTACAACGACGACGGCTCGCTCGAGGGCTATTCGTACCCCAACCGACCGGCGCACATCTTCATCAACCCCAAGATCATCGCCGAGGCACCGGCAGAGTACTTCTGGGCCGGCGTAGGCGATGCCCTGTCCAAGCAGCCCGAGGTCGAGTACGCCACGAGCGCCGGTAATTTGGAGCACACCGCCGGTCTTGGCCTGGCGCTTGCCCACACCTGCTCCGAGCCGCTGTTTACCTATGGCGTCCAGGGTCTTGAGGACGTACGCCAGGACCTGTCGAGCGAGGCCGTCAAGCAGATCGCGCTCGACATCGTGGTCAACACGGGCTACGTTTCCAACCTGACCAATCAGAACGATTACTACTACAACTCGAGCGTGGCGCACGCGTTCTACAACGCTACTTGCAGCATTCCGCGCGAGGGCACCTACCTGCACGGCGAGGTCGTGAGCCTGGGCGTGCTGGTACTGTTTGCCTATACGGGAGACACCGAGAACCTTGAACGCTACGCCGCCTTTAACAAGCAGATGGGGCTACCCGTGACGCTTGAGCAAGTCGGGCTTTCCGAATCCGATATCCCGGCCCTGTGCGAATACGCACACGCCACCAACGAGTGGAAACAGGGTAACCCGGAGCCCTTCACCGACGAGAAATTTGCCGCCGCTATCAAGGCCGCCGACGCCTACGGCCACACCCTCTAGCTCTAGCCCAAAACCACCACAAAGGGGACAGGCACCTTTGTGGTGGTTTTTTATTGCTCCAACATGCTGGGGTCGAACTCGCTTGCCGGGATCACACGGTAGCCGTGGCGCAGGAGCAGGTCGACGAAAACACCGTTGCCCACGGTGAGCGTACCGCTGAACGTTCCGTCGTAGATGCGGCCTGCGCCACACGAGGGACTACGGTCCTGCAGGATGCACGCGGCGATCTCTTCCGGTCCGCCTGCCTGCTCGCACATATCGAGCGCACGTTGAGCGCCTAGGCGAAACTCACGATCGACCGAGATACCCTCGCAGGTACGGACCTCGCCGTCCACGATCTCGGACGGCTTGCGCGGTGTGGGCAGGCCGCCAAAGACCTCAGGGCATACCAACAGGACCTCGGTCCCCGTGCGCTCGCAAGCCTCGACCAGTTCGCGATGGTAGTTGTCGAGCCCGTTATACTTGCAGCTCTCGCCCATCAAGCAGGCGCTCACCACGATCTTCATACATATCCCTCCCACGTAAAACGCCCCATTTGAGATAGAAGCTCAAATGGGGCGTTCGGCGCTGTGCAGCCAGCCTTACTGCTGCTTTGGCATCAGCGGATTCTCGCGCGTGAGGAGATTCATAAACTCCTCGCCCGTGATCGTCTCCTTCTTGTACAGATAACGAGCCAGCTCGTGGAGCTTGAACTTGTTCTCCTTCAGGATCTGCAGAGCGCGGTCGTGCGCATCCTCGATCAGCTTGGCGACAATCGCGTCCACGCGCTCGGCCGTACCGGGAGCGCAGGTGAGCGACGTGTCCTGGTTGAGGTACGCATTCTGCACGGTACCGAGCGCCATCATGCCAAACTCGTCGGACATACCAAAGCGCGTCACCATGTTGCGGGCGAGCTTGGTGGCCTGTTCGATATCGTTGGCGGCACCGGTCGTCATCTCGCCAAAGATGAGTTCCTCGGCCGCGCGACCACCGCAGTAGACGGCAAGCTTGTCCAAGACCTCCTGGCGTGTCGTCAGGAAGCGCTCGTCCTCCTCGACCTGCATGGTATAGCCAAGAGCACCGCTCGTGCGCGGCACGATGGTGATCTTGGTAACCGGCGCGGAACCCTTTTGGCGGGCAGCGACGATGGCATGGCCGATCTCGTGGTAGGAAACGACCTGCTTCTCGTGGTCGGACAGCACCGTGGACTTACGCTGCTGACCCGCGATGACGACCTCCACCGACTCCTCAAAATCGTCCTGCGTGGCGCGCTTGCGGCCCTCGCGGACAGCACGCAGGGCGCCCTCGTTGATGATATTGGCCAGGTCGGCGCCCGAGGCACCGGGCGTGGCGCGGGCAATCGCGGTCAGATCGATCGGCGGCTCGGTCTTCACACTCTTGGCGTGGAGCTCGAGGATGTTCTTACGGCCGGTCAGATCGGGCAAGTCGACGGGGATGCGGCGGTCAAAACGACCGGGGCGCAACAGGGCCGGATCAAGGCTGTCGGGACGGTTGGTAGCAGCGAGAACGACAATACCCTTGTGGTTATCGAAGCCGTCCATCTCGGTCAGCAACTGGTTGAGCGTCTGCTCACGCTCATCGTTGCCGCTAAAGCCACCGCCATCGCGCTTCTTGCCGATGGTATCGATCTCGTCGATGAACACGATACACGGGGCCTTTTCCTTGGCCTGCTTAAACAGATCGCGCACCTTGGCGGCGCCGCGGCCGACGAACATCTCAACAAACTCAGAACCCGAAATACTAAAGAACGGCACGCCCGCCTCGCCGGCAACGGCCTTGGCAAGCAGGGTCTTACCGGTACCCGGAGGGCCGACAAGAAGAGCACCGCGCGGCAGCTTGGCGCCGATTTCCTCGTAGCGCTGCGGCTTCTCCAGAAAGTCGACGACCTCCTTGAGGGACTCCTTGGCCTCTTCCTGGCCGGCGACATCCTTAAAGGTCACGCCCACGTCCTTGGAGGCGATCACGCGCGCGCCGGACTTACCCAGTCCGCCGCCGCCAAAACCACCGCCGCCAAAGTTCATCGACGGACCGTCATCGCCCATGGCCTTCTTCATGCGGCGGTTGAGCCACCAGCCGATCAGGAAGAAGATGGCTATGGGAAGAATGAGGGTGAGCAGGTAGTAGGTCATCAGACCCGAGTTCTTATCGGGAACGACCGACTCAAGCGAGGCGCCAGATTCAAGCACGCGATCGGTAAAGCCCGCGTCATTCGGCACACCGGTCGTCTTGTAGGCGATGTTCTCGTCCTCGCCCTTCTTGGTGTAATAAATCGTGTAATCGTCCGTGTTGTACTCGACCTTGTCGACACTCTTCTTATCGAGCGCTTTGACAAACGTCGAGTAATCGGTCTTCGTAATCTGCTGCGTGTGACCGATGTTGGGGAACAGTACGGTCGAGAGCACGAGGTAGACGACGAAGGCGATGAGCACGTAGAGGATCATATTCCGTCTACGTTTGTGGTCATCCATCTCCATCTGCTTGAACTCCATCTACTGGGGTTGATAATGTTTTCTAGAATACCCAACCCGGACGGCGATAAACCGACGCCGGGCACGAAAGGACAGAGATGGCATCACTGGAAGTCGGCAAGGTTCAAATCTATACGGGCGACGGCAAGGGCAAGACGACGGCTGCGCTGGGCCTCGCGCTGCGCGCCACGGGCTATGGACTTAACGTGCTCATGCTTCAGTTTGCCAAGAAGCTGCACTGTGCCGAACATGACGCAGCACCGCGCCTGGGACTGCGCATTGTACAGGCCGACCGCGACACGCCCGAAGCCTGTGCCGCACAGATCATGGAGCTGGCGCGCGAGCAGATTAGCCAGGTCGACGTGCTGATCTTGGATGAGCTGGGAGAAGCCATGCGACGGGGCTTTGTGACGCGCGAAGATGTCGAAGCGTTGATCGCGATGAAACCGACCACCACGGAGCTCGTGTTCACCGGCCGTGGCTTGCTGCCCCTCGCCGACCTTGCAGACCTAGTAACCGAAATGCGCCCCGTCAAACACTACTTCGACGAAGGCCTCCTAGCCCGCCAAGGCATCGAATACTAGCCATTGCGGACGTCCCCAATGGCTAGGCAGTGGCGCGGCCGAGCCAGTTGTCGCTGTGGTGGTAGATGGTGAACATTATGGCGGTGATGAGCCAGGTTACGGGGTAGACCAGCAGCAGGTGCTCAAGCGACGGATCGAACGGCATAATCGCAAACACCCAGATCACCCTGAGCACGACGGTGCCAAAAATCGTGAGCAGCATGGGCTGCAAGCTCACGCCGGCGCCGCGGATGGAACCCGAGGCGTTCTCGATAATCGAGAAAATCGCATAGAACGGCGCAATGAAATGGAGGATGGTCGTGGTGTACGCCGAAATCGAAGCATCGTCGACAAACAGGCGCGACAACGGACCCGAGAACACCAGCAGCACGGCAGACAGGCCACCAATGAGCATAAACGACAGCACGAGCGACGTATGGTAGCCCTTTCGCATGCGCTCGTAGTTGCGCGCGCCAAAGTTCTGTGCCGAGAACGTGGTAATCGACACGCCAAGCGCCTCGGTAACCATCCAGACAATGCCATCCAGGCGGCCCGAAAGACCCCAAGCCGTGGTGACATCGGCACCAAACGAGTTGACCGACACCTGAATCAAAACGTTGGAAATCGAATACGCAGCAGACTGAAAGCCAAGCGGCAGACCACACGAAATCATGCTCTTACAAATACCAGGATCAATGCCGAGTTTGGACAGTGAAAGCCGCCACGCACCCGGTGCGTGCATCATACGAATCACGATCATCATGGCATTGGAGCAAATGGTCAGCGCCACCGCGATGCCGCAGCCCAGAGCCTCCATATGAAGTACGGCAACGAAGATGACATCCAGCACCGCATTAACAAGGCAGCCGGAAGCGATGATCACAGCGGGCCCGCGCGTGTCGCCCACGGCGCGCAGCAATGCCGTTCCCATATTGAGCAGCAGCGCCGCAACCATGGCGGCAAAATAGCAACGGGCATAGGCCACGCCCTCGGCCAATAGTTCATGCGGCGTATTCATAAGCACCAGCATGGGCTCAACGAACACTATGCCAAGAATCGAGAAAGCGATACCGCCCACCAGCGCGAGCGTCATGGCCGTGTGGACCGATCGGCTCAGGCGCTCGTCATCGTGCTGGCCAAAAAACTGACCGGTAATAACGGCACAGCCAGCACCCACACCGACGCAAAAACCAATGCAGAGCTCGGTGAGCACCATCGTGGCCTGAATGCCACCCAGCGCGAGCTTGCCGCCAAACTGACCGACGATATAGGTACCGATAAGCGTGTATGCCTGCTGAAAGAACGAACTAAAGAAAATGGGAACGCACAGCGACAGCAGCTGCTGCCAAATGACACCCTGCGTTACATCGATAGCCGTAGATTTCTTAGCCACACGCCCTCCCCACTAGCGTACGTCATACAACAAAACGGCAATTTAAGACCAAAGCCGACACCAGCTTAGCACCGACCAGCGTCGGCCGAAACGCCCCGAACCACAGCCCGGTGCGAAATATCTGTTTAGTGATACAGCCCCGGCTGGTAGTGGTACTCGTTGCTCACATGCGGGCACAGTTGCCAAAAGGCGACAGCACTTGCCGCGGCCACGTTGAGCGAATCGACCCCATGCGCCATCGGAATACGAACGGCGCGGTCGCAGCCTGCAATGGTCTTGGCGCCCAGGCCAGCACCTTCGGTGCCCATAAAGATTGCCAGGCGGTCAATCTCCTGCAGCGTGGGATCGTCCAACGACACCGAATCATCCGTCAACGCCATGGCGGCACACGAAAAGCCGGCATCGTGCAGCGCCGCCAGCCCATCATGCGGCCATACGCGCGCCTCGCTGCCAATGCGCGTCCAGGGCACCTGGAACACCGTGCCCATGCTCACGCGGGCCGAGCGACGATACAACGGATCGCAGCACGTGGGGCTCACCAAAATGCCATCGACGTTCAGCGCGGCGGCCGAGCGGAAAATCGCGCCGACGTTGGTGTGGTCGACAATACCCTCGAGCACGCACACGCGCACCGGGCGCTCCCCCGCCGCCTCGACGACGCCGCCCAAGAACTCATCAACCGGAATCTGACGCGGGCGACGGAACGCCGCGAGCGCACCGCGCGTCACGTTAAAGCCCGTCAGCTGCTCCATAAGCTCCATCGAGGCCACGAACACGGGAACCGGGCCCGCACCTTCGCGCACAACCAGGCGCTCAAACAGCGGCATCATCTGGTCGAGCCAGCGTTCGCCCAAAAGAAAGCTCACCGGCTCGTATCCGGCACGCACTGCGCGCTCGATAACCTTGGCACTCTCGGCGATAAAGATGCCCTTTTGCGGCTCCAGCACGCAGCGCAGCTCACGCTCGGTCAGTCGCACGTAGGCATCGAGCCGCTCGTCCTCGAGCGAATCGATTCGCAGCACCTCAACGGCATCAGTCATAGCAGCCAGCCCGCACCTTTCTTTACAGCACATCTATACCAAACGAGGCGACGCTAAGCGCCGCCCCATGCATTCAAATAACCCGATGATACCGTTCACGCCAGACGATTTACGCCTCAACGCGACGATACGTCACGAACTCATAATCGAGACCCTCGTCGCCCTCGTCGGCGGCAATCGTCGCGACCCCGCTACACTGCGCAATCTCCCACGCGGGATCGGCATCCAGATCGGGAAAGTACGTATCCACGTCATGCACGCAGTGGTTATGCGTAACCTCGGCCTCCGCGCAATACGGCAAAAACTGCCGATAGACATCGCCGCCACCGATCACCCACGCAACGGGTTCATCGGCAACCGCGGCGAGCGCTTCGTCAATGCCATGAACCACGTCAACGCCCTCGGGGGCAAAGCCCTCGTCGCGCGTGAGCACAATGTTGCGGCGATTCCTGAGCGGACGCCCACCGGGAAAACTCAGCAGCGTCTTGCGCCCCATAATGACCGGGCAACCTTTGGTGCACGCCACAAAATGGCGCATGTCGGCGCGATTGGACACCACCATGTCGCCCTCGCACCCAATACCCCAGTCATCGCACACGGCGACAATGGCAGAAAGCTTACACGTCATGCGCGTCACCTACACCGCGATGGGGATGTTCTTGACCTGCGGGCCGTGCTCATAGCCCTCGACGATCAGGTCATCGGTCGTAAACGCATAGAAGTCATGCACATCGGGGTTGAGCGTTACCTTGGGCGCGGCAAACTGCGGACGCTCGATAAGTTCGCGGATGATATCGACATGACGGTCGTAAATGTGGGCATCGGCAATCACGTGCAGCAGCTCGCCAGCGATCATATCGACCGACTGCGCAACCATCATCAGCAAAATGGCGTACTGGCACACATTCCAGTTGTTCGCGGCCAAAATATCCTGGCTACGCTGGTTGAGAATCATGTTGAGCGTCGGCTTGTCGTCCTGCGGACGCTGTGTGACGTTATAGGTCACGCTGTAGGCGCACGGATACAGATGCATCTCAGACAGATCGCTGAACACGTACGTGTTCGTCATAATACGACGGCTGTACGGCGTGTGCTTGAGGTCGTACAGCACGCGGTCCATCTGGTCAAAGTCACCCTCGGGATAATGGCTCTTCTGCCCAATCTGATACCCGTAGGCCTTACCGATGGAGCCGGTCTCGTCGGCCCACTCATCCCAAATATGGCTGTTGAGGTCATGTACGTTATTGGACTTCTTCTGATAGATCCACAGGATCTCGTCCATAGCGGACTTGAGCGCCGTACGACGCAGCGTAAGCGCGGGGAACTCCTCGCGCAGGTCATAGCGCGCCGTAACGCCAAAGTTTTTAATGGTATAGGCAGGAGTGCCGTCCTCCCACACCGGGCGTACCTTTTGGCCCTCGGTCGTGGTGCCATGGTCCAAGATGTCGCGGCACATGGATACAAACTGTTGATCAGCTTTGCTCATTGACCCTCCTGTCAGTCGCCTACAAGCGAGATTCATTGTAGCCCAGGCACACGCGGCCCCACAGCCCAAACATAAGCCCTCATTTTCTGACATATGCCAAAAATGCCTTGCTCTGCAGCGCACACGCGTTATTCTATTGTTGACATATGTCAGATAAGGAGTGCGCATGGCAGGAAGACGCGAAAAATTGCGCCGTGTTGGGATCATCCCCGAATATCGCGGCTTTACCCCCGACGGCCTTGCCAGCGGAGACGCCATCGACATGACGGTCGACGAGCTCGAAGTCCTACGCCTATGCGACCTGGAAGGCCTCAATCAGGAGGCAGTCGCGCAGCAGATGGGCATCGCGCGCGCCACGGTGGCGGCAATTAGCAGCCGCGCGCATCGCAAGGTGGCAAACGCGCTGGTCAACGGACGGGCGATCGTCATCGAAGGCGGTAACATCGCATACTCCCCCATTACCACGACAACGGCCGCATGGCCAGCAAAGGAGATCGGCACCATGAGGGTGGCAACCACGTACGACAACGGCAACATCTTTATGCACTTTGGCCGCAGCGAGCAGTTCAAGATCTACGACATCCAGGACGGCAAGGTGCTCAACGAGCAGGTCGTAGGCAGCGGCGGCACCGGCCACGGTGCCCTTGCGAGCCTGCTCGCCAACGGCGGCGTGGACACGCTCATCTGCGGCGGCATCGGCGGTGGCGCTATCAACGCGCTTGCCCAAGCCGGCATCACGGTATACGCAGGAGCCCAGGGCAGCTGCGACGCTTGCGTCGAGGCCCTTATCGCCGGCACGCTCGCACAGAACGGCGAGGCCACGTGCGGCTGCCACGGCCATGACCACGCCCACGCCCACGCCCATGGCGACTCCTGCAGCTGCCACGGCCATCACGAGCACGAGGACCACGAGGGCTGCGGCTGCCACTAACGGCACGGCACTGCGAGCTCGAGGCGCGACGCTAAGCGCAACCCAACAATCAAAGCCAACAACAAAGGCCACCCGGTAACTTCCGAGTGGCCTTTGCCATATCAAGCTGGAATTACAGCCCTATTTCTTATTGCGCATCTGCGCTTCCATCTGGCGCAGCAGCTCCATATCGGACTTGGGACCGCCCGTACCCAGGCCGCCCATGCCGCCCAGACCCATAGCGTCCAGGCCAGGGATATTGGGCATGCGCATCTTCTTGCCCTTCCTACCCTTTTTGCCCTTCTTGCCGCCGGCCTGTGCCTGATTGGCTATCGTGCGCATGCGGCCCATCATCTTATTCATCTCGCCCCACTGCTTCATAAGGCTGTTGACTTCGGTGGGGGTTACGCCGGCGCCCTTGGCGATACGCGCGCGACGCTGACCGTTGATGATGGAGGGACGCAGGCGCTCCTCCTTGGTCATCGACATGATGAGGGCCTCGTTCTTATCGAAGATGCCCTCATCCAGGTTGCCGCCCATCTGGTTGAGCGCACGCTGTCCGCCGGGGAGCATGCCCAGGATACCCTTCATGCCGCCCATCTTCTTGACGGCCTTCATCTGGTCGAGCATGTCGTTCATGGTAAAGCCCTCGCGCAGCATACGCTCGGCAGCCTCGAGCTGCTCGGCATCGGCTGCCTCCTGAGCCTTCTCGATAATGCCGACGACATCGCCCATGCCCAGAATGCGCTTGGCCATGCGATCGGGATAGAACGGCTCAAGCGAATCGGGCTTCTCGCCCATGCTCACAAACTTGATGGGCTTGCCGGTCACCTGACGCACCGAAAGCGCGCCACCGCCACGGGCATCGCCGTCGAGCTTGGAGATGATCACGCCGTCAAAGTCGGTGCGATCGGCGAAGGTCGAAACGACGTTGACGATGTCCTGGCCGGTCATGGCGTCGACGACCATCAGCACCTGGTCGGGCTTGACGGCCTTCTTGATTTCGACGGCCTCCTGCATCATCTGCTCGTCGATCTGAAGACGACCGGCAGTATCGACGATGACCACGTCACGCAGGTGGTCGACGGCCTCTTGGATGGCGCCCTTGGCAATATCGACCGGGTGCGCGCCGTCACCGCGGAAGACCGGCACGCCGATCTCGCCACCGAGCGTGGCCAGCTGGTCGGCAGCGGCGGGACGGTAGACATCGCACGCGGCGAGCAGCGGCGAGCGGCCCTGCTTCTTGAGCAGGTAGGCCAGCTTTACGGCCGCCGTGGTCTTACCGGAGCCCTGCAAGCCCACGAGCATAATGACATTGGGAATGCGGTTGCTAAAGACGAGCTTGCTCTCGGTTGAGCCGAGCATCTCGGTGAGCTCGTCGAGCACGATCTTGACGACGTTTTGCGCCGGCGACAGCGACTCCATGACCTCGGCGGTCATGCAGCGCTCCTTGGTCTTGGCGACGAACTCCTTGACGACCTTAAAGTTAACGTCGGCCTCGAGCAGTGCCATGCGAATATCGCGCATGGCCGAAGTAATATCGGCCTCAGTCAGCTTACCCTTGCCGCGCAGGCGGTCAAATGTGTCGTTGAGGCGATCGCTCAGGGAATCAAACACTAGTCACTCCTTAGTTGGACTCGCCCACCAGGGCGCGGCAGAAATCTTTGGCGTTAAACTCCTGCAGGTCATCGACCTGCTCGCCCACGCCGATGCGCAGGATCGGGAGCTTGAGCTTCTCGGCCACGGCCATGGCAATACCGCCCTTAGCCGTGCCGTCGAGCTTAGTCATGATAATACCGTCCAGGCCCAGCGCCTCGTTAAACTCGAGCGCCTGGTTCAGACCGTTCTGACCAGTGGCGGCATCGATCACAAGCACGACCGAGACCGGCATGGGACCGGCGGCCATATTGGCGGCGCGCTTACGGGTCACATTGACCACCTTGGCGAGCTCACGCATGAGTTCGGGGCTCGTGTGCAGACGACCGGCGGTATCGATGAGCACCAGGTCGCTGCCGCGCTTATCGGCCTCGTCGAGCACGTCATAGCACACGCTCGCAGGATCGGAGCCGCGGTCACGCTTGATGACGGGAACGCCGGCACGCTGGCCCCACACATCGAGCTGCTCGATGGCGGCGGCGCGGAAGGTGTCGGCCGAACCGATCACCACGTTCTTGCCGCGGGCGGCCATGGCGCTCGCAATCTTGCCGACCGTGGTGGTCTTGCCGGCGCCGTTGATACCGACAAACAGTACGCAGCTCGGCGTATCGGAAAACGGGTCGCGCTCAACAGGCACAAAATGACCCTCGAGCTGCTCGGCCAGGGCGCGACGAAGCTGCGGGGCGGTCTTGAGGTTCTTCTTGGCGGCGGCGTCACGCAGGTCATCGGAGACCTGAATGGCGACCTCGGCGCCCATGTCACCCATGACGAGAGTGTCCTCAAGATCCTCCCAAAAATCCTCGTCGACCTCACCGCCAAAGTAGAAGACCTCGTTGAGGGCCTCGCGGCTGCGCTCAAGTCCGCGCGAGAGTGCGTCAAAGAATCCCATTATGCATTCACGACCTTTCCGGTTTCGCGATCGAGTTTTTGCGAGACGACGCGACTGACGCCGTCGGCTTGCATCGAGACGCCATAGAGGACGTCAGCGTCCTCCATAGTACGGCGCTGATGCGAGATTACCAAGAGCTGCGTATCGGAACGCAGCACATCGAGGGCGCCGATGAGCTTGGACAGGTTGGCGTCGTCGAGCGCAGCCTCGACCTCGTCCAGCACATAGAACGGCACCGTGCGCGTACGGTATACGGCAAAGAGCAGGGCGAGCGCCGTCAGACTCTTCTCGCCACCCGACATGAGCATCATCTTGGTGATGCGCTTGCCGCGCGGCTGCGCCACGACCTCAATGCCCGTCTCGGCCGGATGCTCGGGGTCGGTCATCTCCAGATGCGCCTGACCGCCCGGGAAGAGCATGGCGAAGATCTCGCGGAAGTTCGCATCGACCTTCTCAAAGGTCACCAGGAAGGCCTTGCGCATCTTGCGGTCGATCGCCACGGTGATCTTGGTGAGCGCCTTGCGTGCGCTCTCCAGATCGGCCAGCTGCTCCTCGATGTAATCGGCGCGGCGCTTGAGCTGCTCGTACTCCTCCATGGCGACTTGGTTCACAGGACCCAGGTTGTTGATCTGGCGCACGAGTTGGTTAAGCTCGCGCTCGGCGGCGTCGCGATCGGTGGGCGCCGGCAGCATGAGCGCCTCCTCGAGCACCGTGGTGCCGTCGGCGGTGATGGCCTTAATGGCAGCCTCTACCTGCACCTCGAGCTTGCCGCGCGCCACCTTGAACTCATTTTGCGTCGTGGCGGCAGCATCGACCCTCTCTTTGGCGCGGGCGACCTCGGTCTTGGCGTCCTCGATGGTCTTCTTAAGCGAAGCCGAGTCCGCCTCCTCAAGCGTTGCCTGATCGCGCAGGCGCGCAGCCCAGTCCGAGGCGCGCTCCAACAGGGCAGAATAGCGCTCGTGCATGGGATCGACGCGAAGGCGCAGCAGCTCAAGCGAGCGCGAGGCCTGGCGTGTTCCGCGGATACGGCGGTCGATGCCCTCCAGGCGATGCTCCAGGTCGGGCACGCGGCCCTTCAGAGAACGCAGGCGCTCACTCGTCTGAGCCAGGCGCACCTTAGCGTCGGCGAGCTTGCCGGCGGCCTCGGAATCGTCGCGACGCACGCGATCGAGCTCGTCGTTGGCCTCGGCAATCTGCAGGCCCAGGTCGCTCGCCTGCGCACGGGCCTCGTCACGCGAACGAGTGAGCTCGTCCACGCGCGGACGTGCGGCACGAACGGCCTCGGCAGCCTGCTCGCGGCGCTTGGAAATGCGCACGCGCTCGACCTCGGCATTGTTGGCACTCTGCTCCAGACGGCCGATCTCGGACAGCAGGGAGCGACGCTCGCCCTCAAGGCGGGCAATCTCGCCGGCAGCATCGCCCTCGGCAGCACGGGCCTCTTCAACGGCAGCGTTGGCCTCGACGACCTGATCCGAGACATGCTCAAACACGGCAGCAAGATCGGGCTCCAGGCCTTCCAGCTCGCGGATACGACGCTTGCGCTCCAGAGCGCCCGAAGCCTCGCCGGCATCAAGCCCCACGCGAACCAGGCCGCCGCAGGTAACGCGTGCGCCATCGGGAGTCACATAGGTCACGCCATCAACGACCGGCGCGGACAGCGCGGCGACCAAGTCATCGACCACGTAATAGCCGCCAAGCAAGGCCTCGACGACCGGACCGTAGCCGGCACGCACGGACAGGCAATCAACAAGACGGGTGCCGGCGGCGCCCTCGGCGGCCGCAGGGCCGCTCACACTGCGCGCCACCAGCAGAGCCTCACCCGAGGCCTTCTTCTGGTCCAGGGCAGCGCGACCGGCACGCTCAAGTGCGGCAGCGTTATCGAACAGCAGGGCATCGATATCGCCGGCGAGCAGCTGCTCAACCAGGCCCTCAAGCTCACGCGGTGCCTCGAGTACATCGCCCAGACGGCCCGAAACATCATCGCCCAGCGCGCCCACCAGACGGCTTACAAGCGGCGAGCTGTCGGCCATGCGAGCATCAAGCTTCTTTTGGCTGGAAAGCTCCGAGCGCACCTCGGACAGCTTGTTGCGCGCCTCGCTCTCGCGGGCACGCAGGTCCTTGAGGGCAGCGCGTGCCGTCTCGGTGGCCTCGCGCGCATCGCTCTGGGCCTGACGAGCCGCCTCAAGGGCGCTCTCAAGCTCCTCAGCACGGTTGCGGCGGCTATCAAGCGATGCCGTGACCTCCTCGAGCTGCTCATCGATCTGCTCCAGGCGCGAGGCATACATGTTGTCCTCGACCTCGGCATTGGAAAGCGAATCCTTTACCTTGGCAAGCTCAAGCGCAGCATTATCGGCAACGCGCTGTACATCGCGCTGCTCGCGCGTGAGCTGCGAAATCTGCGCATCGAGCGCAACGCGACGCTCGTGGAGCTCGGCGGCGGCAGGACCAGCGGCGTCAACGTCCTCCTGGGCCTGCATATGCGCGCCGGTCACTTCCTCGAGCTGAGCACGTGCGTCCTCGAGCTCCTCGACCACACGACGGCGCTGATGCTCGGAGCTCGAGATCTGGCCGCGCATGTCGGACAGGCGCGACACCATGTTGTGACCCTTTTCCTCGAGCAGGCGCATGTCGGAGTTAATGCGGCCGACCACGTCTTGCATATGACGGCGCTGCTCGCCCAGATCGCCCACAAACAGGCCCTTTTCCTCGAGCATGACCTGGAGCTTCTCGAGCTCGCGCTCTTTCTCACCCAGGCGGTACTGCGCGAGCTCCAGCTCGGCGGCGCCCTCCTTAGAGCGGCTCTCCAGGTCGTTCCACTGCGATTGCAGCGAACGCAGCTCGTCAACGGCCAGCATCTGCGTAAGCTCGTTCGCGCGCGAGGACAGCTCTTTGTACTTTCGCGCGCGATCGACCTGACGCTCCAGCGGCCGCAGCTGACGGGCAATCTCCTTATTGATGTCGCGGGCACGGGTCAGGTGCTCGTCCATCGACTTGATCTTTTTGAGCGCACGCTCCTTGCGACGCTTGTGCTTGGAGATACCGGCGGCCTCCTCAATGAGGGCACGGCGCTCCTCGGGGCGGCTCTGCAAAATGGCATCGAGCTTGCCCTGGCTGATGATGGAGTGCGTATCCTTGCCCAGTCCCGAATCGTGCAAGATGTCCTGGATGTCCATCAGGCGGCACGGGCTCGAGTTGATGAGGTACTCGCTTTCGCCCGAGCGATACATACGACGGGTGATGGCGACCTCATCAAAGTCGACGGGCAGCATATGGTCCGAGTTATCGAGCACCAACGTGACCTCGGCAACACCCACCGGCTTGCGCGCCGACGAGCCCGAGAAGATGACGTCCTCCATAGCCTGGCCGCGCAGCTGCTTGGCGCTCTGCTCGCCCAGGACCCACAGAATCGAGTCGGAGATGTTCGATTTTCCCGAGCCATTGGGACCGACGATGACGGTCAGGCCCGGCTCAAACGTCATGTGGGCGCGGTCGGCAAACGACTTGAACCCTTTGAGCGTGAGGGACTTGAGATACACGGTTCCTCGCTTAAACAGGCTTCTTGTTGAGAATCACGCCGTTGGTGGTGTAGCCCATGCGGTCGAGCGCCTCGAGTGCAGCGGCCCCCTCGGCTTCCTTCTTGGAGGAACCGGTGCCGCGGCCCTGGCGGATACCGTCGATGAGCACCACAGCGGTAAAGGTGGGCGCATGCGCGGGGCCCTCGGAGCCGACCAGCTTATACGCGGGAGGCTCGTGGCCGTCGGCCTGCACGCACTCCTGCAAAAACGACTTGGGGTTCGCAGGATGCTCGGCACGCTCGGAGGCCAGGTGCGGCTTAAGCGTGCGGTGGATGAACTCCGCCGCCGCATCCCAGCCGGCATCCAGGTACAGGGCGCCCACGAGCGACTCGTAGACGTTCTCGAGCGCCGAGTGCAGACCGCGCGCGCCCGTGCCGGTCTCGGAGGCACCAAAGATGATGATGTCGTCGATGCCCAGCTCATGGGACACCTCGGACAGCGTGGCGCCCGAGACAAGGGACACCTTCAGGCGCGTAAGCTTGCCCTCGTCAAACTCCGGATAGGACTCAAAGAGCGAGCGGGCAACCACAGCGCCCAAAATGGAATCGCCCAAAAACTCAAGGCGCTCATAACTCGCCGAGACGGGCTGACCTTCCACGGCAGAAGGGTGCGTGAGCGCCGCGCGCAGCAGCACCTTGTTATTGAACTCGTGGCCCAGGATTTCCTGGGCGCGCGCGAGTCGTTGAGATAAAGCCAAGACTTAGGCCTCCTTGGCGTTTTCAATAGCGTCGACAGCGTCGGCGACAGAGTTGAGCGACAGCAGGGTCTCGTCATCGATCTCGAGGTCGAACTCGTCCTCGATGGCCGTCACCAGCTGCAGACGCTCGAGCGAATCGGCATCGAGATCGTCAAAGGTAGTCTCGTCACTAATGTCGGCGACATCGACGCCCAGAACGTCAGCGGCGACTTCGGTGATCTTATCGAAGATTTCGGAGCGGTCCATAGCGCTTCCTCTCGTATTGCGTGAACATCAACGCGCTGGCGCCGCAAGCGCAGCGCCAAGACACGGTTTTGATTCTACCCCACGACGAAGGCCGCGAGGCACATAACAGCGCTCTAACTCGCTCCTACAAAACGATGCCGTCCATAGAGTTGGCGACGTTCTCGACCAGCCCGGCGCGCACGGCCTCCGCCGCGGCGAGCGTACCGTTTTTGACGGCCTCGACCGAGGTGGCACCGTGGCCGATCAGGACCACGCCACGCAGGCCCAGCAGAATCGCGCCACCCTTAGCATCGCCCGAGAGCTTTGCCTTGATCTCGCGCATCTGCTTTTTGATGAGCAGCGCGGCGATCTTGGTGCCGAGCGAAGCCATAAAGGCACCCTTGAGCTCTTGCAGCAAAAACTTAGCAGCGCCCTCGGTTGCCTTGAGCGCGATGTTGCCCGACATGCCATCGGCAACGACAACGTCAAAGTTACCCGAGGTCAGGTCGGTACCCTCGCAGTTGCCCACAAAGCCGGGGACGGCGGCCTTCATAGCAGGGAAGCACGCCTTGGTAAAGTTGGAGCCCTTCTCATCCTCGGTACCGTTGCCGAGCAGACCGACGCGGGGATGCTCAATGCCCAAGACGACGCGCGCATAGGCACTACCCATCTGGGCAAAACGTACCATGTCGTCGACCTCGACATCGGGGTTGGCGCCCATGTCGCACAGGACCGTCAGGCCGCCGGCGCGGTTGGGCAGTGCATTGGTGAGGCACGGACGCACCGGCTGCTTCTTGCCCTCGGCCTGATACCTAAATGGCGTCACGTAGGCGGTAGCGGCAGCGGTCATGGCGCCGGTGGAGCCGGCAGAGAAGAACGCATCCGCGTTACCCTTCTTGATAGCACGGCAGGCAAGCACGATCGAGGACTTGCGCTTGGTCATCACGGCTCGAATGGGATCGTCATCCATGGCGATGACATCGGGTGCCTCCAAGGCCTCAACGCGAGCGTGAGCCGCGGCAAAGGGGTTCACGATCTCTGCGGGGCCGACGGCCAAGACCTCGATATCGGGATCCGCCGCAAGCGCCGCCTCGATACCGTCGAGGACAACCTGGGGCTTCTCGTCTCCACCCACAACGTCTACACAAACGCGAACGTTACTCATATACATGCTCCTTATACAAAAATGGCCGACTCATTGAGCCGGCCATTGTGGTTCCAGTTGGAACGGCATCGCATCCAGAGTATACAGTTACTCGGTAACGATAACCTCGCGGTCCTTGTAGAAACCGCAGCTGGGGCACACGTGGTGCGGGGGCTTGACAGCACCGCAACGGGGGCACGTGGACTGAGCCGCAGCCGAGATCTTCATGTTGGCGGAACGGCGGGTGTGAGTGCGGATACGACCCTGCTTTTGTTTAGGTACGGGCATAGTGACCTTCCTTATGAACTATCCAGTGTGGCGATTACGCGCAAGTAGCGATACTACCACAGTTTTACTCGTCAAGCTTGAGATTCTTCAATGCTGCAAATGGATTTTCCGTGGCAGCGGCCCATTCGGCCTCTGCTTGAGCGGCGCAATCGCATTGCTCGACGTTGAGATTGATGCCGCAGGTGGGGCACAGGCCGCGACAATCGGGCTTGCACAGGACAACGAACGGCGTGTCCATGACGACCGCGTCGTTGATGGGCTCGCCCAGATCGACGATGCGATCCTCGCCCAGCAGCTCGTAGCCGTCTTCGTAGGCCTCGGGGTCCTCGGGCTCGTTAAAGAGATAGAATTCCTCAATCTCACCGGCGATATCAAACGAAGCGGGCTCCAGGCAACGGTCGCACTCACCGGTTGCGTGCGCGCGGACCATGCCCGTAAGCAGAACACCGGTGCCGGCATTGGTAAAGACCACGTCGTAGTCAATGCCGTCCTGCAGCTGGTACTCCTTCTCGCCCACCGTATAGGCGGCGACATCGACCTTGCCGGTCAGCGGATACGAGTCTCCGGGAAACTCGAGCTGCTCGGAAAGATCGACGGTAACGTTCGGGAACTCAGCCATTACCACTGACCATTCTGCTGGGCGGCACCCTCGTTAAGCTGCTGGCGACAACGGGTGACGGTGCCGGTCAGGCTCTTGAGGTTCTCCTCGAGGTGCGTAAAGACCTGCTCGGCGTAATCCTCGGCGGCATAGCGAGTCTCGCGCTCATACTGCTGGGCACGGTCGCGGATGTCGTCGGCCTGCTGCTGCGCTAAGCGGACGATCTCCTGCTCACCAGCAATGGTGAGGGCCTGCTGTTGAGCATCGGCGATGATGGAATCGGCCTGAGCGGCGGCGGAAGCCATAAGCTCCTCGCGCTCCTTGAGGATACGGCGGGACTTCTGCCATTCCTCGGGATAGCTCATGCGGATCTCGTCGAGGATGTTAAAGAAGACGTCGGCGTCGATAACCTTCATCTGGGCGTTCTTGCCGAACGGCGTCTTAGCCTCTTCGATGAGCCCCTCGAGCTCGTCGACAAGACTCACGATCCTGTCGCCAGGAAAATTCTCGCCCGGCATCCGGTCTCCTTTCATAGGTAACATATCATCGTGTTAGTTTACCACATGCCACCAGGCATTAAAAAACGTCACGAAAAGCGATGTTTGAGCGCCTTGACCACATTGGGCGGAACAAAATTAGAGACGTCGCTACCGAGCGAGGCAATCTGGCGAACCACCGAGCTCGAGATATAGCCGTACTGCGGCGCACTCATGACAAAGATGGACTCCAGCTCGTTATCCAGGCGGTAGTTGAGGTCGGCCTGCTGCAGCTCGTACTCAAAGTCGGTCATGGCACGCAGGCCCTTGACCACGGCTCCTGCTCCCTGTTCGCGGGCAAAATCGACCAAGAGCCCGGTGAAGGGCAGCACCTCGACGCCGTCAATATCACCGAGCGCCTCACGGGCCAGCGCCACGCGCTCGTCGAGCATAAACGTGGTGCCGACGCCGTTTTTGCCCTGCGACTCGGCAACGGCCACGATCACGCTGGGAAAGATGCGGCGGGCGCGGCGGATGACGTCGATATGGCCAAACGTGATGGGATCGAAGGTGCCCGGGACGATTACGCGGTTAATGGTGTCACTCATGGGCATCCTCCGTGGGTGCGTCGCTATCGTTGCCATCATCCTCGCCGTTGCCAACCCAGCGAAGCAAGTCAACCGAGGTTATGCCGTAACGCTTCTCGCGCACGGTCTCAAAGCCTGCCGGATGTGCGCCCGTATCGGCCGCGGCGTGCTCAAAGAGCGCGTAGGCGCCCTGCGCCAGCAAGCCTTGCTGAGCTAGGTTTTGCAGCAGCTCCTCGACCGGCTCGGCGCCAAAAGCATAGGGCGGGTCGAGCAGGACCAGGTCAAAGGGACCGCCCGGCGCGCGGCCGCGCGAAGCGCTTGCCAGCACGTCACCCGTCACCACGCGCCAACGCGCACGGTCGCGGCAGA
This sequence comes from Collinsella sp., assembly GCA_014871745.1. Classification (GTDB taxonomy): domain Bacteria; phylum Actinomycetota; class Coriobacteriia; order Coriobacteriales; family Coriobacteriaceae; genus Collinsella. Next base: position 7,211 of record WGSI01000011.1, on the reverse strand, counting down.
GCGATTCGATATTCTTGGTAATCAGACGAGCAGCGTTGCGATCGATCTCGAACGTGGTGAGCGAGCGGGCACCGCGCGAGAGCATCTCAATGCCCAAGGCGCCGGAGCCGCCAAAGGCATCCAGCACGCAGACCTCGTCCAGATCGAAGTCGAATGCCGACATGACCATAGATGCGCACGCCTCGCGCACGCGATCAGTCGTGGGGCGGGTGACATCGCGACCACGGGGCTCTTCGATCTTGCGACCGCGCCATTCGCCGCCGATGATTCTCATCCTCCGCTGACCTCCTTAAAGATGTGTCGATACCGCATGGCGACCGCATCGCGTAGAGGGCGCGTCGCCACAGAGTCAAGGTTGCAAGCATACCGCAAGAGCTCGACCGCGTCCAAATGGGCCCACTCGATCAATTCCTCGTCGGCATCAAGGTCAACAAAGCGCAAGGTCACGCCGCCATGCTGGCGGTAACCCAGGATTTCGCCCTCGTGGCGCAGACGCAGGTCCATCTGGGCGAGCGTAAAGCCGTCCGAGGTCTTCTCGAGTGACTGGAGGCGGTCTTGTGCCGCCGACGCGCCGCCGTTGCCCTTGGAGTGCGCCATGACCAGGCACGTACCCGACACGCTGCCGCGGCCTACGCGCCCGCGCAGCTGGTGCAAGGCCGCCAAACCAAAGCGCTCGCCGTTCTCGATGACCATGACGGTGGCGTTGGGCACGTCAACGCCCACCTCGACCACCGTGGTCGAGACGAGCACATCGATCTCGCCACGCTTAAAGGCATCGAGGACCCGGTCCTTCTCCCCCGCCGACATGCGGCCATGAAGACGCTCGATGGTAAGCCCCGGTAATGCCAGACGAAGGCGATCGAGCTCGGTCGCCGTGTCATGCAACGGCACGGGCACGGTCACGCGGCCCTCGTCGTCGCGAGCGATGCCGGGTACGTCTTCGAGCTCATCGGCCGAATCGCTCGGCTCCACGAGCGGACAGATCACGTAGGCTTGCTGCCCCTTTTCGTGCGCCTCGCGAATGGCGCCATAGGCCAGGTCGCGACTCGACTCAGTGAGGACGCGCGTCTCAACGCCGGCACCCGGAACGGGACGATGGCGGATGATGCTCGTATCCAGGTCGCCGTACACCGAAAGCGCCAGCGTGCGAGGGATCGGCGTGGCAGTCATGACCAGCAAGTCGGCACCCGGGCCTTTTGCGCGCAGGGCGTTACGCTGACCCACGCCAAAGCGGTGCTGCTCGTCGATCACCACAAGCGACAAATGCTTGAACGTGACGTTCTCCGAAAGCACCGCATGGGTACCAAAGAGCACGTCGAGCTCGCCAGACTGGAGCCGAGCATGAATCTGTTCACGCTCGGCCGCCGGCGTGGCGCCCGTAAGGAGCGCCCAGGTCATACCAGCCTGCGAGAGCAGAGGGCCGGTCTTATCGGCATATTGACGCGCCAGCACGCCCGTGGGCGCCATGACGCACGCCTGGGTGCCGCTATCGGCCGCAACCGCCAACGCGCAGGCGGCAACGGCGGTCTTACCGGTACCGACGTCACCCAGCAGCAGACGGTTCATCACACGACCGCCATCGCACATGTCATGCAGGATGTCTTGAAATGCAGCCTCCTGCTCATCGCTCAGCGAAAACGGCAGGGCCTGTTTGAGCGCAGCCAAATGCTCGCCCGCGTCATGCGCATAAGGCACTACGTCGACCATACCGCCATCGTTGCGCAGACGCAGCGCGAGCTGCAGGCAGAGACACTCCTCGTAGGCAAGACGCCGGCGTGCGATGTCGCGCTCGGCCATGCTCGAGGGAAAGTGGATCGAGCGCAGCGCACGGGCATTGCTCATGAGCTTCCGCTTTGCGCGCAGCGGCGCGGGAATGGGATCGAACGGATTGGCGACCACTTCGAGCGCACCGCTCACGATACGGCGCATCCATGCCTGACTCACGCCGTCACTTACGTAGTGGACCGGCAAAATGGTACCCGCGGCGCGCCCGTCCTCGAGCTTTTCAAAGTGGGGCGAGGCCATCTGCTTAAAACCGTAGGCAAACTCGACCTTGCCCATCACGGCCAGGCGGTCGCCCTGGTTAAGCTGTTGGGCAATCCAAGGCTGACGGAAAAAGGCAACCTGCAGCACGCCCGTCTCGTCCACGAGCGAGACCTCAGTCACCTGCATACGCGGACGGGGCTGCTTTTGGACAATACGATCGACCGTGGCGATGATGGTGCACACGGTACCGATGGGCGCCATCTCGATGGACCACGAGCGAGTAAAGTCCAGGTAGCGATGAGGAATATGGAGAAGGAGGTCCCCCACCGTCCGAATTCCCAGACGGCGAAGGGCCTCCTCACGTTTACCCGAAACATATTTGAGTCGCGCGATGTCCTCGTCGAGCGCATTGCTCTGGGCAAAACGCTCCGAGACGCGCGGCACGGAGCACAGCTCGGACATAGGCAGAGCCTACTCGATCGAGAAGATCACGGGATAGAGCGGCTGCTCGCCACGATGGGCATCAATCTCCAGATCGGGCTGAGCCTCCTCGATAGCGTCGACGATCTCCTGGAAGGCCTCGTCGGACAGCTCCTCGCCGGCCAAAATCGTCAGCGCGTCACCCTCCTCTTCCTCCTGCATGCGGTTGATGCAGTCGAGCGTGACCTGCTTCACGTCGGAGCCGACCACGTCGATGGAACCGGCGATGATGCCCATAACGTCACCGGAGTGAATCGGCGAGCCGTCGGAGGCGCTGGAGTCGCGCACGGCGCGGGTGACCTCGCCATCGCGGACCTCGCTGATGGCATCGACCATAGCGGCAACGGCGTCCTCGAGCTCGGAATCGGGCAGGACCGCGAACAGCGCGGAGAAGGCCTGCGGGACGGTCTTGGTGGGAACGACGGCGACCTTCTTGTCGGTGCAGGCGGAGGCAGCAGCCTCGGCAGCCATGCGGATGTTGCCGTTATTGGGAAGGATGATGACCGAGGTCGCGTTGACCTGGTCCACTGCGCCCAGCAGGTCGGCAGTCGAGGGGTTCATGGTCTGGCCACCCGACACGATCACATCGACGCCGAGGGACTTGAGGATGTCGGCCTCACCAGAGCCAGCCGCAACGGCGACAAAGCCCAGGGCCTTCGCGGGCTCGGCGGCCTTCTCCTGGTCCTCGTGGATCTTAGCGGTACGGTCGTGGGCCTCCATCTCCATGTTGTGGATAAAGACCTCGTAGATCTGACCGAGCTGAAGCATGTGCTCGAGCACCAGGTTAGGGGTGTTGGAGTGCACGTGGATCTTGTAGTCGGGATAGGCACCAACGAGCAGCTCACAGTCGCCCATAGAGCCCAGGAACTTCAGACACTCGTCCTCGTCAAACGGGGCATCGGCCTTAAAGAGGAACTCGTTGCAGTAGCGGAACTCCGAGCCCTCCCAGTCGTCGTTGGCCTCGATCTCCACGCGGTCAAGAGCGGCGTCACGGGCAGAGCCAGCGGAATCGAACGTAGCGGAGAAATCCTCGACCACGGTGCTGCGGCCAAGGGCAGCGGCAACAAAGTTCTCCAAGAAGATGGCAAAGCCAAAGGCGCCGGAGTCGACCACGCCGTTCTCCTTGAGGACGGGCAGCAGGTCGGGCGTGCGGGCGACGGACTGGTAAGCCTCGACGACGATGGCGTCGAGAGCATCCTCGGCAGAGAACTTCTTCTTCTCGCACTCGTCTGCCTTCGTCGAAACATCACGCAGGACCGTGAGGATTGTGCCCTCGATGGGCTTACGAACAGCCTGGAAGGCAACCTTGACGGCTCGACGGAAGGCGAAGGCGATATTGGCGGACGTAATGGGCTCATCGGCAGAGACAAGGCCCTCGGCCACGCCGCGCAAGATCTGCGAGGTGATGACGCCGGAGTTGCCGCGAGCACCCATCAGGGAGCCGTGGGTAATGGCGCCAGCAATGGCCTCCATGTCGGCATCGGCGGGAAGGGCGGAAAGCTCCTTGGTCACCGAGGCGAGCGTGAGCGACATGTTGGTGCCGGTGTCACCGTCGGGTACGGGGAAGACGTTGAGCTTGTTGATCTCCTCGGCCTTTTCGGAAACGGCAGCCGCAGCGATCGGAAAACAGGTGCGAATGGTCTTTGCAATCATGAGTGGTGAAATCTCCGTATTCGGATGCTAGTTCAGACGGCTCTTGAGCGCGTCGATGTGAATGCCGATCTTAAGGCTGGCGGGATCGATTTGGGCGATCTCCTGCAGGGTGAAGGCGACGGAGCTCGAAAGATTGTGGCAGACGGACTTCATGTTGACGCCGTTCTCGAGCACGACGTGAAGGTCGACCGTAAGGCCGTTCTCGTCGGCGGAAACAAGCACGCCCTTGCGGAGGCGCTGGCCGGCAAGCAGGCGCACGCTCTCGGCGCCCTGCAGCTGTTCGGCCATACCGACGACGCCGTAGCACGTCATCGCGGCATAACCGGCAATATCGGCAATAACGTCGTTCGAGACGCTCAGGCTGCCGTTAATGGTCTCAGACACAAGAATCTCCTTTTCTTGGTGCTCGCGGCACCATGTCGTGGGAGCAATCATTCCAACATTTTACAACGACCGCGCCATGTTAAGGCCATGGGGTTCGCGATTACATCCTCGACACGAAATGTTGATACGGTAACGTTCGCCACCGGCGATCGCGGCATGAAAAAACCCGCCGCATAAGCGACGGGTTTTAAAGCCTGGCTCCCCGGGTAGGACTCGAACCTACAACAGCGCGGTTAACAGCCGCGTGCTCTACCATTGAGCTACCGAGGAATTTAAAAGCCCAGCGAAATGGGCTGAGAAATTCTGGCTCCCCGGGTAGGACTCGAACCTACAACAGCGCGGTTAACAGCCGCGTGCTCTACCATTGAGCTACCGAGGAATAGGTGCGTGCTCTCAAGCAACGAAGTTAATTATACGGACGATTGGACGAAGGGCAAGAACTTTTTTTAGAAATTTTCCGACCTAGTCATTGGGGACGTTCTTAAACGACTAGTCATTCAAGAACGTCCCCAACGACTACATGAAAGCGCCCCCAGGCAGATGTGCTTGAGGGCGCTTCTTGCTTGACTAGCTCTCGATATAGTCTTTCAACTTGCTCGAGCGGCTCGGGTGGCGGAGCTTGGCCAGAGTCTTGGACTCGATCTGGCGGATACGCTCGCGCGTGACGCCAAACTCGCGGCCGACTTCCTCGAGCGTACGGGGATGTCCGTCGACGAGACCAAAGCGCAGCTCGATAACCTTGCGCTCACGATCGGCAAGCGAATCAAGCACCTGGGTGAGCTGCTCCTGCAGCATGGAGAAGCTGGCGGCATCGGGCGGAACGATAGCCTGGGAGTCCTCGATGAAGTCGCCCAGCTGGGAATCCTCTTCCTCGCCGATCGGGGTCTCGAGCGACACGGGCTCCTGCGAAATCTTCTGGATCTCGCGGACGCGATCGGCGCTCATGTCCATCTCGGCACCGATCTCCTCGGGGGTCGGGTCGCGACCCAGGTCCTGGAGGAGCTGGCGCTGCACGCGGACGAGCTTGTTGATGGTCTCAACCATGTGCACGGGAATACGGATGGTACGGGCCTGGTCGGCAATAGCGCGCGTAATGGCCTGACGAATCCACCACGTGGCGTACGTGGAGAACTTGAAGCCCTTCTGGTAGTCGAACTTCTCGACGGCGCGGATCAGACCGAGGTTGCCCTCCTGGATCAGATCCAGGAACAGCATGCCACGGCCGACATAGCGCTTGGCGATGGAGACGACCAGACGCAGGTTTGCGCTGATGAGCGCTTGCTTGGCCTCAAGACCAACGTTCTCAATACGCGTAAGACGACGCATCTCGGAGCGTGTGAGTTCAATCTCGCCTGCATCGGCAGCCTCGAGCTTCTCGGTAGCCTCGAGACCGGCCTCGATCTTCATGGCCAAATCGACCTCTTCAGATGCGGTCAGCAGGTCGACCTTACCGATCTCCTTAAGGTACATACGAACCGGGTCGCCGGTCAGCATCACCGTGGAGGCATCGATGCCGCGCACGCGCGAACGCGAACGAGACGTGCGCACGGTGCGCTTCTTCTTGCTCTTGGAAGAGCCCATCTCGGCGTCGGCCTGGCGGGCCATCTTAAGCTCGTGATCGTCAAGCGAGCCGGAATCGTGCTCGTCATCGTCATCGAAATCGTCGGTATCGTTATCGTCATCGTCGACGTCCATGGGGGCGTCGTCGTTTCCGCTCGCGGAGATAATCTGGATGCCGCTGTTGCGCAGCGCGGAATACACCGCGTTGAGCTGCTCATCGGAGACATCGATATCCTTCAGGGCGACCTGAATCTCGTCCTCGGTTACCGAAGTCCTGTTTGAGCCGTTGCCCATGAGCTTTGCAACGTAGGATTCCAGCCCAGTACCCGTGCTCTCAGTCTTTTTTGGCACAGATTCTCCCTTCGTAGTCCACAGGACTCAATACTTTAGCACACACATGGACGTCTATACCCAAAATAAAGACAGGATATAGGCGAGAATACGCTGGTTGACCACAACATCTAGGCCTGATCGGCACCTGCGGTCTCCAAACCGATCAAACGGAACGGATCTGCCACGCCGCCGATCGACTTTTGGAGCTCACGCTGACGCTGAGAATCTTGCATCGCCTGCATCGTCAGCACACGGCGCGCCTCATCGTCGAGCGACCGGTCCTGGCGAAGCTTGGCCTGTGCGGCGCGCATACGGCGCTTGATGGTGTAGAGCTCAAGGGTATCGAGCATAAACACGATGTTCGTCTCGGTGGGGTGCTTGCTCGTCGACGAAATGCGCCCGGCGCTGACAAGCGACGCTGCCTCGGGACACACCGCGCGCGCCGCATCCATGCACGCCGTGGGGTCGGTGCCCGGCGGCGTCGCGAGCACGGCCCACGCGATGGACTCGTGGCGCGGATCCACCCACTCGATCGAGCAGATGCGGTCGGCATACGTGCGGAACAGGTCGGGATAGCTCGTGAGCATCGTCAGCAGCTCGCGCTCCCCCGCCAAAGACTTTCGTTCCAGGTCGGTCAGCACGATCGGCATCGTCGGTGCCGCAGACGCGTCCGTTGCACCGGCAACCGGCGCCGCGCCATCCATGCCAACCGGCACATCGATCGGAGGCATATCGTCGACGACCTCGACCGGCGCGGCCCCATAGGCCTCGAGCGGCACATAGTCGTACGGCTCTTCCTCGACCGGTGTGGACAC
>WGSI01000010.1:0-62431 GCA_014871745.1 Collinsella sp. | reverse complement strand
CCGCCCAGACTGTGCGCGATGGCATGCACATATCCGACATAGGAGCGGGTAAACGCAACACCCGCCTTATACGCCGCCGAAAGCATATTGCGACGTGCACGCATGTTGTCGCCATGCTCATAGGCCTCGAGCAAATTGTCGTGGATGAGCTGAACCGCCTGTCGCGCCATCTTGCGCGTATAGGGCGTGGTGCTTCGCCCGATAAAGGCCTCGACAGCATGCGTCAGGGCGTCCATGCCCGTCTGCCCCGTAATGGAGGCGGGCAGGCCGCGCGTAAACTCGGGGTCGTGCACCGCAAGGCGCGGGATAAGCACAAAGTCGTTAATGGGGTACTTGTAGTGCGTCTCATCATCGGTAATTACCGCCGCAAGCGTAACCTCGCTTCCCGTGCCTGCCGTGGTGGGAACGGCGATGAGCAGCGGCAGGCGACGATGAATCCGCAGCAGCCCGCGCATCTTGTTGATGGGCTTGTTTGGCTGCGCGATGCGTGCTCCCACGCCCTTGGCACAGTCCATGGCCGAGCCACCGCCAAAGCCGATAATGGCCTGGCAGGCGCTCTCTCGATACAGGGACGCCGCTTCCTCCACGTTTGAGACCGTGGGGTTCATACGCGTTTCGGCATAGACCGTAACGCCAATCCCCTGAGCCGTAAGCGCACGCTCGAGTGATGCCGTGAGCCCCAGACGGGCAATGCCGGGATCCGTCACGATAAGAACCCGCTGTATCGAACGCTTTTGAAGCACTGCGGGCACATCCTCGGCATGCTCCAAAATGCGTGGCTCGGTATAGGGCAGTACCGGCAATGCGATGCGAAAAACCGTTTGATACGTTCGGCACCAGGCGCGACGGGCTAGATGCATAAAGGAAGCTCCTTCATTTGTTGATTGGTCAACATTTGCTCGACCGATTGTACTCAGCGGCGGTCAAAGACGGCCCGCCAATCGTTAATCAATCAACATCTTCATATCTTAAATTGTTTTATTAAAAATCATTCCTAATAGGCTTCACATTTGGTTGCATTTATGGATAATAGAACTCGTCAAGACGCACGTCCGGAGAGGGCCCTTACGGGACCGGACAAGCGCCCCATCGCCATCGATCGAAGGGATCGAATCATGAAGTTTGTTTGCCCCGTTTGCGGTTATGTGGAAGAGTTCGACGGCGACCAGCTGCCCGAGGACTTCAAGTGCCCCCAGTGCGGCGTTCCCGGTTCTCGTTTCCTGAAGCAGGAGGAGGGTCAGCTCGAGTGGGCTGCCGAGCACGTCGTGGGCGTCGCCAAGATGGAGGGTGTCTCCGAGGACATCGTTGCCGACCTGCGCGCCAACTTTGAGGGCGAGTGCTCCGAGGTCGGTATGTACCTGGCCATGGCTCGCGTCGCTCATCGCGAGGGCTACCCCGAGATCGGCCTGTACTGGGAGAAGGCTGCTCACGAGGAGGCCGAGCACGCCGCCAAGTTCGCTGAGCTCCTGGGCGAGGTCGTGACCGACTCCACCAAGAAGAACCTCGAGATGCGCGTTGAGGCCGAGAACGGCGCCACCGCCGGCAAGACCGATCTCGCCAAGCGCGCTAAGGCCGCTGGTCTCGATGCCATCCACGACACCGTGCACGAGATGGCTCGCGACGAGGCTCGCCACGGCAAGGCTTTCGCCGGCCTGCTCAAGCGCTATTTTGGCTAAGCCAACCGCCTGAGAGACAATCTTTAGCTCGATAAGGCCCGGACCGCATGGTTCGGGCCTTTTTCGTGCCTCACGAACTTGTTAACTCCCTGAAATAGGACCACCTTAGGCATCGGATTCTCGTCAAAAAATAAGTGAGTAGACTTTTTGGAACTTGCCGAGCAGGCCATCCATATTGCTTTATAAAGTCGCAGGTAAATGACTTGTTGCAAAAACGGCCTGGTCGCCATCAAGCCAAAAGTCTACTCACTTAGTTTCGCAGCCGTCCACGATCGAGCTATTTTGTGTCTAACGGGCATCTTTTCGTCGATTACTCCCAATTTTGTCCAGTCAACGAATAGTTCAGACCGGAGTAATGTCTCAGCCCTTTGCTCATCTGAGCTTTTATCACGATATTCAGCATCGAGCATCCTGCATACGGCCTTAACGATCGCGCGGAATCTATCCTCATCGGATATCTGTCTGTGTGTCAGGAGAAGTACATCGTAGCCCATGGCCTGAAGGGCTGTCATGCGGTCAGCGTCACGCAAGCCATCCCCTGCGCGTCCGTGCGAGGCCTTTCCCTGACATTCAATGGCCACCTGTCGCTTGCCGTCCGGCGAAGAGAGAAGCAGGTCGATATATACACGGGACTTTCCCACAATCGCTCGAGCACTTGTGCTTAGCGTCACTTCGACATTGAGCTCTATGCCGCAAAACCCTTCGCCTCCCAGGGCTCGCGGCAGTCCAAGCAACAAATACGCCTCGACCTCAAAAGGCGACGCGGCACCCAATGGAACGAGTTGCGATACCGCCATAAATCTATTGCCGTAACGCATCCCGCAAACATCTGAACAAAAACGGTCAAGGTCTCTGCCCAAAACCAAAGCGTCTCGACGCCATAAACTTGAAGTGATGCCGTCCTCGGACGGGCAGCGCACCCAACCGAACGTTGTCGAAATCGCGCCCGAATCAATTGCACGCGAAAGCTCCGCCTCAAGCGCCACCGGCAGAGCACACACCGCAAACAAGCCACACATCTCCGCCAACACAAAAAGAAGCTGGAGATCCGTCAGATGTCGAGACATGATAAATGCCGTCAGTAGAGGAGACGTGACCAAAAATCCATGCTCCGTTTCCAACACAGATTCCCTGGGGAGCTCACCAAGGAACAGCCGCTGCCTAATGCTGACAGGGCAGGTCCGTTTGTTTCTCGTCCGAACCAATGTATACAACGGAAAACCGAGCGCGACTGCAGCCGTCGGGTTGCGGGCGAGATCATATCGCTGCCGGTCTTCTTCCGGTCGTGGAAACGGCGGACACAAAGCGCGGACTTGAGGAGGCAAACGCCAGTACCTAAAAGCCGATATGTCACAAAGTAGATCCTTCATAGGCACAGGAAAACACGGATTTCAACCCAATCGGTCTCGCATTGGCGCGAACGCAACAAAAATGGCACCGAACGGACTGCTAAGTTTTCAACAGCCCTCCCCAACTGACCAAAAGCTTGCCGAGAGCTGGACGAAGCACTGTTGAAAACCCCATTTTTTTCTAATGCAGAAGCTTTGCGCGGCAAGTGAGTAGACTTTTTCGAACTTGCCGTGCAGACCAGCCAAATTGCTTTATAAAGTCGCAGGTAGGTAGCTTGTGGTAAAACGGCTTGGTCGCCAAAATGCCAAAAGTCTACTCACTTAGATTGCAGAGCGCCCCCCATTAGCTGCAATTCCAAGGTAGTTAGCACTTTTGGATTCAGATCGTCATACTGAACAAGAATTTGACTTGAGTTTTCAGGGACAAATGCACCATCGGCACACCAATAACAGTCACTGATATCGATAAACGGAATACCCGAGCGCGTGAGAGCCCGCGCAAAAGAGCTTCCACCCGTTCCGCGCTCCGCAACAACAGTGCAGTAAAGGCCCGCGTCCGCATGCTCGATCGAGACCTCCCCTGCCGGAAACGCTTTCCGTACAAGCGCCGCCAGGCCATCACGCGCCTCGCGAGCACGAACACGCACGCGGTTCACATGCCGCTCGTAATCACCCGATTCCAGCAAACGTGCCAAAGCGACCTGGTCAACAGAACTCACCGACGAGGCGTAGAAACCAAGGCTGCGCCTAAACCGCTCCATCAGCTCATCGGGCAACACCATGTACGCTAGACGCAGCGCCGATGACAGGCTCTTCGAAAACGTGTTGGTGTAGATAACCGACTGGGCGGCATCGATCGACGCGAGCGCGGGAATCGGCTTACCAGCAAGGCAAAACTCACAATCAAAGTCATCTTCGATGAGATACCGGCCCGGCTGCTCGGCGGCCCAGCTCAGCAGGGCATAGCGACGCGCAATGCTCGTCACAAGGCCGGTCGGATACTGATGGGACGGCATCAGGTGAAGGACATCGGTCCCGCTTTTCTGCAGAGTGCTCAAGCCCACGCCCTCATCATCCAACGGGATATGTCGAACTTTGCAGCTCATAGCCTGATAGATGCGCGTCAGACGCAAATAGCCCGGGTCCTCAACGGCATACACCTTGTCCGCGCCAAGCAACTGAACCAACATGGTATCGAGCAGCTGGGCGCCCGCGCCGATAACGATGTTATTGGGATCGACATTCATGCCCCTCGTCCCACGCAGATGGTGAGCAATTGCGCGTCGTAGCCGAGCGGTGCCCTGTGCCGGTGCGGGCGAAAAGACCTCGCGTTCGTCTTCGGATGTCAGCGTCGCCCGTAGCGCGCTTTGCCAAAGCCGCGCCGCCTCCAAAGCGGAAGGAGAAAGTGTATCGAATCGCTCGGTCCGTCCATCGGCATCATGCGCGCTGGGGCCCACAGAGACGGTATCTCGGTCGATGCTCCCCGTAGTCAAAGGCAAAACCGGTGCATCCGGAAGCTCGCAAGCGTAGTAGCCCCGACGCGGCATTGAACAAATATAGCCCTCGGCAAGTAACTGGTTATATGCATTCTCGATGGTAATGACACTGATTCCCAGATGACTGGCAAAGGCGTGCTTAGACGGAAGATGTTCCCCCGCCGCAATGCGTCCAGCTACGATATCATCTCGAATTTGCTGGTAAACATACTCATAGAGCGATGCTTCGCCGCGTTTTTCCAAATTATAGTCAAGCATGTGTTTGCCACCTGACCTTATCGCGCTGTTCAATCTGGTATTAGTCTGGCCTTGTTATTATCTCGAAAACTGAGTATTTCGCCATACCCAGCTCCCCGATAGGATGTTCCGTCAAGCAATGCACATGCCAACAAAGGGAGCAACCATGGCAGAACAGACCAGCAAGGCCGATCGAGTCAAACTCAATCGCGAGCTCGCGCAGATGCTCAAGGGCGGCATCATCATGGACGTCACCACGCCCGAGCAGGCACGCATCGCCGAGGAGGCGGGCGCCTGCGCCGTCATGGCACTTGAGCGCATCCCGGCCGATATCCGTGCCGCAGGCGGCGTCTCGCGCATGAGCGACCCCAAGATGATCAAGGGCATCCAAGAGGCCGTCTCCATCCCCGTTATGGCCAAGTGCCGCATCGGGCACATTGTCGAGGCGCAGGTCCTGCAGGCCATCGAGATCGATTACATCGACGAGTCCGAGGTTCTTTCCCCTGCCGATGACGTCTATCACATCGACAAGGCCCAGTTTGACGTGCCGTTTGTCTGCGGCGCCCGCGATCTGGGCGAGGCGTTGCGCCGTGTTGCCGAGGGCGCCACGATGATCCGCACCAAGGGCGAGCCGGGCACGGGCGACGTGGTCCAGGCCGTGCGCCACATGCGCAAGATCCAGAAGCAGATCCGCGACGTTGTTGCCCTGCGCGACGATGAGCTCTTTGAGGCAGCCAAGCAACTACAGGTTCCGGTCGAGCTGGTGCGCGAGGTCCATGCCACGGGCAAGCTTCCCGTCGTGAACTTTGCCGCCGGCGGCGTAGCGACCCCCGCCGACGCCGCGCTGATGATGCAGCTGGGCGCCGAGGGCGTCTTTGTCGGCTCGGGCATCTTTAAGAGCGGCGACCCCGCCAAGCGCGCCGCCGCCATCGTCAAGGCCGTGGCAAACTTCACCGATGCCAAGCTCATCGCCGAGCTTTCGGAAGACCTGGGCGAGGCCATGGTGGGCATCAACGCCGACGAGATCGAAATCATCATGGAGGAGCGCGGGCGCTAGTCCAGCAGAAAGGATCGCACATGAGTGATTACGCAGACCAAACGGTCGCCGTGCTGGCGGTCCAAGGCGCTTTTGCCGAGCATGAGGCGAGGCTGTACGAGCTGGGCGCACGTTGTATTGAGTTGAGACAGGCGGCTGATTTGAAGCAGGACTTTGACCGTCTGGTACTCCCCGGCGGCGAGTCTACCGTTCAAGGGAAGCTGCTTGATGAGTTGGGCATGCTCGAGGAGCTTCGTGCCCGTATCGCTGAAGGCATGCCCGTCCTGGGCACTTGCGCCGGCCTGATTCTACTGGCTCACGACCTTGCCGCCCATGACGATAAGGGCACGCCGCGTTTGGCAACCATGGATGTACTTGTCGAGCGCAATGCCTACGGCAGGCAGCTCGGCAGCTTTCGAACCAAGGGGCAGGTAGCCGGCATCGACGATGAAGTGCCGCTGACGTTTATCCGCGCGCCCCGCATCGTCGAAGTGCACGGCGACACTGAGGCCCTAGCCAAAGTCGATGGCCGCATCGTCGCCGCCCGTCAAGACAATCAGCTCGGCGTCACCTTCCACCCCGAACTCGACGAGGATACCCGCCTCCACGAGCTCTTCCTCCAAATGTAGGCAAAAACAAACGAGCGTGGATTTTCGGACACATAACAAATGAGAGTGGATAATCTCCCACTTTGAGCTTGAATGCAGGCCCAAACCGGGAGATTATCCACTCTCATGCTATGTAGTCGTTGGGGACGTTCTTAAACGACTAGTCAAATAAGAACGTCCCCAACGACTACCTTTTTGGCGGGTTTTGATCAAGGCAACGCCGATGTTTTGGTGCCGACAGCGAAAACCCGCCAGAGCGAGCAAGGTGCCTTGAAACGAGGCGGCATTGACCTTCTGGTCATGCCGCCGAAGTTGAAAGGCAGATTGCCGCTCTGGCGGGTTTGCAGCGTCGAGTCGTTACGCGGTTTGGTAAAACCGCGTAACTAAATCAACTTGAAGCCCTTGCGCTTGCCCACGGAGAGGGTGTCGCCCAGCTTGAGGGCGCTGGGGTCGATGTTGTAGCTCTTGGGAGCCACGGCCTTGCCATTGATCTTGACGCCGCCGCCGTCGATGTCGCGACGGGCCTGGCCGGCGCTGGCCGAAAGGCCCAGGTCCTTGAGCAGACCGGCGAGGTAGATCTGGCCCTCGTCGTTAACAGTCAGCTCAACATGCTTCTCGGGGAAGTCGGCGAGCTGGCCCTCCTTGAACACGCGGTCGAACTCGGCCTGAGCCTCGTCGCCGGCACCGGCGCCGTGGTAGGTGTCGCACAGGTCGCGGCCCAGAGCGCGCTTGAGCTCGTAGGGGTCGGCGGAACCGTCGGCCAGGGCGGCGTCGATCTTGTCGACCTCGGCCGGGGCGAGCGAACTGGCCAGACGATAGTACTTGCCAATCATCTCGTCGGGGATAGACATGGTCTTGCCGAACATATCCTTGGGAGCGTCGGTCAGGCCGATGTAGTTGCCATAGGACTTGGACATCTTGCGCACGCCATCGGTACCCTCGAGCAGCGGCATGGTGAGCGCGATCTGCGGCTCCATGCCCATCTTCTCCATGAGCTCACGGCCGGCAAGCAGGTTGAAGAGCTGGTCGGTGCCGCCCATCTCCACGTCGGCCTTGATCATGACCGAATCGTATGCCTGCATCACGGGGTACAGGAACTCGTGCAGGGCGATCGGCGTCTGGGACTGGTAGCGCTTGGTAAAGTCGTCGCGCTCGAGGATACGGGCGACGGTGAACTTGGAGCACACCTGCAGCAGGCCGGCCAGATCCATCGACAAGATCCAGTCGCCGTTGTGCACGATGGTGGTCTTCTCGGGATCCAGGATCTTCATGGCCTGGCTCACGTAGGTCTCGGCGTTGGCCTCGATCTGCTCCTGCGAAAGCTGCGGGCGGGTGGAGTTCTTGCCCGAAGGATCGCCAATCAGCGCGGTACCGTTGCCGATGATGAGGGTGACGTTGTGGCCCAGGTCCTGGAACTGACGCATCTTGCGCAGCGGCACGGCGTGGCCCAGGTGCAGGTCGGGGCTGGTGGGATCGACGCCGAGCTTGATGTTGAGGGGCTCGCCCTTCTCAAGCTTCTTGCGAAGGTCGGCCTCGGGGACGATCTGCGCGGCGCCCGAGGTGATGATACGCATTTGCTCGTCAACAGACAGCATTGGGTATCCTCCTTTTGCTATAGCACCCTCGCCGAAAACGGCGGTGCTGGAAGTCCATAAACTCTCTTATGATAACAAACTGACGCGACGCAGCATCTACGACAGGAAAATCCTCGTCCTGTCGCATGCGTCGATGGCAACTGACAGACGCGTACCGTCACGCTCGACCAGATAGCGCACCTGCCGACGACGCAAGCAGTCGCGGCAACGGGCCTGCCCCGTCGCATCGGTGGCGCAGACGCCCTCGGCGGTCAGCAGGCAGTGCTCGCACACCATGAGCTCGGGACGGTCGGCGTCGACCGGACCCAAGACGCCGGGTTCAGCAGCCAGCTCGGCAATACGCTCCCTGTCATTGCTGAGCAACTCGGCAGGCAAGTATACCCACCCCGCGCCAAGCCCGCGCAGCCAGGCAAGCGTGGCCCGATTGGCACAGAACACCGGCGCCGCCACGTCAAACGCCGTGCCCAGCTCGCGGGCCATCGCCACCTGCCCCAGGTTGCGGCAAACCACACGCCCGGCACGCTGCATAAGCGCCCGAGTCCGCTCGATATCGCCTGCGCGGCACACTTCGTCGAGCACCACCGTCGCATCGGACAGATCCCGCTCATCGCGCGGATCCAAATCCATCAGCTCCCAGGCAAAGACCATTCGAGCAAAAGCCTCATGCTTTGCCGGCTCCGCCGGTCCCGCCAACTCCGTCGGTACACCGCCATCTGCCAGAACGCCCTCAAACGGCAGTACCCCAACGGACTGCTCAACAGGCGCGACCGCATCTGCCTCGACACGCATGCGCTCCAACACCGTTGCCGTCTGCCCCAGCACGCCGGCACTGCGAATCAGATAGACCTCGCAGCCCGCGTCCACCTTGCGTTTGCAATGCACGACGATGCGCTCTCCCGCAGCGGCATCCACGGGGCAAGGCACCTGTGGCCAGCGCTTGGGCACATCGGGACGCGCGTCGGCACCCGGGTAAAATCGAATCTCGAGAGTATCGCCCGCCGCCACGGCGGCATCAAGCTCAACCGTCACCTCTTCGTGACCCACCGTCACCAAATGGCCCACGCGCACGCCCTGGTTGATCGCGCGCTCAAAGCTCATGAGCTCGGCGCCCGAACGACCCCGCAGATACGCATCGGTAAAGCCGCGGTTGAACGACCTTCCCAGCTCGCGCTCAAGCGCCGGCACCGCATCGGCATCCCATGTGCCGTCGCGCAGCATATTGAGCGCCCGACGCCACACCCTCACCACGTTAAAGACGTAGTCGGGATTCTTCATGCGGCCCTCGATCTTGAGCGATGCCACGCCGGCGGCAACAAGCTCGGGCAGATGCGCGATGCCCAGATAGTCACGCGGACAAAGCAGGCGATCCCCTTCGACAGCGACAACACTCTGCCCCTCCTCGTCCACCAAGTCATAGGACAGACGGCACGGTTGCGTGCAATCACCGCGCATCGCAGAGCGGCCACGTCGAAGGGCAGAGAACCCGCACGCACCCGAGTATCCAATGCAAATAGCACCGTGACAGAACACCTCGATGGGCACGCCTGTAGCGCAAAGCGTCTCAATCTCTGCAACGCTCAGCTCGCGCGCAGTCGTCACGCGCTCAACGCCCAACTCCTTGGCAGCCAACTGCACGGCACCCTCGCTATGAGCGCCCGCCTGAGTGGACAGGTGAATCTCGACCCCCGGAATCGCCGCACGTAGCGCGCAAGCCAGCCCGGCATCGGCCACAATCAACGCATCGGCACCCAACGCGTGCGCATGCGCCCCCAACGCCACGGCGTCGGCAAGCTCATCATCGAACACGAACACGTTGAGCGTCACGTACACACGCACGCCATGGGCATGGGCCACGGCACAACCGCGCGCGAACTCATCATCGTTAAAGCCATGCGCGCTCACTCGAGCGTTGAATCCGTCCAGCCCCGCATAGATGGCATCGGCACCCGCCGCAATCGCCGCGAGCATCTGGTCGAGTCCGCCAGCAGGCGCCAGCAGTTCGGGCAGCGCCACTTCAGCCGCCGCCAACTCGCTTTCGCATTGTCCGCTCGATTCCGTCGCCCAAATCGCCATCGGCAAACTCCTTACCAAGGTATGCAATCACTCTGTTGAATTGCCGTCAACCAGCATACACGAGGCCCCGCATGCCCCGATTGGTTTATCGTGTAATAACTTATGTCCATCCTGCCCGACGCATACCCGCCGCCTGGCACGACATACTTGGAGGTCAATATATGGGTCCTCGCCAACGACAGGGACACGGTCGCTCTAAGACGCACGCCCTGCCCGTCATCCTGCTCTCGCTTTTGGGCTTTTTGCTCATCGCGGGCGTAGCATTTGGCATCGGCATGATCGGCAACGTCAACCGCTGGCTGTCCGACCTGCCCGACTACACCGACGCCAACGCCTATCTGGTCAGCGAGCCTACCGAAATTGTTGACTGCAACGGCAATACCATTGCGAGCTTCTACACGCAAAACCGCAAGTCCATCACCAAGGACCAAGTGTCCCCGTACGTGCTGCAGGGCACCGTTGACGTTGAGGACGAGCGCTTCTACGAGCATGGCGGCATCGACCTCTGGGGCATTGCACGCGCATCGGTGGCAACCCTCACCGGCGGCCACGAGGGTGCATCGACCATCACCCAGCAGCTGGTTCGCAACACCATCTTGCAGGAGGAACAATTCGACTCGACCATCGAGCGTAAGGTGCGCGAGGCCTATATCGCCATCAAGATGGAGGATATGTACTCCAAAGACGAGATCCTCATGATGTACCTCAACACCATCTACTACGGCCATGGAGCATATGGCATCGAGGCCGCCGCCGAGACCTATCTGTCCAAAACCGCCGCCGACCTCACCCTGAGCGAGGCCGCGCTGCTCATCGGCCTTCCCAACTCGCCCTCGCAGTACGACCCCACGGTTAATCCCGACTTGGCGCTGTCCCGCCGCAACAAGGTTCTGGACAACATGCTGCGTCTGGGCCACATCACGCAGGAAGAGCACGATGCCGCGCAGGCTGAGCCCATCACGCTTAACGTGACCGAGATTTCGGGCAGTGGCGTCGATGTGTACTCTCAGCCCTACTTTGTCGCCTACGTTAAGCAGCTGCTTGAGCAGGAGTTCTCCACCGACGTGCTCTTTAAGGGCGGTCTGACCGTCAAGACCACCATCGACCCCACCATGCAGCAGGTGGCCGAGGAGGCCGTGCGCTCGCAGCTCGACACGCTTTCGCTCGACGGCCTGGACATGGGCATGGTCGTCGTTGACCCCAAGACCGGCTACATCAAGTGCATGGTAGGCGGCTACGACTACAACGCCGACGAGAATCACGTGAACCACGCTACGGCAAAGCGCCCCGTGGGCTCCACGTTTAAGGCCTTTACGCTGGCAACTGCCATCCAAAACGGTATGAACCCCAGCGTCACCCTCAACTGCAACTCGCCGCTCAAGGCCAAGGGCACCACGACCGAGGTGCAAAACTACGGCAACCAGAGCTATGGCAACATCACGCTTAAGCAGGCAACGGCATACTCATCCAACACCGGCTACATTCAGGTGGCCGAAGCCATCGGCAATGACAAGATCATGTCGCTCGTCAAAAAGCTTGGCATCGATCCCGCCAAGGACAATATCGAGGACGTTCCCGTCATGACGCTCGGCACCGGGTCCATCTCACCGCTCGAGATGGCATCTGCCTACGCAACGTTTGCCAACGGTGGCTACTACCGTCAGCCCATCGCCATTACCGAGATCGACTCGCGTACCGGCTCGGTTCTGTACCAGCACACCGACAATCCCACGCAGGTGCTCACCGAAGGCGAGGCTGCCGCGGTTACCGATGTTCTATCCGGCGTCATGCAGGGCAGCGGCACGGGTGCCGCCGGCGCGCTGAACGTCAACCAGCCCTATGCCGGCAAGACGGGCACCACTGACAACACCACCAACCTGTGGTTCTGCGGCTTCACGCCGCAGCTGACATGCGCCCTGTGGACCGGTTATTCCGCAGGCGAGATTCCCATCCAAAAGTACGGTTCGGACCTGCTGGGCGACAGCACCAACCTGCCCGTCTTTAAGAAGTTCATGAACACCGTTCTTGCGGGCACCGAGCGCGAGGAATTCTCGACCGGAACGGCTCCCACGTACAAGAACAATAACGTCTGGAAGTTCTACGGCACAAACAACAAAAAGAAAGACGAAGAGGATAAAGACGAGGAAAAAGAAGAGGAAGAGACCACAACCACCACAACGACAACGACAACCACGACCACTGAAACCCCGGGCGGTAACACCACCGGCGATAGCGGTACGACAGGTGGCGACGGTGGCACGGGTGGCGATGGCGGCACGGGTGGCGACGGTGGCACGCCGGCGCCTACACCCGACCCTACGCCCACGCCCGACCCCTCTACGGGCCAGCAGACGCAAAGCGGCATCTGACACCAAGGCGCCCGAGCAGCACGTACGCTGCTCGGGCGCTTCTTTATTTCAGCAGATGCCACAAGATGCCACGACGGTCCCGGCTGCAAGACCGATAGGGCAACGGGTGCCGGCATGCAAAAGGGCGCTGACTTTCGTCAACGCCCTCGGCAATTACCTATAGCAACAATCGGCACAGCAGCAGTACCACGCATCCCCTACTTGTGAGAGTTACTCAGCTTGTTGATGAGCGCCTCAAGACGCTCTCCGTCCTCGGCCGTCTGCGCAATGACCAAGATCGTGTCGTTGCCGGCAAGCGAGCCAAGCACGTCGGGCAGCTCCGCGGCATCGACAGCCGCGGCAATACCGGAAGCCGTACCGGGCTGCGCCTTGATCATAACCAGATTATCGGTGCGCAGTACGCCGGTAACCAACTCGGAAACCATGCGCTGCAGATGCAGGTCCTCGGCAAGGACATAGATGCCCTCGGGGAGCTTACGCAGTCCCATGTCCGCGATATCGCGCGAAACGGTCGCCTGCGTGCAATCGAAACCCATGGCGCGAAGCTCGTCTACCAAAACGCGCTGCGTACGTACGTCCTTATTGCGAACAATATCTCTGATGGCATCCTGGCGCCCATTGCGTTTTTTGGCCATACAAAACCTCACTCCAAAAGATGGCGGAGACAATCACTTAGTAATTGAATAGTTTAGCGCTATTTGAGGGTTTTAGTGAATAAGAACGCATTTCGAAACAATTCCATGCAATTTATTTCGAAAATCACGCTACTAGACAGTCCGGACGCCCGAACGATTGAAAAAAGCCGCCAGATGCGTATACAACGCACATCGCATAGGCTTGGCACTAGCTATCGAACCATAGAGCAGACCTAGGCCCCGATGATTGCCTTTAAGAGCCGCAACCATCTGACGGGTACGCTGCGCTTCGAGCATATCATGCAAACGGGCCGAACGCTCTATTGAAGATACACCATGGGGGCTCAGACACAAATTTTCGATGCAGGCAACCAGGCCGGCGTAGTAATACCGCTGGCAGACCAGCTTCAACTGATCGCCACCGCCCGCGACGGCAAGCGAGTCGGCAAGCCTGTCGAGCGCCCCGATATCATCAGAAAGCTTGGCAAACATCGTGGGGTCAAACGTCTCCGTAATCGACGGCGCCACTGCATGAAAACGGGCACGGCCACATCCCGAAACGCGCTTTGCCCGCGAAAGCGCGAACGTCAAAAAAGACACCGTGCGAAACGCATCGCCGTGCGCAAGGCACGCCTCAAAGAGGGCGCGATCATACAGCACGCCAGAGGTCTGTCGGATTAAACCACAGGAAACCAATTGGGTCAGGCAAGCCGCCCGGTCCTCATCTTCAGAAACGGATGTCGCGTCCAAAACTCGGGAATGACGTTCGCGGTGAACATCGTAGCGATCGAGCGAAACAGAGGGAAACACGATGTCAGCAGAAGCGTCGCAGGAGCTTTCGACCATCTGCGAAAGGGACTGCGGCGCAAACCACTCATTGGCATTCATCGCAATGATCTGGGAGCCGCGCGAAGCCGCAAAACCGGCACGCAGGCAGGCGCCAGGCACTGGGTCCTCAACATCAATCAAATCAATATGAATGTCTCTGTCGGCAGCAACTTCGAGCGAATGGCGCACACCGGCTACCACGCCGCGGCAAACGACGACAATCTGCAAATCGTAGAGGTCTTGGTTCTGGATGCTCTCGAGAGCGCGCATCGTATAACTGGGCGAACCCTCAACAATCAGGATCACCGAAAGTCGCGGATGCGAACCACGTCGAACCAAGTTTTCCGTCCTCTCGACAGCCAGTAACAAACTGCCGTTCATGGTACACCCCGTCATTAAATGCGGATGGTCGCCCGTCGCGATGCACGTCAAGAACAGATGTTGCACACGCCCCGCTCACAGGCACTGCACACAAAGATCGCCGTCAGGAAGCCACTTCCCTAATCGATCACCACAAGCTCGGCGGGGTCGTAGTCCACGCCCATAAAGGTAAGACCGCATGCGGGCGCCGTAGGACCGGCAGCGGAGCGATCGCAGGCATCAATTACCTCGCGCATCCACTCGGGATCGCGGCGATGCATGCCGATCTCGACAAGAGTGCCCACAATGGTTCGCACCATCGAATGCAAAAACGCATTGCCCTCGATGGTAAACGTGAGGATGTCCTCGCCAAAGGCGACCTCATGGCCAAACTCGGCACGCATTACGCAGCGGTGCGTAGGTTTGCCCACGGCAGAGGCGACCTTGCAAAAGCTCTTAAAGTCCTGCTCGCCCAAAAGCGCAGGGCAGGCGGCCGCCATCGCATCGACGTCGAGGGGATAGCGATGCCACCACACTGCACCGCGTGACAGCACGGGCCGCGCATCACGGTCGGCAATGCGATAGGTGTAAGTGCGAGAGCGCGCGTCAAAACGTGCAGAAAAGCCCTTACGAGCCTTGTAGACCTCGTTTATGGCGATATCTTTGCCCAGGAGGGCATCCATAGCCCTCAGCCACCTACGGCGCGTCAAAGCGAGCTCAGCGTCCGTTACGGGCACGCTGATGTATTGGGCCACCGCATGAACGCCGGCATCGGTACGCCCCGCGCACGTCAGATCGATTGGGCGGCGCAGCAACGTCTCGATTGCACGGCGCAGCTCGCCTGCAACCGTCGTCTGGCCCGGCTGCTCGGCAAATCCGCTATAGGAGGAGCCATCGTAGGCCACGCGAAATACAAGGGTGGCGTCGAGCTCGAGGGTCGAATTGAAATCAGACGGCGCAGTCATGGGCGCTCCCAACAAACTAGCAACGGTATTGCGACAAAAAAAGAGGGGTACGCGAACGTACCCCTCGAATATAGCCTATGCAGACAGAATGTCTACTCAGCGGTCTCCTCAGCAGGAGCCTCCTCGACGGCCTCGACCTTCTTGGGAGCAGCGGCCTTCTTGGGGGCCGGAGCAGCCTTCTTGGCCTTAGGCGTGCAAGGCTCGGTGACGAGCTCCATGATAACGATAGGAGCGTTATCGCCCTTACGGTTACCGAGCTTCATGATGCGGGTGTAACCGCCGTTGCGGTCCTGCCACATGCCCTGAGCAGCCTTGTCGAAGATCTCGGCAACGAGCTGCTTATCGCCGAGCTTGGCGATAGCCAGACGACGAGAGTGCAGGTCGCCCTTCTTGGCCCAGGTGATGATCGGGTCGACGACCGAACGCAGCGCCTTAGCGCGGGTCTCGGTGGTCTTGATGCGGTCGTTCTCGAAGAGAGCCTTAGCAAGGCTCTTCTTCATGGCCTTGGTGTGGCTCGCATCGGTGCCGAGCTTCAGGCCCTTCTTAACGTTGTGACGCATGGTCTAGTTTCTCCTCAAATATGCGAAGCATTAAGCCTTCAGGCTCAGGCCCATGGACTCAAGCTTGTCCTTCACTTCCTCGATCGACTTAACACCGAAGTTACGGATGTTGAGCAGATCGTTCTCCGAGAACTCAACAAGCTGACGGACCGAGTGAATGCTGGCGCGCTTAAGGCAGTTGTAGGAACGGACGGAAAGGTCCAGATCCTCGATCTGCTTGTCCAGCTCGGCGTTGTCGTTGGTGACCTCGGGAGCGAAGATCGAAGCCTCCTCCTCGACCTCGGGGGTCTCGGCAAGGTTCATAAAGGCGGCCATATGCTGGTTGATGATATTGGCAGCCTGAACCACGGCGTCGCGCGGGGCGATGGAACCGTTGGTCTCGATCTCGAGGACAAGGCGGTCGTAGTCGGTATGCTGGCCGACACGGCAAGCCTCAACGAGCTTGGCGCAACGGGACACCGGCGAGTACAGCGAGTCGACGTTGATCACACCGATGGGATCGTTGTCACGCTTGTTAGCCTCGCCAGAGACATAGCCGCGGCCATAGCCGATGCGCATGCTCATGGTGAGATGGCCACCCTCGGTGAGCGTAGCAATGTGCTGCTCGGGGTTGACCAGCTCAAACTCGGACGGAATAAAGAAGTCCGCACCGGTGACCTCGCAGGGGCCGTCAACCGAGATGGTGGCGGTCGCCTCGTCGGTCGTGCCGAGAGCCCTGAAGACAAGACCCTTGACATTCAGGACGATGTCGGTGACATCCTCGACCATGTTAGGGATGGTCATGAACTCGTGCTGCGCACCATCGATCTGAATGGCCTCGACGGCGGCACCCTCGAGCGAGGACAGAAGAACACGACGAAGCGAGTTACCCAGCGTATCGCCGTAGCCACGCTCGAGCGGCTCGACGGAGACACGAGCAGAGGTCTCGTTGATCTCTTCGACCTGAACCTGAGGCCTAATGAATTCTGACATGTATTACCTCCAGCCTCAGCAGCCCGGATGGACTACTTAGAGTAGAGCTCGACGATGAGCTGCTCGTTGATATCACCGCTGATCTGCTCACGCGTCGGCAGAGCGAGCACGTTACCAGACAGCTTCTCGATATCGACCTCGAGCCAGCCAGGGACCTCAAAGCGCTCGGAGGAAATCAGGGCCTCCTTGATGGGGAGGAGGTCACGGAACTTCTCGCCGACAGCGACGACGTCGCCGGCCTTGACGCGGTAGGACGGAATGTCCACGCGCTTGCCGTTCACGGTGAAGTGACCGTGACGGACGGACTGACGAGCCTCTTTGCGGGTGCGAGCGAAGCCCAGACGGAAGACGACGTTGTCGAGGCGAGACTCAAGGATGATCATGAGGTTCTCACCGGTGACGCCGTTCATCTTACGGGCCTTGTTGAAGTAGCCGTGGAACTGCTTCTCCAGAACGCCATAGATGAACTTGACCTTCTGCTTCTCACGCAGCTGCATGCCGTACTCAGATTCCTTGCGACGGCGCTTGGGCTGACGGATAGATTCCTTCTTGCTGCTGTAACCGAGCTCAGCGGGATCGATCCCGAGCTGACGGCAGCGCTTAAGAACAGGAGTCCTGTCGATTGCCATATTGATACGATCCTTTCAGTTACACGCGGCGACGCTTCTTGGGGCGGCAGCCGTTGTGCGGAATGGGGGTCTTGTCCTGGATGCTCGAGACCTCGAGGCCAGCAGCCTGGAGGGAGCGGATGGCGGTCTCACGACCGGAGCCGGGGCCCTTAACGAAGACGGAAACCTTCTTCATACCGTGCTCCATGGCCTGCTTGGCAGCAGCTTCGGCAGCCATCTGGGCAGCGAACGGCGTGGACTTACGGGAGCCTTTGAAGCCCACCTGGCCAGCCGACTTCCAGGAAATGACGTTGCCCTGGGGATCGGTGATCGAAACGATCGTGTTGTTGAACGTAGAACGAATGTGAGCCTGGCCCACGGAAATGTTCTTACGGTCCGCGCGCTTCAGACGGGCAGCGCGAACGTTCTTCTTAGCAGTAGCCATCTATCTAGCGCTCCTTATTTCTTCTTCTTAGCACCGATCTGACGCTTCGGACCCTTGCGGGTACGAGCGTTAGTGTGGGTGCGCTGGCCGCGGACCGGGAGGCCCTTGCGGTGACGAAGGCCGCGGTTGCAGCCGATGTCCATAAGGCGCTTGACGTTCTGGTTGCGCTCACGGCGGAGGTCGCCCTCAACCATGATCTGATTCTTATCGATATAATCGCGGATGGCGTTAACCTCATCCTCGGTGAGGTCCTTAACGCGCGTATCCACGTTAACGTTGCACTCGACGCAAATCTTCGTCGCAGTGGTGCGGCCGATGCCGTAAATGTAGGTCAGACCGATCTCAACGCGCTTCTCACGCGGGAGGTCGACACCATTAATACGGGCCAACGTAGTCTCCTCTCTTAACCCTGACGCTGCTTATGACGGGGGTTCTCGCAAATGACGAGGACCTTGCCGTGGCGCCTAATGATTTTGCACTTATCGCACATCTTCTTGACCGAAGGACGTACCTTCATCGTTCTTCCTTTCGGTAGCGCTCAAACTACTTCCCTACTATCTACTCGCCCAGCCGCAGGCGTTTAAAACTATGGCTGGTCTTCACACGCAAACCGACCGTAGGTTGAGCTAAGCCTGCAGTCGGAAAAGAGCGTGTATGCGTGTCGCTATTTATAGCGATAGGTGATGCGACCGCGGGTCAGGTCGTACGGGGAAAGCTCCACGACAACCCTGTCACCGGGGAGAATGCGGATGTAATTCATTCGGATCTTGCCAGAAATGTTGCACAGAACCGAATGACCGTTCTCGAGCTCGACCTTAAACATGGCGTTGGGCAGCGGTTCCTTTACCGTACCCTCGAGCTCAATTGCGTCTTCCTTCTTCACAAGCAATCATCTTTCTCTAGAAAACGACAGCGATTGAGTATTCTACAATACGCATGCACGTATCGTAATATCTTCGTAATGGCTCCACATCTAAGTGGAACTTGTTACATTTCTCCGCCTTGGAGGGAGCACCAAGCACCTTGGGCATCCGTGGTAAGAATCACCGGGCCGTCATTGGTAATGGCGACGGTGTTCTCGTAGTGCGCGGCGGGCAGGTGGTCGTTGGTCGTAACGATCCAACCATCGGAGCCCGTGCTCACATGATTGGAACCCATCGTTACCATCGGCTCGATAGCGATGACCATACCAGCCTGAAGGCTAACGCCTCTCCCCTTCTTTCCATAATTTGGAACGTTAGGGTCCTCGTGCATCACGCGGCCGATACCATGCCCCACGTAATCGCGAAGCACGCCGTAACCGTGAGACTCGGCGAGGGACTGAACAGCATACCCGACGTCCCCGATATGGTTACCGGGAACAGCCTGCTCGATGGCAGCCTTTAGGCAATCGCGCGTAACCTCGCACAGGGCCTTGGCCTCGGGCGTGGGGGTGCCGACGAAAAACGTCCAAGCGTTATCGCCGACCCAACCGTCGAGAACGGCTCCCGTATCGATGGAGATGATATCGCCATCGCGCAGAATCATATCGGGGTTGGGAATACCGTGGACCACGGCATCGTTGATTGATGCGCAAATGGTTCCGGGGAACCCGCCGTAACCCTTAAAGGCCGGGGTGCCGCCATGCATGCGGATAATCTGCTCGGCAAGCTGATCGAGTTCGAAGGTCGACACGCCGGGGCGAACCATGGCTCCAACGTGGCGGAGCGCCATCTTAGATAGCGCTCCTGCCTTCTTCATCTGCTCGATTTGCGTTGCAGACTTAATCTTGATCATAGACCGAGAGCCTCTTTGACATCCCCGTACACGGTCTCGCGAGCCTGATCACCGTTGACCGACTTGAGCAGACCCTGACCACGATAGTAGTCGACGAGCGGGCTCGTGGACTTCTCGTAGACGTCGAGACGGTTCTTGATGGTCTCGGGCTTGTCGTCGTCGCGCTGATACATCTCGCCGCCGCACTTGGGACAGGTAGCATCGGCAGCCGTGCCGGTGTAACCGCAGGCGCGGCAGGTGCGACGCGAAGACAGACGATCGATGATGACGTCGGGGGCCACATCGACCAGAAGGGCGCAGTCGATCTCGCGACCCATAGCGGAGAGCTCGGAATCGAGCGTCACGGCCTGGGCGGTGTTGCGCGGGAAGCCATCGAGGATGAAGCCCTGCTGGGCGTCATCGGCGGCAAGGCGCTCCTTGACAAGGTCGATCACGAGCTGGTCGGGAACGAGCTCGCCAGCGTCCATGTACTTCTTAGCCTGAATACCAAGCTCGGTGCCACCCTTGACGGCAGCACGCAGCAGGTCGCCCGTGGAAATGTGAGCGACGCCAAACTCGGCGACGAGCTCCTGTGCGACGGTGCCCTTACCGGCACCCGGAGCTCCGAGCAATACGAGGTTCATGAGCAATCCTCCTCTAGCCTATTTAAAGAATCCATCGTAATCATACATCTTGATCTGGCCTTCGAGCTTATCGACCGTGTCGAGCACGACGCCGACCATGATGAGGATGGACGTGCCGCCAAACGCCTGGATCAGATGGTTACCCGTGAAGGAGAAGATGATCGAAGGCACGATGGCGATGAGCGCCAAAAAGACAGCGCTGGGAAGCGTGATCTTGTTGAGCGCGTTCTTGATGTAGGCCGCGGTAGCCCTACCCGGACGGACGCCCGGAATAAAGCCGCCCTGCTTCTTAAGGTTGTCGGCCGTGTCATCGGGGTTGAACACCATGGAGGTGTAGAAGTACGCGAAGAACACGATGAGGACAACGTTAAGCACCCAGTTGAGCCAACCGGTCGAAAGCGCAGAGGCAACTGCCTGGATCCAGCCGATGCCGGGGAAGAACACGGCAATCTGGGCCGGGAAGTACAGCAGCGCCGAAGCGAAGATGATCGGCACGACACCCGCGGTGTTGACCTTGATGGGCAGGTAGGTGGTCTGGCCACCCATCATGCGACGGCCCACGACGCGCTTAGCGTAGGAGACCGGAATGCGGCGCTGGCCGCGCTCAAGGAAAACAATCAGCGGGATAACCAGCAAGATGATGGCGCAGATGATCACCATGGTGATGATGCCACCGGCATTGCCCTCGGTGCTGGAGAAGATCGCCTGCGGCAGGCCGGCCATGATGTTCGCGAAGATGATCAGCGACATGCCATTGCCGATACCGCGCTGGGTGATGAGCTCACCAATCCACATGATCAGCATGGCGCCCGCGGTGAGCGTGCCGACGATCATGAGGTCGAAGATGATCTCGGGAGCGCCGGCGCCAGTAAAGCTGATGCCGAAGCTCTTAAAGAGGAAGAGGTAACCCACGGAGTTGAGGATTGCCAGAGCCAGGGTGAGGTAACGCGAATACTGCGTAATCTTGGTCTGACCGACCTCGCCCTCGCGGGCAAGCTCATGCAGGGAAGGCACAACGGCCTGGAGCATCTGGAGGATGATCGAGCTGGTGATGTAAGGCATGATGCCCAGGGAGAACACCGAAACATAGCTCAACGCGCCACCAGAGAAAAGATTCAGGAGGGCCATAGCACCTGCGGCGACCGAATTGTTATCGGTCGAGAAAAGGCCCAGCATCCCCTGGAAGGGAATGCCGGGCACAGGAACGTGCGCACCAATGCGGTACACGACGAGCATAGCTATGGTAAAAAGAATCTTTTCGCGCAATTCTTTGATGCGGAAAGCATTCTTAAGACCATTTAGCACGGCAGCTCGACCTTTCCGCCGGCGGCCTCGATCTTGGCCTGCGCAGAAGCGCTGACCTTGTCGACCTTGACCGTGAACTTCTTGGTGAGCTCACCATTGCCGAGCACCTTGACGGGCTCGAACTCGCTCTTGGTGATGCGAGCGGCCTTAAGAGCGGCACCGTCGATCACAGCGCCGTCCTCGAACTTGCGCTCGAGACGCTCAACGTTAACGGCGGTGTACTCGATACGACGGGGGTTGCGGAAGCCCGGAAGCTTGGGCAGGCGCATAGCCAGCGGAGTCTGGCCACCCTCGAAGCCGGCACCCTTGGTGCCGCCAGAGCGGGAACCCTGGCCCTTCTGACCGCGGCCAGAAGTGGTGCCGTGACCCGAAGAATTGCCACGGCCGACGCGCTTGCGGTTCTTGGTGGAACCGGGCGCGGGAGTAAGATCGTGAAGCTGCATTTGCTACTCCTCTACAATCTCGACAAGGTGCTTGACCTTGAAGATCATGCCGCGGACGGACTCGTTGTCAGCAATCTCGCGAACCTCGCGGATCCTGTGGAGACCGAGGGCACGGACAGTACGGACCTGGTCCTGCTTGCAACCGTTGGTGCTGCGGACCTGCTTGATCTTGATGGTGTCAGCCATGCTTAGTTCTCCTTACCGACGAACATCTCGGAGACCGTCAGGCCACGGCGAGCCGCGACGTCCTCAGGGCTGGAGAGCTCCTTGAGGCCCTCGACGGCAGCCTTGATGATGTTGAGGCCGTTGTCGGTACCGAGGGACTTGGACAGGACGTTCTTGATGCCAGCAAGCTCGAAGAGGGGACGCACAGCGCCGCCGGCGATAACGCCGGTACCCTCGACAGCGGGCTTGATGATGATGCGGCCGGCACCAAAGTGACCGAGAACCTCGTGCGGAATGGTGCCCTGCTCGGTCACCGGCACGTGGAACATGTTCTTCTTGGCATCGAGAGACGCCTTGGAGATGGCCATGGGCACCTCAGCGGACTTGCCCATGCCAACGCCGACGTTGCCCTTGCCGTCGCCAACGACGACGAGAGCGACGAGGCTCATGCGACGACCACCCTTGACGGTCTTCGACACGCGGTTGATGTAAACGACGCGCTCCTCGAACTCGGAGGCCTCGCGCTGCTGCTTCTGATTACGAGCCATGTGCTACATACCTCCTAGAACTCGAGACCGGCGGCACGAGCACCGTCGGCGAGGGCCTTGACGCGGCCATGGTAGATACGGCCACCACGATCGAAAGCGACCTTGGTGATGCCGGCCTCGATGGCACGCTTGCCAACGAGCTGACCGACCTTCTCCGCAGCCTCCTTGTTCGAGGTGTGGGTGCCCTTGAACTCGGCCTCGAGGGTCGAGGCAGAGACGAGCGTCAGGCTGGAGCCCTTGCTGTCGTCGATGATCTGGGCATAGATGTTGGCGTTAGTACGGGTCACGCGAAGACGCGGACGCTCGGCGGTACCCGAGACCTTGCCGCGAACACGACGCTGACGACGCTTGAGGCCTTCCAGCTTCGCCTTATGCTTGTTCATACGTAAACTCCTAAAAAGGTTGATCTTGCCAGCACCTAACGGGGTGCTGGTCTTATGCGAGTGAGTCGGTTACGACTACTTGGCGGCCTTACCCAGCTTGCGGCGGATGTGCTCGCCAACATAGTGGATACCCTTGCCCTTGTAAGGCTCGGGAGGACGATGGCCGCGGATCTCAGCGGCGATCTGACCGACCTGCTGCTTGTTGATACCCTTGACGTTCACGTGGGTGTTGTCGGGAACCTCGAAGGTGATGCCCTCGGGAGCCTCGACGATCACGGGGTGCGAGAAGCCCAGGGAGAACTCGAGGTTCTTGCCCTTCTGCTGCACGCGGTAACCGACGCCGGCGAGCTCGAGCTTCTTCTCGAAGCCCTCGGAAACGCCAACAACCATGTTGTGGATGAGAGCGCGGGTGAGGCCGTGGCGGGCACGGGTCTCACGCTCGTCGTCGGGACGGGAAACGGTGAGGACGTTGTCCTCGACGTTGATAGCGAGCTTCTCAAAGACATCGAGCTCGAGCTGGCCCTTGGGGCCCTTGACGACAACGTTGTTGCCGTTGACTGCCACTTCGACTCCGGCGGGAATCTGGACAGGCTTATTACCGATACGAGACACGGTGATCTCCTTTCCTTCTACCTACCGAGCGAATTACCAGACGAAAGCGATGATCTCGCCGCCGACGTTGTGCTTGCGAGCATCGCGGTCGGTCATAACGCCATGGCTGGTGGAAATAATGGCGGTACCAAGGCCACCGCGGACGCGGGGCATGTCGGCAACGCCGGTGTACTTACGCAGGCCCGGCTTGGAAATGCGGCGGATGCCGTTGATGACCTTAGCCTTCTTGGGACCATACTTAAGCGTGATGTGCAGAGTCTTCTGGGGCACGGTGTCCTCGACATCGTAGCCCTCGATGTAGCCCTCCTCGTGCAGAACACGAGCGATCTCGACGAGCTTCTTGCTGCTCGGCATGGAGACCGTGGCCTTGTTCACAGAGTTAGCGTTACGGATGCGCGTAAGCATATCTGCGATCGGGTCTGTAAGGTTCATACAGATTCTCCTTCGTTCTTGATGAACACGTGCTCTTGGTTCTTCGCCGCCCTTAACGGCAAAGCCTAACTAGCGCGTTTTCCCTGTCTCAAACTGATGCTTGAAACGCTGGTAGTGACTTACCAGCTGGCCTTCTTAACGCCGGGAAGCTCGCCCTTGAGTGCAAGCTCGCGGAAGCAGACACGGCACAGGCCGAACTTGCGGTACACAGAGTGCGGACGGCCGCAGCGCTGGCAGCGCGTGTACTCACGAGTAGAGAACTTCTGCTTGCGATTGCACTTGACGATCATCGATGTCTTAGCCACTTATATCCTCCTCACATAGAGTATTGTTCGCCCCAAGCGCCGCCCCCTTGTGGGAACGGCGCTTATAGGGCAGGTGAACCTATTTCTTGAACGGGAAACCGAAGGCGTCCAGAAGGGCCTTGGCCTCCTCATCGGTGTTGGCGGTGGTCACGAAAGTGATGTCCATACCACGCTGGTGATCGACGGAGTCGAAGTCGATCTCGGGGAAGATGAGCTGCTCGGTGACGCCCATGGAGAAGTTACCACGGCCGTCGAAGCTCTTGGGGGAGATGCCGCGGAAGTCGCGGATACGGGGGATCGCGACGGAGGTCAGACGATCGAAGAACTCCCACATACGGTCGCCACGCAGGGTAACCTTGCAGCCGATCGGCATACCAGCGCGCAGGCGGAAGGTAGCGATGGACTTGCGGGCACGGGTGATCATCGGCTGCTGGCCGGTGATGGCGCGCAGGTCGCGCACGGCACCGTCGATGGCCTTGGAATCGGTAGCGGCCTCGCCGACACCCATGTTCACGACGATCTTCTCAAACTTGGGGATCATCATGACGTTCTCGTACTGGAACTTGTCCTGAAGCTGCTGCTTGACCTCGTTGTTGTACTTGGTCTTCAGACGCGGCACATACTTCTCTTCTGCCATTGTTCACTCCTTCTTGGGGTTTTAAGCACGGGGCGTGGCCACGGTGGGTTGTCCTCGTGCCTCCTGGCTACATCCGCGCCGCTCATGGCATTTCGCGGTTTGGACTCGACGCAGCAGGAGCCGACAAAACAATCGGTACTATACGCGCATCGGGAGCGTATTTCCAGAAAAACCTCGTCTGCCTGCACAACTCCACAACTCCCCCGCACATATTGATCCCTTGGGGACGGAGGAAAACGGATCACTTGGGTCACCTGACCCTCCGAGCGATCCGTTTTCCTCCGTCCCCTAGGGATCAATATGGCAGTTGCGGTGAAATAGGGACTGTTTGACGGCTTAACTGGCTTAAACAGTCCGTATTTCACCGCAACTCATATATGGGGATGAAACTAGCGCTTGCGGGGGACGAGCTTGGTGCGGCGCAGGTGAATCATCTCGGCGGCGATGGAGATGGCGATCTCCTCGGGGTCCTCTGCCTCGATGGCAACGCCGATCGGCAGGTGCAGTCCGTCGATCTGCTCCTGCGTAAAGCCCTCCTGCTCCAGGCGGGCCCGCACAAAGGCCGTCTTGCGACGCGAGCCCAGGCAACCCAGATAGGCGGGCTTGGCGTGCATCGCCTGAATCACCACGTCGATATCGGACTTGTGCCCCGCCGTGGCCACGACCACCAAGTCGCGCGGGCCGATGGGGCACAGCTCGTCCAGGTTCTTGTAGTCGACCAGACGACGGTCGTAGACGCCGGGCACCCATTCGGGCGTCAACGTGCCGGGGCGATCGTCGCAGGCCACGACGGCAAAGCCCGCCGCCGTCAGCACGCGAGCCGTCGCGGCGCCCACGTGTCCGCAGCCAAAGATGTAGGTCAGGCCCTCGGGGCAGAGCGTCTCGATGTGCGCGGGAGGAATCTCGGAGGCGACGTTGGTGTGGGTGACCTTGCTCCCCTCTTCCGTCAGCGAAAGCCCGGGGCAACCCACAATGGTGCGGCGCGACTCCTCGCCATGGTATTCGGCAGTGTCGCCTTCGAGCGCGCTTGTGATAAACGGCTCAAAATCGATGGTGAAGTCGCCGATGCGGCGATAGGCCAGTACATCGGCAATCTCCTGGAACAACGGTGCCTTGGTCGCGTCCAGGTGCAGATAGCACAGGCAGATGGCTCCGCCGCAGATCATGCCGGTATCGGAGTTCTCCCCGCCCATGGTGTAGCGGACCAGGCGCGACTGCCCCGCGGCCAGCAGCCCACAGGCCTCGCCCAGCGCAAAGAGCTCGATTTTGCCGCCGCCGATGGTACCCGCTTGGCTGCCATCGGCAAAAACGGCCATCCAGGCGCCCACGCCGCGCGGCGATGACCCTGCCGTGCCGGCCACGACCACCAACTCGCACGTCTTACCAGCCTTCAGAGCGCCAAGCGCAGCATTCACCACATCGAGCTTTTCCATTGCAATTTCCTATCCCTGGAATACACCGGTGAGCATGGCGAGCGCCTCGAGCACGCCGCCGCCGACCGACGTCGCCTTGTCCGAAATATAGTTGATGTAGCTGGCGTCGCCGCGAGGGTCGACGTCGGCACACTTAAAGCCCTCGGTGACTTGAACGCCGTCTGCCAAAAGGCCGCGCAGGCAGCCGTCAATCTGCGTGACCATGGGCATATCGCCCGCGTAGCCAATCACGTCGCCTGCACTCACGATGTCGCCGATCGCATGGTCGGACCTAAACACACCGGCGGCGGGGCTGTGGATAACACGCTCCTTGCCATATCCGGCGATGATACCCGGCACGCCCGTATTGGGCTGGGGTGAGCCCTGGGTGATGACGCGGCCGAGAAAATGCCCGCGCATAGTCTCGACCACGGCATCGCAATCGACCGGTGCGGTAAAGCCCGGCCCTACCGCGATGACGGCAGGAGCCATGTCGCGCGTGGTGCCCAGATTGCGCTTGGCCAGAATCGCGTCTACCACGGCCGCGGGCCTAAGTTCACCGAGCATCTGTGCCTGGGGGTCTACCACGACGGCGACACCCCCCTCCTCGGTAATCTCAAGCGCCCCGGCCGGCGTCTGCGCTAAGCGGGCACGAATGCCCTCGACCTCGACCTCGCCCAGGCGAATGGCCTCGCAAAAACTGATCGTGCGACGGATGCACGTGGGGACCGCGGTATCGGCCATGACGACCGACACGCCGGCGCGCACCAGACGAGCAGCCACACCCGTGGCGATATCGCCTGCGCCGCGAACATAAACGAGCATTCCCGGGGCACCTCCCTGTGCTACGGTTTATCAGAGCAAAAGCGGTTCTGCCGCTACGCTAATGATTATTTCTTATCGCAGCATTATACGGCGGTGAACAGATGGAAACGATTAACGGCGGTCTTGCCTCCGCGCTCAAGATCGAGCCGGGCATTACCGCAATTATCGGCAGCGGTGGCAAGTCGATCCTGCTAAAGACGCTCGGCCTTGAGCTTATGCGTGCCGGCGGCCGCGTGCTCCTCTGCACCACCACGCACATGTTTCCCGTCGCCGGCGTGCCATGGGACGGGTCGAGCCGTCGCCTGGACGCTGCGCCCTGGAAGCCGGGGGCCCTGCATGTTCCTGGCTGCACCTGCGAGGCATGCGCGGGCATGAGCCGGGGAAGCATCTGCCAGGCTGGTGTCTTGGACCCCGAGACGGGCAAGCTCTCCTCCCCTGCCGAACCGCTCGACCAGCTGGCGCAGCGCTATGACTACGTCCTGGCCGAGGCGGACGGCAGCAAGCGGCTCCCGCTCAAGGCCCACGCCGCCTGGGAGCCGGTAATTCCCTCTGGCACAGCCGACATCGCCTGGATCGTCGGCGCTTCGGGGCTCGGCAAGCCCATCAGCAAGGCCGCCCACCGCCCCGAGCTCTTTTGCGAGCGCTGTGGTTGCGAGCTCACCGACATCGCCACGCCCGAGCGCGTCGCCCAGGTTCTCAATGCCGAGATGCAGGCGCTGGAACTCAGCACCGCGCGCGTCATGCTCAACCAAGTCGACACGCTCAACGACCCCACGATGGTCGACCGCTTTGAGGCCGTCCTCGGCCGCCCCGTCGTCGCCACCAGCCTCAAGTAGCCGGCGCTACCCTGGCGCCCTTTCCACTAGCGAGGCACGTAGCAGGCCGCGATGTGCTCCGAGACGCGGCGCTGGCCCTTGGCGGTGTCGACATCCCACAGCTCGTACGCGCGCGCCTCGACAAACCGGACATCGGCGCGGCCGCGCAGCAGCGACGATCCGCCATCCTTGCCCTTAAGCCCCATAAGGTCGGGAAAGAGACTCGCAGGGAACAGCACCGGCGAGGCGGGTTCACCGTTCAGGGCAAGACGCACGGGCGCGACGCCGCCGTTGGCCTTAAAGGCACCGGCGAGCGCCTCAAAGGAATCCGAACTCACGAGCGGCTGGTCGCCCGGCAAAAAGAGGCAGCCCTTCCAGCCGCGATCGGCTCCCCAGGTAAGACCGGCGCGCACGCTCTCGCTCCTGAGCGCGCCATCGTGCAGCGCGCACGCGCAGCGCAGCTCACGGCAAATCTCGGCAACTTGGGGCCACCGCGTTGTAACAACAACGTCAAATCCTTTGGGCACCGACTCAATCGTCCGCTGAATCAGCGGCTTTCCGCAGATATCGGCAAGCATCTTGTTAGAGCCAAACCGCTTGCCCTCGCCCGAAGCCATAATGACGCAACCAAGTTTCATGGTGATACCTCCCCTGAAGCCATCGTACCCATAACTCGCGCCGCGGGTGCATAAAGATGGTGTCCTGGCCGTTGGCGGTCTTATAACGCAGCGACGCTTTCGTTATTTGCGAACAAGTGGGGTTTATGGCACAGTGAGCCCAAACAAATTTTTAGGAAGGCGCCCATGACCCCCGCACAGATTGAGTTTTACAAGCGTCTTGCACGCAGCCTGGCACTACAGTTTGGTCCCAACTGTGAAATCGTCGTCCACGATCTGGAGACCGAGGACATGGACCACTCTATCGTGGTGATCGAAAACGGCCACGTCAGCGGACGCAAACTGGGCGACGGCCCCAGCCGCATCGTGCTCGAGTCCATGCACGAGGATGCCGCCGAGGTCCACGACCGGACGCCGTACCTCACCAAGACCGCCGATGGCAAGCTGCTCAAATCGTCGACCATCTTCATTCGCGATGACGACGGCAACCCCGTTGGCATTATGGGCATCAACTTTGACATCACGCTCATGAAGGCGTTTGAGCGTTCGCTCGACGCGCTCACCGGCACAGGCGACAAGGGATACACCGTGCCCGAGCCCATCACCAAAAACATCGGCGACCTGCTCGAGGATCTGCTGCGCGAGTGCGAGCAGTACGTGGGCAAGCCTGCGGCCCTCATGACCAAGGACGAGCGCATTCGCGCTATCGGATACCTCGACCGCCGCGGCACCTTCCTTATCTCCAAATCGAGCGAGCGCGCCTGCGAGTTCTTTGGCATCTCCAAGTACAGCTTCTACAGCTACCTCAACGAGGCCAAGGCAGAGGCTGACGACAAGTAAACGACCCGCCTGAACCATCCTACCCTTAGTACGAGTTCTTGAATGCGCGAATCCGGGCATCGGTGACAAGGCAAGTTCCATATAATCGAAGGGCTAGACAGTTCGAAAGGATGGGACAAGATGAGGTCGAGCAACGCATCGCGCAGCAGCCACGGAGGCACCGCGCCTACCGCCAGGCATGCGAAGAACGCGTTTGACGAGGGCGAAGAGGGCCTTTTTACGCTGAGCCTCGACGACGTGATGAGCGACCGCCCCTGGACCGCCGAGGAACTCATGGGCGGCAAAACCCCTTCGGCAGGCGATCCTACCGAGACGGCATCGTTTATCGCCGCGGCACAGCACAATGCGCCCGAACCGCCCGTTGCGGATCTCGACGACTTTGCAACCCGCCAGTTTGCCTTTGATTCCTGGGCGGCGGCAGATCTGGACGAGACCTCGGGCGGCATGCCGGCGCTCGATATTCCGGTCAACCCGCTGTTTGCAGCTGCCGAGGAACGCGACTCCGCATACGACAACACCGCAGCATACGCCAACCGCCCGAGCGAACAGCCTCGCGCCGACCGCATCGAAACCGAGGATTACGGCCAAACGTCGAGCAGCTATTCTCGCGACCTGTTTGCCGACGCGTCCGCTCCCGAGTACAACAAGACCGGCGTAAAGAACGCATCGGCATCGTCGTATACCCGTGGTACCGATGACGAGCGCTTTGCCGACTACTACACCGAGGAAGAGCCACCGCACTTCTCCGAGTTTCCTCAAGCGGCAAAGATGGTCTTTATCGCGATTATCGTGGCCTTACTCGGCGTGATCGCGTTTGAGGGATTCCAGCTGTTCCGTGGCCCCACCGCGTCCGAATCGGCAACGCAGCAAAAAGAGGACGAAAACCAGTACCTGGACATCAACACCCTCAAGGGCGACCCCAACGACGGAGACGAGTAGCGAAGGTTAAAGGAGGGCTGGAAGAGCCGGCAACGCGTTACGGCTCCAAGAGGCCCGCCATAAAGATGGGCAGATACAACACCTCTCCATCGCGGTGCAGGTTGCACTCAGCAAGCACCAGAGCACGGTCGATTCCGTAGCCCTTCGTTGCCAGTGCGTTATCGAGCGCCGCGTGGGACTTAAAGCTCTTGCCCGATTTGACCTCGATGGCAAACACTTCCCCATCGAACGTCTCTTCCACAAAATCGAGCTCACCGACCTTTTTGGACGTAAAGTAGCGCAATCTGAATCCATGGGCTTTGAGCTCTTGGGCAACGAAGCCCTCAAACGCCGCCCCCATGTTCATGCCAAAGGCGTCTTCCGCCTCTCCATCAAAAACGCCTTGGGCAACCTTTTTGGAATACGACGACATGAGCATTCCGGTGTCCAAGTAAAACAGCTTGAACAGATTTCGCTGCTCTCCCAATAAAAGGGGTGCCACAGGCACGGTTACGTTATACACGGGAAGCGCGACACCCGCCTCCGACAGCCAGAGAAAATGGCCCGTCACCTGCGAAAAACGTTTAACACCGCTTATCGATGACAGCTTGAATCGCTTGTTTTTAGAACCCGCTTCGCTGGGAATCAAATCATAGATATCGCGAATAAGCAGGCGCAACTCGGGCGGAGCATACTTTGCTATGTCGTCGTGATACAGGGCGTGAAGATCGCGGTGGATCTTTCGCACCTCATCAACATTGCGCGTAGTCAAAAAAGAATTGACCGCGTCGGGCATGCCGCCCACCACCACATACTGATGAAACAGATCGAGCAGGCGGTCATATAGATAATCTGGGAGCTCCCCCTCGTCCTTTAGACAACATCTGAGCATGTCAAACGCGCCGGCAGCAACACCGTTTGCCCAGCAGAATTCCTCAAAGTCGAGCGGGTACATTTGGACCTGTTCGACATACCCCACCGGCAAGGAATCGATGCCCTTGTGCTCAACACCAAGGAGCGATCCGGTGAGAATGTACCGAAAGTCGCCGCGCTGCACGAGGTATTTGATAAACGTCACCACGTTAGGGCATCGCTGCACCTCGTCGATAACCACGACGGTTTTGTTGGCAACCATCGGCTGCGTCGCAGCGATAGACATGCGTATGAGCAGGTCGTCCGCGCTTTTTGCCGCCAAAAATGAATCGCGCATGGACGCGTCGGCGATAAGGTCGAACGTCACGACGTTTTCGAACGATTCACGTGCGAACGCGTTGACCAGATATGACTTTCCCACCTGTCGGGCGCCCTTGACCAAAAGGGCCTTGTTAGGCGACGAGGCAAGCCAAGATTCAAACTGTGCTTTCGCTTTTCTTTGCAGCATAAGCGTACCCCTTATTACGTGCTGTTTTAGTACTAGAATACACTTTTCCGTGTTTGTTAGGTGCTCATTTCGACACTTTTCCGTAATTTGGACGGCTCGAATTTGACACTTTTCCGTACTTTCATACGGCTGATTTCGACACTTTTCCGGATGTTTGCCGAATAGTTGCCGCGAAATCAAGCGCCGTCCGCGCGTCATTTCAAACGCGACGCTTGATTTTTGTCCGCGCGCGCTGATAGACTCCATCGTGCCCGCAAGGAGCGGGCGCGTTTTATCCAGAGTCGGGGTAGAGAGTTGGCTCCACGATCCCGACGCCAACCGGCCAAGAGGCACGGTGGCCCTGCCAACATCGATGAAAGGAGTCCGTATGGACAATTGCGCTGTGCGCAGTGAGCGCAACTTCCACAACCTGGTAGCCAAGCCAAAACGAATGCATCTTCTGGACAAGCCGAACGGCTATGCCTCGGCTTTGGTCAAGAACAGCCTCTCCCACCAGATGCGCTTTACGGTGCAGAAGCTCGAGGAAGAGCTCTGCGCCGCCGGCAACCCGCACGTACTGCAGATCAAGCTGCTCGGAGACGATTCGCACGAGCCGTTTAGCTGGAAGCTCTTCGCCGACGGCGTGTGCGTCGCGGACGGATCCGGCGCCTTTGCCCGCGAGTGCTTCTGCGAGGGTGCCGAGGTGTTCCTGGATCTGTGTCGCGATGCCGTGCGCGCGGCCGAGCTGCGCCAGTGGAGCCAGAGAGAGTACGAACTGCTGAGCGCCGCGCGCGGGATTGCAATGGTGTAGGTAGACGCAGGCGGCGTGCAGCCGTTGCACGCCGCCGCTCAAGCCGCGCAATGTCAAAAGACTGGCACTTGTGTATGCCTTTTGACATGCACAAGTGCCAGCGTGGTTCATCTATTTAGCAGAACGTTTTCCCGTTGCCAGCTGAATAGCCAGCTGTGCCACATCCTGCCTTATCATCCGAGTAGTGAAATATTAGATCTGGCTAATATTCAGCTATCACCTTTACTCCCCAAACCTGTAGTCGTTGATGCCCAATGTGGAGCAGTTCTCGCTTATTGCTCGAACTGTTTGCACGGGGATTCCGTCTTCGACATGAGCGGAGACACTAAACGAAAGCTGCACGTCGGCACCGCCCAGCATGTTTAGCTGGCTCACCACTTCGTCCATGATGGTCTGGATGTTGCGATTGACGCGAGTGTTGTCGAGCTTTGCCGTCATATGGAAGGATGTCTTTTGCCTCGCGGGCTGCTCCACCACTGGCGTCGTGTCGACAACCGTGGTCCTGCCAGTTCCGTCCGTCACCGTCTCGCTCGTCGTAGGACCAAACGCAATTCCATGCCCGCCGCCATCGGAGTTCTGCGCGGCCTCCGCAGCCGCAGCGCGAGCAGCAGCCTCTTCCTCTTCAATCTGCCTTGTTGCTACGGCCGGTTTTACCAGCAGGTCGCTCTCGTTGATAAATGCCTTCTGCTCACCAAGCGTCAGCTCCATATAGCGATCGTCCGAGAAGCCAGCAGCAAGGCCAAAGTATTCCTTTGAGCCCAGGCCCCTTTGAATCGCGTCCTCGAGCACGCCATAGCACGACAGCCTGGGAAGATAGCAATAAGAGCACAGGAACTCCCACAGACGCTTAATCTGGATGTGGTCCGCGTCCTTCCAGAGCACTCGATCGAGCTCCATCTTAAGCAGAGCCGGTGCCCAGGTCTTGATGGCCGCTTCATCGGAAACAAGCTTGCGCGCTATCTTGGCAACGATATTTTCGCCGCCGCCCTCAACGTGTTCTGCTTCCCAAACGATATCCATCGAGTCGCTGAAAAGGTCAACACGCGGATAAATAAGCCAGCTATAGGCCTCCTGGATCTTCAGCTCGAGCGATTCGTCGGCACGTCTCACGCTCTGGTCAGTCTCGCGCGTCTGCGCCACGTCAAGATTCAGTGATTCGCGATCTTTCTTGATGGAATCCCAAGCAAGGTATTGTTTCGCCGCACTTAGGAGCTGTGCATAGTAAGATGCGTCCGCAGCGGCGAACACAACCATATTCTTGTACGTACGCGGAGACGTGCCGCGATTTGAGAGTATCTCCGATGCCAAGGTGAGTGCCGCGGAATCGGCCGTTTTTCCACGGTGATTTGCGGAAGGCGTCAGCACCACCAGGCGCAGCGTCTGATCATCCGGAACGTCAAGCGAGCTTGCGGGACATACATGAATGCCCGAGAAGGGATCAACCTTGCGCAGCCTCTTTAGGCGACTCTCAACTTCATAGAGCGCTTCGGAGTCCTTAACCTGCTGAGCGCGGTCATCGGCAACTTTGCGCAACGTGGGGCGCGTATCGTACCAAAAACGGTTTCCGTTGACGTCGCTATACAGGAAAGACGAGGACGTCTGCAGCGTACCCAGAGCATCGTTGAATACGGAGATGTTCTCGCCAGGCTGAACCGTGCCCAAGCGAATATGCGCGCGCTCGATACCGCGGACGGATTGACCGCCCACGTCGGGAGCACTGCCAAGCATGATGGTACGTGCGACGCGGCGCGATGCCAAAAGGTTGCCGTAACGAGTGTTGTTGCCGTCATTGCGATACGGAACAGACTGCTTGCCGTCAATCTCGGAATCAACAACTGCATTCCAGTTGTCATCAAGATAGCGCGTGAGCTCATCGCGCACGCCAGGCACATCGAGGGGGAACGACCCCGGCATAATCATGGGCGAAGGATCCTGGTTCATCCACAGCTCATGAATAACCGAAGCCATTAAGCGCAGCACACCACGGGTACGTTGAAACTTTTCGAGCGTTGCCCAGTCCTCGTAGAGACGATCAAACACTTCAGGGTGAATCGGATAGCAAGAAACCATGCGATCGCGGTATTCAAGCTCGCGCGACTCCACCGGGAAGTCCGTAGTATTTTCGTTGTACATCTTGCTAAATGTCGCACACACTTCATCGCGAGCGGCATCATCCTTGCAGTCAAGGAAAAGCCTGCGACGCACAACCTCGAACCCTTCGTTTGCCGCCACGGGCTTCCAGATAGCCTCCATGCGCCCAAAGGTATGCTCGATCTGCTCCAAAGCTCGCTGGCCCGCCTCGCCACCGATCTCGTTGTCAGATTCGGGAATAGAGGCTACGACCAGGCTGCACTTCGAAGCGCGTGCTGCCTCGGTGAGCTCCTGAATAAAGGTGATGAAGTTGTCGAAGCTGCCGGCGTTAAGTCCATCGACGCCATAAATCTTCTTGGCATAGGCAACGAGCTCGTCCATAAGGACAAGGCAGCAGCCGCAATCGTCGAATAATTCAGTCAGAGCAGCAGATCCCGGCGAGACGCCCTTCTTATCAGCATCTTTCACATAGTCATAGAGCTCGGGCCTGCCAGCAGATTCTGCAAGCTGGTATGCCATATGACCCCAAAGCGTGTTGACCATGATGCCAGGCATGGTAGCCGGGCGCATGGCTTTTGCAGGATTGATAGAGGTGCCCACGAGCACAGCAACATGCACCTCAGGGACTTCGGCAACGCCCGCCTCCTCCAGCACGGAAGCGATATTAGCGATTTGCCCCAAACGCGAACGACTACGCATCATATGGTAAAGCGCGAGCATGCTGTGCGTTTTGCCGCCACCAAACGCGGTCTTAAGCTGAATGACGGGCTCGCCGTCGAGACCAGCCACGCGGCGCAACGACTGCACGAGCAGCCCCTTCATGCCTTCGGTCACATACGTTCGATTGAAAAATTCGACCGGGTCGCGGTACTCCAACTCGCCCTTGCCGCGCGCCACCTGGGCAAGGTCGGCAGCAAACTCGGCATTCCTATAGCGCCCCTCAGCAACATCCATATGGGGTTCCATGACATCGCGCCAACTAGGCAGGCCACGCACTGCCTTGGTTTGCTCGAGTGATTTCCTACGAGGTGCCGGGGCATCCACGCCAGCATCAACATTTGTTGTCACTGCCGTCGAGCCGTCGGCGCTGCCATAGCGAACCTCGCGAAGCATTGCGTTGAGTTGCGCCGTGGTATCCTGATCGATCTGCTCAGCCAAGCGACTCATGGTATCGAGCGCACGCCATGCATCGCTGTCGGAGATGCCACCCATACCGCGATGCGCGACCTTGTTTCGAACGCCCTTGAGCTCCATGACGTAGTTTTTGCAATCCTGAGGTAACCTAAGGCGAAACACATCGCGCCAGTTGATGTCAATGAGCAGCAAGCACAGGGCAATATCGAGCGAGTCGGCAAGAGTGGCATAGTCACCCGATACAGGCAGGTTGCGCTTTTGGTCGTCGTAGAGCTTGTTGAGCACACCGACCTGCCAAAAATCATTGCCGTATGCCTGGGTAAGCTCGCGCATCACATAAGGATCAAGGGCCTCGAGCAAAAGGTCAAAGCCCTTATTGAGAAGATCGCAGTTATTGCTGTTGTTCTCCATGGTTTATCTCCTTGGGACTTAATCGAAGAGCGAGTCTTGCGTGGGACGCTCGACAGCAAGCTGCGCTGCCTTTGACTGAATCTCGGGCCATGCCGTAACAAGCGAGTTGTAAGCGAAGGCCTCCTGCTGCCAGTTGCGCTTGTCCGCAATGGTAAAGAGGCGATACGCAAGCGCCTTGGCACCATCCGCACGACCACCAAGTGTCTGGCTAACGATCTTGGCGCAAGCCGTAACGCCGCCCTCCTCGAGCGCACGCGTAAGCTGCTGGGTCGTAAGCCAAGTAGGCGCCTTAAAGTCAACGCGCTCCGATACCTCACTACGGTCGAGCAGGTGAACATCGCCCTTAACAGATGCAAGGAGCCCCTGTGCCGCCAACCCCTCGATGGAAACATTCTTGGCGCGAGCGAGCACGTCGGCTTCTCCGAACTTAATGGTGTCAAAAGCTTTCTGCGTGTAGAGATCGACGCAGAAACGGCTCTCGCGATCGAGCTCGCCATCCTGGTCGCTAAAGTACGCATCGACCTCTTGGTTGATAAGCTGCAACGCCGCACGCACCGTCATGGGGCTACCGTCGGCCTCGAGCACTTGGCTGTAGCGCGAATACACGCCAATACCAGGTCCGATAGCCGACTGCGCAAGGTCAACAGGTGCGATATTCGAAGAACGAAGTTTATCGAGCGCAGATCCCAGCTCGCGCTTGAGCGCCATCACGAAGTCGCGACGCGTACCCATGGGGGCATCTTCGGAGCGTTTGCGGCAGACGAGGACGATGGAGGACGCGAGAGCATTGGTGCCCGAGGCAATCATACGAGAGCCCATTTCGGTTCGCATGGGCCAGGTTCCAGTGATAGAGAACCCCGCGCGGATGATAGCAGAGAGCATTGTCTCCCAGCCCGTCGACGCAGTGGATTCGACATCATTAGTCGATTCGGTCTCGCTTTGTTTGAAGGCATAGTAGATAGTTACAGGGACGTCATCACAAGCATATTTACAAATCTGTTTGAATGTACTGAACATGCCCTCTTCAAAGAAGTCACGCGCGCCGTCCTTGCCGCGGCTTTCCCGATAAGGCGTGGCCACAAGCTCCTCGTGCTTGGGCACGAGCATGGTGCTAAAAAGTCTGGGGTAAGTGCGTCGCAACGATTGGCGCAGCCAGACATAAAAGAAATCCGATAGGTCTGCATAACCGATGTTGTCGTAGTACGGGGGATCGGTTGAGACAACAATGTTTCGCATGCCGTTATCGCTCTGAGCGTCAAATTGCCGAACGATACCTGGCTTGCTAACGATGCTCGGAAGCCCCTGAAAGGCCTCTGTCATCCGGATAAACAGGTTGTCGAAGCAGCCAGATGAGTTGCAGAACGGATTACTTTCTGCATAGTCCCATGTCATTGGAATGGCTTGACGCGAGAAAACATTCCTGAGTT
This sequence comes from Collinsella sp., assembly GCA_014871745.1. GTDB lineage: Bacteria > Actinomycetota > Coriobacteriia > Coriobacteriales > Coriobacteriaceae > Collinsella. The sequence goes on along the minus strand of WGSI01000010.1, from coordinate 24,729 downwards.
GCGTGTTCCCGGCGTGCCAGCTGCAGATTGACGAATTGTGGTTTGCAAGCTGATCGACAAGATTTGCCAAGTACACGCCGATAGCCTCGCCGTAGGCGCGGGCGCCGGTGCCGCCGTCCGCCAGGCCCACGCCGTCATCGGGCAGCCCGGCAGCAGTGGCGTCTGCCTCGGCCTTTTTCTGCGCCTCGCCGACGAGCTCCGAGAACGTCGTCAGCGCCGTCAGCTGTCGATTGGTAAAGAGCTGAGAAAAAGTTGCGAGACCATAGTTGGGAGTCTTGAAGTCCCTGGGGTTAGATGCGATATCCGCATCGGGATATTCGTCTGGCTTTGGGATGTCCGCTACGGATGCCTGTTCATCGTTTGGCGCGCAATAAACCCTCCCACGCTTACCTTCGGCAACAATCGCCATAAGTTTTTCGCCCATGCGGTGCGCGCGGCCTTCCGCCCTGACGTATTTGAAATCTATAGGTGTCCCGCAGTGCACGCAGGTCGCGCCGCGGCGGTTCACCGTGCCGTCCTGCGTCGCCTTGCCAGGCGCGACCTCGAAGCGCACCTCGCCGTCCTCGCAGACGGGCTCGACGTGCCACTCCTTGCCCTTCTTCTTGGAGAGATCGAACGAGCGCACGAGGATTGCCTCGTGCCCGCAGGCGGGGTTGGGGCACTTGACGGTGCGGGTCCACAGCCATGCGATGACGGTCGCCTTGCCGCCGCCCTGTTCGGCCGGCACCTTGACTTTGGGATACAGGTATCCGATGCGGCGGGCGGCCTCTTCCTTCATCCAGGAGCCGTAGTACTTAACGTCAGCAGCCAGGCCAGCGTTACCACTCCAGCCTCCATTGGTTAGCTTGCCACGGGCCTCGGGGTTAACGGCGGGCTTGTCCGCGAACAGCGGCGGAATCTCAATCATTGCCTTATTGATGGTAACGGCCACCGGATTGAGGTCCTGCGCATATGCCTTAAGGCCCAGACGCTGCGCCTCCAACGGAATGGCACCTCCGCCTGCAAAAGGATCCAGCAGGGGCGGCAAGTCGTCGCCCATCGACCTTTTAATCTCAGCCTTGGCGGCATTAAGCACACGATCGTTATTGGAGTTTTCCCACACCACGAGCTCGCTCAGGATGCCGAACAGGCGCTCGCGCTCGGCAGCCTGCTCCTCCACGGTGGGGAACTCCTCGGGATGCGCCGACGGGTCGTCCACCAGCGACGACCAGATGACAGCGCGCGCCGCGGCCAGCGGGCGGCGGGCCCACCAGAGATGCAGCGTCGAGGGATGCCCATGGCGGATGGACTTCTCACGTGCGGACGCCGCGTTGATGTCGTCGAGCGGCAGAGCCACCTCGATGAGTTTCTTCTTTACTGCCATGTCTGCTCCCTCTCTAGTATCACGTCGCCTGCTTCCTTGAGGCGCGCGATGTCGTAGTTCGTGCTTGCCGCGGCATAATCCGGCGGACTTGTAAATGGATGTGCGATGTAAGAAGTTCGGGTCGTGTTTCCATCGACCTCGACCAGTGCGAGCACAAAGGCATCTGGCCTGTTGAGCGCACACATCACTTCGTTGTGCGAGACGGTGACCGTAGTGGCGCCCGCGGCGCGACCCTTGACCTCAATCATTCGCAGCGCCGGCCCCTTGGCATAAAGCTCATCGGGCACCACGGATTCGATGTCGTAGCCGCAGTTATCTGCGCTTCGATCCCGCGGCGTAAATCCCAGCTCCCGCTCGATAGCCATGACGGCACGCATGCCGGCAAGCTCTACCTCGCGCCTGCCTGCCGCACTGGATTCGGTGGTAGCATGCGAGTCGTGGGGCAGCATGCCAACTGGAATCACAAGCGCGCCGCCCAGCACCCTCGGAGCCGCGGGAGTGATGGTCTTTTCGCGCTGCAGCTCCGCCAAGCGCATTTGTCTACGGTCGCGCAGATCGTCGGCGCGACGACGAGCATTCAGAGAGCTCAGGCGTGTCTTCTTGCCTTGTTTTTCTTTCTCCTCCAGCTCCCACGCGCGACCATCCCAATAATTGGCCTCGTCGGTAAGACGCGCGTCAACGGCTCGCTCGATCTTCTCGACCTGCGGAATACGACGATTGCGTACCTCTTTGAGGCTCACCGGGAGGATCTCGCGAATGGCGAAATCCATGGCAAGCGCATCAATGTCGCCGGTAAGCCACTCCTGCTCAGAAGCGATAGCGTGCGCGGCAGATGCCTCGGACGGACGAGGACCGCGATAGTCCAAATAGGGCGCATAGCCCGCATCACGAGCTTCGCCCGCAGCGTCAACCTCAACGAACCTAAACTCTTTGGATACCGTACGCTTGGTGCCGTCGGCCAGCGTCGTGCCGTCCTGGACGGAGTTCTCGATATAGAGCAAGAGTCTCGGCTTGTCTCCAAAATCTCTATCGTCCACGAGCACACAGCCCCGCTTAAGCGCCGAACCCATTTGGCCAATCAGCACCTTCACCGTTGCATCCAAAAGCGGCTCACCGGGGCATACCAACTCCGCGGGAACGAGTCCAGGACCCTCTTTAGATTCTTTGTCAAAGCAAATACGCTCATAGGAGGCAAGCACGTGACCGCATTCGCCGCCCATGCTCATCGAGCGAACCGAGAACGGCACTTCGAGCACCTCGAACCTGCCAGGCTCGCGAGATGCCACGCGTCCTCCCAAGCGCTTCATTGCCGCCATGAAAAATGCCTGGATAAAGTGCGGCTCGAGCTTGCGAGCCTCCATGCGTTCCATGTCCTCGCGAATGGCGCTTACGCCGCGAGCGTCCATGACGTCATCGGTAAGCGCATATTCCTTGAGGAGCCGTTTAATGGAGCTCGTATCGAGCGATGCATCGACTACCTGGTTGAGCCGCGCCCGTACCTCGGGGTCATCGCCATAGCGAATCGCATCGAGGAGCAAGTCACGGAGTGTCTTGCCTTCAAAGGTAACCCTGCCCAAGATATCGAAAACCTTGCCGCCCAGCGCGGCACGTTCCACCTCGAGCTTGCTGAACAGGCGTTGGAATACTTCTCCCTCGCGCGTCTGCGTGGAGACAAGGTTCCACAGATGACATACTTCGGTCTGACCGATGCGGTGAATACGACCGAAGCGCTGCTCGAGTCGATTGGGATTCCACGGCAGGTCGTAGTTGATCATAAGGTGCGCGCGTTGCAGGTTAATGCCCTCGCCGGCGGCATCCGTAGCGACAAGGATGCGCGAGTTCGCATCCTGCTTAAACATTTCCTCGGCACGATGGCGCTCGTCGCGCGTCATACCGCCCTTAATGGTGAGCACGGCAGAACGGTCACCCAGGAGGGAGCCAATCTTCTCTGCGAGGTAGTTCAGCGTGTCCTTGTGTTCGGTAAAGATGATCAGTTTCTCACGTCGACCGTCCATGCCAAACATATTGGAATCGTCTTGCAGCAGTCGCGAAAGCTCCTCCCACTTACGGTCCTCGCCACTAATGCGAACATCGTTTGCCTTGCGCTCGAGCGTGCGTAAAATCGCGATCTCGGCATCGAGCTCAGCCGCAGTCGCCGCCGCAGAAGCGGTGTCTACGACGTCATCTTCCATTTGCTCGTACTCTTCGGAGTCGTAATCGTCCTCGTCAAAATCTCTGGAATCGATGCCCCATTTATCTGTATAGGCTACCTTGCCGCTCGCAACGCTTTTTGCCTCGGCGAGCTTGGACTCAAGCCGTATGCGACGACGCTGAAGCGACTGGTAGATGGCCTCGGGACTCGACGCAAGACGACGCTGCAAGATAGTCAAAGCAAAGCCGACGCTGTTCTTATGCTTGCCACCCAAGCGCTCCGCACGGTTAAACTCCTCGGTGACGTAATGAGTCACCGAGTCATAGAGCTCCTGCTCGGCAGGAGATAGGTCGTATTCGACTGTGTAGGCGCAGCGTTCGGGAAATAGCGGGCGCCCATCGAACTTGAGCAGTTCCTCTTTCACGAGGCGACGCATCACATCGGAAACGTCGCAGTCAAGCGAAGGTGCGGGCGGAAGGCTCTGAGCCTGGCAGGCAGTGGAGCGCGCCGCAGGATTCTTAACGCGGTTGCCTCCCGCAAACCGGTCCTTGTCCACGAGCGCCATAAAGTAGCGGAAGTCAGCCGGCTTACCGTTGTGGGGCGTAGCCGTCAGAAGCAACAAGTTTTCGGTTGTGTCACCCAAGAGCTGACCGAGCTTATAGCGTTTGGTCGGCTTGAACTCGCCGCCAAAGTTTGTCGCGCTCATCTTGTGGGCCTCGTCGCATACAACGAGATCCCACGAAGTTGCCCTTAGCTTCTTTTGGATCTCGTCGTTGCGAGCCAGCTTATCTAGGCGGCCGATACAAAAATCGACCTCGTCGAAGGGGTTCCCGGTGGCAGAAGACTCCAGCACATCGTTTGTAAGTAAGCGGAATTTGAGCCCAAACTTTTGCCATAGCTCGTCTTGCCACTGTTCCACAAGATTACCGGGAGCCACGATAAGGCAACGCCTAAGATCGCCGCGAGCAATCATTTCTTTTATTAGGAGGCCCGTCATGATGGTCTTGCCTGCACCGGGGTCGTCCGCCAACACATAACGCAGCGGCAAGCGCGGCAGCATTTCCTTGTAGACGGCCGAGATCTGGTGCGGCAGCGGCTCGATAGACGACGTACGAATAGCCAGATAGGGATCGAACAGATGAGCCAAGCCTATGCGATACGCTTCGGACACGAGTCGCAGGTCATCGGGGTCGGCATCGAACGCCCAGGCGCTGGACTTTTCGATGATGTATTTATCCTCGTCTGTATCGAAGAGAGGTTGGTCACCCAGTACGCCCTGGTCCGTCTTGTAGATTACGTTTAAGATGGAATCGCCATGCCATTCGACAGCCTTAATGGTCACGGGCGAATCCCCCACGATACCGCGAACGCGCGTACCGGGCGTTATCTCTGCTAGCTTTGCCATCACGCGCCCCGCTTTACGAGAAGCGAAAATGCGTGTCGCAAGATAACGCTAGGATTGTCTATCGAAGGAAGACACTCGCTGGCGAGCACCCCCCCCCGAAGAGTTTTCGTCTGAATGGCCACGAAAAATCTCCTGGGTTTTATTGATACCGGGGTGAAGGACGATTCACCCTTGTTACAGCTTTATCTATTGTCTTTCAATCAGCTTGCCGTGTCATGGGGTTTTCTGCAAAAGGAATCGTTTTTACCTCGCGCGGTTTGTTGCTCAACAATGCTGCGAATAGCGTGAATGCCTTGTGATCACTCCCGCGTTACCAGCGCCCATTAGCACGCTTACAGACGCTTTGGCACCTAACGCCCGTTGTTCGATGCATGTCCCTTACTCAAACGCCTACACTTGAGCATTACAGGTCAATTACGCCACCAGGCAAGCGAGGCTAACATGCGATCCGAAAACGAACAGATTCATTACCGAGCAAAGTTCAGGCTTTCGCCCTATTCGACCACCACGCCCTCAATCGTCGATGCGTATCGCCAGATCTACACCTGGGTGCGCGACAAAGAGCAGCGCAAGCGCCATGAGCAGAGCGCCTTTGAGTTTTTATCAAGCAATAAAGACGTTGCCTCTGACTTTGTATTTGGAAACCTCAGCTATCCCGTTGGCTATTCTGGAGGCATGACCACAGGCAGCCGTGTGAGCATTTGCACTCGTGCAGCCTTTAACGACAAGAGAGGCAAGATTCCCGTCGCTTGGGCCTTTGAATATGACGAGCCCGACAGTCATTATTCGTATCGTCACTGGCACACTTGCATTGGCCTTGAAACGGCCGATGACAACTCCTGCCTAGTCAATATTAAAGTCACCTATGCGACCCTGCCCGAATATGTGGGCTGGCCACTGCCAGAACCGGACCTCAATATCCCCCGCATCGCAAAGGTTCTGTTTTCGCTTCCCAATCATCAGGCATGCGTTGGAGAGACTGTCGTCAACACATCGTGCACGCGCCTGACGTTTGAGAACTTTGACGCCGAGTTCTCCGACAACCTTCTGAGCAGCCAGCGCGAGCTCCCTCTGATTCTAATAGCCAGCGATGATACCGGTCGATATCCCGTCAAAGATCCCGGCAAGCTCGCCAATAACCTTATGGGCCTAGCCAACGTGTTTACCGCCGACGAATCCGATGGTCGGCTCAAATCAAAGCTGTTCAATCTTTTTCTCTACGATACGCCCGCCTATCGATACAACTGCCCCAAGTCGTCACTTCGTATTTACCAACCGAGCATCAATCTGTCTGACGAAGAAGGCGCACGTCGACACCTCTGCATCAGGCGCGATAGGCTGAGTGAGTACGGCAACCAGACATCCACGATACTTAACCGGAGTCTGGGGCGCTCGTTCTTGCGCGGCAGGGGCGATATTGTAGACACGAGCGATATTGCCTGGTACAAATCGCGCCAATCAATCGGGGCGCTACGCAGCCGCATGGCAGAGATGAAACGCCACGCAGAGAATGAAACCGTAGCCGAGGCAAAACGCACCGAAGCGCTCGCCGCCTCGTACAGCCAAGAGGCCATGGACAACCTTAAAGAGTTGTTGTCAAAAGAGACTGCCGACAGGCAGCTCTGGGAGGGGCTGGCAAACGATTACGCCGACAGCAACGCCGCGTATGAGCAGCGTATTGAGCAACTGGAAAACAGCCTGCTCGAGCTGGATGAATCCGAGAACACGATCGCCAACTTAAAGTATCGACTCCAAGAGGCGCTGGAGCGAGCCGACCGCTCGGAAAAGCACGTAGCCGCACTCAGAGCAGAAGCATGTTTTGTCGAGGGGCTCGAGGCATTTCCGCGCACCCTTGAGGACGAGCTTAAGTTTGCCGCGAATCTCTGGCCCTCGCGCATTTTCGTTTTGCCCGAGGCATACGACTCGGCACGCCGCTATGATTTTGCCGATCTTGACGAGGAATGGCAGATCCTTAAATCTGTAGCGACCGTTATGTGGCAACTCAAGTTTGGGGAGCGCCCGACGACCGGAGATCTCTATAGCGAGTTTAAAAATCAGACCTCGTTTGACGCCGCGCCGACCGAGACCAAGCTGACTAAAAACGACACCGAGCTCATGCGGCTCCGCCAACGCACTTACAACGGTAAGCAGGTTTGCATCTTGCCACACATTAAGGGCAACGGTCGCAACCGCCGCGACCCATTCCGTCTGCACTTTTGTTTTGATGACGAGGCACAGCTAATCGTAATAGGCCACTGCGGAAGTCATTTGCCGACGTCAGGAACTGCCAGGCAGTAAGGCGCCGCACCAGCATGGGCTGAGGGTGCCGCCTACCTCCCCTCCGCCTTCAGCTTCAGCAGCAGGTCGCCCAGCTCGGGGCACTTGCCGGAAAGGCGCGTCTGGGGTCGCTCGCCCATCCCCCACCGCTGGCGGATCTCCTGGGCGTGCGGACTCACGCGGTAGTCCCCGTCCATCATCTGCTTGAGCAACTTGGCGGTTACGCGCGCATCGGCCAGAGCGCTGTGGGCGTGGCCCGTCGACTCGTCAAACTCGATGCCAAACCACGTCGCCGCGTCACTCAAAGAAACGCGCCCGTGGCTGCCCACGTCCATGATTGAGGTGTAAAACGCCTGCAGGTCGGCCCAGTCCGTAGGAAATGCGACAAGATCGATGTGCTTTGCCTGACACTCGGTCAAAAGCTGCCGACGATCCGTCCCGCTCCAGCAAACTATCTGGGCGGAGTAGCGACCGATCCAATCGCCGAGCCTTTTGATCACCATGTAGAGCGGATCGGCCATCGCGGTGTCCACAGCCGATATCCCCGTGAGCTCGCGGACGGGAAACGCAACGCCTTCGGTAAATTCCGTCTGCACAAACTGCGAGAACTCGCCCATAACGTTGCCGTGGTAATCGAGCTTGACGGCGCCGACCTCGATAATCTCATTGCGCAGCCCACGGCGCTGGCGCTGCTTTGGCACCGGCGCAAACTCAAAGTCCAGCACAATCTGGCGCGCAAAGTTCGTCGTATCGATAGCCGAGATACCCGGCGTCTTTTCAGCTGACACGGTTAGGGCCTTTCTCCGTTGCCTGCCGCTTGCTACATAGGCGGCTACATTGCCGTAAGGATAGGCGCCCGTGCGGACATGAAATCGCCCAGCGCGGCACCCGGCGCCCTTGCGTAAAGCCGCGCTTCGAGATGGCCACGTCGTTGTTATTAGCGAACATATATTCGTATTTATGACTGCAGTTTGATAGACTGGTTATTGTTGACGGCAGTTCCATGTGCCGGGCAGCGCCCTCCATGCGACGGGAGGTGATGCCCATGACCGATCTGATTGATTTCGTGAAGCTCCTGACCTCTTTGGTCTCGCTCCTCACGGCGCTTATCGGGCTTACCGAGGCACTCAAGCAGCGTTCGAAGCACAAAAAGAGGGGTCGACGCCGTTAAGGCATTGACCCCTTGATCAAAGCAACGGCGCTGCCCAGCTATCCACAACTTGGGCTGCCGTCGACCTTATTCTACCCACGGACGCTGGGTTTAACAAATGGATTTTCGGTAACGAGGCCTCGGCGCCCGCTCCTGCGTTCACTCAACTCGTCGCTCTACTCCAGCCACCACTCAACATCCACGGAGCACTCAACCGCAAATGCTAAAGACCACGCGATCGGGCAAAGCCCCGTCACCAACAACACAGGACGAACCCTCAGCTTCCTTTACGTTATAGCTAGCTATATTATACTTTCCTATAATATAGCTAGCTATAACGTAATTCGACAAGCGGCGCACGCAAAAGAGACGGTACACCGCCGCACGTGAACCGCTCTGGTCTCGCCCTTCGCGGCGCTTATCGGGCTTACCGAGGCACTCAAGCAGCATTCGAAGCATAAAAAGAGGGGTCGACGCCGTTAAGGCATTGACCCCTTGAACTAAGTAACGGCACTGCCCAGCTAACCACAACTTGGGCTGCCGTCAGCGTTATTTTACCCACGGGACAAACCCTTTGAAGTGCGGCTTGGCGCCGCATGACGTCGGCGGACGAGGCGATGCGTCCGCCGACGAATAGCACCGAATTGGTTACTTCTTGCTCTCGGGCAAGACCAGATCCACGGCAGCGTCCTTGGCAGCATCGATGTGCTGAGCCACGACCGGCGTCTGCGGAAGGATCAGGTTAAGGACAATGGCCATGATGGCGGTGGGGGTTACGGCATTGGAGCCGATGACGGTGGACACCCAGGTGGGCATACCCTCGCCGGCAAGGCAACCGCTGGCCATCCAGATACCCAGGCCAAAGACGACGGAGGTGCCTACGATGGTGGTGGTGCGCTGCGTGAGGCCCTCGCGGGTGAACATGCGCACGCCGTTCATGGTGATGGTGCCAAAGACGCCGACGGTCGCGCCGCCGATGACGGGCTGCGGGATAGCGGAAAGGACGGCAGAAAGCTGCGGGAACAGACCGGCGATGGCAAAAACGGCCGCGATGGTCACAAAAACCCACTTGTTGACGACCTTGTTGGAGCAGATGATGCCCACGTTCTGGCCAAGGGCGCTGGTGGGAAGACCGCCCAGCAGACCGCCGACCATAGATGTGATGCCCTGGGACACGATAGCGCCAGAGAGCTCGCGCTCGGTGGGCATACGGTCGATGGAGCCCAGGCAGGCGGCGGAGACGTCACCGATAACCTGGATGGCAACCATGGGGAACACGACGGCGAGGGTAATGCAGACCTCGGGATCAAACTCGAGCGCGTAGGGCATGAGCTTGGGAAGGGCGAAGACCTGAGCGGTGGCGACGCTGGAGAAATCGATCATGCCAAAGGGGATTGAAACGATCATGCCAACGATCATGCCAAAGAACACGGATCCCAGCTTGAGCGTGCCCTTGCCAAAGTTGGCGAGCGCAAAGACCACGGCGAACGTGATAAGAGCGACGCACCATGCCTGCGGGGTGCCCCACAGCGGCGTGCCCATACCGCCGGCCATGTACTTGACGGCCGTGGGATACAGCGAAACGCCGATGGAAAAGATGACCGTACCGGTCACGACGGGCGGGAACAGCCACTTAATCTTGCTGTAGGCCAGACCAAAGAGGGCCGCGACGGCACCGCCGACAATCTCGCCGCCCAGCAGCGCACCAAAGCTAAAGCCCGAGGCACCCATGGCCTGAAGGGCCGGCAGGAACGCGAACGAGACGCCCATGACGATGGGCAGGCCGCCGCCGATGCGACGGAAGGGAGCGAAGGCCTGAAGGGCCGTGTCGAGTGCCGAAAGAATGAGCGCGACCTGAATGATGTCGGTGCTCTGCTGGCTATTAAAGCCGTAGACGCCGGCCATGATGACCGCCGGGGTAATGATGCCGGCAAACGATGCCAACACGTGCTGAAGGGCACACGGGATCATTTCCTTAACGGGCGGCATGCCTTCACGAGTGAACAGGGCTTCAGTGCCGTTCGTAACCGTCTCCTGGGCCATTTGACCACCAATCCTAGAAGTAGTTGTTTTCGCATCTAGCGTCCTATTGTGACGCAGTGCGGGGCTGAGGTTGTGCCTTCGTTGCATATCGTATTGAAGATTTTCCTCATATTTAATAATAATTTTTTGTTATCAGACTATTCTTCAGCTGAGATAATACATTTCCGCAGTTCAGGAAAGTGTCTGGTCAAAATAACATCTTACTATTCTTTTGGTCAACCGTTTACCGCCAAAATCCTTCCGCTCATCTGTATTACGCAATGTACCTGCGAATATGCGAGTCAATAGACACCGTGTTACCATGAGAAAAAATTGTTATGAACATTTCCGATTTCACCCAAAGGAGTTGCTCGTGAACGAGACCGTACGCCGCTTTTTGCCGATGGTCGATTTCCTGGAGCAGATACTCGGCAAAAACAGCGAAATCGTCCTGCACGATTTCTCGGATCCCGACCACGCCATCGTCGATATTCGCAACGGTATCGTGAGCGGCCGCAAGATTGGCGGACCCGCTACCGATCTTGCGCTCAAGATTATGCACGACCCCAAGTATCGCGACTTGCCGTTTATTACGGGCTGCGAGGGGCGCGGGGCCAGCGGCAAGACGTTGGAGTCCGCGACGTACTTTATCCGTGAGGACGGCGAGATCGTCGGCATGCTGTGCGTCAACACCGATCTTTCGGCCGTGCGCAACATCAATGCCATGGCCCAGCAGCTTATGGCCTGCTTCGATGCCGCTCCCGCATGCACCGAGCCCTCCCCCATCGAGGTCGAAAGCCTTTCGGAGTCCACACAGGAGCTCATCGACCGCAGTATTTCCGAGTTGCTCGAAAGCCGCGGGCAGGATGTTGCCTCGCTTGGGCAGGCCGATCGCATAGACGTTATCCGCCACCTTAACGGCAACGGTGTGTTTATGCTCAAGGGTGCCGTTGCCTGTGCTGCCGCCGCGCTTGGCATCTCGGAGCCCAGCGTCTACCGCTATCTGCAAAAGGTCCGCAAGGAAGGCTAACCCACTGATCCCTTGGGGACGGAGGAAAACGGATCATTTTTGCCCGAGAGGCTGCTGAAGACTTTGTCCTGCTTAGGCTGCGGGCATCGCCCATCGCGACGGCGCCACTATACTTTTGAGTATCTGAGCATTTTGAAAGGCAGGATATGACCGCAACCGCCAGTCGAACCACCAACCGCAGGCCCGAGCTCTTGGCCCCCGCCGGAGGCCCCGAGCCCTTTGCCGCCGCACTCGCTGCCGGGGCAGACGCCATCTACTGCGGCATGGGCAGCTTCAACGCCCGCCGCAAGGCAACGAACTTTACCGACGAGGCCTTTGAGCAGGCCTGCCGCGCCGCACATCTAGCCGGGTCGCGCGTCTACGTCACGGTCAACATCGTCATCAAGGAATCCGAGATGAGCGACGCGCTGCAGCTCATCCATCGCTGCTCCACGCTGGGCGCCGATGCCTTCATTATCCAGGACTGGGGCTTGTTCTTTGAGGTCAAGCGCACCATGCCCGGCATCGAAACACACATCTCGACCCAGGCGAACATCCATGATGACCGCGGAACCATCTGGTGCCGCGAGCAGGGCGCCGACCGCGTGACCTTGTCGCGCGAGCTCTCCATCGACGAGATCGCCGCCATCCACGACGCCGCGCCCGACGTTGACCTGGAGGTCTTTAGCCACGGCGCCATCTGCTTTTGCTACTCGGGCCTGTGCCTTCTCTCGAGCTTTGCCATGGCGGGCCGCTCGGCCAACCGCGGCATGTGCGCTCAGCCCTGTCGTCTGCCTTACGAGCTGATCGACGAGAACGGCCGCTCGCTCTCCCCTGCCGGTCGCGAGCGCGCGCTATGCCCGCGCGATACCAATACATCGCAGCTCGTTCGTCGTCTGTATGACGCCGGCGCCGCATCGCTCAAGCTCGAGGGCCGCATGAAGGCCCCCGATTACGTGTATTCCATCGTCGACGTGTATCGTCATCAGATTGATGACATGCTGGCCGATGTTTCGACCTCTAAGGATGAGGATGCCGCCCGCCAGCGCCAGCTCAAGCGTTGCTTTAACCGTGACTTTACGCACGCCTACCAAGACGGTACCTCGGGTGACGAGATGATGAGCTACGAGCGCTCCAACAACCGCGGCCAGATCGTGGGCACGGTGCTCGGCAGCCGCCTGGCCAACCGCGACGTGCGTGGGCTCAAGCCCGACGACCGCCGTCGCCGCGCCGCCATCGCCCGCATTGAGCTGTTTGAGCCCGTGGGCAAGGGCGACCTGCTGGAGCTTCGCCATGACGATGAGTTCGACCAGTTCCTGACCACCATTGCCGCCGAGGATGCCGCCGCCGGCGATGTTATCGAGTGCCGCGTGCCCCGCAGCATGCCCGAGGGCTGCCGCGTGCGCGTGATTCGAAGCCAGCGCGCCATCGACGCTGCCGGCGCCGCGCTCAAGCGCGACGTGCTGCGGCGCCGCGACGTAGACGTGTCCGTCATGGCGCGTCTGGGCGAGCCGTTTACCGTGACGCTCACCTGCTGCGACGACCCCGCGCTCACCGCCACCGCCAGCGGCTTTACTGTCGAGGCCGCCAAGACTCGCGCCGTCGAGGCGGCCGATCTGGTGGAGCATGTGGGCCGCATGGGCTCCTCGCCCTTTGAGGCTGCGAGCTTTGACGTGGCGCTCGATGAAGGCTGTGGCATGGGCTTCTCCGCCGTGCACAAGGTGCGTGCCGCCGCCTGCAAAGCGCTGGAAGAGGCCATTCTGGCACCCTACGAGGAGCGCGCCCGTACGCTAGAGCTGCCGGCGATTGTCACCAGTAATTCCCGCCCCGCGCCCGAGCATTACCGCGATGAGCCGCAAATCTGCGCCACTGTCACCTCGCTCGAGGCCGCCGAGGCAGCGCGCGTGGAGGGTGCAACGCGCATCTACATGACCACCGGCGCGCTCGATGCGGCCGGGCTCTCCCCCGCCGATGCGTTTGAGCAGGGCATCGTGCCCGTACTCGACGAGGTCTGCCGCGCCGTCGACCACGAGCGCGTCGATTCGTGGATACAGGCTGGGGCCACCATCGCTGTCGGTAACATCTCTGAGCTTGCCCTGGCCGCCCAGGTTGGCGCCACGGCCGAAATTCGATCCTGCCTGCCCGTGCACAACACGCCTTGCATGGAGGCACTCGCCGAGCGCGGGGCCGGCGCTTTTTGGCTCTCGCCCGAGATTACGCTCGACGAGATTATCTCGCTTGGCACCTCCGCGCCCGCAGCCCTGGGCATCACCGTTTTCGGCCGCCCGCGCGTTATGACGAGCGAGCACTGCATCCTGCAGGTTGCCAACGGTTGTATCCACGATTGCGCCAATTGCCGCCTGCGCGCCCGCAAGCTGTCGCTCAAGAATATCGATGGCAAGGTCATGCCCGTGCGTACCGATATCCACGGCCGCTCGCGCTTGTACGACGCCTACCCCATCGACCTCACACCGCAAGTTCCGCAGCTGCTCGATGCCGGCGTGCGTCGTCTCATGGTCGACGGAACCTTGCTCGAGGCCGATGATGTTGGCCGTGCCGTCGCTCGTGTCCGCCGCGCCATTGAGGCCGCGCAGGCAGGTCGCAAGCCCGCTGCCCGCCTGCGCGGCGCGACCTCGGGCTGCATGTTTGTGGGAATTAGCTAACCGAAAGGCTTACACGTGAACGAAGAACCTCAAGTCCTCTACTGCGACGCCTGGCTCATGGCCATCGATAAGCCCGCCGGCATGATCGTCCACGGTGACGGCACCGGTGAGCGCACACTTACCGACTACGCCAGCGACCTGCTGTTGGCCATGGGCGACGGCTTTGCCGCGACCGACATGCAACCGCTCAACCGCCTGGACCGCAACACTACCGGCGTGGTGTTGTTCTCGCTCGACAAGCAGACACAACCCGCTTTTGACCAGATGGTGATCGACCACGCATTCGAAAAGCACTATCTGGCGCTGGCCGAGGGCAAGATCGACTGGAACGAAAAGCTCATCGACAAGCCCATCGCCCGCGACCGCCACGACAGTCGCAAGATGCGCGTCGGCGCCAGCGGCAAGCCGTCGCAGACGCGCGTCAAGGTGCTCAAGCGCCTTAAGAGCCGCCGAGGCCTGCCCGCGCGCTCGTATATCGATGTCGAGCTGCTCACCGGCCGCAAGCATCAGATTCGCGTGCATCTGGCCAGCGAGCACCATCCGCTGGTGGGCGACGACCTGTACGGCACGCCGCGCCCCTGCGGCCTGATGCTCCACGCCCACAGTGTGTCCTTTACGCATCCCGTTACCGGCGAGCACATCCACATCGAAGCCCCCTGCCCCTGGGAGCCCTAAACCTCCACAATGGGGACAGGCACCTTTGTGGTGGTTTTGCCGCAATGGCTCAGTCGCGGTCCCAAAACGTCTCGATCTGTAACAGTTAGAGTCCATTTTCCGGTCTATCTGTTACAGATCGAGACATTCGAATCCCCCTCAAGGGAAAAATCTCAATCTGTAACAGTAACTCGGCAAAATCAGTCCCAGATGTTACAGATCGAGACAAAGGGACGGCAAGGTTCGGAAGTATCTCAATCTGTAACATCTAGCCCACTTTTAACGGTCCAGTTGTTACAGACTTAGACAAACCGGCAGACAACGAAAGCGGCAACGCCCGTGATGGACGTTGCCGCTTTTCTATTGAGAAAACTACTCGGTTTTCGTTAGTAACCACCACAATGGGGACAGGCACCTTCGTGGTGGTTTTGGCCTTAGCCCCCTGCTGTTAGACCGTGATGACGTTGTCCATTGCCCGGTACTTGGCGGGAACCTCGCCCGCAGTAATAATCGTTGCGTCGCGGAAGTCCGCGAACTTGACGGGCGCCACCATGCCAAATTTGCTGGCGTCCGAGATTACGAAGCGTTTGGCCGTATGGCGCATCGAGATACGCTTTACTTGCGCCTCCTCGATATCGGGTGCTGTGAAGCCCTGCTCGGCGGCAATGCCATTAGAACCCCAAAAGCCACAATTGAAGTTGTAGCGGTCTAGGGTTGCCAGGGCATCGGGGCCAACGAGCGCCTCGGTCTCGGGTTTGAGCTCGCCGCCCAGCACTACGGTGCGCATGCCGCGCAAAGCGAGGCGCTGAGCATGGAGCACGGAATCGGTCACATAGGTGACACCTTCAAGGTGTGGAAGATGCTCGATGAGCTTGAGCGTCGTCGAGCCCGAGTCGATGTATACAAAGCTCTCGGGCTCCACAAGCGCCGCCGCACGGGCGCAGATACGCTCCTTGTCGTCGTTATGGAGGTCGCTGCGCTCGTTGAGCGTTAGGTCACGCGTCACGTGCGCGCGCTCAAGACTCGTCGCTCCGCCGTGGACCTTGGCGATGCGGTGTGCTCGATCGAGCGTCTGAAGGTCGCGCCGAATGGTGGACGCCGTCACGCCCAAGGCCTCAGCAAGCTCCGGCACAGTAACCGAGCCAGCCTGCTGCACCATCGACACAATCGCATTGAGCCTATCTTCCGCTAGCATCGTTTACTCCTCCTCGGGGTACACGACTCCCCAGTCGGCGCGAAGCTTGGTCATAAGCTCCATAACATCAGAAGCATATTCCAGCAGCTCGCGCTTGGAGTCGTCGCCGGCAACGGCCTTCTCAAGATCGGCCATCTCATAGCAAAGGGCGTAAGCCTCGGTGCCCGCGTGGACCTCCTCGCGGTGGCCGTCCGCAGTCCACACGATGGTCGCGTGATCGGCACGCGGATACTCGTTGACCTCGATATAGCACTTGTCAAAGCTGATGACCGAGCGCTTGGGCTGCTTGGAGTGAAGCGTAAGGCTCACAACACCCAGCTGTTGCTCAGCATTACGGCAGACGATGCCGCCCGCAACGTCGACACCGGTCTCACAGGTGTTGCCCAGCGAAACGACCTCAGCGGGCTGGCTTGCCATAAAGAGGCGCATAACGGAAAGCGCATAGACGCCAATGTCGAGCATAGCGCCGCCGGCGAGGTTGCGGTTATAGAAGCGGTTGGTCAGATCGCCGTACTCCTTATAGCTGCCAAAGTTGAGCTGAGCGAGGTTCATGCGGCCAAACTCGCCGGCATCCATGCGGCGGCGCAGCTCCTGATACAAGGGCATGTGGAGCACCGTAGTGGCGTCCATGAGGACCACGTTGTGCTCGTCGGCAATGGCACGGGCCTCGTCGAGCTCGGCAGAGTTGAGGGTAATGGCCTTCTCGCAGAGCACGTGCTTGCCAGCTCTCAGAGCGGCGCGCAGGTAGGTGATATGCGTGTTATGCGGCGTGGTGATATAGATCGCGTCGATGTTCGGATCGGCATAGAGGTCCTCGACCGTGTCATAGACCTTCTCGATGCCATACTGATCGGCAAAAGCTTGAGCCTTGGACAGTGTGCGGTTGGCGACGCCCGCAAGCTTGCGGCCGGCAAGAGCGAGAGACTGGGCCATCTGGTTGGCGATAACGCCGCACCCGATCACAGCCCAACGAAGCTCGGGGGCCGTAAAGACATCATCGGGGAACGGCTTGTCCTGGACCGAAGCGAACGCTGCCTTAGCGGCTGCCGCAGCATCAAGCGGAGCCTGTTTGGAATCTGCCATATGTACCTCCTGCGTCGTGAAAAGTCTTTCATTTCTGACAGCTCTATATTCGCACAAATGCGCGCGTATATGCACGTATATGCGTATTTAGGTGCTTAACGGTCATCATATAGCCATAATTTGCACATGTTTGCGCGGTTACACGCAATGTCACGCAATGTCATGCGCGTAATGCGCATGCAACGATCCTTGTTAAACATAAAGGGACGGAACACCAAAGCCCTAAAAGACAGAGTAGGTCGTTTTACTCCACACCTATAGAAGCATCAGGCATCAAAGGACCGTACCAAACTGCCGGCACATAGGGACGTTCCCAACGACCACTCATTTAAGTCTGTCCCCAATGACTGCCAAACAACGGCCACTCATTTAAGCCTGTCCCCAATGAGTACCTAATGAGTAGGGATCAAAAAAGGCCCGAGTGCCGTAGCATCCGGGCCTTTGCTAGCAACTTGATGTTGCGGGCAGCTTAGAACTTGTGGCCGCACTTCTTGCAGACGCGCAGCTTGTTCTTGCCGTCCTTCTCGTGACCGACGCGGGTAACCTTACCGCACTCGGGGCAAACGAGATTGACGTTGGAGGCATCGATGGGAGCCTCCTGCGAAACGATGCCGCCCTGCTGGTTGGCAGCGTTGGGCTTGACGGCCTTCTTGACGACCGAAACGCCCTCGACAACGACCTTGTTCTCAGCGGGGAGAGCACGCAGGACAACGCCCTGCTTGCCGCGATCCTTACCAGAGAGAACCTGGACCTTATCGCCCTTCTTGATATACATATATCTCCCCTAACTACAGGGTCTCGGGAGCGAGCGAGACGATCTTCATGTACTTCTTGTCACGAAGCTCGCGAGCGACGGGCCCGAAGATACGGGTGCCGACGGGCGAACCATCGTTGTTGATGACAACGCAGGCGTTCTCATCAAAGCGAATGTAGGAGCCATCCTTGCGGCGGATCTCCTTAACGGTGCGAACGACGACGCAACGGACAACGTCCTTCTTCTTGACGTTGGCGCCAGGGGTAGCCTCCTGGACAGCACCGATGAACACATCGCCGATGCCTGCATAACGACGCTTGGAACCGCCAAGCACCTTGATGCAGCGAATCTTGCGAGCGCCGGAGTTGTCGGCGACGTTCAGCATGGTTTGCATCTGAATCATGGTAGATGTTCCTCCGAACTAAGAACCGAAGAGAGGTGCGCAGCCTTTATGCGGCCCGTGGTATGCAAGCCAGGCATACGCACATCTTCGGAAACGTACAAGTCGTAAGAGCGACTGCTTATTTAGCGCGCTCGACGACCTCGATGAGGCGCCAACGCTTCATCTTGGACATAGGACGGGTCTCCATAACGCGGACGGTGTCGCCCACGCCAGCCGTGCACTCCTCGTCGTGAGCGTGCAGCTTCTTGGAGCTGGTCATCATCTTGCCGTACTTGGGGTGACGCTTACGCTCGGTGATGGTGACAACAATGGTCTTGGCACCGGAGACGGAGGTAACGACACCCGTACGGACCTTACGCGAGTTACGCGAATCAGTCATGTTCTCTCCTTAGGTCCTACTCGGCGACAGCGGACTTCTCCGCTGCGATCTCACGGGCGCGCTGCTCCGTGAGGACGCGAGCGATGTCCTTCTTCACGGTGTTGACGCGAGCGGTGTTGTCCAGCTGGCTGGTGGCCATCTGGAAACGAAGGTTAAAGAGCTCGGCGCGCATTTCCTTCAGCTTCTCAACGAGCTGAGCGTCCGAGAGCTCACGAATCTCTGCGGGCTTCATTAGTTCTCCTCCTTGGCGGCGGCGGCGTCCTCAGCAGCCCACTTGGCCTCGAGAGCGGCCTCCTCAGCCATCTCCTTCTCGATGCGCTGCTCGGCGTTCTTGGCAGCAACAATCTTGGTCTTGATGGGAAGCTTGTGCTGTGCAAGACGCAGAGCCTCGCGAGCGACCTCCTCGGGCACGCCCTTGACCTCGAACATGATGCGGCCGGGCTTGACGACGGCCACCCACTCCTCGGGGTTACCCTTACCAGAACCCATGCGAGTCTCGGCAGGCTTCTTGGTGATGGGCTTATCGGGGAAGATCGTGATGTAGACACGACCGCCACGCTTCATGTAGCGGGTCATGGCAATACGAGCGGCCTCGATCTGACGGTTGGTGATCCAATGGGCCTCGAGAGCCTGGATACCAAACTCGCCGAAATGCAGCTCGGTATTACCCTTGGCCTGGCCCTTCATGGAGCCACGCTGCACCTTGCGGTGAAGAATACGCTTAGGGGCAAGCACTACTGACCCCTCCTCTCGGAGTTACGACGACGAGGACGGGAAGAGCCCTCGAGTGCAGGGTTGGGAACGGGCTGACCCGGGAGCTTCTCGCCCAGGTAGATCCAGACCTTCACGCCGCAGGCACCCATGGTGGTGCTGGCGACAGCCGTGCCGTAGTCGATCTTGGCACGGAGGGTGTGCAGAGGCACGCGACCCTCGCGGTACCACTCACGACGGCCCATCTCGGCACCGCCGAGACGACCGGAGCACTGGATACGGATGCCCTTGGCGCCGGCCTTGCGGGCGGACTGGACAGCCTTGCGCATAGCGCGACGGAAGGCAACGCGGCCCTCGAGCTGCTCAGCGATGGACTGAGCAACGAGGTTGGCGTCGAGCTCGGGGCGCTTGATCTCGACAACGTCGACGGAGAGCTGGCCCTTGGAGACGCCAGCGACCTTCTCGAGCTCGGTGCGGAGGGTATCGATCTCGGCACCCTTCTTACCGATGACAACGCCGGGGCGAGCGGTGAGGATGATGACCTTCACCTTATCGCCAGCGCGCTCGATCTCGACGCGGGAGACAGCTGCGCGGGAAAGACGCTTCTCGAGGTACTTGCGGATCTCGAGATCGTTACCGAGGGTCTTAGCGTAATCCTTCTCTGCGAACCAGCGGGAGCGCCAGTTCTCGGTGATGCCAAGACGGAAGCCGGTGGGGTAGACTTTCTGACCCATACAGCTTTACGCCTCCTTTCGAGGAGCAACGACGACGGTGATGTGGGAAGTACGCTTCAGAATGCGAGAAGCGGAACCCTTGGCGCGGGGACGGATGCGCTTAAGCGTCGGACCCTCGTCAACATAGGCAGCGGCGACAACCAGGTTGTCGCCACGCAGACCGTTGTTGTTCTCGGCGTTCGCAACGGCGGAACGGAGAACCTTCTCGACATCCACGGCGACGGCGCGGTCGCAGAAGTGGAGGATGTCGAAGGCCTGAGCGACAGGCTTGCGGCGGATCAGATCGACCACCAGGCGGGCCTTGCTGGGGGAAACACGCACGTACTTAGCGACGGCGCGAACCTCGGTGGCCTCAGTTTCAATAGACTTAGTTGCCATTTACGGTTAACCCCCTATTTGGCCTTGTGGCCACGGAACGTACGAGTCGGCGCGAACTCGCCGAGCTTGTGACCAACCATGGACTCGGTAACATACACGGGCACATGCTTGCGGCCGTCGTGGACGGCGATGGTGTGACCAACCATCTCGGGGAAGATGGTGGACGCGCGGGACCAGGTCTTCACGACGTCCTTCTTGCCAGCCTCGTTCATCGCGGTGATACGCGAGAGAAGGCGAGTCTCCACGAACGGGCCCTTTTTGAGACTTCTGCTCATAAGTGCTTTCTCCTAAAACTCGGTATCCGAAATTACTTCTTACGTCGACGAATGATGTGCTGGTTCGAGACCTTCTTCTTCTTGCGCGTACGAAGGCCCTTCGTCGGCTTACCCCAGGGGGTAACGGAGGGACGACCAGAGGTGTGGTTCTTGCCCTCGCCACCGCCGTGCGGGTGGTCGACAGGGTTCATGACGGTACCGCGGACGGTCGGGCGCACGTTCATGTGACGCTTACGGCCGGCCTTGCCGATGACGATGTTGGCGTGATCGGCGTTGCCGACCTCACCGACGGTGGCGCGGCAGGTAACGAGGATGCGGCGCATCTCGGAGGAAGGCATACGGACGATAGCGTACTTGCCCTCCTTACCCATCAGCTGGCAGGAGTTACCGGCGGAACGGGCGATAGCGGCGCCCTTGCCCGGCTGGAACTCGACGGCGTGGATGAGCGTACCGACGGGGATGTCGGCGAGGGGCAGAGCGTTGCCCGGCTTGATGTCGGCGTCAGAACCGGACATGACGGTCTGACCGACCTCGAGGCCCTTGGGGGCGAGGATGTAGCGCTTCTCACCGTCAGCGTAGTGCAGCAGAGCGATGCGAGCGGAACGGTTCGGATCGTACTCGATCGTGGCAACCTTGGCGGGCACGCCGTCCTTGTTGCGCTTGAAGTCGATCACACGGTAACGACGCTTCACGCCGCCGCCCTGGTGGCGGGTGGTGATGCGGCCGTTGTTGTTACGACCGGCCTTCTTGGGCAGGGGCTCGAGAAGAGACTTCTCGGGCTTGGTGCAGGTGATCTCGGAGAAATCGGAGATCGTCTGCCAACGCCTACCAGCGGAGGTCGGCTTAAGGTGCTTTACAGCCATTACAATCCCTTTCAATAGGAATCCGTTAGCCATCGCAGACAGGGATTCGAGGTTCTGCCTCGGGTGCGATGACACCGGACGTATACACGGTTCCGGGCGTGTCCATTTTATACGCCCAAAACCTTGAGCTCTCGCCTCCCTATTTGGGAGGCATGAGCTCACTCAACAGCAGCGAGTCTTAGGCCTGGTTGCCAAAGACCTCGATGGTGTCGCCCTCGGCCAGCGTGACGATGGCCTTCTTCCAAGAACGGGTCTTGCCGGCGACATAGCGCACGCGCTTGGTCTTGGGCTTGACCGTCAGGGTGTTCACGCGAACGACCTTGACGCCGAAGATCTCCTCGACAGCGTCCTTGATCTGATACTTGTTAGCATCCTTGGCGACCTCGAACGTGTACTTGTTCTGCTCCATGCCGGAGAAGGAACGCTCGGACACGATCGGACGGATGATGATCTCGTGGGCGGTCATTTATGCAAGCACCTCCCCGAAGTGAGCGGCGATGTCGGCGGGCATCAGCACGGCGTTGTTGTTGACGAGATCGTAGGTGTTGGCCTCGTCGGCAGTGATGATGAACGTCTTGGGAATGTTGCGGAACGACAGGTAGGCGTTGACGTCCTCATCGCGAACGATGATGGTCAGACGCTTGCCCTCAAGGCCGAGAGCCTTGAGCATGGCAACGGCAGCCTTGGTGGAAGGCTTCTCGAAGCCGTAGTCGTCGACGAGCACGAGCTCGCCATCGGCCAGCTTGGCGGACAGCGCGGAGCGCATAGCCAGCTTGACCTCCTTGTTGTTCATACGCTTAGCGTAGGAACGAGGCTTGGGGGCGAAGACAACGCCACCGTGACGCCACTGGGCAGCACGGATGGAACCCTGGCGGGCACGGCCGGTGCCCTTCTGACGCCAAGGCTTCTTGCCGCCACCGGAAACCTCAGAGCGACCCTTAGCAGACTGGGTGCCCTGACGCCAAGAGGCCATCTGGCACTTGACGATGTGGTGCATAACGTGGATGTTCGGCTCGATGCCGTACACCTCAGCGGCGAGCTCGGCCTCGGCGACCTTCTTGCCCTCGCTGTTCTTTACTTCAAACTTTGCCATTTAAGTGTTCTCCTTGGTATGACGCTGGGCTAAATGGGCTGGGCCCTTAGGCCATACGGATGGCGACGAGACCATTCTTGGCACCCGGGACAGCGCCCTTGACCAAGATGAGGTTCTGCTCGGCATCGATGCGGACAACGGAAAGGTTCTTGACGGTAACGCGCTCGTTACCCATGTGACCGGCCATCTTGACGCCCTTGAGGACGCGCGCAGGATAGGCGCACTGACCGATAGAACCGGGGTGACGCTGGAAGTGAGAACCATGCGTCATAGGACCGCGGCGCTGACCCCAGCGCTTGATGCGACCCTGGAAGCCCTTACCCTTGGAGGTACCGATGACGTCGACCTTCTCGACATCAGCGAAATCAGCGACGGTGACGACCTCGCCGACCTTGTGCTCCTCGCCGTTCTCGACGCGGACCTCACGAAGGAAGCGGACAGGCTCGACGCCAGCCTTGGCGAAGTGACCAGCCATGGGCTTGTTCACGTTCTTGGCCTTGATGTCGCCGAAACCGATCTGGACGGCGTCATAGCCGTCGGTTGCCTGAGTTTTAACCTGCGAGACAGCGCAGGGGCCAGCCTGGATGACCGTGACGGGAACGACGTTGTCGTCCTCGTCCCAAACCTGGGTCATGCCAATCTTGCGGCCGAGAATCATGCTGATCAAGATATGATCCCAACTCTCGCGTGGTCTTGGGACAATGCGTACACCACCGAGCGTACGCCCCTAGAGGACCACTACTTACACGACGTGCTCCCCAGCCTTGTATTTCGCCCGGACTACCTGACAACCCTATTAAGCAGGCATTTTGTCCAGCCAGAATACTCCCCTGGTTACACACAGCTGTTTAGTATACACGGCTGCGGGCGTATCCATCGAGATTCATATTTCACTCACATTGTTTACGCAGGTAAAGTGCGTGGATGGCTCCTGGGCACGGCGGAGGGCCGGAGAAATATATTAAGGTCCCTGCTCTACAGTCCTGCGCAAGACGGAGAGCACATTAAGTGCTCTCCTTTGCGTGCGGAACTCGCGATGACCTTAATATATTTCTCCGGCCCTCCGCCGTGCTCGGGAGACGACACGTTGATGTCTGCTTAACCCTGCTCGCTCAGCTAATTACTTTGTTGGGGGTCCACTATTTGCTGGAGAGTGAACTTGCATTGCATTGGCACGCCTTCTGCTTGTGGCTTTGCCTCATCGAAATCGAAGATCATGATGGCGCAGTTGGGGAGTTTTGTTGGGAGCTCGAAGCCCTCTGGGGCTGCAGCCTTGATGAATTGGCGGCTGGCGCTGCCGTGGCTTACTGCTAGGAGGGTTTCGATGCCCTCGGCGCCTATGAGATTGGTGAGGGTGTCTACCATGCGCTCTTGCAGCGCGCGGCTTCCTTCTCCTCCGAAGGGGACCAGGTCCTCGCCGGGGTCCCAGACGTCGGTGGGCAGGGCGTCGTGCGGGCCCTCTTCGAAGGAGCCGTAGCTACGCTCGATGATGCCTTCGCAGGGCTCGGCTGCTGCATCCGGACCCAGGAGTTCGCATGCGACGAGCTGAGCTGTGTCCATGGCTCGACCTAAGGGCGAAGAAACCACTTTGTTGGGGACGACGCTGTGGGCCTTGAGCCATGCGGCCGCCATTCCCGCTTGTTTGCGGCCCAGGTCGGTCAACGGTGAATCGCAGCGACCCTGGACGAGCTTTTTAACGTTGAATTCCGTCTGACCGTGACGGAGTAGATACAGCTTCTTCATGCTCTCCCCTTCTGCATCAATAGCTTGCGTGGCTCAATCCTATTCGTGGGTATGCCCTACGTAGTCTTCGTCGATCGTAATCTTGGCAATCGACTTGGGGTATTCCGATTCGACCCTCTGGGCCAGCGCGTGTTTGAGCTCATCGGCACTCATCTGCAGATCCGAGGGACGCACGCAGTCAAAGATCACGTTGGTGTGCGTGGGACCCGGCACGCAGCGCAGATCGTGAATCGAAAGGCGGCTATCAATCTCGTGGGCCATAGCGTTGATGCGCAGGCGCATGCTCGCCACATTTGAATCGTCGGTCACGATGGGATCGTAATGGAGCGTGACGATCATGCCGTCCTCGTCCCTAAACGACTGCTCGATGTTATCGAGCGTGTCGTG
This sequence comes from Collinsella sp., assembly GCA_014871745.1. Lineage (GTDB taxonomy): Bacteria > Actinomycetota > Coriobacteriia > Coriobacteriales > Coriobacteriaceae > Collinsella. Next base: position 36 of record WGSI01000010.1, on the reverse strand, counting down.
ACTTTCCAGCGGGCTGGCCTCGGCCGCCATCTCGGC
>WGSI01000001.1:0-128143 GCA_014871745.1 Collinsella sp. | reverse complement strand
GCAGAACGGGGCTTGGCGCATTGCTTGGCGGGTCCGGGGCCCTGCCGCAGGCCTTTGGTGCTGTGGAAAACGCCCGTGTTCGCGTCTGCTGTGTGGTAAATGACAGACGGAGCGCCGGACGCGCGGACTTCGTGCGTCCGGCGCTCATTAGGAAAAACAGAGCCGCCCGTATCGGGCGGCTCGGCAATCAAAAACCTTGGATTCGGGGCATACGCTACTGGTTAGTTTACCCCTCGAGCATGCCGTCGAGGGTGCGCCAGGCGAGCTCGGCGCATTTGACGCGGGCGGGCATGTGCGAGATGTCCTGGAGCTGGGCGGCTTCGTCCAGGTCTTCCAGATCTTCCTCGGAGAGCTGCTCGCCGCGGATCATGGCGAGGAAGAGCTCTGCCAGGCGGTGAGCTTCCTCGACGGTCTCGCCGGTGATGAGGTCGGCCATGATGTCGGCGCTGGCCTGGCTGATGGCGCAGCCATGACCGGTAAAGGAGGCCTCCTCGATCACACCGTTCTCGACGCGCAGCTGCAAGGTGAGCTCGTCGCCACAGCTGGGGTTGATGCCGTCGTGCTCGTGCGTGGGGGCATCCATCTCGTACTTGTAGTCGGGGTGCGAGTTGTGCTCCATAAACGTGGTGGAGGTGTACAGATTACCCATTGAACGTGCTCCAAACGTGATGCAGGCCGGCGATGAACTTATCGATGTCGGCCTTGTCGTTGTAGAAGGCCACGCTGGCGCGGCAGCAGGCGAGGTTCTCGACGCCCAGCCAGGTAAGCAGCGGCTGCGCGCAGTGGTGACCGGCACGGATGCACACGCCGTCCATGTCCATGATGCTCGCGACGTCGTGCGGGTGGATACCCTTGACGTTAAAGCTGACGACGCCGTGATGGTTGTCCCAGTAGATGGAGCCGATGATCTGGACAAAGTCGAGCTGCATGAGTTCGCCCATCAGGTAGTGGACGAGTGCCTGCTCGCGTGCCTGGATGTTTTCGTAGCCAACCGTGTTGACGAGGTAGTCGAGTGCCGCACCCGTGGCGAATATGCCGGCGGCGTCCTGCGTGCCGGCCTCGAACTTCTCGGGGACGGGCGCCCAGACGGCGTCCTGCTCGGTGACCGAATCGATCATCTCGCCGCCGGTGAGCATGGGCGGCATGGCGTTGAGCAGGTCCATCTTGCCCCACAGCACGCCGATGCCCATGGGGCCCATGGCCTTGTGCGCGCTAAAGGCAAAGAAGTCGGCGCCCAGGTCGGCCACATCGACCGGCATGTGCGGCAGCGACTGCGCACCGTCGACGACCAGGTAGCCGCCGTACTTGTGCACGAGTTTGCCGAGGTTCTTGACCGGGTTCTCGACGCCCAGCACGTTAGAAACCTGACCCACGGCCAGAATTTTGGTCTTGGGACCCACCTTGGCAAGAACCTCCTCGGTGGTGAGCTGGCCGGTCTTGGTGGGGTAGAGGTAGACGAGCTTGGCGCCGGTCTCGCGGCAGACCTGCTGCCACGGAATCAGGTTGGAGTGGTGCTCCATGATGGTGATGACGACCTCGTCGCCCGGTTTGAGCACTGTGGGCGCAAAGCTCTTGGCGACCAGGTTGAGCGACTCGCTCGTGTTGCGGGTGAAGACGACCTCGTTGGCCTGTGAGGCGCCGATGAGGTCGGCGATCTGCTGGCGGACCTTCGCGATGGCGTCGGTTGCCTCGACGGACAGCGAGTACAGGCCGCGCAGGGGGTTGGCGTTCATGCGCTGGTAGAAGTCGCGTTCGGCGTCAAGCACGCAGGCGGGGCGCTGCGCGGTGGCGGCGCTATCGAGGAAGGCGATCTCGGGGTGCTGCTGGAAAAGCGGGAATTGCGCCTTGTAGGGATTGGTCTCGATGTCGACGGTAGGCCAGCCGCGCGAGGCCTCGTCGCTGGCGTCGAGCTCCATAGGCTCCGGTGCGGTACAGGTGTCGCATTTAACGTGCTCGGTGTCGATCATGCGAGCTCCTCTTCAAAGTTGTCGATCAGGTTGTTGCCCAGGCGGACGATGCCGGCGCGGGTGCGCTCGTCGGTGGCGGAAAGCGCGGCGTCCTCCAGCTTGGCGCGGATGAACAGGTCCTCGGCGGCGTTTTGGTCAAGACCGCGGCAGGCGAGGTAGAACAGCTGCTCGTCGCGGACGTGACCGATGGTGGCGCCGTGGTTGCCGGCGACGTCGTCCTCGTCGCAGAGAATGACGGGAATGGTCTTGTTGTCGACGCCCTTGTTGGCCAAAAGCACCGTCTCGCGCTCGGTGCCGGTTGCACCCTTGCAGCCGTGCACGAGGTCGATGGTGCCACGGTAGACCTTCTTGGACGTGCCGGTCAGCACGCCGTTGGCGTCGATCTCGCACTCGGTCTTGCGACCGCGGTGGCGCAGCTCGTAGTTAAAGTCGCGCACCTGCTCACGGGCGCCAAGGTAGTCAGTATCGATGGTGACCTTGGCGGTATCGCCCAGCAGGTCGCCGGCAAGGCCGGTGGCGCTGGCGCCGGCACCCAGGACGGTGTGTTGCACGTTGACGCGCGCGCCCTCGTCCAGGAACAGGCCGGTATCGTCGAGTGCGATCCAGCTATCGTCGAGCGTCTGCGTGCAGGCCACGTTGACGGTGGCGTACTCGTGGGCGCACACGCGCAGCACGGATCCCACGACGCCCTCGCCGGCAACGGGGGAGTCCAGGGCGATCTGCAGGTCGAGCGTCGACTGGGGACGGACGACGACGTCGATGGCGGCGATGGCCGCGGCGGCATCGACACCGCTCACACGCACGGTAACCGTGGCGTGCTTGTATGCGGGCACATCGATGACGACGCGCTTGGTGGCGTGGTCGGCCAGGTAGGTGTAGGCAGCCTCGCCCATGCCAGTCTCGAAGGCCTCAGCGGGGGAGAGCTCCTCCTCCAGCTTAATGGCACCGGCCTGGTAGACGGAGGTGGCGGGCACGTCGAGCTCGGTCTCGGGCGTGATGCGGGCGCGGTCGGCGGCATCGCCGGGCGCGGAGGCGCGGCGCTCGGGGAAGCGCTCGGCCATGGCGTCCATGGCGGCGTCGAACGCGTCTGCCACGCCAGCAAATTGCTCGTCCAAGCCCTCAACCTTAACGGTCTCGGCGGGAGCGGCGGCAAGCTCGTCAGAGAGCTCGAGCTTGGTCTGGTTCATCTTCAGCCAGCCCCATGTGGCAGCCGGCATCGCATTGACCTGCTCAAGGGTGGTAGCAGCGGTGTTCGTGGTCTGTTTCATTATCCGATCGCTCCTTCCATCTCGAGCTTGATCAGGTTGTTCATCTCGACGGCGTACTCCAGCGGTAGCTCCTTGGAGACCGGGTTGGCAAAGCCGTTGACGATCATGGTACGGGCTTCTTCCTCCGAGATACCGCGGCTCATCAGGTAGAACACCTTATCGTCGCCGATACGGCCGATGGTGGCCTCGTGGCCGATGTCGACATTCTTGGCGCGGATGTCCATGGCGGGGATGGTGTCGGAGCGGCTCTGGTCGTCGAGCATGAGCGACTGGCAGCTCACGGTTGCCTTGGAACCCTCGGCCTTGGGCGTGGCCACGATGGAGCTGCGGAAGGTCTGGATGCCGCCGCTCTTGGAGATGCCCTTGGTCTCGACGGTTGCCGAAGTATCGGGCGCGTTGAGCACGACCTTGCAGCCGGTATCCAGGTTCTGGCCGGCGCCGGCAAAGGTAATGCCGGTAAAGCTCGAGCGGGCGCGGCGTCCGCTGAGCACGCTCATGGGGTAGAGGTAGCCCACGTGGCTACCGAAGGAGCCGCTGATCCACTCGATGTCGCCGTCCTCGTCCACGCGCGCACGCTTGGTGTTGAGGTTGTACATGTTCTTGGACCAATTCTCGATGGTAGAGTAGCGCAGGTGCGCACGCTTGCCCACAAAGAGCTCGACGGCGCCGGCGTGGAGGTTGGCTACGTTGTACTTGGGCGCGGAGCAACCCTCAATGAAGTGCAGGTCGGCATCGTCCTCGACGATGATGAGCGTGTGCTCAAACTGGCCGGCGCCCTTGGCGTTAAGACGGAAGTAACTCTGCAGCGGGAAGTCGAGCTTGGTGCCCTTGGGCACGTAGACAAACGAGCCGCCCGACCATACGGCGCCGTGCAGGGCCGCAAACTTGTGGTCGGTGGGCGGGATGAGCGTCATAAACTTCTCGTGGATGAGCGGTTCCCACTGCGGGTCGTGCAGGGCCTCCTCGATGCCGGAGTAGACGATGCCCATCTTAGACGCCGTGTCCTGCATGTTGTGGTAGACGAGCTCGGAGTCGTACTGCGCGCCGACGCCTGCCAGATAGCTGCGCTCGGCCTCGGGGATGCCCAGGCGCTCAAAGGTGCTCTTGATGTCGTCGGGCACCGACTCCCAGTCGTGCTTTTGGTCGGTGTTGGGCTTGACATAGGTGACGATGTTATCCATGTCCAGGCCCTCGATGGAGGGGCCCCACGTCGGGTCGGGAAAACGATTAAAGATCTCGAGGGACTTTAAGCGCAGGTCGAGCATCCACTGCGGCTCGTCCTTCTTGGCGCTGATCTCGCGCACGATGTCGGGCGTGATGCCGGCGTCGAGGCGCTCAAATCCCTCCTCGCCATAGGTGAAGTCGTAGAGGCTGCGGTCGATGTCCGCGACCTCGGTGCGGTTCTTGGTCATTGCGTCGCCCCTTTACGCCTGCTGCTCGGCAGCGGCGGCCTCGGCCTGGGCGCGCTGCTCGGCGGCCTCGCGCTCGAAGGTCTCAAAGCCGTTCTTGTCGATCCAGGGGATCAGCGAGGCGTCGTCCTCGCGCACGATGTGGCCCTTGACCATAACGTGGACGCGGTCGACATCCAGGTGCTCCAGGATGCGCGTGTTGTGCGTGATGATGAGCATGGAGCCGTCGCAGCTCTTGCGGTAGGCGTCCATGCCATGACTGACGGTGGAAAGGGCGTCGACGTCCAGGCCGGAGTCAGTCTCGTCCAGGATGGCGAGCTTGGGCTGCAGCAGCAGAAGCTGGAGCATCTCGACCTTCTTTTTCTCGCCGCCCGAGAAACCCACGCCCAGCTCGCGGTTGAGGTAGGCGGTATCCATGTTGAGCTCGGCCGCGAGCTCCTTCACGCGGCGGCGGAACTCCTTGCCCTTCATCTCCAGGCCGGGGCGGCCGGCGATGCTGGCGCGCAAAAAGCTCGACAGTGGCACGCCCGGAATCTCGACCGGGGCCTGGAAGCTCAGGAACAGGCCGGCGCGCGAACGCTTGTCGGTGGTGAGCTCGGTGATGTCCTGGCCGTCAAAGACGATGCGGCCGTCGTTGACCGTGTAGACGGGGTCGCCCATGACCAGGTGGCCGAGGGTGGACTTGCCGGCGCCGTTGGGTCCCATCAGCACGTGGGTCTCGCCGGCGGCGACGTTGAGGTTGACGTTGTGGAGGATGGTCTTCTCGTCCACGGAGGCGGTCAGACCTTCGATGGAAAGCAGCGGATTTGCGCTCATGCTGTCCCTCTCTGTATATGGTGTACTCATAGGTGTACTAAACCCTAGGAATCTTCTCGGAATAAAGTTACTATGGGTTCGGCGTTAGTCAAGGGAAAACCCGACTAATCCACTCGACTTTTTAGATGTGGGACATAATAATCAGGTTTGTTTGCCCCGCGTGCATAAGATTTGGGACAAACACTCCTGGTATTTTGTCCCAGCAACGATGGGAGGGTAGGTATGCTCATTTCTTCCAAGGGCCGCTATGCCCTCCGGCTGATGATCTATATCGCGGCGCTCGGCGACGCCGAGGGCAAGATTGCCCTGCGCGAGGTTGCCGACCGCGAGCATATCTCGCAAAAGTATTTGGAGCAGCTGGTTCGTCCGCTTATGAAGGCTGGCCTGCTTAAGAGCGTGCGCGGCAAGGGCGGCGGCTACATGATGGCCAAGGATCCCTCCGAGGTACGTGCGGGTGACATCCTGCGCGCCGTCGAGGGCAGCACGGCGCCCGTGGCGTGCGACGGCATCGACAACAGCTGCACCCGCAGCGATTTGTGCTCGACCGTCAAGTTCTGGCGCGGTCTGGACGACGTGATCGAAAAATACGTCGACGGCGTGACGTTGGCCGACCTAGCCGCCGTTCCCGAGATTAACTTTGACATTAAGCTGTAAGGGCTGCAAATGACATCTCTCGACAAGGTGTACAAGCAAATCGAAGTTTTTGCTCTGGAATGTGACGCCGAGAAGGTCGTGTTGTTTGGTTCTCGTGCTCGAGGCGACAACTTGCCCAAGAGCGATATTGACATCGCCGTAGCAGGTTGCCGGGATTTCGGCCGTTTCTCATATTTGATCGAGGAACATCTTGATACTCTTTTAGATGTAGATGTCGTCAATCTCGACGAGTCCCTATCGCAGCAATTGCTCGATGAGATTGCCAGGGATGGTGTGATTCTGTATGAAAAAATATGAGAACTTTGTTAGCGCCTTGGCGAATCTTGAGGATGCGCCCAATCAGGATCTCAACAATGATTTTGTTCAGAGTGGATTAATTAATAAGTTCAATCTTCAATTTGAACTGAGCTGGAAGCTCCTTAAGCGTCTGCTCGAGTATGAGGGCGCCACGCTTGCCGCGTCGGGGTCTCCTCGTGCCATCTTGAAGGAGTCGTACCGATTCTACGACTTTATTGATGAGGCGGCCTGGCTAGACATGCTCAGAGACCGCAATACGAACGTCCATATCTACGACAACAAGCTCGCTCAAGATTTGATTCAGCGCATCTTGAACGTCTATATCCCCGCTTTCTGTCAGTTGAGGGACGGGCTGATGGAGCGATACGGCGAGCTTCTGATGGCGCCCGACGACCAGTTTGTTTAATTCCTTAAGATTTCGCGGAAGGTTGTTGCCGTTTACCGAGGGGTTGTTGTGCAACAACGGACGAGCTGCAATACTGATTCTATCTTTGCAAACTGCACTTTAACTACACCAATGCAGGGAGGATCTTATGCAGCCCAAGCATTCTGCTATTGTCGCGGGTCTGACGCTGGCGCTTTCGTTTGGCGCCGTTTCTTCGCCGGCACCCGCCGCTGCCGAGGAGCCCACGCCAGGCGTTGCCTCGGATGCCACCGATATCGATAAGGGTCTCTACACCCAGCAGTCCTTCTCGGGCGTGCTGAGGTCGGTCCAGGGCGTTTCGTTTGTCAACGTGACTACCGAGATGAAGTACTTTACCAAGTACGAGAGCCATGGTAACTACAACCAGGGCTTTTCGTATGGTGACGGCTACAACGCGCTGGGCTATTACCAGTTCGACCGCCGTTGGTCGCTCATTCCGTTTATGAAGCAGGTCTACAACTACAGCCCCGAAAAATACAGCATGCTCAAGGATGCGATTGATCGCGGCAGCGAGATTTCCAACGCGAGCAATGCCATGTACGAGAACGACCAGCTTACCGAGCTGGGCCGTATTGCACAGGAGGCCTTCCAGGGTGCTTATAACACCGATCCTGCTGAGTTTTCGGCTCTGCAGGATGCGTATGCGTACAACTCGTACTATGCGGTGACCGAGGCGTGGCTTAAGAGCGCTCTTGGCATTGACATCTCCGGCCGCGCCGATTGCGTCAAGGGTATGGTGTGGAGCATCACCAACATGTGCGGTACCGGTGGCTGCAGAGACTTCTTCCGCTGGGCGAATCTTTCCAACGATATGTCCGACCGCGAGTTTGCGACGGCGCTCTCCAATAGCGTGGTCAACAATGTCGCCACCAAGTTTTCAAGTCAGCCCCAGTATCATGAGGGCTGGAAGAACCGCTACCGCAACGAGCTGAAGGACTGCTTGGTTTATATCGCCGAGGACGAGGCCGCTGCCGCTGCGACGCCCGTGCAGCCCGAGCCTGCGCCGGCGCCCTCGCCGACACCTGATTCGAATGACGGCTCGAGTGACGATGCCAACGATGACAGGATGGATGCGCCCTCGACCGATGCTGACGGTAATGGCTCTGCTGGTGGCACTACCAACGACGGCTCTACCTCGAACGGCTCCGATTCGAACGGCTCTGCTGCGAGCGATTCGCCTTCAAGCTCTGCCGGCAATACGGACAGTGACGCTTCTGGTTCGACCGACGCTGGCACCTCTAACTCATCTACCGGCTCGAGCGATTCGTCCGTTGACACCGGCTCTAACAACGGCTCCGGCTCTGACACGACCCCTGATTCCGATGCTTCCAAGGACGACTCGAATAAGGCGCCGGACGCTCCCGTTGCTTCGCCGGACAAGAAGCCTTCTTTCTCCGAGCAGCTTGGTTCTACGCTGGGTTCTTCGCTGATGGCTGGCGTCAATAACGGCTCGGCCCAGAACAAGGACAACTCTGATCAGGTTTCCACGGAAAAGACCGAAGCCGCAAAGGGCGACTCCAAGGACAAGGCTTCCGAGAAGGCTGAATCCGATAAGGGTCCTAGCTCTGATGAGAAGGGCGACAAGTCCGGTCAGAAGAAGGACGAGAGCAAGACCGAGGGCGAAAAGAAACAGCCCGAAGACGACGACAAGAGCGGTGCTGACAACCAAGTCCAAGAGCAAAATGACTCCAAGACGGTGACCACTACAACCACGACGACTACAACGACCAAGTCATCTGGCGGTAACATGCCCAAGACGGGCGACCTTATCGTTATGGCGAGCCTTGCCAGTGCAAGCTTGGCCACGCTGGGTGCCACGTCTATTGTGAGTGGCAAGCATAAGCTCGATCAGCAAAAGAAGGCTGCTGGGCAGAACGACTCCGAGGAGTAGTCCCTTTCGGTTGCCCGACAACTAAAGATTCGCAATGGGGGCCGGTGCAGTTGCATCGGGCCCCATTTTGTTGCACAACGATTTGTTATGCCCCCTCAAGGCCTTTGTTCCTACCGTTGCCCGATGCCTTTGCACGGATCCAGCGTTGCACTTGAACTGCTCGCTACAATGGGCTTCGTGCTGCGTTTTAGGGAGAAGTTACGGTGTCTGAACAGGAGTATTGCAACAGTGACGATACTTTTGGCGTACGGCTTGTCAACCATGTCGATGATGCGGTTTTGCCGGTCGGTGTGCATGATTTTGCCGATGCCATTGGTCGTTGCATGCTGGTTGACAAGACCATGTTTATTGCCGATGTGTTGGACTGCGACGCGTCCGTTGTGGTGTGCTGTCGACCCGAGGGTTTTGGCAAGAGCATGAACTTGTCGATGCTCAGGGCTTTTCTGGAGCGTCCAGCGGTCGGTCGCTCTGGTCAGCGTTTGTTTGCCGATGCTCAGATTTGGGATGCGAACGGCGGGCGCTATCGGGATGAGTATGCTTGCTATCCGGTGATATCGCTGGACTTTTCTGGCGCTGGGAGGCGTGGCCCCGCTGTTGCCGGCGTCGTGCGCGATGCCCTTTCGGGCGAGTGCGCTCGCTTGTTGGCGCTCTTGGAGGCTCCGGATTTAGCTCGAGATAAGGTGCGTCACATCGAACGTGTCGCGCGTGGCGTGGCGAGCGCGGACGAGGTTGACTCGGTGCTCGGTGTGCTCATAGAGCTGCTGGAGATTGCCTGCGATGAGCAGGTTGTATTGCTCGTTGATGGGTACGATGCGGCGTGGTCTCGCCGTGCGAGCGCGAGGGACGCTTCCGACGCCGATCCGGCAGAACTACTTGACCGTGCGCTGTTTGACGCCATTGCCACTGCGCGCGATTCGTTGCGGCTGACGTGTCTGATGGGGGAGTGTTCCGGTCCCGCCGAAGCGGCGCTTTCTTCGCGCGGCTGCTCGTATTGTCTGACGACGCCGCTGTCGGCGTGGTGTGACCGTTGGTTCGGTTTTTCGGATGCCGAGGTCGAGGCTCTGTTGAATCATGCTGGGCGCGAGGAATACCTGGATGATGCGCGTGAATGGCTCGAGGGATATCGGTTTGGCAGGGCCTATTGCTCGAGTCCAGAGCGTGTGATCGGTTTTCTGGGCCGAGGCTGCACGGCGCCTGTGCGTGCCGATCTGTATGGATATGCCGATTGTCTGAGTAGGGTAGTTGCCGGGTGGAATCTCGACCGCCTTTCGGTCTTGTTTGATTTGCTCGAGGCCCATGGGTGCGCTGAGGTCCCGCTTTGTTTGGGCACTGCAGAGCCAGATGTCTCGCCTGACGATGGCATGTGGACAGCGCTGTATCTGTCCGGTTTTCTCACGACGGATATGACTGAGGAGCCGGAGCATGGCGATCGCCTCCGTGCTTTGCGATTGCCCAATAACGAGCTTCGCCAGACCTTGCGTCTAGTGATTATTGAGTGGTTTGAGTGCGCTGCAGAAGACATTCGAGACGTCGATGCGTTTCGCGACGGGCTGTGCCATGGGAACGAGGATACCGTGAGGCGGGCGCTAAGCCGCATCTTAGGAGATGCGGGAATCGGTGCGACCGACCCAGATGCGCCACTGCCATATCATCTGCTCTTGCAGGGGCTCTGCTTTGGCTTGCCGGGCTATGCCAATCCTGCCTCGAGGCGAAAGTGTGGCGCGGGTCGCTGCGACATCCAGGTTTTTCCTACGGGCGCCGTGTTCGACATAGCCGATACGATCGGTATGCTCGATGAACGTCCGCTGATAACGATCAACATGATGTATGACCCCGGTGTGGATGCGCTGGGCCTGGAATTGCTGGCCGTGCAGGCGCTGCTCGACATAGAGCGCGACGGCATCGACGAAATCCGTGTGCCGCGCCCCGGCGTGGGTCGCATGCGCTGGGGGTTCGGTTTTGATGGGCAGCATGTGGCTACGGTGTGCCAGCGGCTTTAAGCGCCGAGGTGTTTCCGGCTTCCGTTACTCGGTGTCCTTCATGGGCGGCATGGGCTTCCAGTTGGGATCCTTGACGATCTTGCGGGCGTCCTTCATGCCTCGGCGCAGCGCCGGAATACCGGTCTTAAAGCACTTGTCAACGGCAGCCAGGCGAATGAACTCCTTGCAGAAGGTCGCGACGTTGCCCAGACGGAACAGCGCGGGGTGATAGTCGCCGTAAATCTGCATGTAGCGGGCCAGATAACCGCGGTTGCGCATGATGTAGTAGCGGTTGGTGTCGCTCGTAGAGTTGAGCTGGCGCTTGCCGGCGATATCCCAGTTAGAGACAGCGCGGGCACGCTTGAGCACCACGTCGGCAACAACGGCGGCGGGGAAGTGCTGGCTGGCCACGTAGCCGTAGCAGGCATCGTCGCCGTAGATGAAGAATCGCGCATCCGGCAGGCCGATCTTGTCGACCACGCGGCGCGAGAACAGGCCGCCTTCAAAGCACAACTGGTTCATGGCGCGGTAGCCCTTGGGGCCCAGGTCCCACTTAGCGATGGGGTTGGGGATACCAAGCGAAAGGATGAGCTGGTACTGCCAAAAGAAGGCGCCGCCGTCAAAGTCCAGGCGCGAACCCTGGATGACATCGTAGCGGTCGGTCCACTTGGCAAGACGCTCGATGCCTTCGGGGATGACGAGCACGTCGTCGTCCATCACCCAGAACCACTGGGCGCCCAGGTCGTAGGCGCATTTGGTGCCGGCGGAGAAGCCACCTGCACCGCCGCCGTTTTCGAGCTGTGGTGCGTAGATGACGCGGTCGGTGCCGCCCTTCGCGTCGGGCTGTTCGATGTCGGTGCCCCACAGGTTGGCCAGGCGCTCGTTGAATGCGGTGCACATGGCCTCGGTCTCACGCGAATTCTCGTTATCGACGATCACGATGCGCCAGGGCGCTGCCGTAAGCTCGGTCATGGAGTCGAACAAGTTGGCCAGGAGTTCCTGGCGCTTGTACGTAACGACGACAATGGCGAGCTTATCGATGGGAGCGGGAAGGGTTGAAGGCATGGGGCAATATATCCTTTCACGCGCGGCGGGTGAGTGCAGCGCGGAAGCTATCGAATACGTCCTTGGGACTGTCCTATTGTAAAGGCTCGGCGCACCTTGGCGGCAAGCTTTGAATAAAACGCAGGAACCTGCCATGGGCCCGCCGCATGACGTGGGGCCGCTTTGCCCGCAAGAGGCTCCATAGATTATATAAACGCCCGCTGGCGCGCTGACCCTTTGATACCATGAAACGACAGGTATTTCCTAAGGAGCACATTTGTCTACTAACGCCTCTGGCAGCCCTGTTCTGTCGCTGCTTATTCCCATTTACAATGTTCAGCGCTACCTGCGCGAGTGCCTCGATTCCGCCCTGGCGCAGACGCTCAAGGATATTGAGATCATCTGCATTAACGACGGGTCGACCGACAACTCACCGGCGATAATCCGCGAGTATATGGAGCGCGATGGGCGCGTCAAGATGATCGACAAGGCCAACAGCGGCTACGGCGACTCGATGAACCACGGTCTGGAGATGGCGCGTGGCAAGTACGTTGGTATCTTGGAGTCCGATGACTTTATGGCGCCCGACGCACTCGAAAAGCTTGTCTCGGCCGCCGATAGCAATAATGCCGACTTTGCGAAGGCGAACTTTGATTTCTACTGGTCTAAGCCCGAGGAGCGCCGTTCGCTGCACGAGATGTTTAAAGCCAAGGACTGTGGCAAGCCAGTGCACCCGAGCGATACGACGCAGTTCTTTAAGCAAAAGCCGTCGATTTGGTCGGCCGTGTACCGTCGCGATTTTCTTGAGCGCAACGGCATTACGTTCCTGCCGACTCCGGGGGCATCCTTTCAGGACACGTCATTCGCCTTTAAGGTGATCGCGTGCGCCGATAAGGCTATTTACCTGCACGATGCCGTGTTGTCGTATCGCCAGGACAACGAGAATTCCTCGGTCAATTCTTCAGCTAAGGTCTTTTGCGTCAATACCGAGTATGCCGAGATTGAGCGTTGGATTCGAGAGGATTATGCCCGCGACCACGCAAGCGGCGATGTCGCGCGCATGCTCAAGTTCAATCAGCTCATTAAGTACGATTCGTACATGTGGAACTACGTGCGCCTGGCGCCCAAGTTCTATAAGGAGTTCCTGGTTCAGATGGCCAAGGAGTTCCAAGCTGCCTTGGACGCGGGGGAGTTTTTGCTTGACGACCTCAAACCGTGGAAGCGCGCAAATCTCGCTGCCATCCTCAAAGATCCTGAGGGCTGGGTTGACGAGCATCCGAGTTTCGCGACGGATGGTGCCTTGGGGCGTGCTAAGTATTACGCCTCGGTTGGAGGCCCAGGCGTGGTCGCTGCCTTCCTCATCGAATCGCTGAGGGGGTAGGTCGACATGGGAGAGGCCTCGTGTCCTAAAGCTACCATTGTCGTCCCCGTTTACAACTCTGCGCGCTCCATTCAGCGATGCCTCGATTCGCTGTTGGCCCAGTCCGAGCGCTCGATTCAGGTTGTCTGCGTCAACGACGGTTCGACTGATGATTCGTTGAACGTGTTGCGCCAGATCGCGCAGGCCGACGATCGCGTACTGGTGATTGACCAGGAAAACGCGGGCGTCTCGTGTGCTCGAAATGCCGGTATCGATGTCGCCGAGGGCGAGACCGTCTTTTTTGTGGACGCCGACGATTACATCGATGCCCGGACGGTCGAGCACGTGCTGCATTCCATGGAGTCTGCAGATGCCGAGGCCGCCGTTTTTGGCGGCGTCTGTGAACCTGCCGATGCTGCCCCCAAGCGCGTCCAGCAACTCATGAGCCCCAAAGCTGGTACCTTCGGCGCCCGTGATCCCCAACTGCTGTTCCATTCGAATGCGCAGCCCTATGCCTGCCGTGCGGCTTTTTCGTGCGAGCTGCTCAATCGCGAAGGCATTCGCTTCGCCCCCGGTTTGGCTTTGGGCGAGGACGTCGTCTTCCAATTTGCGGCTTATGCGCTTGCCCGTAAGACCGTCGTCATGCCGGACAAGTTCTACCACTACGTGATGGAGAGCGAATCGGCGACGCACGAGTTCAACAGTGCCGAGGCTCGTGCCAAAAAGCTTGACGCCCACATGAGGATGCTCGAGGAGGTCTTGGAGGGCTGGGCGGCCTACGGTCTTTTGGACCTGTGTCCCGGCGAGCTGATAACTTGGTTTTTGGACCTAATTGTGTTCGACCTGGCGCGCTTGGATGCCGATGACTTCCATCGCGTGGCGGCTCGCGTCAACATGGACCTCGCGACGTTTTTGGGAACGGACTGGGCAGATATGCCTGCCAAGGGCGCTGTTTGCCGTGTTGCCCACAAGTTCGTTGCGACGACCTCGGGCTTTTCGATGGCAGATGCCACGCTGTTCTATCTTTCGACTCGCGGTCTCAAAGCCTGCCTGGAGCGCTTTCTCTAATTCCAAGCGCTGCCGCCCGCCGCAACTCGGCTGCTAAAATAACCCTGTTACACGCTATTCAACAGGAGGTTCTCTTGCAGAACTCTGATACCCCTAAAGTTTCGCTGCTTGTTCCCATCTGCAATGTTGAGCGCTACCTGCGCGAGTGCCTCGATTCCGCCGTGGCGCAGACGCTCAAGGACATCGAGATCATCTGCATCAACGACGGTTCTACCGATAGTTCGCCAGATATCATCCGCGAGTACATGGAGCGCGACCCCCGTGTAAAGATGATCGACAAGGCCAACAGCGGCTACGGCGACTCGATGAACCGTGGCCTGGAGATGGCGCGCGGTGAGTACGTGGGCATCCTTGAGTCCGACGACTTTATGTTTGAGGATTCGCTTCAAAAGCTGGTCGCCAAGGCCGATGCTGAGCATGCCGATGCGGTAAAGGGCGACTTTTATCTGTATTGGTCCACGCCCAGCGAGCGACGTGAGCTGTTTGGGATTATCGACGAGCATATGACGGGCGCCGCGTATCGCCCCGTCGATCGCCCGGGCATCTTCTACCGCAAACCTTCCATTTGGTCGGCTATCTATCGGCGCGCGTTCCTCAACGACAATCAGATTCGCTTCCTTCCCACGCCGGGTGCCTCGTATCAGGATGCGGGTTTTAACTTTAAGGTCTGGGCATGCGCCGAGCGTGCTGCGTTTATCGCGGACCCCATTTTGTGCTATCGCCAAGACAACGAGAAGAGCTCCGTTAATTCGCCCAACAAGGTATTTTGCGTGTGCGACGAATACGCCGAGATGCAGCGCTTTTTGGATGAACGCCCCGAGCTTAAGGCTCAGCTTCAGGGTATTTTAATGCGCATGAAGGTCGATACGTACCGTTGGAACGATGAGCGCCTGGTCGATGAACTGCGCGAGCAGTTTTGGAAGAAAGCCTCGTCCGAGCTCAAGGCCGACTGGGATGCCGGTCGCTTTGATCTGTCGCTGTTTGATCCGCGTGGCGAGACCGACTTGCGCCTGATGGTCAAGTCGCCCCGCGCCTATATCGATTCGCGCTTTGACTTTAAGAAGCCGGGCAAGCTCAATACGTTTAAGCATTACTTTAAGATTGGCGGCCTGCCGCTGGTCTGGCGTGTGCTGACGTATCAGTGCACCTACGGCGACAACCCGCACCCCGATGACGTTCCGGCCGCACAGTAGGAGCGAGTGACTATGGCTACCCCCAAGATTTCCGTTGTCGTTCCCATCTATAAAGTGGAGGAGTGCCTGGCCTGGTGCCTGGACTCCCTGCTTGCGCAGGACATGCCCGATTGGGAAGGCGTGCTGGTCAACGATGGCTCGCCGGACGGCTCGCGCGATATTGCGGCTGCCTATTGCGAAAAGGACGCGCGCTTTACGCTGGTCGATAAGGAGAACGGCGGCCTGTCGAGTGCGCGTAATGCAGGCATCGCCGCGTCCACGGCGCCTATCGTTGCGTTTTTGGATTCCGACGACCGATTTACGCCCGATGCATGCCGCGTGATCGTCGATGCCTTTGAGCGCGAGGACTGCGACGTTTTGACCTTTGGCGCGAATCCGTATCCGCTTGAGGCGGGGTATCCGTGGCTTAACTATGTGCTGAGCCCGCGCGATGTGTCGTTTGAAGGCTATAGCTCCGACCTACTGTTTAAGGAAGCATCTCGCCCGTTTGCATGGCGCACCGCCTGCAAGCGTGAGTTTTTGCTGGGCAACGGGATCGTGTTCGACGAAACCGTTAAGTATGGCGAGGACCAGGTCTTCGATTTTGCCGTGTACGGTCGTTCGCACAAGACCGCGCTTATCTCGAACAAGCTGTATGATTACCGCGTGGCGCGCAAGGGTTCGCTCATGGACACCATGCGCTACGACGACGAGACGCGTCTGCTGGAGCACGTGAAGATTTACTCTGCGGTGCTGGCTGACTGGCAGCGCGACGGTCTCGATGCTCAGCATGCCGATGACCTGGCGTACTTCCTCTGCGATCTGGTGCTGTACGATGCGCTCAGGCTGTTGAGTACGGATTGCGGCAAGGTGTTTGCTGCCGTTGCCACGGCGCTTGCCGGTTCTGCCGTGGGCAGCGATGCTGCGCTCGCACAATGCGCTCCTTCTGTTGCTGCTATGGTGCGTGCGGCGCTTACCAGCAAGGCCCCCAATGTCCGTGCGTGCAAAAAGCTCATGTTCGATTACGATGTCTTGAGGTTTGGGCGCCTGGGTGCCTGCAAGCGCGTGGCAGCGAACGCCCTGGGAAAGCGAGAAGTGTAGATGAGTATCAAGCGTTTGGCACTTTGCCGCAGCCAGGGCCGTCTTTTTGTGCTGCTTCGTTTTGCCGGTCAGGATGTCACCGCGCTTATTGAGCGGGAGGCCTCTCAGGCGTTTGCCCATGCGACTACGAGCGGTTCTTGTTTGCCGTCACTGGTGCTCCCGGTCGATCATGGCCGTGTGCTGGCGCTATGCCCTTCTGTTTCCGATTACGAGCGCGAGCTCGCCGTTTTGGTGCTTCCGTTTTTGGATGGCTCGTCGATGGATGCCGTTTTTGCATCCGGTGGCCAAAGGTTGGGCTCTATTCGTCTCGATAGCCGCGTGGCCAAATTGGAATCCAAGATTAACTACAAAGCAAAGCCTGCGCTGTGCGCGCTTATCCGCGATGCGCAGCGTGGCGAACACTGCGGCCGCTACGAGATCGATGCCATTCGCTATTTGCCGGCAGACGTCGGCGCGGTGTGGCGCTATGAGGTTACCTGGCCGGGAGACCCCCAGTGCGCGCCTGAGCTCCAGATCTTCGATACGCATATGAATGCCATCGATGTTACCGTGCATGTGTTTGAATCGCAGGTCGATGTTCCGCAGCAGAACGGATGCCGCATCAATAAATCGTATCTGAGTGTTGAGATGCCTCAGGATATACGAGATTTTGTCGCGATCGTGAGCGATCCCACAGAGCGGATCCAAAGCGGGTTTTGCGCCATGGATGGTCGCCTGTACAACGGCATGGTCGACGACAGCTGGAACCGTATGAAGGACGCGCGTGCAGACGACGCAGCTTATCGACGTTGGTTTGAGCAGCATCGCGCAAAGCCGGGCGATTTGGCGTGCCAGCGTGTCGCTTCGGCGGCCTTTGCCTATAGACCGCTCGTGAGCATTGTGGTGCCGTGCTACAAGACTGATCGGGTCTACCTGCGCGAGCTGCTGGAATCGGTGCAAGCCCAGAGCTATGACAACTGGGAATTGCTGCTTATGGACGCCTCGCCCGAATGG
This sequence comes from Collinsella sp., assembly GCA_014871745.1. GTDB lineage: Bacteria > Actinomycetota > Coriobacteriia > Coriobacteriales > Coriobacteriaceae > Collinsella. The sequence goes on along the minus strand of WGSI01000001.1, from coordinate 110,700 downwards.
GACGCGGTGGCCACCCTTGCGGCAGGTGCCAACGACGAGCGCATCCGTCGCATCGAGCTTCCCGGCAACGGCGGCATTGTGGTCAACACCAACGCAGGTATCGAGCAAGCGACAGGCGACTACATCGCTTTCTTGGACCACGATGACATTCTGGAACCGGACGCGTTATTCCAGTATGTTTCCGCGCTGAACAAGGCGGCCGAGGGCGAGCGTCCCCAGGTCCTGTTCTGTGATGAGGACATGTTCCAGAAAACGGGGGAGTGGGGCCAGCCGGTCTTTAAGACCGTACTCAACGTCGACCTGCTCTATAGCCATAACTGCGTGACGCATTTCCTGATGGTGGAGAAGGCGCTCATCGATCACATTGGTATGTCCCCAGAAGACGTTGCGGGCGCCCAGGACTACGACTTGACGCTTCGCTGCCTTGCAGCCGGCGCGCGCTTTGAGCACGTTGCGCATGTGCTGTATCACTGGCGCGTGCATCCGGGATCGACCGCCGATGGCTCTGCCGATAGCAAGCCGTATGCCATTGAAGCGGGTCGTCTTGCGCTGCAGCGCCACTTTAACGCGCTGGGCGTTCACGGAACGGTCGAGGAGACCGAGACGCCGTTTGTCTACCGCATGCGCCATGCGCTGCCGGAGCCTGCGCCGCTGGTGAGCATTGTGATCCCCACCAAGGATCACATTGAGACGCTCGATGCCTGTGTGATGTCGATCGCCCAGAAGGCCACGTATACCAATTACGAGATCGTCTTGGTGGAGAACAACAGTGAAGCCCCGGAGACGTTTGCGTATTACGAAACCCTGCCAGAGCGCGTGGCTGCAGCATCCGAAGGCAAGGGCATCGCGCGCGTTGTGTACTGGCCGGGCGAGTTCAATTACTCTCAGATCATCAATTTTGGTGTGAAGCACGCCAAGGGTGACTACCTGCTGCTGCTGAACAACGATACCGAGGTCATAAGCCCGGACTTTATCGAAGAGATGATGGGCTATCTGCAGCGTCCCGATGCGGGCGTGGTGGGCGCCAAACTCTACTTTGCCGATCATCTGGTGCAGCATGCCGGCATTTTGATTGGCGTGCGTGGCGCACTTGCCCATGCCAACCAGGACTTCTCGGCAAAGCGCGAGGGCTATCTTGCCCGTGCCGTGCGCCCGGGCAACTTTAGCGCCGTGACGGGTGCCTGCCAGATGGTGCGACGCGACGTATTTGAGCGCGTCGGCGGCTACAACGAGGAATTCGCCGTCGGTTTTAACGACGCAGACTTTTGCCTGCGCGTGTGGGAGGCGGGTTACCGCACCATCTTTACGCCCTATGCCGAGCTGTACCACTACGAGTTCACCTCGCGCGGCAGGGAAGAGGCCAACGAGGAAAAGCTGCGCCGCTGGAAGCGTGAGCAGGCGCTGTTCATGCAGCACTGGCCTGAGTTCTTCCTCGATGGCGATCCGTGGTTGGGGCCAAACCTATCTGCCGAGAGTGAGTATTTCTCGGTCTAAGGCAATGGGTTTAGGAAGTCCTGAACTTTCTTTCGCTATGAGCTTGGAAGAAAGCAATGGTGGACTACTAACTAAGTCATATTACGAAAGCTCGATACTTCCGCGATAAGTTTATACAAGCTTATACAGCTCGATATTATTCGATATAAGTAGATATCGCACTTGCCTTTGCCGGCTTACCCGCCGGCGTTATGGATCTTATTAACGGCAAGGCGCTTACGTTCTTGCGTCGTGCCCTCTCCGAAGATCTGGCGCCTATCAACCAGGTGGAGGTAGCGCTCTCTATGGGCGATAGCTTTGTCGCGACTGGTTTGACCATAGAGGACGATCTTCTGTCGAGAGCCGCTAAGGCCACTAAGGGCTATGCCTATCTGGTGCAACTGGTCGGTTACTCCATTTGGCAACGCGCCAACTTGCATCGTGCCAAAAGTGCCATTGTGAGCGAGGGCGACGTCACCGAAGGCATTGCGCTGGCAGAGGCTCGTTTTCACGATGTTGTTCACGAGCCCGCGATTTCTGGACTTGGACTCAACGATATCAAATACCTTTTGGCCATGTGCGAGGATAAGCAGCAGTCCAAATCATCTGAGATTGCTAAACGCATGGGTATAAAGACCAATGAGGTCAGCTCTATTAGGGCTAAGCTGCTTCAAAGAGAGGTTATTCAAGCTCCGCAGAGGGGCTACGTGCAGTTTGCCGTGCCGGACCTAGATATCTATCTGCGAGAGAACGCCGCGGAGATTCTCGAGCGGTTCTAAATCGAGGCATGAATAGCCGCCGGTTAACTGCCCTTGTCGACTTGGCTCGCGTCCCCCCAATCTAGTAGACTCTGAACCGTTGCTAGATTGGGGGGATTTTCCATGAAACGCTCCATGAAACGAGTTTCCGGGGCCGTTCGGATGCCGTGGCGCAGCAGGGACTTGAGCTTCTCGGCGAACACCTGCTCTTTCGAGTTCGCAAGCAGGCAGACGACCTCCTGCCGGTGTGCCACGTCGAACCACAGCTCGTCCTGCTCCATCGCAGCGCTCGCGTGGACCCCCAGGTCGAGCTTCGTGTCGAACGTGCTGCGCCCGTCGCTGACCTTGAGGTTGACGCGCCTGCCCTTGTAGTCCTGCTGCGACAGCTCCTCTATCTCGCCGGCGATGCGGACGGTTACGCCGTCGCCGAGGTTCGAGAGGGCGGACACAAAGGAGCGAATGGAGGCGTCGGTCATCGGGTACCGCACGAAGTCGAGGTCTATGTCCTGGGTTGCGCGGCGCCCGCTCCCCGACAGCGCGCACATCAGGACCCCTCCCTTGACCGTCACTCGGTCGCGCATGCCGGATGCCGCCAGCTTTGAGAGGATCACGTCCTGGCAGACGCGCGCGGTCGCGTTGAGGCAGGAGTAGCCCTCCTCGCGCTCGTAGCGCGCCCTCATCTCGTTCAGGTCCATCAGAATACCTCCTCCATGGCGCGCTCGAGGTGTGCCTCGCCGTGCGGGATTGCCTCCGCGTAGTCCTGCAGCCTGTATATGTCCAGCCGCTCCGACCGCCTGCGGAACGAGGCGACGGCCTCCCGGTAGAGGTCGTAGGGCAGCTTGTTGCGCGAGCGCATGAGCTCGAGGAGCATGCGCTCGGGGTCGTAAGCGGCAAGCTCGGTCCCGTCCACCGAGACGGTCGACCTCCCGACGCCCAGCCATCCCTCCGGGATGAAGTGCTGGCGCACGGCGGCGTCGCGTATCTTGGTCCCACCGCGCTTCGTGGCCAGGTCGATCCGGTCGGGGGGCGCGGTCACGAGCCCGTGGGCGTAGAGCGCGGTCTGCCCGGTCAGGATGCCCCCGGGGTAGCGCTTCGCGATCACGGCGAGGGCGTCCTCGTCCCGGTTGGTCGAGTACATCCCTCGGCCGACGGGGTGGAGCGTCCCTTCCGACACCGCCTTGCGAACGCGGTACCTGCTCCCGAGTTCAGCTAGCGCCTCCCGGTAGGTGATCACCATGCCGACCTCCCCTCGAAAGCCATATAAGCCTACATCTGATGACAATTGTAGGCTTATATGGCTTTTCATGGAACGACTCATTGTGGCACCTCCCTCGCCATGACGGTGCCTTACTTTGATGGCCCTTTCCTCGTTTGCATCTGCTATATGAAGGAACGTCGATTCTGGTGCTCGGGCGAAGGCGCTACGCGATGAAATTCTCCACCAGCGTAACCATGGAGTCCTTCTCGCTTGGGTCAGAGAGGGCAATCATGAGCGTCATGGCCGCGAGCGCGTTGCCCTCCACGCGGAGTCTTTCGCCGTTGCGCAGTATCCCGTTCTTGTCGAGGAAGTGAATGAAGAGCGCCGCTGCAGAGCGCTTGTTGCCATCCAAGAATGGATGGTCCTTCACTACGAGGTAGAGAAGGTTGGCGGCCTTTGCTTGAACGGAGGGATATAGGTCTTGGTCGCCAAAGCCCTGATAGAGGGCGCTGATGATTCCGGCGAACTGGTTGTCCCGCTCTCGTCCGAACAGGGTGGACGACGAGTAGAACGGTAGGCTGCGGACGACTTCGAGGGCTTCGGTGTAACCGAGCTCCCAGTTGGGCTCGTTGCCCTGGGGCGCCTTCATCCTTCCCGTGTCGTATTCATCGAGCAGAGTCAGGCTCGGAAGGTACTTCTGTAGAATTTCTGCCGCACCGGAGAGTTCCGGAGTACTCGACCTCTCGAGGACCTTGAAGACCGTTCCGAGCGCCTCGAGTCTCTTTTGGTTGATGGAGTATCCCTGGAGTAGATGCTGCTTGAGCACGCCATTTGCCCACCGGCGGAAGTACACGCCCTGCTGAGACTTCACGCGGTAGCCAACCGAGATGATCATGTCGAGGTTGTAGTGCTCGACCTGACGTTTGACCGTTCTTGTTCCCTCTAAGCGAACTATTTCAAAAAATGAAATAGTTCGAATTCCGGCAAGCTCTTCCTTTGCTGCGGAATGAATGTGCTTGGAGATAGTCGGCACTCCGCGCCCGAACAACGTCGCCATCTGCTGCTGGGTTAGCCAGACCGTATCGCCGTCGACGCGCACGTCAAGGTGGACTGCGTGGTCGGGGTCCTCGTACAAAGCGATCTGCTGGCTTGCGTTGGAATTGTCCATGATGTATGCCCCTTCGGTTTAGTCGACATGCTATGATCCGCACGCCGGAGGACGAGTGGTTTCAACATGCCGGTATTGCGTAGCTTCAACCGGCATCCCGCCGGTCAGTCGGCGTCGCGTGCGCCGGCTAAGCCAGGGTCGGGGCAGCGGGGATCCGCGGCGCCGGCGCTTCGTACCATTGGGGACCTCCGAAGCGACTTTCACTCTGTCTTATTCTGGTAGATACAGTGTACCACGAAACGCGAACATGCGTACGTATTTCTGTTTAAATTTTAGCTGGACGCGGCGGTGTGTCGTCCTCTGCCTTGTTCTCCGAAGCCAGCTGTATTCCGGGCCGCGGTTCTACAAGGCAGGGGGTAGTCAGATGGATAGGATTATCCTTCTCCTACTTCTCTTGACCTTCCTGGTCATCCTGAGCAAGTAATGGGCTTTAGTGGGTGCCAAGCTCTACTTTGCTGGCCATCTGGTTCAGCTAGCTGGCATTGTGGTCGGCGTACGCGGCGCCCTTGCCCATGCCAACTGGGACTTTTCGGCAAAGCGCGAGGGATATCTTGCCCGTGCCGTGCACCCGGGCAACTTCAGCGCCGTTACGGGCGCCTGCCAGATGGTCCGTCGCGACGTTTATGAACGGGTTGAAGGCTGCGACGAGAAGTTTGCCGTCGGTTTTAACGATGCGGATTTTTGCCTGCGCGTATGGGGGCTACCGCACCATCTTTACACCTTATGCTGAGCTGCACCACTACGAGTTCACTTCGCGCAGCAGGGAAGAGGCCAGCGAGGAAAAGCTGCGCCGTTGGAAGCGCGAGCAGGCACTGTTTATGCAGCACTGGCTGGAGTTCTTCTTGACGGGTGATCCGTGGCTGGGGCCGAACCTTAGCAGCGAGTGCGTGTATGGTGCGCTGAAAATTACTGTGCTTGTTCTGGCTTGTTGCTAGGCGTAGCGCGCGTCCCGCCGGTTGAGAAGCTCGCAGTAGTTCGACACCGCCTCTACCTGCGGCGCCTGCTCCTGCGGCTCCTCCGGCTGCCCTTGCTGCCCTGCGGCTTACCATCCTACTCACCCACGTATGACTCCCGTGCCCCGAGCGGGCAAAAGGAAATGCCCACAACGTCTCCGTTGCGGGCATTCTCCGGGCCGGCCACAAATAGCTTTATCGAATCCGATTGCTCTTCATCATCCGGATCGTTGGCGTCTCGTCGGCAAAGTCATCGTCTATCTGTAGTTCAAGGGGCACCGTAATGGAGCTTCCCAGCGCGGTCGCGGTTCCCGGGGCGAATGCGGGAAGGCGCATGACCTGGCCATTTGATATGGAAGGGATATTGCGGCGAACGTAATCGAGGTCGTAAGAGTTCTGAATGCGGTGGATTATGAAGGTTCCCGTCTGAGAGAGCACGACGCGGGAAAGCTCACTGGGGATTTGGCTGATGGCGGTAAGGTAAATGCCAAACTTACGGCCCTCCCGTGCAATTCGATTGAACACTGAGTCGGCTGTCAGGTCTGCATCCCTGATATAGCGATGCGCCTCGTCAAAAATGAGATAGATAGGTGTCGAGGAGCCTCTTCCTGCATCTAGGCTAGCCTGAAAGAGGGTGCGCGCAACGTAGTGGGAAAACAACTTCAATCCTGACTCGTCGATTATCTGAGATACGTCTAGCACAAGAATGCCATGCCCCTTGTTTAAGAGGGCAGCAATTGACTCGCCCCGCTCAAGTGAGAAGAGGTCTTGCGAATACCTTTCCCTAAGGTTTCTAAGCTGAGTAACCAGCCCCTCTGAATACGACCTTATCTGACGGTTGCCCCGCACTTCTTCTTCGTCGAACACGAAGTCAAGCGCATCAACGACGTCAGAGATTGAGACCTCGCTTTTAGGTTTTTCGTACTCACATAAGATGCGTTCGATATTGGGAAGTCCATCGGACATGTATTCGTCCTCGATGAACTCCTTCAAAAGGGACTCAAGCCCTTCGACGACATCTTTCGATATGTTTCCGTATTCCAGGTTGAAAGACACTAACAGGTTATGAGCGGTCTGAGGGCGAGAGAAAGGTCCGGACTCGCGTTCGAGAATCTTGTTAAGTTCTCCCTCAATCGGCTGGTAATACTTTGAGACCTGAAACTTCCTCGCTGCGTGGCTATCGATGCTCGTGTCCCGAATTGCGGTATATGCAAAGGCAGCAAATAGCTTCTTCTTGCCCTCCTCGTTGAGGTGGGAGTATCTCACGGCCCTCTCAAGCAGAGGTTTCTGGATGCGTCGCGAGGGGTCGAGAATAGCTGACCAGTCATCCATCGACAACTCTCCGGGCGCGAGGTGGTACTCATCAGCGCCGATTCGTCTCGTGCAGCCGTAACCGCCGCGCGTGAGAAAGTCATAATCGCCGTGCAGATCGAAGACGAAGAATCGGGGCTCTGCATCGAGCGCGTCCTCGGCATCTAAGAGCGATGCCGCCCTATCAAGCAGGAGCCGCGCGGTTGAGGACTTTCCCGAGCCGGTATTACCGAGAATAGCGAGATGACCAGAGAACAGGGAATCGATATCAAAAGTGGGTCTTACTGAATCGTACCCAGCGAGGGACCCAATCTCGACTCCTTCCCGCACGCAAAAGACCCTCTTGAGGATTGATTCATCGCAGGCATAGACATTGGAGCCGACCATGGGGAGGTCTACTACGCCGGGCACGTAGGAAGATCCTTCAATCTCTCCAATGGGGACGGCGGTGAAGATATAGCTCGTGCTAAACCTCGACGAAGGCTGGTCGGAATACGGCCTCTCGGCCTCTTCTACGGAAGTCACGCGAAAAATGATCTTTGTCGAGATAGAGAGATAGGAAAAGAGATATTGATTGAGCCCGTTTAGATGCCTTGGCTCGCCATCGAGCATCCGGTCTGAAAAGTCGGAACGTGATGCGCGTAGTCTTATCTTCTCCTGATCCATATAGCAGATGGTGCCGATGAGCCAACCCGGATTGGGAACCTCATTAGTCATTCTTGTCACCAAGCCCCAAAGATCCAGATGCCACATCGTCTCCGAAGGTGATCTCGGGCCCGATAAAGTCAGCAAATTCCGAGAAGTATAGCGGGCGCTTGCGGTCCAGTTCCCTTTCACTTGGATATACGAAATAGGTGTTCGCGCCACCTGCCTTATCGTAGAACACACGTGTAGGGGAACCGACATCTGCTTCTGCCGGGTTGCCGATAAAGGCGAGGAGCGTGAAATCGGGCCTCGCAAGAGCCTGGCTGATAAGGTTTGATATGTGAGAGTCCGCGAAGCTGAATCCACAAGTCAGAAGGACTGTGTTGGGGACGGCGAGGGCATTTACGAACTCGCGGAACATATCGCTATAGGGGGAGCCCTGGGTCAAGGCGTATTTGGAAGTCATCGGGGCGATAAGTTGTCTGTCGCCTTGGTACTCGTCGGTGATGTCGGGAAACCTGGGGACCCTTACGACGTTTCCGTCATAAATCCTCCAGTTGATGGACCCGTGCATCTTGTAAAGGCGAAAGAAGGGGTTCACCGGTTCGTAGTGATCCCTGAATCTCTCGTCGAGGTCAATCGGCCTGCGATGGTATTCCCGCGGGTTGAATGTGGGTATCAGCCCGTTCGAGAACCCGTCCACATAGGCGTAGCCGCTCGATTCAAGGGCCATCTCATGAAATAGGTCGTAGTTTGTTGTGAAGAGATTAACGACGTCGAAGGCAGCTTGACCACCGCGCGCAAGGATCTGTCGCGATACGCCAAGTCCCTGAACAAACTTACGATAGCTATCAAGGACGTCGGAGTGCTCCGCGCTGTATTTGATGTCGACGGACTCGAGAAAGGCCTTGCGAACTGCATCGGAAACCCTCTTGTCGTCATCGGCGCTATCTAGAGAGCCCTCGATGCGCTGACTCAGCCACGAGAGGAGGTTCTCTATGTTCGAGTACTTCGCAGGGTCTTCGTTATCTCGACAGGCAATTTTAGTTATCCGACTTTCCAGAAGGATAGATAGATCGGGATCGTTGAGCTTGAGGTCCGCTCGCAAGTTCCTGAAGGTTTCACCCATCAGGGGAATGGCCGGAGTAGATGCGCCAGAGCCGATAAGCGTGGCTAGGTTAATCGACCTGGAAAGAATGCCTTGAACAAAATGTCTGGCTTCTACCGCGTTTACCTCACGCCTTGTTGCACCCCTCTGCAAGGTAAAAAGGGGTTTGGAGGATTCTTTCTGCATATCGGAGGACACGTTGCCCGGTATGTTTATTGCGTTGTCAGACATGTATGCTCCCAATAAACTCAAGAACTCCTGCTCGAACGCGCCCGGGAACTGAAACATCCGCTCCTTGCCCCCGATGCTCACGTAGATCGAGCCGCCGTCTATCCTCGTCACGGTGCCGGCGCCCCATGCCTTGTGGCGCACCTTGCACCCGGCTCCCAGTGCGTTCAACTGGGCCTTGTTCGACGCCGGCCGCGCCGCTGTCGGCCGCGGTTTTCGGCTTCTCTGCGCCAGCCTTTCTCGCCGCGACGGCACCGTGTATGCAGTCGGTCGCGCTCTTGCGGTAGCGCGAGGCCACCACGGAAAGCTTGCGTCGCAGCACCTCAGCGAGGAAGTTGCCGTTGTCGTACGGCGGCTCCAGGAACCGGGAGTCGATGCGCTCCGTCTCGGATTTCACCATGTCAAGCATGGCGTTCACCTCGCACTCGTTGGTGAAGACCTCGCCAACGTCCTGAACGCGCTCCTTTGATTTACCCTGTACAGCCAAAAAACACCCCTTAGCCCATGCCGGCGGATCAGAAAACCGCAGCATAAAACACTAGTGAACAATTCTAACAGAAGGTGCGGACGCAATATTGCATCTGTTCCCAAGCGGAGCCTTTGCAGCAACCGTCACGGGACGCAGGCCAACCGTTCATTATTATGCCCCCCCAGCGGAGCAACCACTGCCACGTGCTCGCCCGTCTGGGGCCGCCCGCGCCGAACTTGCGTTCGCTCCGGGTGCCGAGCTGGGTCGGTCGCGCCGCGGGCCGCCCATGCGCGTGGAATGGCCTCGTAGCCGAGTCCCAGGTACGCGAGCACCGGTGTCGCCGCCGCGCCCGCGATGCCCAGCCAGAACGCCAGCGGCTTCGTGCGGACCCTCCAGTTGATGCCCATAGGTCTTCTCCTTCCATGGGCAATTCAAAGGGACTGGTCGCCTGCGCGCCGCGGAGGAGGCGCAGGTACAGCCCGTACGTGGGCGAGGTCTACGTGGCGCCTGGGAACACCTGCCTGGACGAGAGGGGCAGACACCGCTTCGCGGCCAGCCAAACGGGCTGTGGGTCACAGGCATCACGGAATTCCGCATTCCCGCCGGCAAGCGCACCTCTCGCCGGCGATCAATTGCTTCAACGGAATGCCCGTCGGCTGGTCCATCGGCACGCCCCCGAACGCGGTGCTTGCCAACTCATCGCTCCTGCGGGCCTGCTCGCAGCTTGCGTATGGTGAGCACCACTGGGTGCACTCCGACCGCGGCAGCCATTACCGGTGGCCCGGTTGGATCGCCATCTGCGATGGGCACGGCATCGTGCGCTCGATGACGAGGAAGGGGTGCTCACCCGACAATTCAAGGGCGGAGGGCTTCTTCGGCAGGCTGAAGGTGGAGTCCTTCCACGGAAGGGGCTGGGACGATGCTGGCATGGGGGAGTTCATGGAGATGCCGGACGCCTATCTGTTCTGGTCCCGCGACAAGCGCCGCAAGAGCGACCTGGGCTATATGAGCCCGATGCAGTTCCGAAGAAGCCTAGGTCCTGTAGCGTAGGAACACAGTCCGGGGTTTCCACTGCAGTCCCCGGTGTTCAGTTTAGCCTTGACAGAAGCAGTCCACCTGGAGCGCAACGTCGCGGAGTGGTGCCGCCACAAGCGCGTCGGGGGCGCCACCGTTGCCGCGCTGAAGGCCGCCTTCATGGACAAGCTCGGTAAGGTCGCGTAGGATATCGGCCGACAACGGCCCTGGAGGGGCTTACACCACTTTTCGTGACACAACTTGCCCTCCAGGTGTAATTGGCTAAATTGTTGGTATGCGGGATACGTTAGCGACTCATAAAAGTTGCACGGTTGATGGGGGAGAGTTTGGGACGTTCAAAAGGGCGCAATTCAAAGGTTGAGCTTCTGCGCATCATCTCGATGTGGTTCATAGTGGCTCATCATTTCGTGATTCATAATGCTGAGCCTATTTCCGTTTTCCCCGGGACCGTTGCACGCATGGTACTGCACGGCGTGTTGTACCCTTCGGGGCGTATTGCCGTTGCCGTGTTTTTTATCATTACGGTGTGGTATCTGGCCGACGCGCAACTGACACTTAAGGGTCAGCTGCGAAGGGCTTGGACCCTGCTGGGGCAGATGCTCTTTTACAGTGTGCCGCTCGTCCTGTACTTTGGCGTGTTTAATGCGGGGGATGGGCTGCAAGCTGGAGAGCTGATGGCTGCCGTCTTTGCTCCGCTCGCCTCGCTGTGGTGGTTTCCTACGGTGTATATTCTGCTGATTCTTGTGGCACCCTATCTGTTCGACGGGTTGCGTGCGTTGACGAGCCGGCGGCTGGGCGAGCTCTGTATGCTACTGGTCGTGCTATATGGGGTCTTGCCCGTTGTGCCGTATTCGACAATTGGTGGCTTTGTTTCCTCCCTGACGGGTCAGACGGTCGTGATCGCGTGCGTGACATGTTGGTTTAAGTGGCATTATTGCGGTGGGGCGGGTCCGAGGGTTTTGGTGCTGCCCGTTCTTTCGTACGTTGCTGTGTACGTTTGCTACTTTGTGGCTCAAAAGGACGTGCTCCTTTTGAGCGCTTTCGCTTCCAGCGTGTACGGATCGGTGGTGACTAATCCTGGAAGCCTCTTGTCGCTTGCGATCGCACTTCCGGTGTGCTTGTTTGTCTTTAATGCTCAACCTGCGCATTGGCCTGCTGTCAATTACTTGGCCACGTTGTCGTTTGGCGTGTACCTTGCCACGGACAGCGCGTACATGCAGGAGCTGCTGTGGAAGAACTTGCTTGTGTTCTCCCACTGCCACCCAGCGTGGGGGCTGCTGTCCGTAATGCTTGTAGTGACCGGCGTGTATGTTGTCGCGTCCTGCGTCGAGGCGATTCGACAGGTTCTGTATCGGGCGCTGTTCAAGCATCCGGGTAGGGTGTTTGATGTTTTGTGGGACAAGATTGCAGGGGTCTCTTTGCCAAGGTAGGCCATTGTTGGGCCAAGTCCCAAGCTGTGCACAAATTCGTAATCGCGTTTCTCCTACGCTGCCTTCCTCAGCTCGGTTCCGATAATGGTGTAAGGGCGAAATTGGGTTAACAGTAGGTCAAGTAATTCAGCTAGAATTGCTTGAGCTCTATTTTGTTTTGGTTAAAGTCTACTATTTAGATTTACGTAATTTATTGGGAGTGCATATATGAAAAAGGTTCGTTGCGCAGTTGCTAATTTGGTTACCGCTGTTCTGGTTTCCTCTTCCTTCCTTGCTCCCGTTTCGTCGGCCTATGCACTTGAGTTTTCCTCGCTCTCAAATAATGAAGCCGAGACCTCTAGCTCCTCTTCACTTTCGGATTTCGTTTCCGAGGATACTGAGAAGACCGCCGAAGCCGACTCTTGTGAGGATACTGAGGAGACCGCCGAAGCCGACTCTTGTAATTCGGAAGTCGAATCGGCCGCTCAGCCGGCCCAATCTCCCGATTCCTCTTCTGTCGATGCCTCTTTCCAATACTTGTACATTGCGCAGCCCTCTCTTTCTTTGGGTGCTATGCAAGAGGCGGCGTTCGCAACTGCATCTGATTCTGATGTTTTGACCTCTGCGTCCCTATCATTCGTCAGCAATTTTGGCGAAGAGCGCTCCGTTGAAGCTTCGGCTTTCTCTGGGAATGCTGCGGGCTTTACATTCGGACAAGATTTGTTGGTAGCGCGGTATTTTTTAACCGGTATTACGTATCAGGTGAAGGATTCGAACGCAGTCTATTCAGTGGACCTCTCGTCTGAGGATTACAGCTTTGACGTAGTCAGTTCGTCTTCTTCATCTGATCGCGTTGACAATTCCGATGATATGTCGGTCTACTATGCCGATGAGAACGGCAATCCTGTCGAGGCTTTCTCTATTGAAGAGGCGCTTTCCGGTTCTGAAGATGATGACGGCATTGCGGCTTATAGCATCGATTCCCGTTCAGCTCGTAAAAACGTTCGTGTGATTGCACTTGATGCCGGTCACGGTGGATCCGATTCTGGCGCTCAGGGCAATGGGAAGAGCGAAGCCGACTTAACTTGGAAGATTGTTAGCGCGTGTAAGACCAAGCTTGAGAATTACGGATTTAAGGTAATTCTCGCTCGTGAGCAGTCGGGCAGTTACGGAAGCAACGACTTCCTTTACCGCGTTCAGCGTTGCGTCAAACAGGGCGCTCAGGCCTATATCAGTTTCCACATCAATTCGGGTTCGTCCGCAGCTCATGGTGCCGAGGTATATTCGCCTACCGTGAACGGGGCTGACTATACCCAGGTTTCGTACGAACTGGCCCAGAAGGTTCAGAACAATCTTGTTGCTCTCGGACTTACAAACCGTGGTGTCTTTCAGATGCAGGTAGGCGACGAATTCGCCGTTATTCGTTGTGCTCGTGAAGCTGGAATCCCCGGTATTTTGATTGAACACGGATTTATCTCCAATTGGGGCGATGCGAACAAGTACTTTAGTGATGCCGGGTGCAAACGTCTTGGAGAAGCTGATGCGGATGCCATCATCGCGCAGTTCCCCAAATCCTCTTGGCTTGATTATTCGTCTGTTTTCGATGCCGACTACTATCTCAATAAGTATCCAGATGTTAACGAATGGGCAAACGGAAGCAAAGATAAGGCCCTGGATCACTTCATCAACTACGGCATGTCGGAGGGCCGCCGCGGCTCCGAGGCGTTCGACGTGCAGAGCTACTACAATGAGTACCCCGATCTCCGCGCCGCCTTTGGCACCGACCTCGCCAGCTACTACTCGCACTACCTTATGTACGGCAAGAAGGAGGGGCGCCACGCCACCGGCTGCTCGAAGCTCAAGGGCGCCGCAACCAAGGCAGGCGGCGTGGACTACGCTCCCGTCTACGACCCCGAGTTCTACCTCTCCCGCAACGGCGACGTCGAGAAGGCCTTCACTAAGTCGACCTACGGCGGCGTGACTGTGGTCGACGACTCAGCCGTCCTGCGGCACTTCATCAACTACGGCATGTCGGAGGGCCGCCGCGGCTCCGAGGCGTTCGACGTTTATAGTTATAAAACGAGATATCTCGATCTTAGGAAGGCTTACGGAAGTAATTTAAAAGGGTATTATCTCCACTATCTCGAATATGGGATGAAAGAGCATCGTAATGGTTCGAGCATGACTGGATTTGAGGGCTATATAATGTCCCCGCCTTTCACTTCTTACGAGGATGCTGCCGCTCATTACAGCAGGACTGTTGGGAGGCAAACTTATCCAACAAGCGTGTATAAAAGCAAAGGCAGCGCATCTATTGATGAGTTTTGTAAGATTCTTTACGAAGAAGCCTCATTTGAGGGAGTATGTCCTGAAGTTTTATATGCTCAAGTCATGAAAGAGACGGGCTATTTAAGATTTGGAAATTTGGTCCAGGCAAATCAGTGCAATTTTGGAGGCGTTGGAGCCACCGGTCCTGGAAATCCCGGATATACTTTTTCTTCCGTTAGAGAAGGGCTTAGAGTTCAAGCGCAGCATTTAAAAGCGTACGCAACAACTGAACCTTTGAATAATCCGTGTATTGACCCACGCTTTAATCTTGTTTCCCGTGGGTGTGCTCCCAAGACAACGGACCTAAATGGACGTTGGGCCGTTCCCGGTAAAGGTTACGGCGAAGGCTTAAATGCAATTGTCCTTGACGTTTTGTGCATGTAATGGGTCTACAGACGTTCTAGAGCCGATATGCAAATCTAGTTGCATATCGGCTCTGGTTTTTCGGCTATATATGTAATCTTATATTGTTGAGAATTTCTGACAGTCTTTCATAGGAGATGTCAAGAAGTGCTGATATCGCTAAAGATTACAGCAATGACCAAATAAATATAAGCACAGAATACTTTGGGATCAGAATTATCGGCTGAAAATAATAGTAAACAAAACGTATGAGATAGACAGAAGCCATCCTGAGTAAGTAGCGGGCTCTAGGCTTGTAATATGACGACAGCCTTCCCTGTCGAGACGGCTGTCGTATGGCGCGAAAGCGCAACAAAAAGATAAACGGTGAAGGGCAATACCGGATGCACTCCGTGTTCCACTTTAGTATACATCAACCGTGGCTTGCCCTGAACATTTGTTCCCAACTATATGTGACGCGAATCTACGAATTTGCACCTTGAATATTAAACCATATTCTGTTTAATTGACAACTCTTCCTTAACAAGAGCTGGCTCAGAAGTGCGGCCCAGAAGTGCGGCCCAAATATCCCGCTATCAGCGATTCCTCTTACCTCTTGCACGTAATCTCATAACAGAGGGAATCATATTTGTAATAAGGCGGTATCTAAGCATTGGGAAAGGACCGGTCAGCATATTGAAAAGAGACCAAGCAGCATAGTAGAAATGCCAGCCATCTTCCATGCCTTGTCCCTTCCATGGAGTCAAAGAGAGGTTTTGGAGATACTCATTTGAATACCTATGCGTATTGCCCAATCTCCAAGGACGGTCCTCACCAAGGAAATGCACGATAACGGGGTTGCTTACCCACTCAGAATACCGGCGTGGGTCGGGATCGAACCAAGGGGAGACCCGCTTCAGCATCGAAAGCGGATAATAATAGAAAGAGTTGCAATAATTATACTTTACTGGAAGAGACATGATTCGCTCATCAAGGACAAGATTTATCGCATCCTGATCGTTCGCAAAAAGCTCGGCTCCCCGCTCTTTCAGACACTCTAGTAGCTGCTTTTCAATCTCATTTCTACGCCAGGATTCAAGGTCAATCAAAAGGACTCCAGCATTAAAGTACGGCTTTCCTCCATGTCCAAGGGCCTTCATGCGTTTCGACGATACAGTTGGCTCAGGACATGCACCAATTATGCAGCCGTGCTCGTTCAGCGGAGCGTCCCAGAGCTCCTTGAGGCTCCCCCTGACCATTGTGTCTGCGTCAAGATAGAGAACGCGTTGAATATCGCTGACCAAAAACCTTGCCAACAGCAGCCTAGAGAGTACGATCTCATTCCAACCCTGCGTATCAAAGTCAATGCAGCCAGCTTCCATGAAACCATCGATATCAATAAAATCGATCTCGACACAATACTTATTCAAAAAAGAACGCAGCGTCTCTTTCGACGTCTGTGACACCTTGTCGCAGAATACGAAAAAGTGAATTGCGTCATCGGGAGACGAGTTCTCACAAACAGAAGCAACTGAAGCTGCAAGCTGCGGCACAAATGCCTCATTGACCGTATATAGAAGATTCATCTGTTCTCCAAAGCATTATCAACAAGCCATGATTCTAACAAAGAAAGGGAATATAGTCACCACGGACTCGGAGGACCACCCACCAAACTCCGAACACAACAAACCTGCGTCGTCACAGTCAGGCCAACGTCAACCCACTCGCGCACTTCACGCTACCACTCCCGAAGGCATACGTGTGCGGCGTCTCCAATGTAATCAAATGCTTCCAGCGTTTAGGTGCGTTTCGAGTGAAGCGCCTGTATGTCTACGGGAGCGGCTTGCGGTATGCTGGGAGGGGCGGATGGCGAAGCCTATTTGCTCGTGGCAATCCTGATGGTACCCGCAACCGCCGCGGGAACGCATGCGGCAATAATGGCCACGTTGATGCCGTTCATGCCGAAGGCGGCAATAAGGTAATCCGCCGCAAGGACGATAACGGCGAATGAAAGAGCGTTGATGATAATTTGGGTGACCCCGTCGCGCATGATGAGGAGGGAGTCGTTTACGTAGAGCAGGATGGCGATTGACGTTGTGGCTCCAAGAACATATGGGAATATCCACAGGTAGGGCTCGATCTTGCTTCCGTAAACGAGTTCGAGCAGGGGGCCACCAACGAATGAGAATCCAATCGTAACTATTGCCATGCATGCAAAGAGCAAGCCGAATACCTTGAAGAAGCTCTTCTTGAAAGCTGTTGCGCCTCCATTTTGCAAAGAGTGTGCTAGGGTGCCAATAAGCGGACTGTAGAGATACGTCGCGCCTGCCTGTATAAGAACTGCGGGAGTCGCGATGCTGGCGTAAATTCCTAGGAGTTCTTGTCCGGCAAGAACGCCGTAGCGTTGACGGACAATAGAAACGATGGACGTTGCTAAGAAATTGGCGATTGTCGGCATAAGACATGCTTTTCCGAGTTCGACAAGATGTTCGTGAGCGAAGCTGGGCTTGATATCCCCAAATCGTCTTGCGTGGGGGAGATCGTAGAAGAGGGTCACGAGCATGCAGCAAAACGCCATACCGATGATCGCAGCGGGCAGCGAGTTGATCGTTACGAGTGGGGCGACGAAGCCGACGAGGGATAGCACTCCGCGCATGAACTGGGATTTGCCGATGTAGTCCATGCGCTGTCCCTTTTGGTCGACTCCGTAGAGCACGTCGACAAAGGTCTCATCGATTTTAAAAACGAGGAATACAAAAGTGGCGATCAGGAAGGAAACGTTGTCGCTGATCGCAGCGACGTAGATGCAGCTCATGATCAAGCTGAATAAAATCGATACTAAGCGAAAGCCAATATAGTCATTTGCGGAATGCTCGCAGGAAATGTCGGAAACCTGGTAGGTCCTCATTTTATATAGGCTGACGGAGGCAAACATGCTGCCAACGGACATGGCAAATGCAAGCGCTCCGGAATTGCTGTAGTCGGTCGACAGAACAACGACCAGGACGGTTGTAAGCCACTGGCATCCAAGGTAAAAAATGCAACCAGCGGCGTTCCAGAGCGTGTTCTTTTTCGTGCTCAAGGGTACGGGGACGTTGGGCATGCAGCTCCCTTCTCGTGCGAAGCGTTCGTTCGAAAGACCTTAGTAATTTTAGTGCCCTTTTCAACGAGTGCAAAGGTGAACGTATAATGAACAGGCATGCCTATACGATTAAACGGGAGCGATTCATGACATTTGGTCCCTCTGACCATACCTTTGTGCTCTGCGCGTACAAAGAGAGCCCCTTTCTTGAAGAGTGCCTTCAATCCTTGCTTGCGCAGACTGTAAAGACCAACGTGTTGATTGCCACTTCGACTCCGTGCGATGCAACGCGTGAGCTTGCTAAGCGATACTCCGTTAAGTTGTACGTTCGGGATGGAAATCCTGGGATCGCTGATGATTGGAATTACGCAGTAAGTTGCGCTGACACTTCTCTTGTCACCGTTGCGCACCAGGACGATACCTATGAGCCTGAGTACGCGGCTCATCTTCTAACTGCTGCGAATAAGATGGACAATCTGCTCATCTTCTTTACCAACTATGGTGAGTTGAGGAATGGTGCCAAGGTTGACGATAACCAGCTACTTCGAATCAAACGCCTGATGCTTACTCCCGTTAGGGACGGAAGATTTGCTACGTCCAGATGGATGCGTAGGAGAATTCTGTCTTGCGGATCTGCAATTTGTTGCCCGTCCGTAACGTTGAATATGAGCAAGTTGCCTAGGCCTCCGTTTATTGCAGAATTCCGCTCGAATCTCGATTGGGCGGCATGGGAGCGCTTTTCAAAGCTGCCTGGTGCTTTTTACTATGATTCCAAGGTGATGATGCACCACCGTATTCATCAAGAATCTGAGACATCTGCCTTAATTAAGGATGACACGCGAGAAAAGGAGGACCTCGCGATGCTCGAGCGGTTTTGGCCTTCTTTTATTGCGAAGCTGTTGTTTAAATTCTATCGCCGAGGTCAGGAGAGCAACCAATTGTAGCGGCGAGTTCTTGTTGAGTTGTCTATGAGAGATTGGCGGATGTTGAATAGTAAAAAAGTGTTGGTAATTGTGCCAGCGTATAACGAGGAAGAATCTCTAGAGAGAACAGTTGACGAGCTTGTTTCTGTTGTGCCCGATATCGATTATCTCGTGGTAAACGACGGTTCCAAGGATGCAACTGAGCAAATCTGTCTCGACCGTGGCTTCAATCATGTCACTCTTCCGGTCAATTCTGGTCTTACAGTTGGATTCCAGACGGGGATGAAGTACGCGCTGCGCAATGGGTATGACTATGCTTTGCAGTTTGATGCAGACGGCCAACATTGCCCGGAGTATATGTCCAAGATGCTCGACCTTGCGATCGCCGAGGACGCCGACATCGTTATCGGCTCGCGCTTTGTAAACAAGTGTAAAGAGGTTTCTGCACGCATGCTCGGCTCGCGCATCATTACGGTTGCGATCAAGCTCACTACCGGCAAGCGAGTTGCAGATCCGACTTCTGGCATGCGTATGTTTAACAGGAAGATGATCGAGCTTTTTGCAAACGACGACTCTTTGAACCCAGAGCCCGAGTCTATTTCGTACCTGATTAAGAAGGGTGCTAAGGTTCGTGAAGTTCAGGTTGAGATGCGTGAGAGGCAGGCAGGGGAGAGCTATTTGAACATCCCTAAATCGATTGCCTATATGGCTCGCGCTTGCATCTCCATTCTCTTCGTTCAGTGGTTTAGGTGATTGAATAATGTCTATTGTGCTTAGGGCCGTCCTCCTGCTCGGGGCTCTTTTGGTTTTGTATTTTGTCATCAGGAAGCTAAGGAAGGCGCAGATTGAAGTGCTGGATTCTGTGTTCTGGCTTTTCTTCGCCTTCAGTTTCGTTGTGCTGGCTGCTTTCCCACAAGTTGCCTTTTGGCTGTCTTCACTTTTGGGATTTGAAAGCCCGGCAAACTTCGTGTTCCTCTACGTGATTGTATTGCTCCTGTATCGAGAGTTCAGTAACACGGTGAGCATCTCGAAGCTGCGCAGGAGGATTAATCAACTTGTTGAGGAGCAAGCGCTTCGTTAAATTTGTCATATCTATTATTCGTTCGCCCCTCGAAAGGAGAGACTGTGTCTCTTCCTCACTTTGTTGCGATTGTGTTCTTCGTTTGCGCGATCTGTCTCGTATCCAAGGGCAAGTTGCCCTTACGCTTTTCCTTTTTCTGGCTGTCCTTGTCGGTGATAATCCTCATCGCTGCTATTTTCCCTGGTTCCATTGGAGCAATTGGCGAATTGTTTGGTTTCGTGTTGAACACTAACTTCGTGTTCTTCCTTGATCTGTTTCTTCTCCTTGCGTTTTCGCTGATGCTTAGCGTAATCGTGACGAAGCAAGCAGCAAGCATAAAGGATCTGACTTGGCGGCTTGCGATTATCGAGAAGGAAATAGTAAGAGACTGCTGAGCGGACAGACAATAGACGGTGTTCGGCTTGGGTTGCGGGAGGGATGACCGCCTTGTTGAAAAATGGTATCGCTAACGGTTCCGCCGTCGTGTTCTTTGATGTTCACCGTACGGTCATAGTGTAGATTCAGACAGGAGACGATTTGATGATTCCGATTGTTCACGGCCATGCTCATATGGCTAAGACGCAAATACGGAGATGTTCCGATGGGTATCGGTTGAGCGCGCTTCCGCTTGTGTGCTTTGTACTGCTTGCTATCTCGGGTGCAGTGCTGTTTGTTCGCTATGACGTCACGGCGGCAATCTTTTATTGGTGCATGGAGCTTGCGTTATTTGCTTGTTTAGCGGTTCTTGCTTGGTTTTATCTTGCCTCCGAGCGAAGCACCCTGTTCGGAAAGGCTTCTCCTCGTATTGCCTTGAGTGTCTGTGAATTCTCGGCTCTTTTTTCTATATTACTTGAAGCCGGAACCGTGGTGGGTACGCCAGAGAGGTCCGTGCTATCTATAATGGATTGGAGTAAAAAAGAAATAGTACTCTTTTTCTTTGCTGTATTTATCAGCAGCTCCTTTATCTTGCTAGCTGTGAAAAAGCCCGCGTTGGCCAACAAGGGAAGGGCGCGTGCATTTTTTGCTGCAAACCCTGTTCTGGGCATCGTTGTTTTGTGCATAGTCGTTCTATCCGTAAATGGTCTGTTGGCGGTTGCGTCCACTGTACTGATGCCGTTTCTTGGAGCATCATTTGTGCGTACTGTTCACCTCTGCATTGTGATTATTCTAGGTGTTGCTCCTTGGTTTATTGTGAAACCGGGTCTATACAAGACCGTAGTCTCCTTCTCCATCGCCGCGCTTTCACTAGGTTGTTTTTTGATTTCAGCTTTACCGAACCTCACTGCTGTTTCTCCGGACGATCAGATCCATTACGCTCGTTCTCTGGGCCTGTCCTATATGGGAGATCCTGTCTTCACCGGGTCTGAAATTGAATTAGTTGCGGTTCCATGGGTGGATAATAACAGTCTTCAGTTTGATGAGGTGCATGACGCGGAGATGGATCTGAATGACCTCCATTTGTCCCAGTTGGCTTCAGGGGAAGTTTATAGTTCCCCTGGTTTTGTAGCTGCGGTGACCGGTGAATCGTTGAGGAACATTTCGACCATTTCCTATATTCCTTGCGCTCTCGGTCTTTGGTTGGGGAGGTTGTTGTCCCTTCCATTACTTACGGGCTTTGCCTTGGGAAGGCTGTTCAACCTTTTCTCTTATGTTGTCGTGACCGCCGTTGCAATCCTCTATATTCCGAAATGGAAATCTTTGATTGCGACGGTTGCCCTACTTCCTTATGCTGTCTATCTTGCATCGAACTATTCCTATGATCCGTGGGTGACTAGCTTCTTATTGCTTGCAGTTGCTTTGGTTCTAAGGGAGTTGTCGAAGCCTGATGAGAGGCTGGCGCCATTAAGCGTTTTCGCAATTACAGCGTGTTTCTTTTTGGGCTTGTCTGCAAAAGCTGTTTATTTTCCGTTAATTGGAATGATGCTGTTCATGCCTGCTTCGAAATTTAGGAATTCGAAGCAACGGAAGTTATATGTGGCTTTGGTGATTTTGTTCGGCATCCTAATGGTGTGTAGCTTTACCTTACCGATGCTGTTTTCCCCCGCTGTGCAGGCGGGAGATGTGAGGGGAGGCGAGGGGGTCAGTGGAATAGGACAAATACGCTACATTCTGAATAATCCGATGGAATTCCTCGGTACATTATTCGGTTTTATGGTCAATCTGCTCGCGCCCGCTTCATCGAATGACTACTCTCTTTCGTATGCATATATGGGCAATGTTGTTGTATCGCTCCCATTTCTTTCCACTCTGCCCTTTCTCTGTATTTATACGAGCGCCTTTAATGTCGAAGGTGATTCCTCTAAAAACCCTGTAACCCCTGCCCTCCGTATGTGGATCCTTGCGCTTGTTGTCGCAAGTGTCTCTTTGGTGTGCATGGCGCTTTATGTCGGTTACACGCCCGTTGGTGACACTTCGGTAGCAGGTGTACAACCGAGATATTTGATACCGGTACTTGTTCCGGCGTTCATTTCTTTGTGTGCACCTCGGGCCCGAATCGATTGCGTGTCGCAGCGGTTTAATTTTTCTTCCGTCATTCCTCCTGTAGTCATGATTCTGATGTCTTTCTTTGCGTGCCTGTGTTGTGTGATTGGTCGGTAGCGATACCGTTTCTTATTACAGTTCATTTTTCAGTGTCTAAAAAAGATAGGGGTCAAGCAACGGGGGTGCGGTAGGAATCTTGGGGCGTTAGGCTGCCAGGCCTAGCGCCTTTCTGTACTGGCTCGGGCTCTTCCAGAAGAGCGAGAGTTTGATCCGCTACTCGTTATAGTCGTCCAACCACGCGTCCAGCTTTTCCATGAACCGCTCTACCCTCACGCCCGACCAGTCCCTGTATGGAAGAACTCCTGCTTAAGCGTGCCAAAGAACCCCTCCATCCGCGCGTGTCCGGCGTCCTTGCCTTCCTCGACATCGTGCGGGAGACGCCGTGCCGCCCGCATATCTCGATCAAGTCGGGCCAGCGGTAGCGGGCGCCCCGGTCGCTGTAGAGGACCGGGCACTCGCCTGCCCCAGGTCGTACAGGCGCGGGATAACGAGATTTGCCTGATTTATCAGCTGCGCGATACATTATCTTGTACCTAATGCTTAATAGGTTCCGAGTCCGTGCCGTTAAACTCCTATTCTTCCATCACATGTAAAGGTTTGCCCATGATAGAGGTTTGGTATATTGAAAAAGGGAATGCAGCTGGCATGTTCGCACAAAGCGTTAATAGCAACGGCTCAGATTTGCCGCCAGGCCTCCCTTGGGTTGAGCCCTTCCTCAATAACCTATGGTTCGAGGCGTGTAATTCTCATTTATGCGGAAACTACCAAGCTGCAATCATTAGCACGTCTGTTCTTCTTGAATTTGCTTTAAGAATGGTCGTTTCGAATCTTGAAGATGTGCCATCAATTCGAGAAGACCACGATGAGATGTTCGGAAAACAAACCTTGAGGCCAGTCATCAATTGTGCAAAAGGTAAAGGGCTTTTATCAGGCGATACAAAAAAGTGGTGGGATGCTTACTGTGAGCATATTCGAAACAAGATTTGCCATGGTGATTTGCTCCATATTCTCGATGACTGCAGAGAAGTCCCTCAGTTCGTTGATTATTTCGATCCAAAAGAATCACGAAACAACACAACGCAGTATTCTTACGAGCAAGTTATTACACATCCTGCAGTGTTTCACCATAAGTCAGGCATAAGATTCTCGAAGCATTTTCTTCACGATGCGTACGGCAAGCTATCTGATCTAATAAAGCAAACGAAATGGGAAGAGTACGACGAATGGTGGAAATCTCAAAGAATCGCCTACGAGAGCTATTTTGCATACCGTTGGAATTATTCATCTCTGAAAAGCGGCATACAATCTGCGCGCAGGCCATTTGGATCCGCAAGTTAATGATTTTAACTTAGTTGCGGTTCTTCTGGTTATTGCGGGTAGCGGTCGTTTGTTTTTGGCTCAGGTTCATCCGGATTGCATCCGCGCATACCTCAGTCAAAGGGTCGCTTATCGCTTTCTTGTGGTCAAATTGAGTATTGCGCGCTCTGGATAGCACCCGTTTCGCGTTTTCCGTATCGCCTATCATTTCACGGATTCGCTGCCTCCGTATCACCCGTTCCGCCGTTTCCGTGTCTCTTTGTCCCTTCCGTAGAATCTGCTTGCCATGCAACCGATCGACGGAAGGAGAAACCACATGGCAAGGATGATAAAGGTGAAGCTCATCATGGAGTTCCGCGACCAGGGCATGGCGAGGAGGTCGATCGCCAAGACCAGGCATATGTCCATGGGCAGCGTCTTCCAGGTGTTCGACATCGCAGACGAGCGGGGAATCACGTGGATCCAGGTCAAGGGCCTGGGCGAAGAGCAGGTCTACAGCCTGTTCCACCCGGAAAGGAACGTGCGCGAGAGCGTGTTCGAGGAGCTCGACTGGTCGTACGTCCATACGGAAATGGCCAAGGTCGGGGTCAACCTGCGACTGCTGCACGACGAGTACAAAGTCCAGTGCGCCCGCGAGCACAAGGCGGCGATGGGGTACACCAGGTTCTGCGGGCCGCAAGGTCGACCTCAGGGTCGGCGAGTCGACGCTGTAAATCTACCACTCCGGCGAGCGCATCGGCACGGTCCTGTCTTGCGGCCTACTTTTTCTCAACCCGTTGCTGATAATCTGCGACGCGTTGGTCATCGGGTTTAGCTCGCCGAGGTCAAGCAAGGGAATATCGATGGCTCCATAAAGGCTCCATATTTCACTCTGAAGCTTCTCGTAGGACGTCAGCGCCGATTTGAATAGCTGTTCCTTTTGCAGCGAGAGTGGCGAGTTGAGAACCCGCTGTCGCAATTGCCGTTATAACCACATCGTCCATTTACGCCACCTACTTCTAGACCGATTATTCAGCGTAAATATTTCTTCAAAACTTTTAAATCACCTTGCGAAAGCAATATTCTCGCTGAACGATTCTGCTTGGTATTGAAGTCGTCGAAGAGAATATACTTTCGGTTGTTATTCAATAGATACACGTTGCTGTGGGCAATTGAATTGCGCAAATGTCTTAGCAAACAGCTCATTTGCATTCGTCAGCAGATTTTCTGCTGCAGATGAAACACTTGCTTTTCCGTGACACCGTCGAAGAACTGGATAGGGAATAACGCTCGAGTTGCTTTTTGTTAATGCTTCCGGACGTATAGAATCGGAATGAGTCATTCTGAATTCTCGTTTCACGAAGAAAGCTTGCCAAAGTCCGAGCAAGTCCAGCCTTCGGGATATCACCCGCACTCGAACTGCTGATCGTTGGTGCAAGATGCAAAAAGAAGCTAAAGAGGCTTTTGAGCTTCATGTCCTCCGTCTCGAAAGGAACAATGTGATTGGATAAAATATCTGCAATCTTCAAAACCGCATTCCTAACCCGACCCGACTAATGCTAATCGATCTAAAGCCCCGACACATCAATCTCGCCCGACATCAGCTTGGGAAGTAAGGTGTCACGCAAATTCGCTAGCGTTCTGCTTTCGGCGGCGTAGCTCTCCATGGCATTCTCCAATGGAATAACCTTCCGCTCGTATTCTAGTCTTCTCCCATTCTTCAAAACAGGAACTGGCAGTGACTTTAGCGTTGCGAGGTTCAGATTAGCTTTAACTGCTTGCTGGAGTCTTCTTACATAATAGTCCTCTTGCCAACCCCCAATGAAATGGTCTATGAGATTTCTTTCTCTAAATACAGAAAAAGGAATCAGTAACTCAAAATTAAGTCGCCGTAATAAGGGGACGGGGGAATGGAGGTCCCATCCCCTTATCTATAGTGCAATGATATTGCTAATACCTATTGTGAGGCTGCATTTGGATCTCACAAGTGGTAATAGCGATTTCCAGGTTCTCCCACGGTGAAATTCGGGTTCATGTATGGATCGCCTTCGACATAGTAGTTTGCCCAGCGATAATTCATGTACGCGACCTCTTTGTGGAAGCGAATCTGCTTGTCCGTGTTGTTTTCAACGCCTCTAGAAATTGACTCGTAATGATACAGCTCGACTTCGGGCGTGTATACAATCAGATCGTTAATCTCGCGAAGCTTTAGGCAAAAGTCAACATCATTAAATGCGACTTGAAGCTCTTCGGTGAAACCTCCGACTTTTTCGTATTCGCTTCGTTTGGTCATGATGCAAGCCGCCGTGACGGCGCTGAAATCTTGCTGCGCATCGTTGAGTGCAAAATAGCCCCAGTTGTCTTTTGGCATGCTTTGGCAGAGATGTCCTGCCACGCCGCCCGTGACGCATAGGCCAGCGTGTTGAATGGTGTTGTCGGGATAGTAGAGTTTTGCACCAACTGCGCCAACATCCTCGCGTGCGCAGATGCCAAGCATAGTTTCAATCCAATTGGGCGTAATCACTTCGGTGTCGTTATTCAGCAGCAAGAGATAATTTCCCTTGGCACGGGCCACTCCAAAGTTCATGAGCTTGGAAAAGTTAAATTCGTGCTCCCAGGTAACAAGGCGAACGATATCAGGGTATTTGGCTTGTAACTTATCGTAATACTCGAACGTCGCATTTTCCGTGCTGTTATTTTCGATTATCACAAGCTCGTAATTGTCGTATGTGGATTTCTCGACAATTGACGTAATGCAGTTATCGAGGATATTAGCGTAATCTTTGGTTGGAATGATGATCGAAACGAGCGGATGGGAATCTGGCGCGGCATAGGTTACTTTATATGTAAAGGGACGACGTGCCTGTTCGACCTTTGCATTGAGCCCAAGCCTGTCCAAATGATTCTGAACTGCTTTGATTCCTGCGATAGTGGCATACGGCTTGCTGTCGGCATTAGCCGCGGTTGATGTTTCGCTTAGGCGCCAGTGATATAGAACTTTTGCAACATGGTGGACATTCCTTGCCTTTTCAACGGCCCGGAGAGTCAAATTATGATCCTGGGCTCCATCGAACTCTTTCGTATTCGGTTCTAGAGTGTCAAGAAGGGACTTACGGATGGTAAGCATGTGGCATATATAGTTATTATTTCTGAGTAAATCGATATTGAAATCCGGTTTAAAGAACGGCTGTGCCAGCTTTCCATCGGGCATGAGTTTGTCTTCATCGCAATAAAGAAGATCAACGTTATCATTGTTTTCAATTGCCTCGGCATACGAGAACAACAAATCCGGTTCAAGGATGTCGTCATGGTCAAAGAAGCTGACGAAATCGCCCGAAGCAGCAGCTACTCCGGCATTTGTGTTTTCGGAAATGCCCTTATTCTCGGCAAGGGTAATTGATTTAATTCTGTTGTCGCGGGCTACCTCATGCTCAACGCGAGCCTTTAGTTCCTGATTGTCTGGACTTGCATCAACTAGGATGAGCTCCCAGTTTGCATAAGACTGGCCCTTAACGGATTCCGCCATATCGTTAAAAAACGGAATAGGCGTGTTGTAAAGAGGGACAATAATGCTGAACTTCGGAGCGCTGGTAAAGGCTATTTTTCTCTGCTTTTCCAATGCTCCAATGGTTGCCTTATGCTCCGTGAACCATTCGGGGTATTCAGGATCAAACTGTGCATGGGTAAAAAGGAAGTTAGTTTCTTCTAGAAGTAAGCCAAGTTTATCGGGTGTGAGACAGTCGAATGAGCTGAATGAAGGATGATTTTGATCGTCAATAATAAAGTAGTAACGATCGAACGCTTTTGGCATTCGGACTGAGAGCTGCGTTTCAAGCTGTTTTTTCCCAGCAGCGAATCCAACGCTTGTTACATTTGAGCCGAAATCGACGGTAGTCAAATTGACTTCGTTGAGGGATCGATCGAGGCAGCGAACCTTGATTTGTGAGTCGCTACGGTACGGAGTTCTTACCGTACACCTAAGGATATATTCGTTTGAATCCTCAATACACTGCCAAAAATCAATCGTTGCCATGTCAAACTCTGAAACGTCATCATAGTTTCTAAGTTTGCTGCACATTTCGGGTTTTATTTTGTAGTTAAGACGAGACTCCCATTTTATGTTCTTGCAATTGAGTGAAATAGAGTCGCTGCTCAGAGTGCGACCGTCTGAATCAATTTCATTTAATTCAATTATGATGGTGCGAACATCGGGATCAGGGATTACAAGAACGTACGAGTTCGGTTCGTCGCTATTGTCCCTGAAATTTAGAAGGGATAAAGGCAAACGGCGATTATCGTCCGTAGTCGCTTGAGCTGTTACGCTGGAGGCTTCATGGACGCCTTCGATTTTAAGTTGCTGGTAGATTTTCCAGTTTCCTCTGCATACTCCGGTTGTTACGACTCGCATGGTTTGCCTTTCGTTTGTTGGACACTGCTCATTGTACTTATTCACTTCATGTCTCGCTATAAATGCAGAGAGGAGTTCCGTGATTTCTGGCATTCTTAGATGTGTCGCTATGAGTTCGTCAGACGCTCCGTTCCGCTGTGTTAACATCGAAGAGGACATCTACGTACATCACGCTTTCTGTCGCTGTTGAGGTTCAGGTTATTGTCCTCGCGGCGCTCTGCTTCCTAGTCGTTGCTCATTTCGGGTCCATTGACTTCAAGGGGGTTATTATGAAAGTTGTCTTGTTTGTTGGAGGGGCTGCAAGGGTCCTAGGCGGGGGCTGCGCCCAACGAACGGATTGACGTGACGTGCGAGGTGTGTCCTAGGCCCGGGGGTTCGAATCCCCCGGCCCCCTCCGTAAAGAAAGAACCGCCATTGGGGCGACCCTTATCTCCTGGGGTGGCCGATTCGGCCGCCGCCACTCTTTTCCAGGTCTGCGGACCTGTGTTCGTCCTGGAACGGAAACAGGCTCCTCGCTATCACCCAGAGTATTCCGATGATCTCGGCGGTCGTCGCGCCCATCCAGGAAATTATCACCTCGGTAGGGAATTCGCGCTGCAGCCACATGAGACGGGCGGTGTACGCGACGACGAGGGTGTTGCATGCGACCAGCTGCCACTTGACGCACTTGAGCGCGGCCTTTCCGAGTTCGGACCGAAGGTCGTTCTCCGCCTCCATCCTCTTGACCACGCTCTCGGCCTGGGCCGCCTTGGCTCGCCGTTCCCGCTCCTCGCTCGAGCATTCGACCCTGACCTCGTCTAAATGGGCGCTTTCGATGGGGAAGACGTTTGCTCTCCTTTGTGCCGAACCCATGAGGTCGATTGCCTCTTGTGTCCCTTTTGGTGACCTGCTTCCGCGCTGGTCTGCGCTATCGCAGCCCAAGGTTTTCCACCCTATGGCCCACGGCGGTTACGGATACGTCGAGTATGTCCGTCATCTCACCGATGCTACAATTGCCCGCCCAGAGTTTCGCTACGACCTGTGCCGGCATGAGGAGCGCGGCGGCAAACGAGTTCGCCCATATCTCCTCGGGGTCTGTCCCTCGAGACGAGAGGGCGTCCCTTCGCTCAATGACCCCAGCAACCTCCCCGTCTCCTAGGTTTTGGTACGAGTGGATGTAGAGGCGCTCCGTCACCTCGCACGCCGTTATGTGCCCACCGCCTCATCCAGCTCGTCCGCGACCCTGAAGTGCGTGTTTGTGTCAATGGCTAACTGAACAGCGCAGTGGACCAAATATGGTCCAATGGTTGGAGTCTTGTGGTCCGTAAGGACGTGAACCAAAGAGGCTGCATGCTTGGCTCTCTCCGTCCTTCTTTTGTGCAGCTCTGCAACCTAGGTTCGGCCTCGCGTATACTTATATCATCTGTGTACGCCCAACTCTGGAGGTCCAACCTATGAAAGGCATCATCCTCGCGGGTGGCTCGGGCACGCGCCTGTACCCGCTCACGCTCGTCACCAGCAAGCAGCTGCTGCCGGTCTACGACAAGCCCATGATCTACTACCCGCTTAGCACCCTCATGCTGGCGGGCATCCGGGATATCCTGGTCATCTCCACCCCGACCGACCTGCCCAACTTCGAGCGCCTGCTCGGGGACGGCTCGCGCTACGGCGTCAACCTCTCCTACGCCGAGCAGCCGAGCCCCGACGGCCTGGCCCAGGCCTTCACCATCGGCGAGGACTTCATCGCCGGCGAGCCGTGCGCGCTGGTGCTCGGCGACAACATCTTCTACGGTAACGGTCTGTCCCGCCACCTGACGCGCGCCGTCCAGAACGCCGAGTCGGGCCGCGCCACGGTCTTCGGCTACCACGTGGACGATCCCGAGCGCTTCGGCGTCGTGGAGTTCGACGGGGAGGGCAGGGCCGTCTCCATCGAGGAGAAGCCCGCCGAACCCAAGAGCTCCTACGCCGTCACCGGCCTGTACTTCTACCCGGGCGACGTGGCAGCCAAGGCGCACGAAGTGAGGCCCTCGGCCCGCGGCGAGCTGGAGATCACAACGCTCAACCAGATGTATCTGGAGGAGGGGACCCTGTCCGTGGTGACCCT
This sequence comes from Collinsella sp., assembly GCA_014871745.1. Lineage (GTDB taxonomy): Bacteria > Actinomycetota > Coriobacteriia > Coriobacteriales > Coriobacteriaceae > Collinsella. Next base: position 80,882 of record WGSI01000001.1, on the reverse strand, counting down.
CGGCCGCGGCTACGCGTGGCTGGACACCGGCACCATGGAGAGCCTGCACGAGGCCGCGGAGTTCGTCCGCGCCGTGGAGCACTCCCAGGACCTGCCCGTGTCCGTCCCCGAGGAGATCGCCTGGGAGAACGGCTGGATCACGACCGCCGAGCTGGAGGAGGCCGCGAAGGCCTACGGCAAGTCGGTCTACGGCCGGCACCTGAAGAAGGTCGCCGCCGGCGAGATCGTCAACAGCCCGCGCGAGTACTAGCGCAAGCTTGTTTTCTTTTAGGGGTCACCGTTTATCTGGTGGCCCCTTTCGTTATGATTACGTTGACCATAAAGACAATATGATTGGGAGTGGATGTGTTAAGCGTCTACTTTGGCGATATGCCAGAAGCGATTTACAACACAGCGACATATTTCAAAAACTCTTACCGGTCTTCTTGGATTACGGATCCCTATGCAGTCTCGATAATTAAAGATGTTGATCGATCGGATGTTGTCTCCGAAAACGCCATCGAAAGCCCTGTGCTTGGATCCATCTCCCCACTCCAGCTTTCTGGTGGCGTGAAAACGCTGCTGCTTATGAGATTTGATCGTAAGCAAATTTTTAACGCTTCTACCTGTGGTGACAACTGTGCCAAGTGGATTCTCGACATGGCGAAAGACCGCAAGCTTGTTGTGAATCTCTATCATGTGATGGACTTTGGTCGCGAGGATTTTAAAATTAAAGTCGTGAATAGCGGCCGAATCGTTCACAACATGGCCGAATTGATTCACGAGTCGATTCCGTATCTGTAGGTACTGCTTATGAACGGTTCGCATCTCGTTAAGATTTCCCGCCGCAGGGGAACTAAGTACACATTTACCATCAAGCGGAACATCACTATTGTGCGTGGCGATAGTGGCACGGGTAAGACGACACTGTTTGACATGGTCGCAGACTACATGCGAACGGGCGAGCAGTCGGGCGTTTCCTTGCAATGCGATTGTCCCTGTGTCGCCCTGACCGATTATGATTGGCGAAACCAGCTTTCGTCCGTTCATGACTCGATTGTATTTGTCGATGAGGGCTTAAAAGAGATCCATTCTGATGAGTTTGCCCATCATGTGCTGTATTCCTCGAATTATTTCGTGCTGATCTCAAGGGCTGATTTCCCCAATCTTCCGTATAGCGTGGATGAGATTTACAAGATTAAGACGAGCGGAAAATACCATTCTTTCGTCCCTGTTTATCAAGATCGCGGGAATCATCGTTATGCTATTTCCCGGTCGGCGCCAAAACAGGACTTTTCTATCCTTCTATGCGAGGACAGTAAGTATGGTTTCCAGTTCTTTGAACGGCATTTCGCTGACAGTGAGCTTACCTGTACTTCGGCCATGACGAACAGTGCGATTTTGGGCTGGTTGGATCAGCATCTCGACGATCGCGTGTTTGTTGTCGCGGACGGGGCGGCATTTGGGTGCTATGCGGACCGCGTCCTTAAGCTGCAAGACATTCACCGCGATACTGTTACGGTTTGTCTTCCCGAATCATTCGAGTGGCTTCTACTGAGCTCCGGCGTAATTTCAGGGCTAGATGTTAAGACGGTTTTGGAAACCCCAGAAGCCTTTGTAAACAGTGAGAAGTTTAAAAGCTGGGAGGATTTCTTCTATAAGTACTTACGTGAAATAACTGGGGATTCGGTTTTTCACTACGACAAAGACTGCATTTCGGAGGCGTTTTGTACAGGAGGTAATTCTGCGAAGGTTATGGCTCTTATCGCATGCCGAAATGTCCGATAGTTTTGTTGAATAGCGTCGCGGCGTCACTTCCTGCGGCATACTAAAGAAGCTGTACATGCTTCAGATTGGATTTTCATGTCTGAGATTTTCGAACCCAAGAATATCATCGTCACTGGCGGCTGCGGCTTCATCGGCAGCAACTTCGTGCACTACGTGGTCAACAACCACCCCGAGGTGCACGTCACCGTCCTGGACAAGCTGACCTACGCCGGCAACCCCGAGAACATCGCGGGCCTGCCCTCCGACCGCGTGGAGCTCGTCGTGGGCGACATCTGCGACGCGGAGCTCCTGGACCGCATCGTCCCGGGCCACGACGCCATCGTGCACTACGCCGCCGAGAGCCACAACGACAACTCCATCGCGGACCCCGAGCCGTTCCTTCGCACCAACGTGGAGGGAACCTTCCGCCTGCTGGAGGCCGTCCGCAAATACGGCATCCGCTACCACCACGTCTCCACCGACGAGGTCTACGGCGACCTCGCGCTCGACGACCCCGCCAAGTTCACCGAGGAGACGCCGTATAAGCCCTCGAGCCCCTATAGCTCCACCAAGGCGAGCTCCGACATGCTCGTGCGCGCATGGACCCGCACCTACGGCCTGCGCGCCACGATCTCCAACTGCTCCAACAACTACGGCCCCTACCAGCACGTGGAGAAGTTCATCCCCAGGCAGATCACGAACATCATAGACGGCGTCCGCCCCAAGCTCTACGGCCGCGGCGAGAACGTCCGCGACTGGATCCACACCGAGGACCACTCCTCGGCCGTCTGGGACATCCTCACCAAGGGACGGATGGGGGAGACCTACCTCATCGGAGCCAATGGGGAGAAGAACAACATCACGGTCCTGCGCATGATCCTCGAGGCGATGGGCCGCGACCCCGAGGACTTCGACTGGGTCGCCGACCGCCCCGGCCACGACCGCCGCTACGCCATCGACTCCACGAAGCTCCAGCGCGAGCTGGGCTGGAGGCCGGCCCACACCGACTTCGCCGAGGGCCTGAAGGCCACCATCGACTGGTACGTCGAGAACGAGTCCTGGTGGCGCCCGGCCAAGGAGGCCACCGAGGCGCGCTACCGCGCCCAGGGGCAGTAGGCCGCCCGAGTGCCCTTACGGGGCGCGCCGGGCGGACCGCAGGGCATGGGGATGATCCTGCGGCCCGCCCGGCGCGCCCGCAACCTGAACATCGTCGATAGGAGCTTTTCCCACATGGCAGACATCGCATTCGAGAAGGACCTCTCCGTCGCCGAGACCGGCATCGAGGGCCTCAAGGTCGTCGACCTCGCCGTCCACGGCGACTCGCGCGGCTGGTTCAAGGAGAACTGGCAGCGCGCCAAGATGTGCGCGCTCGGCATCCCCGACCTCCGCGTCGTCCAGAACAACATCTCCTACAACGACAGCCGCGGCGTCACCCGCGGCATCCACGCGGAGCCCTGGGACAAGTTCATCTCCGTCGCCCGCGGCTCGGTCTTCGGCGCATGGGTGGACCTGCGCGAGGGAAGCGAGACCTTCGGCAAGGTGTTCACGACCGTTCTGGATCCCAGTAAGGCCATCTACGTCCCGCGCGGCGTGGGCAACTCCTTCCAGGCCCTGGAGGACGGCACCGCCTACACCTACCTGGTGGACGCCCACTGGTCCCTCGAGCTGAAGAGGACGTACACCTTCGTGAACCTCGCCGACCCCGAGCTCGCCATCGAGTGGCCGATCCCTCTCGACGAGGCCACGGTCTCCGAGGCCGACCTCAACCACCCGTACCTCAAGGACGTCGTCCCCATGGCGCCGAAGCGCACCCTCGTCACCGGCTGCGACGGCCAGCTGGGCCGCGCGGTGCGCGCGCTGGCGGAGGAGCGCGGCGTCGCCAAGGACTTCGACTTCTGCGACATCGACACCTTCGACATGTCCGACCCGGCGGCCTACTCGAAATACGACTGGTCGCTCTACGGCACCGTCATCAACTGCGGCGCCTACACGGCGGTCGACAGGGCGGAGACCCCCGAGGGCCGCGTGACCGCCTGGAGGGCCAACGCGACCGGCCCCGCCCTCCTCGCCCGCACCTGCGCCGGGCACGGGATCACGCTCGTCCACGTGTCCTCCGACTACGTCTTCGACGGCACCGCCGAGGTGCATGACGAGGAGGAGCCCCTCAGCCCGCTGTCCGTCTACGGCCAGACCAAGGCCGCCGGCGACATCGCCGTGGCCGGCTGCCCGCGCCACTACATCATGCGCAGCTCCTGGGTCATCGGCGAGGGGCACAACTTCGTGAAGACCATGAGGGGGCTCTCCGACCGCGTCGCCGACCCGGAGGATAAGCTCACGCAGGTCACGGTCGTTGACGACCAGCTGGGCCGCCTGACCTTCACGCGCGACATGGCCGAGGCCATCTTCCACGTGCTGGGGACGCACGCCCCCTACGGCACCTACGACTGCACCGGCTCCGGCGCCGTCAAGTCCTGGGCCGATATCGCCCGCGCCGTCTTCGAGGCCGCCAACGGCAACGGGGACAGGGTCGTGCCGGTATCGACCGCCGACTACTACGCGAGCGCCGAGGGCCCCGTCGCCCCGCGCCCGGTCCACTCCGCGCTCGACCTGTCCAGGCTCGAGGCTGCCGGCTTCCACATGCCCGACTGGGAGGAAGAGCTGGGGGAGTACATCAAGACGCTCTAGGCGCTATTAACTTTTCGAGAGTAAAAGCCGCCGTTCTTTAACGGCGGCTTTTCTTGTTGGTGGCTATCTGCGCAGTGGTGCCAATAGTATTTTGCGGAAGATCTACCTCTCGCTTGGCTTGGAAGTAGGGTGGCCGGGCTGGTCGTCGTAGGCGTATTTGCTGTACACGTTGACCTCCCACTGCTTTTTTTCGACCTTTGCTACAGAATCTAGGATGAAGCCGGTCGCAAGGCTCAGGCCGCACAGGAACATAAACGAGGCGGCGAGCATAGCGGTGGGGAAGCGCGGGACGAGGCCGGTCTGGAAATATTCGACAACGATGGGCATGCCCAGGGCGAGGCCGAATACCGCGAACAGAAGCGCTACGAGGCTGAAGAACTTCAGCGGGCGGTAGTCCTTGAACAGCGTGCCGATCATCGCAACGACTTTAATGCCGTCGCTCACTGTGTTGAGTTTGGACTCGGAACCCTCGGGACGGTCGCGGTACTCGATGGGCACATCTTTGATGCGCCAGCGGTGGTCGACGGCGTGGATCGAGAGCTCGGTTTCGATCTGAAAGCCCTCGGAAAGCACTGGGAAGGTTTTAACGAACGGGCGGCTCATGGCGCGGTAGCCGGTCATGACGTCATCGAAGCTGTAGCCATAGATCCACTTGATCATGGCGCGGACCAGATTGTTGCCAAAGCCGTGGAAGGCGCGCTTGTTTTCCTCGGCGTAGGTGCCGTTTGAAAGGCGATCGCCTACGGTCATGTCGGCCGTACCGTTAAGGATGGGCTCGCAGAGGGCCTTGGCCGCCTCGGCGGGGTAGGTGTCGTCGCCGTCGACCATCAGGTAGCAATCGGCGTCGATGTCGCGAAACATCTGGCGGCATACGTTGCCCTTTCCCTGACGGGGCTCAAAGCGGACCGTGGCGCCGTGCTCGGTGGCGATGCGTGAGGTATCGTCCGACGAGTTGTTGTCATAGACATAGACCGTCGCTTGCGGAAGCTCGCGGTGAAAGTCGTCGATGACTTTGCCGATCGTGGGCGCTTCGTTGTAGCAGGGGATGATGACGGCGATGGATTCAGAATTCACTCAATGCTCCTTATACGTTCAATCCTTGAAAGTATAGCCGTTTGGGCTTGGCATCCTAAGATGTGGGTTAGTTCTCCAGTTTTGTTGCGCGAATCGTTTGCATGGCCGTCGGGTCTATACTGTTCGTTTGTCAACGATTACGAGTAAAGGAGTTGCATCCGTGTCGGATCAGACAAAGCAACAAGAAACTCGCAGTCTGCCTGCGACGTTTGCTAAGAACGAATTTGAGAAGGACGCGTTTATCCTTCGTCAGCTGGTTACCAAGGATTTTAAGATCAAGTATCGCCGTAGCGTTCTGGGCGTCGCATGGTCGGTGCTCAACCCGCTGCTGATGATGATCGTCATGGCCATCGTGTTCTCGACGATTTTTGGCCAGGGCCGCAATGGCTCAATGACGCCCGAGATGTACCCGCTGTACTTGATCGTGGGTAACATTACCTTTGCCGTCATGTCCGAGTCTACGAACCAGGCCCTGACGTCGATCGTGGGCGCTGCCCCTCTGCTCAAGAAGGTTAAGGTGCACCGCTGGGTCTTCCCGGTGCAGAAGGTGCTCTTCTCGCTGGTCAACTTTGCCTTCTCGCTGGTCGCCGTCGCCATCGTCATGCTGTGGTTCCGCGTTATGCCTTCTTGGCACCTGATTCTGTTGCCGGTTTGCCTGCTGCTGCTTATGTGCTTCTGCATGGGCCTGGGCATGATGCTCTCTGCCCTTACGGTCTTCTTCCGCGACGTTATGCATCTGTGGAGCGTCGTCATTACGGCGTGGACTTACATTACGCCCATCTTCTGGACGACTGACTATATTGCGCAAATGCCGCATCTCGTGCGTATCTTGATGTATGCGAACCCCATGTTCAACTACCTGCAGTTTATGCGCGATATCTTCCTGTTCCAGACTACGCCCTCGCTTATGACGTTTGGTATGTGCGTTGCCTGGGCGGTTCTTGCGCTTATTATTGGCTATACCGTGTTCCATAAGTCCGAGCGCAAGTTCATCCTCTACATCTAAGGAGTGCTGTGATGACTGAATCTGTTGTTGATTACAGCGAGCAGCCTCTGGCTGTCGAGGTCGACGACGTCACCATGATCTTTAACATGGCGTCCGAGTCGCTGACCAACCTCAAGGAGTACTTCATTAAGCTTGCCAAGCATGAGTTGCTCTTTGAGGAGTTTAGGGCGCTTAAGCATATCTCGTTTGATATTCATCGTGGCGAGGTCGTGGGTCTGGTCGGCACCAATGGCTCCGGCAAGTCTACGATGCTCAAGATTATCGCTGGCGTGCTTGAGCCAAGCGAGGGCAGCGTTAAGGTGCACGGTAACATCGCGCCGCTGATTGAGCTTGGTGCTGGTTTTGACCCCGAGCTGACCGCCCGCGAGAACATCTATCTGAACGGCGCCCTGCTCGGCTATACCAAGGAGTTCATCGATGCCAACTTTGACGGCATTATCGAATTCGCTGAGCTGCAGAACTTTGTCGATATGCCGCTTAAGAACTTCTCCTCGGGCATGGTGGCGCGTATCGCCTTTGCAATCGCGACGATTACCGAGCCCGATATTCTGATCGTTGACGAGACGTTGTCCGTCGGTGATGTGTTCTTCCAGCAGAAGTGCGAGGACCGTATCCAGCACTTTATCCAGAGCGGCGACGTGACGGTTCTGTTCGTTTCGCACTCTATGGAGCAGGTTGAGCGCATCTGCCAGCGTGCCGTTTGGATTGAGAAGGGTGACCTTCGCATGGACGGCCCGGTTGATGAGGTCTGCAAGGCGTATCGCGAGCAGTTCAACTAGGTTATAATTACTTGCGCCTGACAGGCTTGCGCTTGCTTGGGCGTGCGGCTATTTGCTCCATTAGCTCAGTTGGATAGAGCAGGGGACTTCTAATCCCAAGGTCGACGGTTCGAATCCGCCATGGAGCACCATCGTTTATTAAGCCCAGACCGCTTGGTGGTCTGGGCTTTTTTCATCTTGTGTGCTGCTGGAGCCGAGCGCGAGCAAGCCGCTGCTGTTTGTTGGGGTTGGCATTTTACTTTTCGAGATACTCCCTCAGCAGCTCCAGCGCGTGGGCGTAGCCCTGCAGGCCCTCGCCGGTGATGGTGGCGAAGCAGGCCAGGCGGGCGTAGCTCACCTGGCGGAAGTCCTCGCGGGTCTCGACAGCGCTGATGTGGACCTCCACAGCCGGGATGGCGACGGCCTTGAGGGCATCGAGGATCGCCACGCTTGTATGCGTGTAGGCTGCCGGGTTGATGACGATGCCGTCGACCTTGCCGTATGCCTCCTGGATCTTGTCGACGATGCTGCCCTCGTGGTTGGACTGGAAGACCTCGACCTCGTCAAAGCCCTGCGCGGCGCCTGCCTCCTGGCAGATCTGCACTAAGCGGTCGTAGTTGTCGCTGCCATAGATGCCCGGCTCGCGAATGCCGAGCATGTTGAGGTTGGGGCCGTTGATGACGAGTGCTTTCATGGTTGCTTCCTTTGCAGTCGAGAAACCACCACAAAGGTGCCTGTCCCCTTTGTGGTGGTTTTTTTAGAGAGCGGGTGGGAGGGTGTCGAGGAGGGCTTGGGCGGTATTGGCGGCGCAGTCGCGTGAGTCGATGATGTGGTCGGCCCAGGCGCGGTAGCGTGGCATACGTTGTTCCGCGAGCTTATCGATGCCGTCGCGTGCGGTGATGGGGCGGCCCTTGTGGGCGAGTTCTTCGAGCTTGCGGTTGAGCATCACAATTTTGCTGTTCTGGTGCAGCAGCGGATAGTTCTCGTCTCGCGTGGCCACGCCACCGCCGGTGGAAAGCACCAGGCCGCTGCGCTTGGAGATGTCGGCTAGCGCAGCCGTCTCCTGCTCGCGGAAGGCGGCCTCGCCGCGCTTGACGATAAAGTCGGCGCAGGGCATGCCGAGGCGTTCCTCGAGGGCGCGGTCCAGGTCGATGTGCTCGCGACCCGTGAGCAGGGCAATCTGCTCACCCACGCGGGTCTTGCCCGAGCCCGGCATGCCGATCAGCGCGATGTTCTGTTCACGGTGGGACAGACGCTCCGTTACGTCTAGGATGCGCTTGCGCGGGGTGACTTGGCCGGTATAGCGCTCGACGGCCTGTGCCGCTTGGGCCACGAGCATCAGCAGGCCACCGATGCAGGGGATGCCGCGGCGCTCGGTCTCGAGCATGAGTCCCGTGCGGGCGGGGTTGTAGACAATGTCGATAACGCCTTCGAGCGCATCGAGCCCTTCGAGCGTGCAAGGCGCGTCGGGGCAGTGGGGGAACATGCCGGCGGGCGTGCAGTTGACGAGCAGGGCGGCGTCGGACTGCTGCGCGATATTGCCGTAGTTGACCTCGCTCGTGCGGCCCACGGGCACCACGGTGGCGCCAAGGTCGCCGAGCACCGTGCTTGCCGTGGTGCCGGCACCACCGGTGGCGCCAAGCACGAGGACCTTCTTGCCGGCAACATCAACCCCCAGCTCCTCGACCAGGCACTGAAAACCGAAGTAGTCGGTGTTGTCGCCGCGCAGGCGGCCGTCAGGCAGGCGCGTGATGGTGTTGACGTTGCCCATGCGCTCGGCGAGCGGGCTCAGCTCGTCCAGATACTCCATGACGGCGCGCTTGTAGGGGATGGTCACGTTGGTGCCCTCCCACTCGTCGCCCATCATAAAGGCCGCGAGGTCCTCGGGCTCGCGCTCAAATCGCACGTACTCGAGCCCAGCGAGCTCCTTGTAGATGGTCGGGGTGTAGCTGTGGCCCAGCACACGGCCCAGCACGCCGTAGGGACGGGTTGCGGCGGTATCGGTCATCTAGAGCACCTCCGTGTAGCTGCCAAAGTAGGTGAAGCTCTCGCACACGTCGTCGATGGAATCGAGCAGGTCGTCGAGGGCCTTGCTGCCAAAGGGGCAGTCCAGATCAAAGTAGAACATAAACTCAAAGTCGCGGCCGGGGATGGGACGGCTCTCGAGCTTGATGAGGTTGATGTTGAGCGCGTAGAAGCGCTCGAGCACGCGATAGAGCGCACCCGGCTCATTGGCCGTGGTGATCATGAGCGAGGTGCGATTAGCGCCGGGGTAGACGCGCGGCTCGCGGCTGATGACGACAAAGCGCGTGTAGTTGTTGTCCGAGTCCTGAATGTTGGGCTCCAGCACCTCCAGGCCATAGAGTGCCGCGCAGCTGCGCGAAGCGATAGCGGCGACATCGGTGCGCTCGGAGTTGGCGACCATTTCGGCCGACATAGCCGTGTTGAGATACTTGGTGGCGTGCAGGTCGTGGGACTCAATAAAGCCGGCACACTGGGCAATGGCTTGGCCGTGGCTGTAGACCTCGCGCACGTCGGCGAGCTTGGTGCCGGGCTTGACGAGCAAGTTGTGGTCGATCTTGAGGCGCAGCGAGCGCACGATATGGAAGTTGAACTGTGCGAGCAGGTCGTAGACGGCGTTTACCGAGCCGGCGGTTGAGTTTTCGATGGGCAGTACGCCAAACTCGCAAAAGCCGTCGCGCACGGCGCGCATGACGCCCTCGAAGGTCTCGAAAAACGCGATGTCGGGCACGTCGAAGAGTTTGCACGCGGCGATCTGGCTATAGGCACCTTCCACGCCCTGGCAGGCAACGGTGGCCGTTTGAGGGAAGGGCGTGTCGGAGGCTGCAGCCGTGGCATGGGCCTTTTGCGAGACGGTGATGCCCTTGAGCTCGTTGATGTAGCGCTGCTGCTCGGCCTTGCTCATGCTCATGAGGAGACGGAACAGGGCGATGGTCTGCGCCTCGTAGCGCTCGGGCGCGCGGCTGGCGAGGTTGTTGAGCTTGGAGCGCTCGCGGGCGGGGTCGAAGACGGCCTTGCCCATCTCGATTTTTGACTTGGCGACCTCGGTGGCAATGTCCATACGCTCGACAAAGCTGTTGAGGAGCGTGGTGTCGATGCCATCGATGGCTTTGCGAATATCGGCAAGGTCCATAGGGACCCCTTTCGTGAATGGTTGCCTGGGGTAGTTAATTTGGGACGGGGCTTTTTTAGCTACCCTTTGACTGTCGACGAATCGATGGGTGCCAGGGCAAATATCAACTGGCATATGGGGGTAGCTAAAATAGCCCCGTCCCAAATTAACTACCCTTGGGGTGGGTGGACTAAAGCTGTCCGGCGTCTTCTAGGAGGGCGTCCCAGATGGCGAGGGCGGCGGCTGCTTCGGCTACGGGGACGGCTCGGGGGACGATGCAGGGATCGTGACGGCCGTGGACCGAGAGCTCGGCATTTTCCATGGCGTCCATGTCTACGGTCTGCTGCTCGCGGCCAATTGAGGGCGTCGGCTTTACGGCCATGCGCCACATGACGGGCGCGCCGGTCGAAATACCGCCCAGGATGCCGCCGGCGTTATTGGACTCGACCTCGATCTCGCCGGTCTCGGCATCGATGCGATACGGATCGTTGTTCTCGCTGCCGCGCATGGCGGCCACGGCAAAGCCCATGCCAAACTCCACGCCCTTTACGGCGGGAATGCCAAACGCGATTTGCGCGATGCGGTTCTCGATGCCGTCGAACATGGGGTCGCCTATGCCCGTGGGAAGCCCGTAAATGCCGCACTCCACGATGCCGCCGATGCTGTCGAGCTCGTCGCGCGCGGCCAGAATCTCCTCGCGCATGCGGCCGGCTGCGGCGGCGTCAATGCAGGGCAGGTCGTTCGTAAGGATCGCCTTGCGGTCGGCCTCGCGATAGACCATATCGTCCATGGGCAGGTCGGAGATGCCGCCGATCTGCGCGACGTGCGCCATGACCTGAATGCCGCGGGCCTCGAGTGCCTGCAGCGCGATCCCGCCGGCGATGCATAGGGGTGCCGTCAGGCGGCCGGAGAAATGCCCGCCACCAGCGACATCGTGCATGTTGTGATACTTCACGCGCGCAGGGAAGTCCGCATGTCCGGGACGGGGCTTGCGGCGCAGCTCGGAGTAATCCTTGGAGCGCGTGTTGGTGTTCTCGATAATCGCGGCAATGGGCGCGCCGGTGGTATGTCCATCGACAACACCGGCGATGATGTGGGCCGCGTCGGCCTCGCGGCGTTTGGTCGCGGTCTCGTCGCGACCGGGGGCGCGACGGTCTAGGAAGGCCTGCAGCTTCTCCTGGTCCACGGCGATGCCCGCCGGGATGCCATCGAGCGAGCAGCCGATAGCAGGGGAGTGCGACTGGCCGAAGATGCTCAGATGCAAGACGTTGCCAAAGGTCGAGGACATGCTACTCCTCCTCGAGCGTGACCTTGCCGCCCAGCAGGCGGTAGTGGTCGAAGAAATCGGGATAGGACTTGTTGACGGCCTCGGCGCCGTGGATTACGACCTCGTCGGTGGCGCGGCTCGCGGCGATGGCGGCCATCATGGCGATGCGGTGGTCGTTGTGCGAATCGACCTCGCCGCCGGTAAAGGCGTCGACGCCCTTGATGATGAGGTCGTCACCGGCGATGCGCACCTGCGCGCCCAGCGCGGTGAGCTCGCGAGTGGTGGTGACCAAGCGGTCGGATTCCTTGATGCGCAGGCGTGCACAATCGCGGATGAAGGTGCGACCCTGCGCGAGCGATGCTACGGCCGAGATAACGGGCACCAGGTCGGGGATGTCGTGCGCACTCATCTCAAAGCCGGCAAGCTTGTCGGACTGCACGGTGGCGGCGTTGGTGGAGCGCACAATGCGGGCGCCAAAGCGCGAAAGCGCGGCAAGCACGTTGCGGTCGCCCTGTGCGGAGCTCAGCGACACGCCCTCGACGGTGATGGGGTCGGTGCCGATGGCGCCGGCGCACAGCCAAAAGGCGGCGTTGGACCAGTCGCCCTCGACGGCTACGCTGCCGGGCGTGCGGTACGAGCCGCTGCTCACGCGGAAGTTTGTGATCTCGGGCTGGCCGTCCTTGGCCGGAATACGCTCGACGTTGACCTCGACGCCAAAGGCCTTCATGGCCTGGATTGTCAGGTTGATGTAGGGGCGGCTCTCAATGAGGCCGGTCACCTGCACGCAGGAGGGCTGGGCCAACAGCGGGGCTGCCAGCAGCAGGCCCGAGATGTACTGCGAGCTCACGTTGCCCGGCAGCACAAAGGTGCCCGGGCGCATGCGGCCGCTCGTCTTGAGCGGAAAACCGCCCAGGCCCTGTAGGTCGCAGCCGGCGGCGATGATCTCGTCCGAGAGCGGGGACAGCGGACGGGCGCCCAAGCGTCCCTGACCCACAAACGTGGCCTCTGCTCCCAGTGCGCAGGCGACGGGCAGCATAAAGCGTAGTGTGGAGCCGCTCTCTCCGCAGTCGAGCGTGCCGCCGGCAAGGGCCTTGAGCAGGCCAAATTCAACGCTTTTCATGGTTGGATGGACCTGGAAGCCGTCCTCGACGGTCTCGATGCGAGCGCCCAGGGCCGTGAGACAACGCACCGTAGCCTCGATGTCTGCGCAGGTGGTGTTACAGGTGACGTGCGTCTCGCCGTTGGCAAGCGCGGCGCAGATGATCAGGCGATGCGCCATCGACTTGGACGCGATGGCGGGAACGGTGCCCTTGAGCGGGGACGGGATGATGCGGGCTAGCATGCGGATGCGTCTCCCTTCTGGCCGAGACCTTCGGCAATGAGTTCGTGGAAAGTGGAAAGCGGCGTGCGGTCGATGCTGCAGCGGCCAATGCCGTGCGGAATCACCAGGTCGATGGTGTCGCCCGTGCGCTTCTTGTCGTGGAGCGCCTCGGCAAAGACGGCATCGGCATCTAGGTCGCAGCGGGTCTTGAGACCATGGCGGGCGCAGAGCTCCTCAATACGACCGGGCAGCTCTGCATCGCAAACGCCGTGCAGGGCTGCGGCGCGCGTGATGATGCCCATGCCGATCGACACGCAGTTGCCGTGTCCGAGCTCAAAGTGCTCGCAGGCCTCGACGGCGTGTCCGGCGCTGTGTCCAAAGTTGAGCAGCTTGCGCTGGTTGGTCTCGCGCTCGTCGGCGACGACCACGGCGCGCTTGATGTCGATGTTGCGGGCGATGATGAGCGCTACGCGGGCCACATCGCGGTTGAGTAGTTCGAGCGTGAGCGGGGTCTTCTCCAGCTCGGCGAAAAGCTCCGGGTCGGCGATCACGGCGTGCTTGACGACCTCGCCGCAGCCGTCGGCGAACTGCTCGGGCGTGAGGGTGGCCAGGCACCCCACGTCGGCGATAACCACGCTCGGCTGCCAAAAGGCGCCGGCCAAGTTCTTGCCGGCAGCCAGGTCGATGGCGGTCTTGCCGCCCACCGACGAATCCACCATGGCGAGCAGGCTCGTCGGGATCTGCGCAAACTTGCAGCCGCGCATGTAGGTGGCGGCCACAAAGCCCGCCACGTCGCCCACGACGCCGCCGCCAAGTGCCACGATCACGTCGGAGCGCGAAAGCTCGTGCTCGGCCACAAACTCCAAAATGGCAACATAGGTCTCGGCGCGCTTATGAGCCTCGCCGGCCTCGAAGGTGCAGATGCTCACCTCGTAGCCTGACGCCTCCAGGCTCTGCTTAACGGGCATCTGGTAGAGCGGGCCCACGTTGGTGTCCGTCACGATGACGGCCTTGGTGCCGCCGGCAGTGGCGCGCACGAGCGGTCCCGCCTGCTCCAGCAAAAACGTGCCAACATGCACCTGGTAGGGGCGTGCGGTGTCGATATCGATGGTAATCGCCATAAGCTTCGGTCCTTTCGACCTGGCGTGATAGGTGGTCTAGTGGGAGACCTCGTCGTCGAGCGCGCGCTTAATGCGGTCGCCCTCGGCAAGGAGATTCTCCAGATAGCGCTGGTCGCGGTCCTTGAGCGCACGGCTGTAGGCGCCAAGCGACTCGATCAGATGGTCGATCTCGAAGGCGAGTGCGTCGGCGTCGTCGATCATGAGCTCGGACCACATTTGCGGGTTGAGGTGCGCCACGCGGGTAAGATCGCGGTAGCTACCGGCCGAAAAGCCGTGGTGGACCTGGGCAGTGGGGCTTTTGACGTAGGCGTTGGATACCACGTGCGCAAGCTGGCTCGTGAAGGCGATGACGCGATCGTGCTCGGCGGCGCTGGTCACGCTGAACTTGCCAAAGCCCAAGGGGCGCACCATCTCGCGCACCTGGCCCAAAAGCTCCAGCTTGAGCGCATCGTCTACCGTGGGCGGTACGAGCACCAGCGGGGCGCCCTGGAACAGGTCGGCACGAGAGTTAGCGTAGCCCGAGTACTGCGTGCCCGCCATGGGGTGCGCACCCACAAAGTAAAAGCCGTGCTCGCGGGCAAGCTCAAAGGCACGCTCGCACACGATGCCTTTGACGCCCACCGTGTCGATCACCACGGGGCCCATGATGGCCTCGGTATCGGTGGCGTCGGCGAGTGCCTGGGCATGCGCCTCGAGCCACTCGATGCAGGCTTCGGGGTAGCAAGCCAGGACGATGATGTCGCATTCGCCGAGTGTCTTGTCGTTGAGCTCTCCGGCGACAGTGCCCATGCTGGCGGCCGTCATGACATCGTCATCGGGGTCCCAGGCCAGCACGCGGACGCCCGCCTGCGCATAGCCGCGGGCAAAGCTGCCGCCGATGAGGCCAAGGCCGACGATGCCGGCGCACTTGGGGCCACCCTGGTTAACGCGCGCGTTTCTCACCGTACCCATGGGCTACTCCATGGTCTCTTGGCAGACGACCTCGCGGATGGCTCGGATGCGGCGCATGGTGTCATCGAACTGATCGGGGGTGAGGGCCTGGGCGCCGTCGGACCAGGCGCGGCTCGGCTCGTCGTGGACCTCGATCTCCAGGCCGTTGGCACTGCAGGCGGTCGCGGCGAGCGCCATGGGCTCGACGTAGCGGGTGTAGCCGGTGGCGTGGCTGGGGTCGGCGACGACGGGCAGGTGCGACAGGTGGTGCAGCACCGGCACGGCGTTGAGGTCGAAGGTATTGCGGGTGCGGGTCTCGAAGGTGCGGATGCCGCGCTCGCACAGGATGACGTTGTCGTTGCCCTCGCTCATGATGTACTCGGCTGCCATAAGCAGCTCGTCGATCGTGCCGGACATACCGCGCTTGAGCAGAATCGGGGTCTGGGTCTTGCCGACCTCCTTGAGCAGGGGGAAGTTCTGGGCGTTGCGGGCGCCGATCTGCATGACGTCAATCTTCTTGTCCAAGAAGACCTGCACGTCGCGTGGATCCATGATCTCGGTGACGATCGGCATGTCGAGCTCGGCAGACGCCTCGCACAGCAGGTCGAGGCCGGCGGGGCCCATGCCCTGGTAGGCGTAGGGGGAGGTGCGGGGCTTGTAGGCACCGCCGCGCAGCATCGTGGCACCGGCGGCCTTCACGCGGCGGGCGATGCGGATGAGGTTCTCGCCCTCGACGGAGCACGGGCCGGCGATGACCTGGAACTGGTCGCCGCCGATCTTGACGCCGTGGCCGCAGTCGATGACGGAGTCCTCGGGGTGGAACTTGCGGTTGGCGCGCTTGAACGGCTCGGAGACGCGCTGTACGCGCTCGACGACATCCATGGACTCGAGCAGGAACGGGTCGATCTTGGTCGTATCGCCCACCAGGCCGATGATCGTCTCGTTCTCGCCGCGCGAGACATCGGTCTTCAGGCCCTTTTTCTCAATCCAGCTGACGATATGGCTGACGGCCTCGTCGCTGGCGCTCTGCTTTAAAATTGCAATCATGGTGTGCCTCTCACCTCGATGGATAACTTTTGCAAAAACGGCCCGCATCGCGAGCCGTGTATATATGGTGTATGAGAGTTTATACTATCTGACTCGCTTTTGCCTTCTAAAGTGGGCCGTTGCGCCGCGTCTTCCTCGGAATTGCAAAGCTTTTTCTTTTATTTTGATAGCCCGCGGTGCACTTGGGTATAATGCCAAACGTTGGCCCTATTAGCTCAGGGGATTAGAGCGTCTGCCTCCGGAGCAGAAGGCCGTTGGTTCGAATCCAACATGGGGCACCATCGAACGTAAGACCGTCCGAACCTCGCATGGTCCGGGCGGTTTTCTTATACCGACGCGACGTGATGGGACGTGGTATGGCAGCAACGGATATCGAGCGTGGGCTTTCGACCGCCGAGGTCGAGGAGCGCATCGCCGCCGGTAAGATCAACCGCAACATGGAGCTCAAGACCAAGTCGGTCAAAGAGCTCATCATCGAGAACCTCTGCACGCTGTTCAATTTGATCAACGTGATCTTGGCTTTCCTGGTCATTTTGACCGGTTCGTTTAAGAATCTGACGTTCCTGTTCGTGGTGTTCCTCAATACCGCTATTGGCGTCATTCAGTCCATGCGTTCCAAGAAGATGGTCGATAAGCTCACGCTGTTGACCTCTAAGAAGGCCATCGCGGTGCGCGACGGTGCCGAGGTGGAGCTCGACTTGGACCAGATCGTGCTCGACGACATTATTCGCCTGGGGCGCGGTGACCAGATTCCGGCCGACGCCGTGGTGGTGTCGGGCGAGGCGCTCGTGAACGAGAGCCTGCTGACGGGCGAGAGCGATCTCATCAAAAAGCAGCCCGGCTCCGAGCTCATGAGCGGCAGCTTTATCGACTCGGGCCTGCTGCGCGCCCGTGTGATCCATGTCGGCGCCGACAACTACGTGGCCAAGATCAACAATGAGGCCAAGTACGTCAAAAAGGTCAATTCCGAGATCATGAACGCGCTCAACGCCATCGTACGCTTCGCGAGCCTCATTATGATTCCGCTCGGTTTGGCGTTGTTTGCCTCGAGTGTGAGCGAGCTGTGGGATGCCGCGGGAACCCCGGGCGATAGCGCGCTTTCGTGGTGCTTCTCCGAGCTGTTGGCTGGTCATGTGCCTTCGTCGGCGCTGCTGTCCACGGTGGGTGCCCTGCTGGGCATGATCCCGCAAGGCCTGGTGCTGCTGACCTCGTCGGTGCTCGCCATCGCCACGGTGCGCCTGGCCCGCCGCAAGGTGCTGGCACAGCAGCTCTACTGCATCGAGACGCTCGCTCGCGTCGACGTGCTGTGCCTGGACAAGACGGGCACCATCACGTCGGGCCGTATGGAGGTCGAGGGCACGTATCCGCTGCCTGTTGAGGGTGTTGGCTTTGGCGTGGACTCGGACGAGGCGGCTGTTCCCGTCGATACCACAGTGCTCGATTTTGCGCTGGCTAACGTGGCGCGTGCGACTTCGGCCGATGCCAACGAGACCTGCCAGGCGCTGCTCAACTATTACGCCGATCGCCCGGTCGAGGTGTCTGAGCCGCTGTCGGTCATTCCGTTCTCGTCCTCCAAAAAGTGGAGCGGCGCGTCGTTTGCGCAGGGCTCCTATGTGATGGGTGCGGCGCAGTTTGTGCTCTCTGATCGTGTGTTTTCGCAGGTCGAGAACCGTGTCGCCGAGCTTGCCGATACCTGCCGCGTGCTCGTGGTGGCGCGCGTGGACGGCTTTACGCCCGATGGCGATATGGTGGGCGAGGCCGAGCCCGTGGGCTTTGTGACCATCCGCGACGAGATTCGTACCTCGGCGGCCGAGACCATCGGCTACTTTAACGAACAGGGCGTGACCCTCAACGTGATCAGCGGCGACGACCCGCGTACGGTGTCGTCGATTGCGCGCGTGGTGGGCGTGCCGGGGGCGGACGCTTATGTGGACGCCACGACGCTCGATACGCCGGCCAAGCTCGACGCCGCAGTGGACCGCTACCATGTCTTTGGTCGTGTGACCCCGCAGCAGAAGCGCGAGCTCGTGCAGGCGCTCAAGCGCCGCGAGCACACCGTGGCCATGACGGGCGACGGCGTCAACGACGTGCTGGCGCTCAAGGAGGCCGACTGTTCCGTCGCCATGGTGGCCGGTTCCGATGCCGCGCGCAACGTGGCCGAGATCGTACTCGTCGACAACGACTTTGCCTCGATGCCCGCCGTGGTGGCCGAGGGCCGTCGTTCCATCAACAACCTGCAGCGTTCGGCCTCGCTGTTCCTGACCAAGACGCTGTTCTCGATGGGCCTGGCGGCGCTGTGCATCGTGCTGCCGCCGTACCCCTTCGAGCCCATCCAGATGACGCTCATCAACTTCTTCTGCATCGGCGCGCCGGGCTTTGTGTTGGGCTTGGAGCCCAACAATGCTCGCGTGAAGGGATCGTTCCTGACGAACGTACTCAAGCGTGCACTGCCGGCGTCGATTGCGGTCATTTTGGCTGCGGCGCTCGATATCTTTGTGGCGCGCGTGTTTGGCTTTAGCCAGCTCACGCTGTCTACGATGTGCCTGCTTACGTCGTGCGCGGCGAGCGTTAGCCTGATCTGGCGCATCTCGCAGCCTCTCACGCCCTTACGTGTGGTGCTTTTTGTGTTTGTAGTCGCCGGCATCCTAGTGGGCGTTATCGGATTCCCGGAGCTGCTGTCCATTGCCAACCTGTCGATGGGCCAGATGGTTATCTTGGCTGTCATCGTGGTCTTTACCTGCTCGGTGTTCTTTAAGCTTGCCACGATGATGGATTCGCTCAAGCCGCGTCGTCGTCATGCCGCAACTGGTTTTGGCCGCGGTGTGCGCGTCCGCCTGGGTCGCGGTGGCGGCAAGGTGAGCTCGACGGGCTCGACGGCCGAGCGTTTTGCCAAGCGCGTCGCCGCCGACATGGCGCAGCGCCGCGAAGATCGCACCGCTCGCGAGGCCGAGGCCCGCGCACTCGAGGGCGTGGCCCAGGCCCAGCCCAAGAAAAAGAAGGGTACCGGAGCCAAGCGCTCTCGCGTGACCAAGTCCGCCCAAGGCATTAAAGTCTCGATGCCAAGCAAAAAGAAAAAGCCTGCAAAGAAGGCCTAGCCCCAGCCGCCCGGGGGATGATTTTTCTGGGACGGGGATTAAAAAATCATTGTTTACCTAATGATTTTTTAATCCCCGTCCCAGAAAAATCATCCCTCCACAAAGACTGCCCTGGCGATGTTGAATTGGTGCCTTGCCCCTGTGGGGGCGTGGCGATGCTATGCTCTAACTTCGACTGTATGAATTGCTCCGAAAAGAGGAAGCCGTGATCTGCCCGCATTGCCTTAAGACCATAGAGGACGGCGCCTCGTTCTGCCCCTATTGCAACGCATACGTTGGTCCGGGCGACGGTCCCGAGCATACCGAGTTCGTATTCTGCGATGGTTGCGGCGCACGCCTGTCTCCGCATGATCGCACCTGTCCCAAGTGCGGGCGCCCTGCCCCGGGCATCCTTTCCAAAGACGCGGCCGCATCCGATCTGGCGGCAGGCCGCACGGCCGGCTTTCCGCGCTTGACGCAGGAGCAGATCGATATCGAGGTGCCCCATGCGCCGGCCTCTGCCGCCGCGGTGCTCTCGGATGCCGCCGATCCCAACGAGACCTGCGTGCTACCTGCCTTCGACAAGGATTTTGGCATCCCCAAGGTGGACATGCCGATGCCGGTGTCCTTGCGTGATGATGCTCAGTCCAATAAGCAAAAGCCCAAGCGCAAGGTGCATCCCGACGAGGATGCCTACCACAAGCATAAGCGCCATATTCCCAAGCCGGTTATTGTCATAGCCCTGCTCGCGGCCGTGTGTGGCGGTGCCTATTGGTTTGTGACGGCCGACCCCCTGGGCGTCATGCCCGGGTTTTATGACCAATTTGGCCAGGCTGCTCAGACCACCTTCCCCACGCGCCAGAAGGGCGAGGCGGCCGAGGACGATGCCAAGCAGGACGATGCTGCCGAGGTGGTGCAGGAGGAGACGGTCTTGACCGATGATCAGCTCTACACCAAGCTCGACAGCCTGTACCAGACCATTGTGTCGTACAACAATGATCAGATCGGCGAGGTCATCGATTCGTTTAACAGCGGCTATTTGCGCACGCCTCTGTCCACGCGCCAGGAGCTGTCGCAGAGCGCCTATGCCCTGCGCGATCAGATCAAAAAGACGCAAGACGAACTCGACAACCTTAAGTACCAGGACGATACGGTCTATGTGGACGATATCGCCCACCTTAAGCAGCTTGCCGAGTGGATGTACGAGCGCGTCGACGTGATTTGCCAGAGCTGGGACATCTCGCTATCCATTCCTGACGGTGAGTCGCTGAGCGCTCACCAGAGCGAGATCTTGGCACCCATCGCGAAGGGCGGCAACAGCGCGCTCAACCAGTACGATGCCAACGTGGGCGCTTGGAAGCCGCAGCAGCGCTCGTAATTAATGCGCCATAAGCGGTATAACCTGCGTGCGCAATTGATGAAAGCCTGTGCTTATTGCTACAATTCGAACAAATATGCTTTAAACGCACGAGGAAGGAACCACATGTTTGGTTTTAAGAAAGAGCTCTACACGCCCGAGTATCAGCTTGTCGGCGATGAGTGCGCGGTGATCGAGACGTCGAAGGGCACCATCAAGGTCAAGTTTGACGGCGAGGGCGCCCCCATTCACGTGGCAAACTTCTGCGAGCTTTCCACGATGGGTTTTTACGATGGCCTTAAGTTCCATCGCTATGTGCCCGGTTTTGTGATCCAGGGCGGCGACCCCAATACCCGCGATATGTCCGGCGCCGATGTCGCCGCCGGGCTTGAGGGCCCCGACGGCATACCCGGTACCGGCGGCCCCGGTTACTGCATCAAGGGCGAGTTCGCTACCAATCCGCGTAACAGCCACGTCGACGGCGCGCTTGCCATGGCACGTTCCATGGATCCCGATTCCGCAGGTTCGCAGTTCTACTTCTGCCTTGGCGCCCAGCATAACCTCGACTCCGGCTACACCGTCTTTGGCACCACGGTCGAGGGCCTCGATGTGATTTCGCAGCTGCGTGCCGGCGACGAGATCGTCCACGTCGAGATCGTTCACGAGTAAAGGGGACTTCCTTGAATAGCCAGCTGATCCAACAGGGCCGCGCCGCTTACCGCGCGGGTGATTTTTCCGCTGCAGCCCAGATGCTTGGGGCGGCAAAGACTCCCGATGAGATTATGGGCGAGGCCGATCACCTTCGTGGCAACGCCTTGATGCACCTGGGCATGTATGCCGAGGCCGCCGAGGCCTATGCCGCTGCCCTCAACGACGGCACCTATGGCAAGCGCGGCGCGCTGCTCACCAACCGCGGCAAGGCGCTTTCTGCCGTGGGTGACTATGTGACCGCAGCCCAGGCGTTTTCTGCCGCTACGCAGGATGCTTCCTATGCCACGCCGTTCAAGGCCTATCTGGGCCTGGGTAACGCGCTGTTCCAGTCGGGCGACTATGCCAACGCGGGTACTGCCTTCCGTCAGGCTGCCATCGACGGCGCCAATCCGGCTCCTGCCGCCGCGCTCGGTGAGCTCGGTCGTTGCTTCATTAAGCTTGGCCGTCCGGCGGATGCCGTGGAGACCTACCGCACGGCTATCGACTTTGCCGGCCCCCGCGACGACACGCGTGCGCTCAACGCCGGCATGGGTCAGGCACTTTCTGCCGCCGGCCGCCCCTCCGACGCACTCGACGCCTTTAACGCCGCTACTGCCGATGGCATCTACCAGCTCACCTCCGAGCAGGCCGATGAGCTTGCCCGCGTGCATGATTCGCTTGCCGCACTGTCTGCCCAGACGGCTATGGCCACGGCTCCGGCGCCCGCGATGGACGCTCCTGCCGTCGATCCGCTCGATCCTACGGGCGCGACCGGTCAGTTTATGCCCGATCCCTCGGACACCGGCTTCTTTACGCTGTCCGAGTCCGAGATGGTCCAGCAGGACCGTCAGGATCGTAAGCAGGCCAAGGTCCGTCGTCGCCATCGCCACACGGGTCTCAAGGTCTTCATCGTGCTGCTTCTGCTCATTTTGATTGCTGCGGGCGGTCTGGGCTTTGCCTACACGCGCGGCTTTGGCTTCCCCTCGCAGGAGTCGGTTATCACCGATCTGTTCCAGGCTGCCGGCGACGGTGACACCGCAAAGGCCGAGTCTTGCCTGGCCTCGAGCCTGTCCGAGGACGCCAAGTCGATGATCATCTCCTCGATTCCGCAGGGCGCCACCGTGTCCGTCGAGGGCATGGATCAGTCCATGACCGAGACGACCGCTAAGGTGAAGGCATCGCTGTCCAAGGGCGGCGAGCAGGAGTACACCGTCAAATTCGTGCGCTCCGACAACCATATCGGCTGGGCCGTTTCCTCGCTCGATATGGATTTCTCGGCTGCTGACAACCAGTAGTGACCTTATGGGATTTAGCTTTGCCCGGCGCTTCACCGCAAGTGAGGTGCCGGGCTTGCGCTAGTATGATGAGCTAGTAGTTTTCCAGCAATCATCCAACACATCAGGAGTTGCGTTGTTTTCTTTGATGGATATGTTCTTCGGTAGCTATGCGGGCGATCTTGCGATCGACCTCGGCACCGCAAATACGCTTGTCTCCGTGCGCGGCAAGGGCATCGTCATTCGCGAGCCCTCTGTCGTCGCCATCGACAAGAACGACGAGCGCATCCTGGCGGTCGGTATCGAGGCAAAGCGCATGCTCGGCCGTACGCCCGGCAACATCGTGGCCGTTCGTCCCCTGAAGGACGGCGTCATCGCTGACTTCGATGTTACCGAGGCTATGCTTCGCTACTTTATCGACAAGGCGTCCGAGAAGCGCTATCCGTGGACCCCGCGTCCGCGCGTTGTCGTCTGCGTTCCCTCCGGCGTCACGTCGGTCGAGAAGCGTGCTGTCTTTGAGGCCACGATCCAGGCTGGCGCTCGCCAGGCCTACCTGATCGAGGAGCCCATGGCCGCCGCTATCGGCGCCGATCTGCCCGTCGAGGAACCCACCGGCTCCATGGTCATCGACATCGGCGGCGGTACCACCGAGGTTGCCGTTATTGCTATGGGCGGCATCGTCGTCTCGCAGTCCATCCGTATTGCCGGCGACGAGTTCGATCAGGCTATCCTCACGCACGTTCGAGATGCCTACAACCTGGCCATCGGCGAGCGTACGGCAGAGGACATCAAGATCAAGGTCGGTTCCGCCGTGCCGCTCAAGGACGAGCTTGACGTCGAGGTCAACGGCCGCGACGTGATCACCGGTCTGCCCAAGACCGTGCGCATCGAGAGCGAGGAGATTCGTCGCGCGCTCAACAAGCCGCTCGACGAGATGGCCAAGGCCGTCAAGGACGCACTCGACGCTACGCCTCCCGATCTTGCCTCGGACCTTATGTACTACGGCATTTTGCTGACTGGTGGCGGCGCGCTGCTGCGCGGTCTCGACGTGCGCCTGCGCGATGAGACCGGTGTTTCGGTCAACGTCAGCCCCACGGCGCTCGATAACGTCGTTAACGGCTGCGCCCGCGTGCTCGAGGCCAATGCGTTTGATGGCGGCTTCGTCCAGACCAATGCTTAATTTCCAAAAGGTGGATTCCATTTGGCACGATCTTCGGGTTTCTCCACAAATCTGAATACCAAGCGACAATCAACGGGTATGCGCCCGTTGATTGTTTTCAGCCTGATTTCGGTGTTGCTGCTCACGTTTTACATCCGCGAGGGCGAGGCAGGGCCGATTCATGCCGTGCGTTCGGGCGTAACGACGATTACCTCTCCGGTGCGCTTTGTGGGCTCGGCTGTGGCGGCTCCCTTCAATGCGATTGGCAACGTGTTCTCTAACCTAACGGCGTCGCAGGACACGCTCGACGAGCTCAAGAAGCAAAATGAGGAGCTGACCTCTAAGGTCGCCGAGCTTTCTGAGGCTCAAAAGACTGCCGAGCGCCTGGAGGGCCTGGTCGGGCTGCAATCGACCTACAACCTCAAATCTACCGCAGCTCGTATCGTTGGTGCCTCCGGCGATGCCTGGACCTCGACCGTTACCATCGACAAGGGCTCTGCCGACGGCCTTACCATCAACATGCCCGTGACGAGTTCTGCCGGTGTTATCGGCCAGATTATCGAGGTATCGGCCAAGACCTCTACCGTGCGCCTGATTGGCGACGAGAACTCGGGCGTGTCCGCCATGGTGCAGGACACGCGCGCCCAGGGTATGCTGCAGGGTCAGGCTGACGGCACGCTGCGTCTTGAGTACGTGAGCGTCGACTCCGATGTTAAGGTTGGCGATATCATCGTGACCTCTGGCATCGGTGGCGTGTTCCCCAAGGGCCTTCCGCTTGGCACCGTCTCGTCGGTTGAGAAATCGGCAAACGACGTGTACTACACCATTGTGGTGCGCGCTCAGACCACGGCCGAGAATAACGAGGAAGTGCTGGTCATCACCTCGCTGACCGACGAACAGTCGGCCTCGGATGAGGACGTGAGCACGGCCAACAGCACGCCGCAGGGAACGTCGCGCGATGCTGCAACCAAGATGAAGGACGAGAGCTCGGATGACAGTTCCGACACGTCCGAGACGACCGATTCCGGCTCGAGCGAATAGGGGGCATGTCCATGGATCTACACGAGCAGGGGATGAGCTCCCGCACGGTTGTGATCGCTGCCATTGTGTGCGTGCTGCTGCAGGCAGGCCTGGCACCGCAGATCTCCATTGCGGGCGGTCGCGTCAACTTCATGATTATCCTGGTGTGCCTAAGCGTGTTCTCGGGCGACCCGACCCGTGCCGTCGTGTGCGGTTTTTGCAGCGGCTTGTTCTATGACCTGTCCGCTGCCGTGCCGGTGGGCGTTATGTCGCTCCTGCTGACCGTGGGTTCTTTTGCCCTGGTGCACAGCGCCGTCGGTCAGACGGGCGGTACCCCGAGTGCGCGCGGCGTCACTGTGGGCGCCTTTGCGCTCGTCATTAATGTGATCTACAGCATCATCTTGCTGTTTATGGGTTTGGAGACGAGCTTTGTCGTGGCGATCTTCGGCCATGCGCTGCCGTCCTCGATCCTGACGGGTCTGGTTGCCATTCCGTTTTTGATGTCCGGCGTCGTGCCGCAGTCCGGCTATGGATTCTCCGCACGTGGCGGACGCCAGGCGGGTATGCGCTTTAAGCCCAAGACCCGCAAGCTCAAATAGGGGAGGCCCGTAGATGTCTTCCCAGTTGACGGTTATTATCGCCGGTATCGTGCTGGTTGTGGCCATCGTGGTCGCGCTGGTCATCATGCGTCGCGGCGATTCCCGTTTTACCTACGATACGCAGCATGGAACGGCCCCGCGCGCCACCGAGGGCGAGGGCAATACCGCGGCGACCGCCTTTAAGGGCCGCTTTTCCATCCTCACCACGGGTGTGGGCGCGATGTTTGCGGCACTTGCCGTCAAGCTGTGGGGCATGCAGATGGTCTCGTCGGACTATTACGAGAAGCAGGCTAATAGCAATCAGACTCGCACCGTTACCACACCCGCTGTGCGCGGCCGCATCCTCGACCGCAATGGCGTGGCGCTTGTCCAGAACCGTCCCTCACTTGCTGTCGTGGCCTACCGCGACCTTGCCGAGGATGAGGTTCTGGTTCGCCATCTTGCCAACGTGCTTGGAATGCCTTACGTGGCGGTCCTTCGCAATATTCAGGATAATACAGAGGGCGCACAGAGCCTGCATACCATCGCGACGGACGTCCGTCGCTCCACGGTTGCCTATATTCAGGAGCATGCCGGCGAGTTCCCGGGCGTCAAGATTGCCGAGCGTACCGAGCGCCAGTATCCATATGGCGAGACGGCATGTCATATCTTGGGCTATACCGGCACCATTACCTCCGAGCAGCTCGAGGCCCAGAATAAGAAAACCTCTGGCGATGATGATGCTTCTGCTGGCAAGATTACGTACCAGTCGGGCGATATCGTGGGCCAGGCGGGCGTTGAGAGCTACTACGAAAACCTGCTGCAGGGTATTCGTGGCGAGCAGACCGTCAAGGTCGATGCCTCGGGCAATGTGACCGGTCAGGCCGGCGCCGTGCCCGCGAAGGCCGGCTCCGACATTAAGCTCACGCTCGACCTTAAGATCCAGCAGGCCTGCGAGACGGCGCTGGCGAGCGCTATCGAGCTTGCCAAGACCACTGGCTACAGCAATGCCGGCAACGGCGCCGTAGTGTGTCTCGATCCCAACAATGGCGAGATCCTGGGCATGGCGAGCGAGCCCAAGTTCGATCCGTCCGTCTTTATCGGCGGTGTCTCAAATGACGTGTGGACCGAGCTCAATGATGACAAGGGTTCGCACCCGCTGCTCAACCGCGCTATTAGCGGACAGTACATGTCGGCCTCGACCATCAAGCCGCTCTCGGCGCTGGCCGGTCTTGAGTTTGGAACCTACACGTCGGGGCAGACGACCAACTGCACGGGTTATTGGACGGGTCTGGGCAAGTCGTGGGGCAAGTACTGCTGGCTGCATTCCGGCCACGGCACCATGACGCTGCAGTCGGGTATCGCCAACTCGTGCGACCCCGTCTTCTACGACATGGGCAAGGCGTTCTTTTATGACGAGCAACATCCCGAGGGCCTGCAGGAGGTCTTTCGTCGCTGGGGTCTAGGCAAGACCTGCGGTATCGATCTGCCGAGTGAGGGCGCGGGCCGTATTCCCGATGCCGAGTGGAAAGAGTCGTACTTCACCGACGCCTCTGCCGAGGACCGCAAGTGGAATGCCGGCGATATGACCAACATTGCCATCGGTCAGGGTGACATTCTGGTGACGCCCCTGCAGATGGCGTGTGCCTATATGGGTCTTGCCAACGGCGGCAAACAGTACGTGCCTCACGTGTTTTTGTCTGCCGTGTCGCGCGATGGCGACGGCGATGCCTATAAGTACAACGGCAAGGGCAAGAAGAAGCGCTTGGTGGCCAAGATCAACAGCGATTCGGATTTGGCTCTTGTTCGCAACGGCATGCACGACGTGATTTACACGGCATCGACGTCCCTGGCGGCGCACTTTGGCACCCTGACGCCGCAGGTATACGGCAAGTCGGGCACGGGCGAGAAAAGCGGCGAGGACGAATACGCGTGGTTCTGCGCCTATGCACCGGCCGATGACCCCAAGTATGTCATCGCTACTGTCCTGGAGCAGGGCGGCGGCGGCTCAGATACCGCGATGCATGTCGTGCGCGACGTGCTCGGCGTGATTTATGGCGAGCCCGATACCTCTTCGGCCTCGGGCGATTCTTCGGTTCGATAGGAGGTTGCGATGGATTTTTCTCCGGCGGATCTGTTCCGTTCAACCAAGACCGGCTCTCGCAGCAGCCTGGACCGCGTCAACAAGCAACTTTCGGCCTCGCGCGGCACGTTTCGCCAAAAGGTGCATATCGGTGTGCTCGTGGCTACTGTGGCGCTCGTCGCCTACGGTGCCATCATTATCTGGTCGGCTTCGCAGTTTAAGGCCGATGCTTCGTTCTCACGCCATCTGCTGGGAATTGGCATCGGAGCAGTGCTGGCGGTGCTGGTCTGGCGCTCCGACCTGCGCGGTATTTCCAATTTCTCGACGGCGTTGCTCGTCATCGACCTGATCGTGATCCTCTCGCCCAAGATTCCGGGTCTGTCCTATACGGGCGGTCTGGGCATGACGGGCTGGATCAAGATTCCCGGTATCGGCTTGACATTCCAGCCGGTTGAGCTTGCCAAGCTCATCACCATCTTCTTTATTGCTACGCTTGGCTCGCAGTATAACGGTCGCATCGATACCGTTCGCGACTACGTCAAGCTCTGCGGCATGCTGTCCATTCCGTTTTTGGCCGTCGTTGCCATGGGCGACCTGGGATCGGGCCTGGTCGTGCTGGTTTCTGGCGCTATCGTCATCTGTATGAGCGGTGCACGCCGCGAATGGGTGCTGTCGACCCTGGCCCTGCTTGTGGGCCTGGTGGCCCTCGTCCTGGCGCTCGATTCGGTCTTTGATTCGTTGCTCGGCCATGATGTGCTCATCAAGCAGTATCAGATGAACCGTCTGACGGTCTTTATCGACCCCGATAATGCCGATTCGGACGATGCGTACAATCTGCAGCAGTCGTTGATCGCGGTCGGCTCGGGCGGTTTCTTTGGTAAGGGCCTGGGGCATGCGACGCAGTCGGCCGGCGGCTTTCTGCCTGAGTTCCACACCGACTTCGTCTTCGCCTTTTTGTCCGAGACCTTTGGCTTCTGCGGCTCCTTTTTGCTGCTGTGCTTGTACGTACTGCTCATCTTCTCGACGATTCGCGTCGCCTTTAAGTGCGAGTCGCTGTTTTTGCGTCTTTCGTGTGTGGGCATCGTTGGCATGTGGGCGTTCCAGACCTTCGAAAACATCGGCATGTGCATCGGCATGATGCCGATTACCGGTATTCCGCTGCCGTTTATTAGCTTCGGTTCGTCTTCGATGATGATTCAGCTGCTGACGGTGGGTATCGTACAATCCATATGGCGGCATCGTTCGGGCGCCGCGTAACCGCTGGAGGGGTTTGCTATGAAAATTCCCGTAGATAAGCTGACCCGCGCTTTTAAGATGGGCGCGTCCGTTAAGAAGGATTCCGATACGCCGGTGCGCGTCTCGGTCTATCTGGATTCGTCCGCCTCGCGCTTTCTGGCCGAGACGGTGCGTGACGCCTTTGTGCCGCAGACGACCTCGGGCATTGTGCGCGTCGAGCGTCTGGGGGAGGAGCGAATTGCTCCAAAGACCGATACCGATGTGGTGCTGGTGCTCTCGTGTGGTTCCGACCGCTTGGAGAGTGCCGTGCAGGAGCTCGTGATCGCCGGCGCGCCCGTGTGCGTGCTTGCCGAGTCTGCTGTGGAGGTGCCGTTTATCGAGGAGTCCACGCCTATGCTCGGCGTGGTAGCGGCAACCGATCAGACGTATCGGCTCGAGACGCTTGCCCGCTGGATTCTCGATCGCACCGACAAGGAAACGGCTTTTGCGGCGAACTTTGCCTTCACGCGCATCGCGGCGGCCAATCGTATCATCACCTCGTGCGCGCTCACCAATATGGCGACCGGTGCGCTGGTGTTTTTGCCGGGCGCCGATTATCCCGTTATGGCGCTGGCGCAGGTGGGCATGCTCTTTGAGCTCGCTGCCGTCTTTGGACGCGGCATTAAGCCTGAGCGCGGCTACGAGGTCGCGGGCGTGCTTGCCGGCGGTCTTGTGATCCGAGCGGTCACCCGCGCACTTGTCAAGCAGACGCCGCATATTGGGTTTGCCGTCAAGGCGCTCACTGCTGCCGCGGGCACCTATGGCATGGGCCGTGCGCTCGTTTCGCTCTACGAGCGCGATGTCGACTACAGCCGTGCCAATGAGGTAGTCACTGCCACGTTTTCCCGCGTTCGCGATCTTGTGACCACGGTCGCGGGCGCTACCCGTCCTATGGCGTCCTACCAGGACGCATCAGATCTCGCTGCTTAGGGGTTTTCCGTTGCGCGTTCCGTACCAAGATTGTTTTCATTTAATTGAGCCGTTGCTCGCCAAGGTCGAGAAGCCGAGCCGCTATATCGATCACGAGTGGGGCACGCTTTCCAAGGCCGATGCCGACTACCGTTGCTGCCTGATCTACCCGGATGTGTACGAGGTTGGTTTGCCCAACCAGGGCATCGCCATCCTCTACAACATCCTTAACCAGGCCGAGGGCATCTCCTGCGAGCGCGGCTATGTGCCGTGGCCCGATATGGGTGACGCCATGCGCGAGGCGGGCATTCCGCTGCTGTCGCTCGAGGGTGCAGCGCCGGTCGCTTCGTTTGATATCGTCGGCCTGCATGTGCCGCACGAGATGGCGGTGACGAACTTCCTCGAGGCTCTCGACCTCGCTGGCATTCCGCTGTTAGCGGCCGACCGAGGTGAAGACGACCCCATCATCATCGCCGGCGGCCCCTCGGTGTACAACCCCGAGCCGTACGCGGCCTTCTTCGATGCCATCCTCATCGGTGAGGGCGAGGAATCGCTGCTCGAGACCTGCCAGCTGCATCGCCGCCTGCGTGACGAAGGAGTCCCGCGCGCGCAGATTGTTGAGCAGCTTGCATCCATTGCCGGCAACTACGTGCCGTCACTCTATGAGGTTCGTCATGACGAGCCCTGCTCGCCGCATGGCTACACCGTGCCACGTGAGGGCAAGGATGCGCCGACCGTGGTCTACAAGCGCGTCGTCGAGGATTTCGGCGCCACGAATCCGCTGTCGCAGTCGTGCGTGCCCTATGCGCAGCTGGTTCACGACCGCCTGTCTATCGAGATCCTGCGCGGCTGCGCCCGCGGCTGTCGTTTTTGCCAGGCCGGCATGACGTATCGCCCGGTGCGCGAGCGCTCGGCCGACCAGATCGTCTCGTCGGTGATTCAGGGCCTGGAAAAGACTGGCTATGACGAGGTGTCGCTGACCTCGCTCTCCACGACCGACCACTCCTGCATTCGCGACGTGCTCGGCAGGCTCAACCGTCGCCTGGAGGATACGGGTATTCGCGTGTCTATTCCGTCGCAGCGCCTGGATTCGTTTGGCGTGGATATGGCTGAGTCGGTCGCCGGCGAAAAGAAGGGCGGCCTGACGTTCGCGCCCGAGGCCGGCAGCCAGCGCATGCGCGACATCATTAACAAGAACGTGACCGAGGAGGACCTGGACCGTGCGGCCAAGGCGGCCTTCGAGGCCGGCTGGAACCGCATGAAGCTCTACTTTATGATGGGCCTTCCCGGCGAGCGCGACGAGGACATCGTGGCCATCGCCAATCTGGCCGATCACGTGCTGGAGCTCGGTCGTTCCGTGGTGCCCAAGGCTCGTCGCGGCTCGATCTCGGTGTCCATCTCGGTTTCGGTCTTTATCCCCAAGGCTGCCACGCCGTTCCAGTGGTGCCCGCAGCTCGACTACGACGACGTCAAGCGTCGCCAGAAGCTGCTCATCACGAGCGTTCGCAACCGTGCCGTCCGCGTTCATTACCACGATGCCGAGACCTCGCTCATCGAGGCTGCGCTGTCCCGCGCCGGTCGTGACATGACGCCCGTCATCATCGACGCTTGGCGCTCGGGCTCTCGCTTTGACGCCTGGGTAGAGCATTTCTCGCTCGATAACTGGAAGGAAGCTGCTGCCAAAAACGGCATCGACCTCAATGAGCTCGTGCACCTGCCCTACGAGTTGGACTGGCGCCTGCCGTGGGAGCACGTGAGCCCCGGCTGCACGCGCGGCTTCCTCGAGCGCGAGTACCGTCGCTCACTCGAGGGCGTCACGACTCCCGACTGCACCCGCACGTCGTGCACCGGCTGCGGGATCTGCCCCACGCTCCACGCCAAGAATGTATTGATGGGTGATCGCGCATGAGTGAGCGCCTGACCGACAACCCCACGCTCTTTAGACTTCGTGTTCGCTATGGAAAGCGCGATCGCCTTAAGTACCTGGGGCATCTCGAAGTAATCCATACCATTGAGCGCATCGTGCGCCGTGCGGGGCTTCCCTATGCCGTCACGCAGGGCTTCTCTCCGCACATGCGCGTGGGCTTCTCTTCGGCGCTGCCTGTTGGTACGTCGTCGACCTGCGAGTGGTATGACCTGTTTATGACCGAGTTCGTGGCGCTCGACGAGGCGTTTGGGCGCCTGGCTGCGGCGTCTCCGGCCGATCTGGCGCCCATCGAGGCGGCGTACATCGACGTGCGCACGCCGGCGTTGACGGCGCAGCTCACGCGCCTGTCGTATCGCATCGACCTGCACTTGGATCCCGAGGCGCCCGTAAGCGCCGACGAGGTGCGTCGTGCGATCGACACGCTGCGCGCGGGCAATGGCATCGACTACGCGCGCGGAAAAAAGAGCAAGCGCTTGGATTTGGATCACACGCTCGTGGGCTATGAGCTCACGGCGGGGGAGCGCCCGGACCATTTGGTGCTCATGCTCGACACCCATGCCGACAACGAGGGCTCCATGCGTCCGGAAATTTTGCTTTCCGCTGCTGATGTTTTGTTGCAGCGCTTGACCCCGGGCGTGGATGCACCTATTGTTTCCACCGGTATGCAAGACCTCGTGACCATCTGCTCCTACGATGTCGAGCGTCAGAATCAAGCATGCGAGGACGACGAGGGCCGACTCGTCAGCCCCATACCTGTGCGAACTTGTGGATTTGCTCCACATACTCGTTGACGGGGGTATTTTCGCCTGCTACTATATTCGGCTGTTGCACTAACTGATGCATGAAGGGCAAGTAAACATGTACGCAATCGTTAACACGGGCGGCAAGCAGTACAAGGTCGCCACCGACGATGTCATCACCGTCGAGAAGATCGAGGGCAATGAGGGCGACAAGGTCACCCTGCCGGTTATCTTCCTCAACGATGGTAAGAAGATCGTCACCGATCCCGACAAGCTGGCCAAGGCCAAGGTTACCGCTCAGATCGTTGAGCAGTTCAAGGGCGAGAAGCAGCTGGTCTTCAAGTTCCACAAGCGCAAGCGCTATCGTCGTCTGAAGGGTCACCGTCAGCAGCTCACCAAGCTGAAGATCGTGAAGGTCCAGGCTACGTCCCGCGCCAAGAAGGCTGTCAAGGCAGAGGCCGAGGCTGTTGCCGAGGCTCCCGTCGCCGAGTAGATTACACTCGTAACGAAAGAGTAGGTATACACAATGGCACACAAAAAAGGACTCGGTTCCTCCCGTAATGGCCGTGACTCCCGCGGTCAGCGCCTTGGCACGAAGCGCTATGCCGGCCAGACGGTAACCACGGGCACGATTCTCGTCCGTCAGCACGGCACGCACATCCACCCGGGTGAGAACGTTGGCCGTGGTAAGGACGACACGCTGTTCGCGCTGGTCGACGGTACCGTTGAGTTCCACAAGGGTATCAAGCACAGGGTCAGCGTACGCCCGCTCGCGAACGCGTAATTCACCCTTCATAGAGCACATATGTGGGAGGCACTTGAGTTTTAGGATTCAAGGGTCTCCCTCTTTTTTGTAGGAGGCGATTCTGTTGTCACAGTTCACCGATATCAGCCGCATTAACGTGTGCGGCGGCGACGGCGGAGCCGGATGCATGTCGTTTAGGCGCGAGGCATTTGTCCCCAAGGGCGGCCCCGATGGCGGCGACGGCGGTCGTGGCGGCAATGTCGTCATCCAGGCCGATGCTCAGCTGTCTTCGCTGATCGATTACCGCTTTAAGCATCACTTCCGCGCCGAGCGCGGCACGCACGGGCAGGGTGCCCGTCGTAACGGTAAGAGCGGCGAGGACCTGATTCTCAAGGTCCCTATGGGTACCGTGGTGCGCGAGCTCGACCCCGAGACGCAGACCCCGATGTTCGAGATTGCCGATCTGGTGCATGATGGCGAGCGCGTTGTCGTGGCCCCTGGTGGCGCCGGTGGTCTCGGCAATACGCACTTTGTGACGTCGGTGCGCCGCGCGCCCGCGTTCGCCCAGCTGGGCGAGCCGGCCGAGGAGCACTGGATTGAGCTCGAGATGAAGCTCATGGCCGATGCCGCGCTCGTGGGCTTCCCCTCGGTGGGTAAGTCATCTCTCATCGCGCGCATGAGTGCCGCCCGCCCCAAGATCGCCGACTACCCGTTTACCACGCTCGTGCCGAACCTCGGCATGGTGCGTGCCGGCGAATATTCTTACGTCGTTGCTGACGTCCCCGGTCTTATCGAAGGCGCGAGCGAGGGTAAGGGCCTGGGTCACCAGTTCTTGCGCCACATTGAGCGTACGGCCCTGATCATGCACGTCGTCGACATGACGGGTGGTTTTGAGGATCGCGATCCGGTCGAGGATTACCACATCATCAACCGCGAGCTCGAGCAGTATGGCGCCGAGCTTTCGGAGCGTCCGCAGATCGTCGTTGCCAACAAGTGCGATGCGCCGGGCACGGCCGACAAGATTGCCGACCTCAAGCGCGCAGCGCTCGACGATGGACATATGTTCTTTGCCGTGTCTGCCGTGACGGGCGCCGGCCTCAATACGCTGATGCTTGCCGTGGGCGAGCAGGTGGCTAAGCTGCGCGCCGAGTTGGCTGTCTCGGATGAGCCGGTCGTTCTGCGCGACGATGAGTGGGAGCGCCGTCGCCTGCAGCGTGAGAAGCGTTTCCGCATTGTTCAGGAAGAGCCCGGTGCCTTCCGCGTGGTCGGTCGTGCCATTGAGCGTATGGTCATCCAGACCGACTGGGAAAACGAGGAAGCCGTCATTTACCTGCAGCATAAGTTTGCGCGTATGGGTGTTGACGACGCGCTCGAGAAGGCCGGTTGCCGTGCGGGCGACGAGGTCCGCATTTGTCAGCGCGCCTTTGACTTTGAGGGCGCTGAGGACTTCTCGGAGTACGAAGAGCTCGAGGATGCTGGCGAGGACGTTGCCGTTGAAGCCATTGACGTGGCTGATGCTGCGGATGAGGGCGTCGAGGTTGTCGATGCGGCGGATGCCGCGGGCGATGCCGAGACCTCGGAGGGCGAGTAGGCCATGTCGCTGCGCGGTGGAATCGGTCTGCCCGAGCTTCCTCTAGAGGACGGGCAGGAGTTTAGGCTCGGCATTATGGGTGGCACCTTTGATCCCATCCATTACGGGCACCTGGTGACTGCCGAGCAGGCGCGCGAGTCGCTCGACTTGGACGCTGTGCTCTTTATGCCGGCGGGCTCTCCTGCTTTTAAGCTTGACAAGCCGGTGACGCCTGCTGAGGACCGTTATGCCATGACGGTCCTCGCCACCGCCGCGAACCCGGCCTTTTTGGCGAGTCGGTTCGAGATCGACCGTCCGGGCGTAACCTACACGGCCGATACGCTTCATGCCCTTCGCGACTTTTACCCGCCGCAGGTAAAGCTCTACTTTATTACGGGCGCCGACGCGATTATCGATATTGTGACCTGGCATGATGCCGAACGAATCGCTGAGCTTGCTACCTTTATTGCGGCGACGCGACCGGGTTTTGATATCGATACGGCGCGTGCCCGAATCAAAGAGTCGGGGCTGCCGTTCGACGTGCGCTATATTCAGATTCCGGCGCTGGCGATCAGCTCGACGAACATTCGTAAGCGAGTTGCCCGCGGCATGAGCGTGCGCTATCTTACGAGCGAGTCCGTGCTCGGCTACATTCGCAAACGCAGGCTATATGCCGATTTGGGCCAAGAAGATTTTGAGTGATGGGGGTCTACGTTGTCGGTAGAGGATCAGTTTGAGGGCGATGAGCGCGCGCTGCTCAAGCGCATTCAAGAGCTGCTCGATGTTCGCATGAAGGATAAGCGCAAGCGCTATGTGCATTCGCTGGGTGTTGCCGAGACCGCACTTCATCTGGCCGAGGTCTACGGCGTTGACCGCTTTGATGCCGCTGCCGCCGGCCTGATCCATGACTGGGACAAAGTGCTCTCCGACGACGAGCTGGTCACGCGCGCTCTGCATTACGGCATTAAGATTGCCGGCTCTCCTTCCGCCGCGACGCCGCTTTTGCATGGCCCTGTTGCCGCCTATGAGCTTCCGCAGCTTTTTCCCGAGCTGTCGCCGGCGGTCTTTCAGGCTGTCGACCGTCACACCGTGGGCGCTTGCGACATGACGCCGCTCGATATGGTGGTCTTTGTGGCTGATGCCATCGAACCCAACCGCCACGGCGATTATGCCCATGCGCTGCGCAAGATGGTGGGGGAGTCGACGCTCGATGAGTTGTTCTTCTCCTGTTTTGCGCAGGGTCTGGTCTATGTGATCCAGTCCGGGCGCTATCTTTATCCCACGGCAATTACGATTTACAACCATTACGCCCAGCTGCGCTAGCTCGGGCTGTCTAGAAAGAGGTATTCCATGGCCGACGAGACCATGACCGACGAGCAGATTCTTGAACATGTGGAGCACAAGAGCTTCGCCGCCACGTCCGACCGCACTGCCGCCTCGCTGTCCGCGAGCGGTGTCGCCGCCGAGGATGTCGCCCGCGCCGCCGCGCAGGCCGCCTACGACAAGAAGGGCGAGGACGTTCAGGTGCTCGACCTGACCGAGCTTTCCGACGTATGCGACTACTTTGTGCTTGCCACCGGTACCAATAACCGCCAGGTCGATTCTATCGTCGACGAGATCGAGGAGAAGGTCGCCGAGGCTTGCGGCGAGCACCCGTTCTCCATCGAGGGTCGCGAGCAGAAGACCTGGATGCTCATGGACTACGGTTCGGTTGTCGTCCACGTCTTCACTCCCGAAGCCCGCGACTTCTACCGCCTCGAGAAACTCTGGGGAGACGCCCCCCAGCTCCCCCTCAACCTCCTCTAGTAGCTCATTTGAGACGGGGTTTTAGCTATCCTCACGCATATCGCCGGGCAGGTGCGGTTTTCCGCACCTGCCCGGCTTTCTTTTTGCCGAAAGTAGCTAATTTGGGACGGGGCTTTTTTAGCTACTACCTACCGTTCGCCGATAGAAGCGAGTTGCGGTTCATTGCGTGATATTTAGCTTTCCGACTCGGGTAACGTATTTGTTATCTGTAGAGGAGGAGATGCGTATGACTCGGACCGCGCGGGAAATCTCTGTTTACGGCTATTACCATGTCGTCCAAAAGGGCTGTGGTGGTCAGCTGATATTTGAGGATGCTGACGATCGACTCTATCTGATTCGACTGATAGCTTCGAAATGCCAGAAGTTCAAAGTGGATGTTATCGCATGGTGCCTTATGGATAATCACATTCACTTGTTGCTAGATGACGGGCATGCTCACCTGAGCGATTGTATGCATTCGATTACGACGGCGTATGCCATGTATTTCAATTCTAAGACAGGCAGGAGAGGTCCTGTTTTCCAGGATCGATTTAAGAGTGTGCCGATTCTCGATGATGATCAGCTGCTCAACTGCGTTCGTTACATTCACGATAACCCTGCGAAAGCCAGAATTGGCACTGCTTCGCTCTATCGCTGGAGCAGCTTTAGCGAGTATATGGGCTATCCGGGAATTTGTAAGACTGATTGCGTGCTCGGGTTGCTCGGGAATTCCCAGAGATTTTTTGCATTTAGCACCTCGGGCGAGCCCAATGGCTATTGCTTCCGTTATGGCGCTCATGTGAGTGATACTGACGCGCTTGAGTTTGCGCAGGCGTTGCTCAAACCATACGAGCCTCACTATCTCAACGCTCTGCCCAAGGGCGTGCGTGATGACTGTATCCGTAAACTCAAAAGCGAGGGCTTTTCGATCAAGCAGATCGTGCGCCTCACGGGTATCGGCCATTGCACGATTCAAAAAGTTAAAGTTGAAAAGTAGCTCATTTTAGGCGGGATAATTTTGCTGCGGCCGCCAAACCGGACATCCGGGGTAGTCAATTTGGGACGGGGCTTTTTTAGCTACCCTTTGGCTGACGGTGAATGAATTAGGCCGAATGAATCTCAACCGATATATAGGTGTAGCTAAAATAGCCCCGTCCCAAATTGACTACCAATGCCGTGTCGGACGGAAGGCAGCAACCCCCGTCCAAAAAAGACTAGTTATTGAAGCGGGATTGGCGGCCGAAGGATAGGGCGGTGTCGCCGAACTTGTCTCGGACGGCGTCGATGGCGACGGAGAGGTCGCGGCGGTCGCTGGATTGGGCTCCGCGGTCATCGATCTCGCAGAACAGGTCGGTCTGGATGCCGCCTTGGTGGTCGAAGTCGCTCATGCCGATGCCCGCTAAGCGAACATGCATGCCTTCCTGCCAGATGTTGTCGAGCAGTTCGAGTGCAACCGCCACGAAGATGTTCTCATCGTCGGTCGGATGAGGCAGCCGGCGCTGTGCCGTACGCCCGCTGCCATACGAATACTTAAGCTTGAGCGTTACCGTGGCACCCGTCAGCCCCTGACGGCGCAGGCGGCGTCCCACTGACTCTCCCAACAGCGCAATTGCCGCCTCAATATCCCCACGCTCAGTCAGATCTTTAGCAAAGGTGCGTTCATTGCTGACCGACTTGACCTCTCGCTCTTCATCGAGGCTCGTGACTTCGGAGATTTCGAGTCCCAGCGCACGCTGGCGCATGCGTTCGCCGTTGACGCCAAAAATAGAGGCCAGTGTGGACTCAGGCGCGCGCGAAAGCTCGCCGAGGGTGTAGATGCGCATGCGGAGCAGTCGCTCCTCGGCCGAGCGCCCTATGCCGCTCATGGCAGATACCGGCAGCGCGGCCAAAAAGCGCTGCTCGGTTCCGGGGCGCACGATGGTCAGCCCAAACGGCTTGTCCCGCTCGCTTGCGATCTTTGCGACCGTCTTGTTGCAGCCCACGCCAATGGAGCAGGTCACACCCAGCGCTGCCACGCGGTCGCTTATACGCTGCGCAACCAGTAGCGGGTCTTCGGGCGCAAAGCGACCCGGTGTGATATCGATAAAGGCCTCATCGATGGATACGCGCTCAACGCGCGGGGTCTCGTCGGCGAGAATCGCCATGACCTGCGCGCTCACCTCGCGGTAGCGATCAAAGTGCCCGTGCGTCCAAATGGCTTGCGGGCACAAGCGCCGCGCCTCGGCCGAGGCCATGGCAGAGTGCACGCCAAAGCGACGTGCCTCATACGAACACGTGGACACGACGCCACGCGAATCGGCGTCTCCGCCCACGATGAGCGGTTTTCCGCGCCATTCGGGATGGTCGAGCATCTCCACGCTCGCAAAAAACGCATCGAGGTCCATGAGGCCCACCGCCGGACCCGTCCAGGGAGGCGGCGTGACGCCCGTGGCATCCTCATAACCGTATGTATGTTCGCGTCTTTCCATGTCATGAGTATACCGCGCAGCTCATGTGGGGTGCGTGTATGTGCTTGCAAATCCCGAATTCTTGTCTAAGATATGGATTTGCCCTCGACTACACCGAAGAAGTTGGTCTCACGGACTTCACCTGCCCGCGTCGATGGCGTATTATGTTCAACTGTTTGTTTGTAGTTGCAGCCTAAAGCTGCTTGGTTGGAGGAGTTTCCTTTGGCAGTCAAGATTCGCCTTGCTCGTCACGGCGCTAAGAAGCGTCCGTACTACCGTGTCGTCGTCGCCGATTCCCGCGCCCCGCGTGACGGTCGTATCATCGAGGAGGTTGGCCGCTACAACCCGATGACCGCCCCCAAGACCATCAACCTCGACCTCGAGAAGATCGCCGACTGGCAGTCCAAGGGCGCTCAGCTCACCGACGCCGTCGCCGCTCTGGTCAAGGCCGCCAACGAGGGCGAGAAGACTGAGACCGTCGTCAAGAAGTCCAAGAAGCAGCTCGCCAAAGAGGCCGAGGCCGCTAAGGCTGCCGCTGAGGCCGCTGAGGGTGCCGAGGAGTAAATCGTGCCTGAGGTTGACGCTGCACAGCTCGAGGGTGAGGCAATGCTCTCAGATCGCATCGCCGATCTCGTCGAATATCTCGTTGTTCAGATCGTCGACGACCCGGATTCCGTGTGCCTTGAGGTCATCGATGGTGACGACGCCTCTACGATTGAGGTTTCGGTCGCCGAGGATGATGTCGCTAAGGTCATCGGCCGTCGTGGCCGTACCATCAAGGCCATTCGCACGCTCGCCCGTGCACTGGCCGCTCGCCTCGACACTGCTGTCGAGGTAGAGGTTCTGGGCTAGGACCTTGAGGTCCCAGTACAAAAACATCGCCCGTGTGGTCAAGCCGCACGGAAGGAAGGGGGAGGTCCTCGCGCAGCCGCTGCGGGGGCTTCCTTCTGTATTAGAGCCGGGTATGCGCGTCGCCCTGACGCCGCCGGCGCTCAAGCGCGACCGCTTTTGCACGGTCGTGTCCGTCACCGATACGGGCGATGGCGATCTGGTCTCGTTTGAGGGCATTGACGACTTGACGGCCGCCGAGGGCATCACGGGATGCTACGTGCTGGCAAATCGTGACGACTTTGAGCTCGATTCGCTCGACGCTGCCTATACCGACCTGATGGGTCGCGAGGTGGTCGACGAGCGCTTCGGTTCGCTCGGTACGATCGTCGAGATCATGTCGACGCCCGCCAACGATGTTTGGGTTGTCGAGGGTGATCGGTACGGCGAGGTGCTGATTCCCGTGATCGAGCAGGTCGTGCTCGATCTTCCCGACACAGGAACAATTTCCGTCCACGTTATGGACGGCCTGATCGATATGGACAAGTAGGGAGGACAACATGCTGATCGAGACCCTTTCGGTCTTTCCCGAGATGTTTGAGCCCGTC
Organism: Collinsella sp.; assembly: GCA_014871745.1. Classification (GTDB taxonomy): domain Bacteria; phylum Actinomycetota; class Coriobacteriia; order Coriobacteriales; family Coriobacteriaceae; genus Collinsella. Next base: position 40,725 of record WGSI01000001.1, on the reverse strand, counting down.
ATGTCCACATCGATCTTGGGCCGCGCCCGCAAGGCCGGCCTTTTTGATTTTAAGGCGTATAACCTGCGCGACTGGACGCACGACCGCCATCGTACCGTCGATGACGAGCCGTACGGCGGCGGGCAGGGCATGCTCATGAAGGTCGAGCCTATCGCCGAGGCCATCGAGGCCATTAGCGCAGAGGGTCCCAAGCCCACTGTGGTGTTCTTTACCCCCTGTGGCGAGCCCTTTACGCAGCATGTGGCCGAGCGCCTGCTCAAAAGTGAGCGCCTGCTGTTTGTGTGCAGTCGCTACGAGGGCGTCGACGAGCGCGCGTATGCGTATGCCGATGAGCGTCTGTCGATCGGCGACTACGTGCTTACGGGCGGCGAGCTTCCCGCTATGGTCGTTGCCGATGCCGTCGTACGCCTGATTCCCGGCGCCCTGGGCGACGAGATGAGCAACGTCGACGAGTCGTTCTCGACCGCCGAGGACGGAGGACTGCTCGAGTACGCGCAGTACACCCGTCCTGCCGAGTTCAACGGCGAGGGCGTGCCGCCGGTGCTCGTGAGTGGCGATCATGCCAAGGTCGATGCCTGGCGTCGCAAGAACGCCATCGAGCGCACCTGCCGCTGGCGTCCCGATCTGATCGAGACGGCGCGCCTTACGCCCCAGGAGCGCGCTTACGCGCAGGAGATTTTGGACGCTGCGTATTCGCAGAGCGAGGAGTGAGAATGGTTCCATCGCAGCATTCCGCGTTGAGGGGCGCTTTTGAGTGGATCGCGGTCATCGCGATCGCGCTCGTGGCCACCTTCTTGATTCGCTCGTTTGTGGTCGAGCCCTTTGTGGTGCCCACCGGCTCCATGGAGTCCACGATCGAGATTGGCGACCAGATCCTGGCACAAAAGGTGAGCCTCGAGCTCGGTCGGCCCGTCAAGCAGGGTGATATCGTGGTGTTTCACAACCCCGATGGCACCTCCGAGCATGATGTTCTTGTCAAGCGTGTTATTGCCACGGCCGGCCAGACGGTCGACCTGCAGGATGGCAAGGTGGTCGTTGACGGCCAAGCGCTCGACGAGGACTATACGACGGGCATGAGCTGGCCGCTTTCGGTCCAAGCGCCCGGCGCTCAGGTAAGCTATCCCTACACGGTTCCCGACGGGTGCGTGTGGGTGATGGGCGACAATCGCGAAAACTCTGCCGACTCACGTTATTTTGGTCCCGTCGATCGCTCTGATTTGATCGCAGTGGCGCTTGTGCGCTACTGGCCGTTCAACCGCATCGGCGCTATCGACTAAAAACCGCTATAGTACAGTACCTAACCGTGTAATCGTTTCGACGAGGGGATATTAGAGGCATGAACGCTTCATCGCTTTCCTTCCAAGACATCATCCTGCGCCTCCAGCAGTACTGGGGCGAGCAGGGCTGCGTCATCATGCAGCCCTATGACTCCGAGGTCGGTGCCGGTACCTTCCATACCGCGACCACGCTGCGCTCGCTCGGTCCCGCCGAGTGGCGCACCTGCTATGCACAGCCCTGCCGCCGTCCCGCCGACGGCCGCTACGGCGAGAACCCCAACCGCATGCAGCACTACTATCAGTTCCAGGTGCTCATCAAGCCCTCGCCGGTCAACGCCCAGGAGCTCTACCTGGGTTCGCTGGCCGCCATTGGCCTGGACCCCAACGACCATGACGTCCGCTTTGTCGAGGACGACTGGGAGAGCCCGACGCTCGGCGCCTGGGGCCTTGGCTGGGAGGTCTGGCTCAATGGCATGGAGGTCACGCAGTTTACGTACTTCCAGCAGGTGGGCGGCATCGAGGTCGACCCCGTGCCCGTCGAGATCACCTACGGCCTGGAGCGTATCGCCATGTACGCCCAGGGCGTTAACTCGGTCTACGACCTGGTGTGGAGCTACCTGCCCGACGGCACGCCCATGACCTATGGCGACGTGTTCCTCGAGAACGAGCGCGAGTTCAGTGCCTATAACTTTGAGGTCGCCAACGTCGAGATGATGCGTCAGAAGTTTGACGACTACGAGGCCGAGTGCCATTCCTGCCTGGAGCGCAAGCTGCCGCTGCCGGCATATGACTGCGTCATGAAGTGCAGCCACGCTTTCAACCTGCTCGATGCTCGCGGCGCCCTGTCCGCGGTCGAGCGTGCCAACTACATCCTGCGCGTCCGCGCCGTCGCCAAGGCGTGCTGCGAGGCCTACATGGCCGAGGTCGCCGGAGTCAACGAGAATGCCGATCAGGAAGGCGAGGTGGCGTAAGCCATGGCAGACGCTAAGGATTTCCTGTTTGAGATCGGTACGGAAGAAATGCCCTCCGCACCGCTGAACAATGCCGTCAAGCAGCTTGGCACCATGATCGCCAAGGGTCTCGACGAGGCCGGTCTGGCCCACGGCGAGGTCCGTGTGATCTCGAGCCCGCGCCGCCTGGCTGCGCTCGTTGCTGACGTCGCCACCGCGACCGACGAGGTTCACGAGGTCAAGCGCGGCCCCGCGGCCAACATCGCCTTCGATGCCGACGGTAACGCCACCAAGGCCGCCCAGGGCTTCGCCCGCAAGTGCGGTGTGGCTGCCGAGGATCTGGTCCGTCGCGAGGACACCGACGGCCGTGAGTACGTCTTTGCCGAGAAGAACATCCCTTCCGCCCCGGCCACCCCGATCCTGACGGCCCTGTGCGAGAAGACTATCGCTGGCCTGCAGTGGCCCAACTACCGCTCTCAGCGCTGGGGTCACGAGCATGCGACCTTTGTTCGTCCGGTCCGCTGGATCTGCTGCCTTCTGGGCGAGGACGTTGTGCCCGTGTCGTTTGCCGACGTGACGAGTGGCAACACCACGCGTGGTCATCGCGTGCTTGGCCCCGGTGACCATGTGGTCGCCAGCCCCGCCGTCTACGAGCAGGTGCTCGAGGACGCCGGTGTGCTTTCTGCCGAGCGTCGTCGTGAGGCCATCCTCGCCGGTATCGCCGAGGTCGAGGCTGCCCGTCCCGGCTGCCATGTCGATACGCCCAAGAAGGTCTTTGAGGAGGTCATTAACCTCTGCGAGTGGCCGACGGTGCTCGTCGGTACCTTCGATGAGGAGTTTCTCAAGGTCCCGCACGAGATTATCTGCGAGTCCATGCTCACCAACCAGCGCTACTTCCCGATCTATGACGGCGAGGGCAAGCTCACGCGTGAGTTCGTGGTCGTTTCCAACAGCAAGCCCGAGAATGCCGAGCGCGTGATTGACGGCAACGAGCGCGTCGTGCGCGCCCGTCTGGACGACGCCAAGTTCTTCTACGAGGAGGACCTGAAGATCTCCCTCGACGAGTTCCGCGAGCGTCTGGCCAAGGTCGCCTTCCAGGAGAAGCTCGGTAGCGTGCTCGCCAAGTCCGAGCGCATTGAGCAACTCGCGCTTGCCATCGCTCGCGAGGCCCATCTGGGCGCCCACCTGGCCGCCGACGCTGCTCACGCCGCGCACCTGTGCAAGGCCGACCTGGTGTCTAACGCCGTCGTCGAGTTCACGAGCCAGCAGGGCGTGATGGGCGGTTATTACGCGACCGCGATGGGGGAGAATGACGAGGTCGCCCATGCCATCCGCGATCACTATCGTCCCCGCTTTGCCGGTGACGAGTTGCCCGAGGGCACCGCTGGCTGCATCGTGGCCTGCGCCGACAAGCTCGATACCATCGCCGGTATTTTTGCCATCGGCGAGCCCCCGACCGGCTCCTCCGACCCCTACGCGCTGCGTCGCGCCGCCATCGGCATCATCAACATCCTGCGCGACCGTCTGCCGATCGATCCCACGTCGCTTATCGACTTTGCCCTTGAGCTCTATAGCGAGCAGGGTATCGAGTTCGACGCCGCCGAGGTCGCTCAGCAGGTTCGCGACTTCTTCCACGGCCGTCTGGTGAGCATGGCCCGCGACGAAAAGATCCCGGCCGATACCGTTGCCGCCGTCTCCGCGGTGCACATCATCGCCCCGTCCGTCTTCTTCGCCCGCTGCGCCGCCCTCGACGAGGCCCGCAAGAACGACGCTGAGACGTTCGATAACCTGGCGACCGCCTATGCCCGCGCCGCGCACATCTCCAAGCCCGAGCTGGGCGCGGAGTACGACCGCGCCCTGATGGGCGAGGTCGAGCTCGCGCTTGCCGATGCCTCCGAGGCTGCTCAGACCGCTGTCGACGCCGCCCTTGCTGCCGAGGATTACCCGGCCGCATTTGCCGCCCTTGCCGCCCTGCGCGCCCCCATCGACCGCTTCTTCGACGAGGTCATGGTCATGGACAAGGACGAGCAGCTTCGCGATAATCGCCTTAAGCTGCTCAACCGCTTCGAGGCCGTTTTCTCCGGCATCGCAAACATCGGTGAGCTTGCTCGCAAAAAGTAAGCCAGCCTGCGCATAAGCGCAAAAGGAGCCCCGCATGGATTGCCCGGTCACCGCTCGTCCCACCGTTATCGTTATCTCCGACTCGCTCGGTGATACCGCTTGTGAGGTGGTGCTTGCGGCGTCCGGGCAATTTGATGAAGGGGCTTTTCGTCTCTTGCGCCTGCCCAAGGTGAACTCGGTGGAGCAGGTCAAGTCGTTTGTGGGTCCGCGCGTCGATGCCGATCATCGCGATATTGCCGTGTTCCACACCATTGTCGATCCGGCGCTTCGCGCCCGTGTGCTCGATTACCTGGGCATGCTGCATATCCGTTCGGTCGACCTGATCGGCCCGACGCTCGCCGTGCTGTCGTCGCTCATCGGTGTGCCGCCCAAGGGCGTTGCGGGCGTGATTCACAAGACCGATGACCGCTATTTCCATCGTATCGAGGCCATGGAGTATTTCGTTGAGCACGATGACGGGCGCGGCTGCGACGATCTGTCGGGTGCCGATATCGTGCTGCTGGGCGTATCGCGCACGTCCAAGACGCCGCTGGCGATGTATTTGGCCTATCAGGGCTACAAGGTCGCCAATGTCCCACTGGCGCATGGCATGGAGCCGCCCAAGTCGATTTACGAGGTCGACCCGATGCGCCTGTTCGGCCTGATTTCGACCGTCGATGTGATTTCCGAAATTCGCGATAGCCGCTTGGGCGATGACTACGCTCGTGCCGTTGCCGGCTCCTATGCCGAGCCTGAGAGCGTGCACAGCGAGCTCGAGGAAGCCCGTGCGCTCATGAAGCGCCTAGGCTGCTTTGTGGTGCGTACCGACGGCAAGGCCATCGAGGAAAGCGCTGCCGAGATCATTAACCACTTGGAGGAAATCCAAGAAGCCCGTGCCCGCCGCGCCGCCCGCATGTCCAACAAAGCTAGCTTATTGGGGTAGCTAAAAAGCCCCGTCTAAAAAGACTAACTAAAAATAATGCACGATAATGGTAAAGCGATTTAGCAAATTACTTGCATTTGACCTGCAAGTTTATTGAAGTGGTCTCTTCATAAGGTAACCACCTTTACCTACCGTTTACCGCCAGTTTTAGCACGTTTACCAAACCGCGCATCCTCTGCTTAAGCCCGCTCAAAACCCGCCGTATAGTTCCCTCACGGCCCGCATCTGACGGGTCGATTCGTTACCACGGTCGTGCGCGTAAGCGCATGGAAGGGGAAGCATCGTGAGCGATTGCAAGAGGGTTTACCGTTTTGGAACCGACGCCCAGGGCACCTGTGTCACCGAGGGCGACAAGTCCATGAACTTCGTGCTTGGCGGCAAAGGCGCTAACCTTGCCGAGATGAGTCGCATCGGCCTGCCGGTTCCCGGTGGCTTTACCATTACCTGCCAGACTTGCGTCGAGTACTCCGGTGCCGGCGACGTGTGGCCCGAGGGCGCACTCGATGAGATCGTTGCCGCCGAGGCGGACCTCGAGGCCCGCTGCGGCAAGAAGCTCGGCGACGCCTCCGATCCGCTGCTTGTGTCGGTTCGTTCGGGCGCTCCGTTCTCCATGCCCGGCATGATGGACACGGTCCTTAACTTGGGCCTCAATGACGATTCCGTCCAGGGCCTCATCGCGCAGACGCAGAACCCGCGTTTTGCCTGGGATAGCTACCGCCGCTTTATCCAGATGTTTTCCAATGTCGTCATGGGCGTCGACGCTGACCTGTTCGAGAACGCGCTGACCCGGGCACGCCTGGTCGCTGGTGTTCGCGTCGATTCCGAGCTTTCGGCCGAGGATCTGCAGGAGCTCGTCGAGACCTTCAAGGGGATTTTCTCTGAGAACGTCGATGCTTCCCTGTATCCCGAGCTCGAGGTTGCTGACGGCAAGCCTGTCTTCCCGCACGACCCGGAGCTTCAGCTACGCCTTGCCATCCAGGCCGTCTTTGGCAGCTGGATGAACGAGCGTGCCTGCATCTACCGCAAGCAGCATGGCATTTCCGACGACCTCGGCACCGCCGTCAACGTGCAGGCCATGGCCTTTGGCAACAAGGGCGAGACCTCTGCGACTGGCGTCGCCTTTACGCGCAACCCGGCCGATGGCACTAAGGAGTTCTACGGCGATTTTCTGGTTAACGCCCAGGGCGAGGACGTCGTCGCCGGCATCCGCAACACCGAGCCCATTGCCGACCTCAAGACCACCCCGGGCCTCGAGTCCGCAGGTGAGGAGCTCGAGCGCGTGTTCCTGACGCTCGAGGATCACTATCGCGACATGTGCGACATTGAGTTCACCATCGAGCAGGGCAAGCTCTGGATGCTCCAGACCCGCGTGGGCAAGCGAACTGCCACCGCCGCCCTGCGCATCGCCATCGAGATGGTCGAGGAGGGTCTGATCACCCGCGATGAGGCTGTGAGCCGCATCGATCCCGCGCAGCTCGACCAGCTCCTGCACCCACAGTTCGACGCCTCCAAGAAGTACGAGGCTCTCGCCAGCGGTCTTAATGCCAGCCCCGGTGCCGCCGTGGGCGAGGTCATGTTCTCGAGCGACGACGCCGTCGCGCGCGCCAACGAGGGCCACAAGGTCATTCTGGTTCGTTGGGAGACCAACCCCGACGACCTGAAGGGCATGGTCGCCGCCGAGGGCATTCTGACCAGCCACGGTGGCAAGACGAGCCATGCCGCCGTTATCGCCCGCGGCATGGGTACGCCCTGCGTCTGCGGCGTTGAGCGCTTCCATATCGACGCCGCCGAGAAGGTCGTGCGCATCGAGGGCAGCGACCGCGTGCTGCATGAGGGCGATGTCATCTCCATCGACGGCACCCAGGGTATCGTCGTCGACGGCGCCGTTGATCTGGTTTCGGCCGAGCTCACCGGCGACCTGGACACCATCCTGTCCTGGGCCGACGAGATTCGCCTGGACGAGACCGGCGGCCACGCCAACCATGTGCGCGTCAACGCCGACAACCCCGAGGATGCCGCGCTCGCGCTCGAGTTTGGCGCCGAGGCCATCGGCCTGTGCCGCACCGAGCACATGTTCCTGGGCGACCGCAAGAACATCATCCAGAGCTTCATCCTCTCCGATGATGAGGCCGTGAAGCAGCAGGCCCTGGCGGACCTGCTTAAGGTTCAGACCGAGGACTTCCTGGCGATGTTCAAGACCATGTCCGGTCGCGACGTAGTTGTTCGCCTGCTCGATCCGCCGCTTCATGAGTTCCTGGATAATCCTCGCGAGCTCGAGGTCGCCATCACCAAGAAGGAAGCCGCTGGCGCCAGCGAGGAAGAGCTTGCCGTCCTGCGTGCCCGCCTGCGCCGTATCGATGGCATGGTCGAGTCGAACCCCATGCTCGGCCTGCGCGGCGTGCGCCTGTCCGTTGTCTTTAGCGATCTGCCACTCATGCAGGTTCGCGCCGTCGCCACGGCTGCCGCTCGCCTCATCAAGGAGGGCGTCGATCCGCGTCCCGAGATCATGGTTCCGCTCGTCTCCATCACGGCGGAGCATGTCCAGACCCGCGAGGTCATCGAGCGCGTGATCGCCGAGGTTTCCGTCGAGGAGGGCGTCGAGCTCAATATTCCCGTGGGCACGATGCTCGAGCTGCCGCGTGCCTGCATGGTTGCCGACGAGATCGCCCATCATGCTGACTTCTTCTGCTTTGGCACCAATGACCTCACCCAGACGACCTTCGGCTTCTCTCGTGACGATGCCGAGGCCAAGTTCATCCCGCTGTACATGCACAAGAAGATCTTGAAGGACAACCCCTTCGAGACCATCGACTCGGCGGTGCTGGAGCTCGTGCGCATGGCCGTCGAGAAGGGTCGCGCCACCAACCCCGACATGCACTTTGGCGTGTGCGGCGAGCACGGCGGCGACCCCAAATCCATTAAGGGCCTGTTCAACGTGGCCGATGTGGACTACGTGTCCTGCTCGCCCTATCGCGTGCCCCTCGCGCGCCTGGCGGCCGCTCAGGCCAAGCTCGAGGCGAAGCGCTCCGCCTAACGTTTTGGGTTTAGACGCCTAGCGTAGCCCCCTTCATGCCGCCCGTCTCATTCGCGAGGCGGGCGGTTATCATGTGCGGGTTTTGTCTTTTTGTCTGCGTAAAAAATTGTTCTTGCAGCAGAAACCCGCGCGTGTATACTCGAATACGTTTGTTCAACTACGTGCCGGCCAAGGTGGTACGGCACCTCTAGAAGAGTAAGGAATTGCACATGGATTACATCCGCGCAATCGAGCGTCAGCAGATCCGCGAGGACATTCCTCAGGTTCGCGTCGCCGACAACGTCAAGGTTCACTACCGCATTAAGGAAGGCGACCGCGAGCGCATCCAGGTCTTCCAGGGCGACGTCATCCGCATGGCCGGCGCCGGTGCCCGCGAGACCTTCACTGTCCGCAAGATGTCCTTCGGTGTCGGTGTTGAGCGTACCTTCCCGCTTCACAGCCCCAAGATCGCCAAGCTCGAGGTCGTTCGTCATGGTCGCGTCCGTCGCGCCAAACTGTACTACCTCCGCGACAAGGTGGGCAAGGCTGCTCGCATCCCCGAGAAGCGCTAAGAAGATCGCAGCGTCTGTCCACTCGTTTGGACGTAAGGGTCACCTTCGGGTGGCCCTTCTTTTTATCTGATTTGCATGCAAGGAGGGCCTGGTATGGCCAATATGACGAGCTCGGTTTCGGCATCGCAGGTTGCCGGCGAGCTGGCGAGTGCCACGTTCGAGGAGATTCCCGCCCTCGTGGAGCATTATCGCGAGGATCCGCGCCAGCAGGTGATCAAGGCTTGCGAGCGTGCCCTTAAGCGCCATGCCAAGGAGCTTGCCGAGCGCGAGCGCGTCAACGGCATGTACGAGCTTATGCATGAGCTCGGCGGTGATGGCGTGGTCGTGGGCGTCGACGAGGTGGGCCGTGGCTCGGTAGCGGGGCCCTTGACCGTGTGTGCCGTGTGCCTTCCGATGGAGCCGCGCATCTGGGGCATCAACGATTCCAAAAAGCTCACGCCGGCGCGCCGCGAGCTGCTCTCGGTTAAGATTGCCGAGGTGGCGACTGCTATCGGCTTTTGCCATATCGCTCCTGCAGATATCGATGAGATGGGTATGGCCCGCGCCATCCGCGCTGCCGTTGCGGGTGCGGTGGCCGATACGGGACTTGAACCCGACTGCGTCCTCATGGATGGCAACCCCTTGGGCGCCGTTCCCAATGAGCGCGACGTGGTGAAGGGCGATGCCAAGATCGCCTGTATCGCCGCGGCATCCATCATGGCAAAGGTCACGCGTGACGAGATGATGGTCGAGTACGACGCTGAGTACCCCGAGTATCATTTGGCCGAGTCGAAGGGCTACGCAAGCCCCGAGCACATTGAGGCGATTCGCAAACATGGACTTTGTCCGCTGCATCGTGTGAGCTTTTGCGGAAACTTTCTGCAGACTGAGCGCCTCTTCTAGGTCAATTGTGGAGACAGGGACCTCTGGCGTTTTATAAACCTGCTGGTAGCGGGCCGTGTGCAACGTGATTGTTGCGTACGGTCCGTTTTTTGTCGGCATTTGGTCAGCTATTGGTTTGCTTCCGGTACTTACCCGCATGAAAGGTGCCCTCATCATCGGGGCAATGCAGTGTGCGGGAAAGGAGACCCCATGTGTGCCTCAAGCAAAAAGAGCAAGACGCAGCAACTCAAGGAGCGCTGGGAAGACGGCGAGCTCGACTGCGGGGCGATTACGCCCGAGTTTATCAAGGGGCTCAGTCCCCGCGAGCTCGGCATGCTGGGCGAGCTGATCACCATCGATTACTTTCACGAGCGTGGATACACCTTGTTGGAGCAGGGCTATCGTTGCATTGAGGGTGAAGCCGATCTGGTGCTGCTCGATGAGCTCGACGATGTCGTTGTGATGGCCGAGGTCAAGACGAGACGCGTCGCCCTGGATTGCACCACGCGGGTCTTTCCCGAGGAGGCCGTGGACGCCCAAAAGCAGCGTCGGTATCGCCGTATCGCAAGTTGCTATCTCATGGAGCACTATCCGCTCAGGTCGATTCGCTTCGATGCCGTGGGCGTCACCATCCGCGGCGGGCATGTCGCCGAGATCGAGCATCAGTACAATGCGTTCGATTGGCAGGTGTCGTGATGGCGTTCGAGACGTTTGCCGTACACGCGGCCTGCATCCGCGGCGTCGAGGCAATTCCCGTCACCGTCGAGGTCTCGCTTGCCGGTGGCGTTCCGGGCATCCAGATGCTCGGCATTCCGAGTATGGAGGTGATGGAGTCGCGCGGGCGTATCCGGTGCGCCATGCGCTCGGCCGGCTTCGAGATTCCTCGGTCTGGCATTACCGTCAACCTGGCACCTGGCGATATCCGCAAAACTGGCAGCGGTTTTGACCTGCCGATTGCCATCGCGGTTCTGGCGGCCGATGGGCAGATTCCCCGTGACAACCTCGATCGCTGCCTTATCGCAGGTGAGCTTGGTCTGGACGGCACGGTGTTGCCCGTCAAGGGCGAGGTGGCGTTTCAGCTGTTGGCGCGCGATATGGGGCTTTCGTTTATCGCTGGTAGGTCCGATCAGCATGTGCCGCTTGCAGGCGTTGACTGCGGCTTTATCGACCACCTATCTCAGCTTGCCCATGGCATGGGGGATGCCGCACGGCATTACCTGGATTCCGAGGGTGTCGAGGTGACCTTTGAGCCCGAGCTCGATTATGCCGACGTGCTGGGGCAGGAGGTCGCCAAACGTGGCATGGCGCTTGCGGCCGCCGGTGAGCTCGGCCTGCTCATGATCGGCTCGCCCGGTTCGGGCAAGACCATGCTTGCGCGGCGCATGACGGGCATTTTGCCCGAGCTTTCTCTCGAGGATCAGCAAGAGGCGCTGTGCATCCATTCGGTTTTGGGTGAGAACATCGATGGCCTGCTTGCGGGGCATCGCCCCTTCCGCAGCCCACATCACAGTATTTCAACCGCGGGACTCATCGGCGGCGGACGTCCGGTGCATCCGGGCGAAATTAGCCTAGCTCATGGCGGCGTGCTCTTTTTGGACGAGCTCGCCGAGTTTCCCACCGGCGTGCTGCAGACGCTGCGTCAGCCCATCGAACGCGGTTACGTCAGGATCGTTCGCGTTGACGGGGCTTTTACGTTCCCGTCGCGCTTTCAGCTGCTGGCCGCGAGCAATCCCTGCCCCTGCGGGTATTTGGGCGATCGCGAAGTGCCGTGTCGCTGCTCGGCGGCGATGGTCGAGCGTTACCGGGGCAAGTTGCGCGGTCCTTTGGCTGATCGTATCGACATGATGATCGATGTGACCCGCCCCGATCCCCAGGTAATCATTGAGGGCGCGGAGGGTATGTCATCGGCCGAGCTGCGCGATTACGTCGTGCGTGGGCGCGCCTTTCGCGCCTGGCGTGAATCCCGTATGGACGATGCGGACACCGAGGCCGAGGAAGATGAGTCGCGGTTCATTGACGGCGTCGTTTCGACCTTTGGGCTCGATGAGGCTGCCGAGAAATGCGTGCTTGGCCTGTCGAAGCGCACACATCTTACGGGTCGCGGCATCGTGCGCCTGGTACGCATCGCGCGCACGATCGCCGATGTTGCCGAAAGCGAACGGGTGATGCAGGACCATGTGCTCGAGGCGGCGATGTACCAGGGAAGGAGGGACCAATAATGGGCGAGGGGACCTTCGAGCTGCATCCAGGTGATGCATTGTATCCCGAGACCGTTTTGGAGCTCCCGGATGTGCCCCAGACCTTATATGTGCGTGGCGACCCCGCCGTGTTATCGGCGCCTGCGCTCTCCATCATCGGCGCGCGTAAGGCCTCGCCTTATGGTCTTGCCGTGGCAGAGCTTGCGGCAAAGGTGGCGGTTGAGGCGGGAGTGACGGTGGTCTCAGGCGGTGCGGTCGGCTGCGACCAGGCGTCGGGTTGGGCCGCGGTCAACGCCGGTGGCAGGCACGTCGTGGTACTGGGGACCGGCGCCGATGTTGTCTATCCGCGCTCGAGCGCCGGCCTCATAACGCGCACACTCGAGACGGGCGGCGCGGTCGTTTCGATTTCGCCGTGGGGTATGGGACCGCGTAAGTTCGCCTTTCCGCGGCGTAACCGGGTGATCGCAGCACTTTCGCAGGCGCTCTTTGTGTCGGAAGCCGGCATTCCGTCTGGGACGTTTTCTACCGCCGAGACCGCTATGGACTTGGGGCGCGAGCTGCTTGCCGTGCCGGGTTCGATTTTGTCCCCCGAGTCTCGCGGTACCAATTATCTAATCGCCAACGGCGCCTGCTGCATTATCGACGAGGAGTCCATCGAGATGGCTATCTCTCGCATATACGGCACCCTGCGCTACTCGCGTCCCGATGCGCCCGGTATCGCAGATCTTGACCCCACACAGCGGGCCGTGATGCATGCCCTCATCGCCTCCCCGCTCAAGGTTGAAGACATCGCCACACTCGTCTCGCTCGATGCCGTCGGTGTGCTCAAGCTCCTGGGCTCACTCGAGCTCGAGGGCCTCATCGAGCGCATGATGGATGGAAGGTATGCGCCCTCCAAGTTTGCCCTTCACGCCCAGACGCCCTTCGGTCACAATGGAAAACGTGTCAATTAGAAAGGTGTTTGCAGATGCTGTTTGATCAGGTGACGGTTATCGGTGGCGGTCTGGCGGGATCGGAATGCGCGATTCAGCTGGCAGATCGCGGGTTCGCCGTAAAGCTGTGCGAGATGCGCCCGCAGGTAAGCTCTCCTGCCCACCATACCGATCACTTGGCGGAGCTCGTCTGCTCCAATTCGTTTAAATCGACCCGTCCCGATTCCGCCGCCGGTCTGCTGAAGGCCGAGCTCGAGCGCATGGGCTCTGTGCTGCTCGACTGCGCTCATCGTGCGGCCGTTCCTGCCGGCGGCGCCCTGGCGGTCGACCGCGTCAAGTTTTCCGAGCTCGTCGAGGCTGAGGTTGCCGCCCGCCCCAATATCGAGGTCGTCCACGGTGAGGTCACCCAGATTCCCGAGGGTCATGTGGTTATCGCCGCGGGCCCCCTATGCTCGCCGGCATTGAGTGAGGAGGTCATGAAGCTCGTCGGCGGGGACGCCCTGGCGTTCTTTGACGCGGCCGCCCCGATCGTCGATGCCTCGACGCTCGATATGGACGTGCTGTTCTCGCAGTCGCGCTACGAGGAACAGGGGAGTGGCGACTATCTCAACGCCCCGCTCAACAAGGAAGAGTACGAGGCCTTTATCGAGGCGCTTACCACGGCCGATCGCGTGGTGCTCAAGGATTTTGAGGGCGGGGACCTGTTCCAGGCCTGCCAGCCTGCCGAGGAGGTTGCGCGCACGGGCAAGGATGCCATCCGCTTTGGCGCCATGAAGCCCGTCGGGCTCACCGACCCGCGCACCGGTCGCCGTCCCTGGGCGGCGATTCAGCTGCGTGCTGAGAACAAGGAAAAGACGGCCTATAACCTGGTTGGCTTCCAGACCAACCTGACCTTCGGCGAACAGAAGCGCGTCTTCCATATGGTTCCCGGCCTGGAGAACGCCGAGTTCTTCCGCTACGGCGTCATGCACCGCAACACCTTTGTCGATGCTCCGCACGTGCTCGACGGCACTTTTGCCGTTCCCGGCACGAGCGTGCGTCTTGCCGGCCAGATTACCGGTACCGAGGGGTACATGGAGGCCGTGGCGACGGGTCTGCTCGCCGCGCTCAACACCTATGCCGAGGCTATCGGTGCCGCGGGCGTCGAGCTGCCGCGCGTGGGCGCCCTGGGCGCGCTCGTGGGGTATGCGACCGATCCGGCTACGGTGGGCTACCAGCCCATGCACGTCAACTTTGGGCTCGTTCCGCCGCTCGAGGACGGTAAGCGTCGCAGCAAGCGCGATCGTTACCAGGCTTACGCGGACCGCGCCCTCAAGGCCTTGGATGCCTATCTCGAAACGCGCTCCGATCTGTTTGGAGGCGAGAGGTCATAGCTTTTGACCTGTACGATGCCGTCGACTCGTTCATTGCCTACATTGCACGCGTCGAAGGACTCGCTCCCAATACGGTAACCGCCTACGCCTCGCGGCTCGAGCGCTTCGCCGCGTGGTGTGACCGCGAGGGCATCGACGCTCGCGCCGCCGACGTAAGGACCGTTCGTTCCTATTTGGCCGAGCTGTCGCGTGGCCAGGTGGCGGCTCGGACCCTTGCGGCACACCTGTCTGCCATTCGCTCGCTCTATCGGTGGATGGCTGCCGAGGGAATCGTTGAGGGCGATGCAGTCTCGGCGATATCCTCGCCCAAGCTGCCGCGCGATCTTCCCGGTGTGCTGACGACCCGGCAAGTCGAGGCGTTGCTCAAGACCCCCGATACCTCGGCGCCTGCGGGGCTGCGCGATGCGGCGATGCTCGAGCTGCTTTATGCCTCCGGCGCGCGAATCTCGGAGCTCGCGGCGCTCAACGTGGAGTCCATTGCTTGGTCAGAGCGAACGCTGCGACTTTGGGGCAAGGGGAGCAAGGAGCGTATCGTGCCCCTCTATCGGCGCGCTCTCGAGGCGACTCGCCGCTATATTGAGGAGGGGAGGCCACATCTCCTTGTGCAGGCAAAGCGTGTCGATAGTGCGAACGGCGTGCATCCGCTGTTTATCTCGGCGCGCGGAAACCGCATGAGTGCCGCCATGCTCAGGAGGCGGTTCCACATGCTTGCAGCACTTGCCGGCATTCCTGCCGACATCGCCCCGCATGCGATGCGCCACACCTTTGCGACCGACCTGCTCGAGGGCGGCGCGGATCTGCGCTCGGTTCAGGAGCTGCTGGGGCATGCGAGCTTGTCCACGACGCAGATCTATACGCACCTCACGCCCGATCGGCTTAAGCGCGCCGTGAGTCAGGCCCACCCCCGCGGCGAGTAGGAGAAGGGCCTCCCGCGCCGCACCGAGGTGTGTGGTTTTGATTGCGGGTTGGCAGGAAGAGGCAATCCTGCTATCATTCATCGGGTTGCTTCACGGCAACAGGTTTTTATCACGCACGCGCGGCTACTTCATACCGTGGTGCCCGGGCTTTGGTAGCACATGTCCGGGTTGGTTTTGGAGGATGACCCCGCGCGGAGGCAAACCACAGGAGGTTTAATATGGCTACCAAGATTAATATCCGCACCCTGCTCGAGGCCGGCTGCCACTTCGGTCACCAGACCCGTCGCTGGAACCCCAAGATGAAGCCGTTCATCTTCGGTGAGCGCAACGGCATCTACATCCTCGACCTCAAGCAGACCATCCTTGACGCCGACCAGGCCTATACCTTCGTCAAAAACGTCGCCAAGGGCGGCAACGTGCTGTTCGTCGGCACCAAGAAGCAGGCTCAGGAGGCCGTTAAGAACGCCGCTGAGCGCGCCAACATGCCTTACATCAACCAGCGTTGGCTCGGCGGCATGCTGACCAACTTCGTCACCATCCGCTCCCGCATCAACCGCATGGAGGAGCTCGAGGCCATGGTCGAGGACGGCCGCATGGCTGTGCTGCCCAAGAAGGAGCAGGCAGTGCTCGGCAAGGAGCTCGCTAAGCTCCAGACCAACCTCGGTGGCGCCCGCGACATGAAGGGCCTGCCCCAGGCTCTCTTCGTCATCGACACCAAGCGCGAGGAGAACGCCATCAAGGAGGCCCAGCGCCTGAACATCCCCGTCGTCGCCCTGATCGACACCAACTCCGATCCCGACGAGGTCGAGTACGGCATCCCCTGCAACGATGACGCCATCTCCGCTGTCACCCTTATGTGCGAGCTCATGGCCGACGCCTGCCTCGCTGGCTCCGGCAAGGAGCAGGTCTCCGAGGCCGAGATGGCCGCCGAGCCCAAGGCCGAGTAAATCAGTCCTATTTAAGTCTTTTTCATCTCTTTGAAAGGAACCACAATGGCCCAGATTACTGCCGCTATGGTCAAGCAGCTCCGCGAGATGACCGACTCCCCGATGATGGAGTGCAAGAAGGCTCTCGTCGAGGCTGACGGCGACATGGACGTCGCTGTTGACGTTCTGCGCAAGAACGGCCTCGCCAAGGCTGCCAAGAAGGCTGGCCGTGAGACCAACGAGGGCGCTGTCGCCGCGTTCGTCTCCGAGGACGGCAAGTCCGGCGCTCTGCTCGAGCTTTCCTGCGAGACCGACTTCGTCGGCTCCAACGCCAAGTTCACCGGCTTTGCTTCCAAGGTCGCCGAGGTTGTCGCTACCACCGAGCCGGCCGATGTCGATGCTCTTCTCGAGAAGCCGATGGGCGAGGAGACCGTTTCCTCCGAGCTCACCGAGATGATTCACATCATGGGCGAGAACATGAAGATCGCTCGTTTCTCCGCCCGCAAGGCCGAGAACGGCGCTCTCGCTTCTTACATCCACATGGGTGGTAAGATCGGCGTCCTCGTCGAGTTCGCTTTCGAGAAGGCCGAGACCGCTCAGGCCGAGTCCTTCAAGACCTTCGCTCACGACGTTGCCCTTCAGGTTGCCGCCGTCGCCCCGATTTGCGCTACCCGCGATCAGGTTCCGGCCGAGACCGTCGAGCACGAGAAGGAGATCTACATGGCTCAGGCTGCCGAGTCCGGCAAGCCCGAGGCTATCCAGGAGAAGATGGCTGTTGGCCGTCTGGAGAAGTTCTACAAGCAGTCCGTGCTCACCGAGCAGGAGTTCATCAAGGACAGCTCCCTCACCATCAAGAAGTACGCTGAGCAGGTCTCCAAGGAGCTCGGCGATAGCATTACCGTCGTTGCCTTCGACCGTCTGGTCCGTGGCGAGTAAATAAGCTCTTGTAGCTGGTAATGAGCAGGCTGTGGGTTTTACTCACAGCCTGCTTTTTCATGGCTCTTATCAGAGCCTTTGCTATCATATTGAGAGTCTAATTAAAGGAGGATCGCTTTGTCCGACATCCGATATAAACGCGTGCTTCTGAAGCTTTCCGGCGAAGCACTGATGGGCGACGGCCAATATGGTATCGACCCCAAGATTACCGACCATCTTGCCAAGCAGGTCAAGGAGCTGCTCGCCGTTGGCCATGAGGTCGGCGTTGTTGTCGGCGGCGGCAACATTTTCCGCGGCATGGCCGGCGCTGCTGGTGGCATGGAGCGCGCCCAGGCCGACTACATGGGCATGCTGGCAACCGTTATGAACGCGCTCGCCCTGCAGGATGCCTTTGAGCACAACGATGTTCCCTGCCGCGTGATGAGCGCTATCCAGATGAACGAGATCTGCGAGCCCTATATTCGCCGTCGCGCCATCAACCACCTTTCCAAGGGTAATGTCGTTATTTTTGCCGCCGGTTCGGGCAATCCGTACTTTACGACCGACACCGCCGCGGCTCTTCGTGCCTGCGAGATCGGTGCCGAGATTCTGATTAAGGCCACCAAGGTTGACGGCATCTACGACAAGGATCCTGTCAAGTGTTCCGATGCCGTCCGTTTTGACAAGATTACCTATCACGAGGTTCTCGTCCGCGGTCTGCAGGTTATGGATTCCACGGCCACGGCGCTGTGCCAGGATAACCGTATGCCGATTTTGGTCCTCAACATCGATGGCGAGGACACCGTCAAACGCGCGCTTTCGGGTGAGCCCGTCGGCACGCTCGTCTATCAGGAGGATTAAGCATGGCAGAGAACATCACCGCCCACATGGACAAGTCGCTCGAGTCCCTCAAGCACAACTTCTCCAAGGTTCGTACCGGCCGCGCTAACGCCAACATTCTTTCCGATATCTCGGTCGATTACTACGGTGTCCCCACGCCGGTTACCCAGGTTGCCGCCGTTAAGACCCCCGAGGCTCACATGCTGCTCATCGAGCCCTGGGACAAGGCGCTCGTCAACGCCATCGTGAAGGCTATCAGCGCTTCCGATCTGGGCATTACTCCCAACTCTGACGGTACCGTCGTGCGGCTGCCGTTCCCGGCTCCCACTGAGGAGCGTCGTCGCGAGCTCGTCAAGGAGTGCCGCGAGTATGCCGAGCAGGCCAAGGTCTCCATTCGCAACATCCGTCGTGACTTTAACAACAAGCTCGAGCGCGACGAAGAGCTCACCGAGGACGATGTCCGTCGCGAGCAGGCTAAGGTCCAGAAGCATACCGATGAGTATGTTGCCAAGGTCGAGGAGCTTCTGAAGGAAAAAGAAGCCGAGGTCATGGAGATCTAAGGTGCAATACGACGAGAACAAACTGGTCGAGTACTTTGCCGACGCCCCTGCGGGCGTCGGTTTTTCCGACCTTGACCTCAATAAGATCCCGCATCATATTTCGTGCATCATGGACGGTAACGGTCGCTGGGCCACGGCTCGCGGTCTTGCCCGCACCGAGGGCCACAAGGCTGGTATCGTCTCTCTGCGCGAGATCATTACCGCATGCGTGCGCTTGGGCGTCGACGTCCTTTCGGCCTATGCGTTTTCCACCGAAAACTGGAATCGTCCGCAGCACGAGGTCAACGTTTTGATGCATTTGTTTGCCAAGACGTTTATTGATGAGCTGCCGCTGCTTAAGCGTGAAAACGTTCGCGTTGTCTTTTTGGGCGATATTTCCGCACTGCCCAAGAAGACCCGCGATGTCTTTGAGCGCGGTCTTGCCGAGTGCGCCGACCACACCGGCATGACGCTGGCGCTTGCCGTCAATTACGGCGCCCGTGCCGAGATCACCCGTGCTGTCCGTCAGATTGCGCTCGATGTCGCCGCTGGCAAGATCGATCCTGCCTCTATCGACGATGATATGGTTGCCTCGCACCTCTACACCGCTGGGCTACCCGATCCGGAGCTTGTGATTCGCACCTCCGGCGAGCTTCGCCTTTCGAACTATCTGCTGTGGCAGGTTGCCTATTCCGAGTTTTATGTCACCGATACCTATTGGCCTGACTTTGATCGTTGGGGTCTTGTCGACGCCATTTTGGCCTACCAGGGCCGCGACCGTAGGTTTGGTGGACTGAGCAAGACCGAGGAGGCTTAATCGTGTCCGATCGTGCCAAGGCGTCTACTCCCAAGGCGCCTGCCGCCAAGAGCGGCGCGGCTGCGACTTCGTGGTTGGCCGGCTTTATTACCCGCGCCGCCGCAGGTATCGTCTACGCTGTCGTATTTATTCTCTGCCTGGTTTTGGGCATCGTTCCCACTGCCATCTTCGTCTCCGTCATGAGCGGCCTGTGCTGCTATGAGTTTTTTCGCATGACGAGGCTCGATGGCAAGGTGGCCAACGAGCGCTTGGGTATCGCTGCCGCCGTTCTCTTTCCGCTCTCGGCGCTGGGCGACTCGCTGCTGTTGAATGCCCTGCTTTTTGCCCTGATGCTTGCGGTTGGCATTTGGTATGTCTGTTCGTCGCGTACTCGCATATCCGATGTAGCTGTGACGCTCATGGGTCCCATCTATACCGGTTTTATGCTGTCGGCCATTGTGCTGCTGCGCGATGCCGTGCCCGGTTTTGCCGGCGCCTTGCTTTCGGTGGGCGTTTGCGCGTCTCTCTGGGTCTCCGATTCGTTTGCCTACATCGTGGGCAGCCGTATCGGCAAGCACAAGATGGTCCCCAAGATTTCTCCCAAAAAGAGCTGGGAGGGCTTTTTCGGCGGCATCTTGGGCTCGATTCTCATCTGGCTCATTTTGTGGGCAACGCATTTCTATAAGCTGAGCTTGCCCTATGCACTGCTGTGCGGCGTGGTCGTGTCCATCTTGGGCGTTATCGGCGACCTCATCGAGTCGCGCATCAAGCGCGGCGTGGGCGTCAAGGATTCCGGCAATCTGATTCCGGGCCATGGCGGCATGCTCGACCGTAGCGACTCGCTTATCTTTGGCTGCATTACCGCGCAGTTGCTTTTGATGATCGGAGGCGTGCTGTAATGGCTTTTCAGACGACGTGCGGCCCCGACGGGCGTCTGCGGGTTGCAATTTTGGGTTGTACGGGCTCTATCGGCACGCAGGCACTCGATGTATGCCGTCAGCATGCCGATCGACTGCAGGTGACGGCACTGTCCGTTAACTCCAGCACCTCGGAGCTCGTTGCCGCCGCCCGCGAGTTTTCGGTCCCGGCCGTTGCCGTGGCCGATGTCGCTCATGGCGATG
Organism: Collinsella sp.; assembly: GCA_014871745.1. Lineage (GTDB taxonomy): Bacteria > Actinomycetota > Coriobacteriia > Coriobacteriales > Coriobacteriaceae > Collinsella. The sequence continues at coordinate 20,452 of WGSI01000001.1, read as the reverse complement.
ACGCCGTGCTGCAGGAGTTGCCCGAGGGAACGAAGCTCGGCGTTGGCGCGCAGGCGGTTTGCGAGCTCGCGCGTCGCGACGATGTCGACTGCGTGCTCGTTGCTATTGTGGGCGCCGCCGGTCTCGAGGCGAGCCATGCGGCCTTGACCTCGAATAAGCGCCTTGCCCTTGCCAACAAGGAGTCCCTCGTCGTCGGTGGCGACTTGCTTATGCCGTTGGCGCAACCGGGCCAGCTTATTCCAGTCGACTCTGAGCACTCCGCCATCTACCAGTGCTATCTGGGGGAGAACCCACGCGAGGCTCATTGTATTTGGCTCACCTGCTCGGGCGGTCCGTTCTTTGGCCGCACGCGCGACGAGCTCAATCGCGTGACGCGTGCCGATGCCCTCGCACATCCCACGTGGGCCATGGGTGCCAAGATCACCATCGACTCCGCCACTCTCATGAACAAGGGCCTGGAGCGAATTGAGGCCATGCATCTGTTTAACTGCGACCTCGATTTCATTAACGTGGTCGTGCAGCGTCAGTCCAAGATTCACTCTATGGTCGAGTTCGCCGACGGCTCCGTGATGGCGCATCTCGGTGCTTCCGACATGCGTATTCCCATCCAGTTCGCGTTCTCGTATCCCGAGCGTTGGGATACCCCGGCGCCTCGTATCGATTTCCGTGAGCTGGGGCAGCTCACGTTTGATGCTGCCGACATGGATACCTTCCGCTGTCTGGCACTGGCCGAACGTGCCGGCAAGACGGGTGGCACCATGCCGTGCGTGCTCAATGCCGCCAACGAGGTCGCCGTCGATGCCTTCCTGCACGATGGCTGCAGCTTTACCGATATCGATCGCATTGTGGAATCCTGCATGGATGCCCACGATATGCAGGCGGTCGATTCGTTTGAGCAGCTTCGCGACATCGATGCGTGGGCGCGTGAAAAGGCTGCGCAGGTGCTCGCCGCAACCCGTTCCTAACCCATAAGGATTGCTTTTTCGTTTTATGGATACTGTTCTGAGCGTTCTCTCATCGGTCTTTTGGGGCCTACTGATGCTTTCCGTCCTCGTGTTTTTGCACGAGGGCGGCCACTTTTTGGCGGCCCGTGCGTGCGGCGTGCGCGTCACCGAGTTTTTCTTGGGCCTACCGTGCCGCTTCGATATTCATCATACGTCGCGTCGCATCGGTACCAAGTTTGGCGTGACGCCGCTGCTGCTGGGTGGTTATGCCGCTATCTGCGGTATGGACCCGACCGATGTCTCGTGTGCCGACCGTGTGCTTGCTGCGATCTATCGTCATGGTCGCGTTTCAGTTGCAGACCTTTCCGTCGAGCTGGAGCTGTCCGAGGAGGATGTTCTCGAGGCTTGCGCCTTGCTTTTGGGCTGGGGTTCCATTGCGCCTTGGTACGAGGAAGGGGAGAAGCCTTCACCCAGCTACTATCCGGTTAGGTACCAGACGCTGCCGCGCGATGCTGCAGGATATACCACCTTTGACGGCCGCAAGTTCGATCGAGAGCATGCGACAGCCGAGGGCGATGTGTGGGAGCTGCCGGTCGCCGCTTCCGAGTTTCTTGAGCAGGAGCGTTCGCATACCTATCTGGGCCAGGGTTTTCTCAAGCGTGCCTTTATGCTGCTCGCGGGCATTCTCGTCAATATCCTGACGGGCTTTTTGCTGCTTATGAGCATCTACTCTATCGCCGGCGTATCGGTGCCGGTCGATAGCAATGTGATCGGTCAGGTTGAAGAAGGCTCTATAGCCGCCAAGGCGGGCATCGAGGCCGGCGACGCAATTCTTAGTGTCGATGGCGTGTCGTGCTCTTCCTGGATGGACGTGTACGATGCGATCGGAGCGGCCGCCGGCAAGGACGATATCGCCATTGAGTATCAGCACGACGGTAAGAATCTTTCTACCGCGGTCGCGCTCAAGGAGGACGAACGTTTGGGCGTTTATGCCTCCACGCAAGTGGTCCATTTGGACCCCATTACGTCGGCGCGGCTGTCGTTCTCCTATGTTCAGCAGACTGCTGAGGGCGTGATGCGCCTGCTGCAGCCGCAGCATACGATGGAGATACTCGATCAGTCCTCTTCGATCGTGGGTATTAGCGTTATGTCCTCACAGGCTGCTGCTGCCGGTCCTGCCACGTTCCTCTCGTTTGCCGCGCTCATCTCGTTCTCGCTGGGCTTTATGAACCTGCTACCCATTCCGCCGCTCGACGGGGGAAAGCTGGTTATCGAGATCATCCAAAAGGTCGCCGGTCGCGAGTTGCCGCTGAAGGTGCAGACGATCGTGAGCTATGTCGGCATCGCGCTCTTCGCGCTGCTGTTTGTCTATATGCTTCGTTCCGACGTCCTTCGATTTATTTTGTAGGGGAGTGTTTGGATTGTCTTTGTCCCATCCTTTGCCGCGCGAGCTGACGCGCCCTGTGTTTGTGGGCGACGTGCAGATAGGTGGCGGCGCTCCGGTGGTGGTTCAGTCCATGACCTGCACCGATACCGCCGACGCCCAGGCAACGCTTGCGCAAGTGCGTGCGCTTGCCCAGGCGGGTTGCGATGTTGTGCGCGTGAGCGTGCCCGCTGAGGCTGCGCTCGAGGGCTTTCGCACGATTTGTGCGGAGTCTCCGGTGCCGATCGTTGCCGATATCCACTTTAACCATAAGCTCGCCATTGGCGCCGTGGAGGCCGGTGCCGCTAAGCTCCGCATCAATCCCGGCAACATTGGCGATTGGGCCAAGGTCGACGCCGTGATCGATGCCGCGGGCGCCGCTGGGTGCGCGATTCGCATTGGCGTGAACGCCGGCTCGCTTGAGCAGGATATCGCCGAGCGCGATGACCTTACGCAGCCCGAAAAGCTTGTGATGTCGAGCGAGCGTTTCGTCAAACATTTTGAAGATCGCGGCTTTACCAATATCGTGCTTTCCGCCAAGGCTCATAGCGTGCAAACGACGCTTGACACCTATCGTGCCCTGTCGCGCGAAATCCCCCATGTTCCGCTTCATTTGGGCGTGACTGAGGCCGGAACCAAGCTCCAGGGCACCATTAAGAGCTCGGTGGGCCTGGGAATTTTGCTTTCCGAGGGCATTGGCGACACCATGCGCGTCTCGCTCACGGCCGATCCGGTCGAGGAGCCGCCGGTCGCCTGGGGTATCCTGCAGTCGCTGGGTCTTCGCCGCCGTGGCCCCGAGATCGTATCGTGCCCCACGTGCGCTCGCTGCCAGGTCAACCTCATTCCTATCGCTGAGGAGGTCACTGAGCGGCTTAAGAACTACTCCGCGCCGCTTTCGATTGCCGTGATGGGCTGTGCAGTCAATGGCCCCGGCGAGGCTTCTGACGCCGACTTGGGCGTTGCCTGCGGACGAGGTCAGGGTCTGCTCTTTTCGCACGGCCAGATCATTGGTAAAGTAGCTGAGGACCAAATTGTCGACGCGCTTATGGCCGAGGTCGACAAGCTTATTGAGGAGAAATAAATGACTCGAGCAATGTATATGTCTAAGCTGTATGCTCCGACGCTCAAAGAGGATCCGGCCGATGCCGAGCTTGCGAGCCACCGTCTGCTGCTTCGCGCCGGTATGATCCGCAAGGAGGCCGCCGGCCTCTATTCCTATCTGCCGCTCGCGTGGCGCTCGATTCGCAAGATCGAGAACATCGTGCGCGACGAGATGGATGCTGCCGGCGCCCAGGAGCTCATGATGCCCATCATGGTCGATGCCGAGCTGTGGCGCGAGTCCGGCCGTATCGATGCCTATGGCAAGGAGCTCGTGCGCTTTGATGACCGCCACGGCCGCGAGTTCGTGCTCGGCCCCACGCACGAGGAAACCGTGACTGCCCTGGTGCGCAATGAGCTGCGTTCCTATAAGCAGCTGCCGGTGAATCTCTATCACATCCAGGATAAGTTCCGCGATGAGTTCCGTCCCCGCTTTGGCCTGATGCGCGGTCGCGAGTTCATCATGAAGGACGCCTACAGCTTCTCCGCCACGCAGGAGAGCCTGCAGGAGGAGTACGACAAGATGAAGCAGGCCTACGCCAACATCTGCGAGCGCTGCTATATCAAGGCCCTGCCCGTTGTTGCCGACTCCGGTGAGATCGGTGGCGATACCTCCGTCGAGTACATGGCTTTGGCCGACGCCGGCGAGGCTTCGCTCGTCTACTGCGACGATTGCGGCTTTGCTGCCGATGACGAGGCGGCAAGCACCAAGGTCGTCGTGACCGAGGGTCCTGGTGACGGTACGCTCACCAAGGTTGAGACTCCGGGCATGGGCACCATTGAGGCAGTTGCTAAGTTCTTTGGGTTCCCCGAGAACGGTACGCGCAAGTCCCTGGCTCTCATCGACGCCGAGGGCAAGCCTGTTGTGGCCATCGTTCCGGGCGATCATGAGCTCAACGACTGCAAGGCCGAGCACGTCTTTGGCAAGGGCTATCGCATGATGACCGACGAGGAGCTCCAAGCGAACGGTCTGCACAAGGGCTTTATCGGACCGGTTAACCTGCCCGAGGGCATTCGTCTGGTGTGCGACGAGAGTCTGCGTGAGTCCAAGCAGTGGGCCTGCGGCGCCAACGAGGTCGACTATCACTTTACCGGTGCCTGCCCCGAGCGCGACTTTACCGTCGACGAGTGGGCCGACCTGGTCACTGTTGTGGCCGGCGATCCCTGCCCGCACTGCGGCAAGCCGCTCTCCGCTGCTCGCGGCATCGAGGTCTCCCAGGTCTTCCAGCTGGGCACCAAGTATTCCGAGGCCATGGGTGCCACCTTTATGGACGAGGACGGTAAGGAGAAGCCGCTCATCATGGGCTGCTACGGCGTTGGTGTTTCCCGCTCGCTCGCTGCCGTCGTTGAGCAGCACAACGACGAGCACGGTATCGTCTGGCCGGTCTCCGTTGCCCCGTACGAGGTCGCGGTGATTCCGCTCGATCCCAAGAAGGAGGAGTGCGCTACCGTTTGCGACCAAATCGTCGAGGGCCTGTGCGCCGAGGGTATTGAGGTCGTCGTCGATGATCGTGACGAGCGTCCCGGATTTAAGTTTGCCGACAACGATCTTATGGGCTTCCCGTATCAGGTCGTTCTGGGTAAGCGTGGCCTCAAGAATGGTACTGTGGAGCTCAAGGACCGTGCCACGGGCGAGCGTGAGGACGTGGCGATCGACGAGGTCGTCGCCAAGGTTGCCGAGCTTGTTAAGGCGGCCCGTCGTTAATCGACGATTTCGCTTGTAGTTCGATATACGGGACGGCCCCGCATTTCTCCAGATCGGGGAGATGCGGGGCCGTCCTTTTATTTTGTGGCATCCTCGATATCTAAAAGGAAAACCCCACAGCCCATATGAGCTGCGGGGTTTTTCTTGTGCCTCCGATGCGAAATAAATCGCTCAGATATTACTGATAATCGACGACGTCGATCCAGTTCTTCAGGAACTCATCGTTCACGTTGCGCTTACGAGCGAGCTCGGAAGCGGCGACGATGCTCGTCCACTGACGCACGACCTGCATGGGCATGTCGGCGCGGTCGCAGTAGAGCTCCAGGTAGGCCTCGGCCTGGTCCTTGCTGTTGAGGGCGAAGAGCAGGTAGGTGGTGGCAACGTCGGCAGCAGGGGAGCCCTGGGTAGCGTGTGCCCAGTCGCACACATAGAGCTGGCCGTCGTCGCCGACGATGACGTTGGAGGGGTTGAAGTCGCCGTGGCAGACCTTGAACTCCTTGGTCATGCCGTCCAGACGCTCCTGAAGGTTGTAGCGCGTGGTGGCATTGAGCTGATCAAGGCTGTCGATCATGCGGGCGTACTTGTCGCGCTGACGGTTGAGCAGCGGGGAGGTGTAGCCGTGGATCTCGATCTGGAGGTCGACGAACATCTCGAGGTACTCACCAAAGCGCTGGGGCTCGGCAGTCATCTTCTCGGCAAGGGTGGTGCCCGGAACCTTCTCGGTCACGAGCGCCCAGCCGTTGGCGTTCTCGAGCTGGGAAACCTCGAGCGCCTTGGGGCTGCGGATGCCGCACTCATTGATGCGGGCAAGATTCAAAGCCTCGTTGAACACGTCGGAGACAGGCTTGGTCTCGTTAAAGACCTTGACGATCTTGTCGCCCAGGTCGTAAACGACCTTGTTGCCACGGCGGACGAGCTCGGTCTTGGAATCGGGTAGCAGCATGGTTGCATCCTTTCAACGATGCGATAGAAGCGACGGCGGGGGTGTGTGAAACACCCGTGCACCCCCGCCGTTAAAAACCGTGCTAAAACTAGCAGACGGCGTAGTCCTGAGGCTCGCGGCCGTAGTAGGCGTCCAGGTAGAGCTCCTTGATCTCGCTCATGAGCGGGTAGCGCGGGTTAGCGCCGGTGCACTGGTCGTTGAATGCCTGCTCGGTCATCTCGTCGAGGGTGTCGAGGAAGTACTGCTCGTCAACACCGTAGTCGGCGATGGTCTTCTTGACACCGATGAAGTCCTTGAGCTCCTCGAGCTTCGTGATGAAGTTCTCGAAGACCTCCTTGTCGTCCTTGCCCTCGATGCCGCAGTACTTGGCCATCTCGGCGTAGTTGTGCAGCGCGTTGGGGTAAGGATACTGGGAGAAGGTACCCATCTTGACGGGAGCCTCGGCGGCGTTGTAGCGCATGACGCGGGTCAGGATGACGGCGTTAGCGATGCCGTGGGGCAGGTGATGGAAAGCGCCGAGCTTGTGAGCCATGGAGTGGTTGAGGCCCAGGAAGGCGTTGGCGAAGGCCATACCGGCCATGCAGGAGGCGTTGTGCATCTCCTCGCGGGCGTGCGGGTCCTTGGCGCCGTTCGTGAAGCTGGAGGGCAGGTTCTCAAAGACGAGCTTGGCAGCGCGCTCGGAGAGGCCCTTGGTGTAGTCGGAAGCCATGATGGAGACGTAGGACTCGATGGCGTGGGTCATGACGTCGATGCCGGAGGCAGCGGTCAGGCCGCGTGGGGCGGTCATGCAGTTGTCGGCGTCGACGATAGCCATGTTGGGGAGCAGCGCGTAGTCGGCGAGCGGCCACTTGATGCCGGTCTCCTTGTCGGTGATGATGGCGAACGGCGTGCACTCGGAGCCGGTACCCGAGGAGGTCGGGACGGCGACGAAGTAGGCCTTCTTGCCCATCTCGGGGAAGGTGAAGATACGCTTGCGGATGTCCATGAAGTCCATGGCCATGTCCTCAAACTTGCACTCGGGGTGCTCGTACATCATCCACATGATCTTGCCGGCGTCCATAGCGGAGCCACCGCCGACGGCGATGATGACGTCCGGCTCAAAGAGAGCCATCTGCTTGGCGCCGCGACGTGCGCACTGCAGCGACGGATCGGGCTCGACGTCGTAGAAGCAGTCGTGGGCGATGCCCATCTCGTCGAGCTTGGCCTCGATGGCGCGGGTGTTGCCATTCTTGAAGAGGAACTGGTCGGTAACGATGAAGGCGCGCTTCTTGCCCATGACGTTGCCAAGCTCGTCGAGGGCGACGGGCGTGGAACCCTTCTTGAAGTAGACCTTCTCGGGAGCGCGGAACCACAGCATATTCTCACGGCGCTCGGCCACAGTCTTAACGTTGATCAAGTGCTTCACCCCAACGTTCTCGGAGACGGAGTTGCCGCCCCAGGAGCCGCAGCCCAGGGTCAGAGACGGCTTCATGCCAAAGTTGTACAGGTCACCGATGCCGCCGTGCGAGGACGGGGTGTTGATGACGATACGGCAGGCCTTCATGACGTGCTCGAACAGGCTGATCTTCTCGGCCTGGGCGGGGTGCACGTACAGAGAGGCGGTGTGGCCCGGGCCACCGGCGAGCACCAGGTGCTCGGCCTTGTCGACGGCCTCCTGGAAGTCCTTGGCGTGGTACATGGCCAGGACCGGGGAGAGCTTCTCGTGGGAGAACTCCTCCTTGGCGGGGTCGGTAGAGGTGACCTCGGCGATCAGGATCTTGGTCTTGGCGGGAACCTCGATGCCGGCGAGCTCGGCGATCTTGGCGGCAGCCATGCCGGGGATGCGGTGATCGAGGGCGCCGTTCTTGAACATGGCAGCACGCAGGGCCTCCATCTCGGCACCCTGCTTGACGAAGTAGCAACCGCGCTTCTGGAACTCGGCCTTGACCTGGTCATAGATGGTGTCGATGACGGTCACGGACTGCTCGGAAGCGCAGATCATGCCGTTGTCGAAGGTCTTGGAGTGGATGATGGAGTTGACGGCGAGCAGCACGTCGGCGGTGTCGTCGATGACGACCGGGGTGTTACCGGCGCCAACGCCCAGGGCGGGCTTGCCCGAGGAGTAGGCGGCCTTGACCATGCCCGGGCCACCGGTGGCGAGGATGATGTCGACGTCGCGCATGACCATGTTGGTCAGCTCGATGGAGGGGACATCGACCCAGCCGATGATGCCCTCGGGGGCGCCGGCCTTGACGGCGGCGTCAAGCACGAGCTTGGCGGCGGCGATGGTGCACTTGGCGGCTGCCGGGTGCGGGGAGATGATGAGGGCGTTACGGGTCTTCAGGCTGATCAGCGTCTTGAAGATCGCGGTGGAGGTGGGGTTGGTCGTCGGGATGACGGCGCCCACGATGCCGATGGGCTCGGCGATCTTGGTGATGCCGTAAGCCTCGTCGCGCTCCAGAACACCACAGGTCTTGGTGTTCTTGTAAGCGTTGTAGATGTACTCTGCGGCGTAGTGGTTCTTGATGACCTTGTCCTCAAGAACGCCGCGGCCGGTCTCCTCGATGGCCATCTTCGCCAACGGGATACGAGCCTTGTTGGCGGCCATGGCGGCCTCATAGAAGATCTTGTCGACCTGCTCCTGCGTGTACGTAGCAAAAAGCGCCTGGGCCTCTCGCATCTGGGCGAGCTTAGCCTCAAGCGCCTCTACGTTGTCCACAATTGCGGGAGTAGTGTTTTCCGGTGACTTTTTCACCATTTGTGTCTCCTTGCGATCGGAGATTTACCCTACGCCTTGCATGATAGCAAGAAATTATTCGGCGAACGGTCAGATTCCTGTAAAAGGCACACTAAAACGCTTCAATTAACTGAAGCGTTTTAACTAAACTATCCGCCTGCTGCATCGCCCCGCTCATTGGGGACGGGCTTACATGAGTGCTTTCACTCATGTAAGCCCGTCCCCAATGAGCGCAAAAAGGCGCCCTCTACAAGAGAGGGCGCCTTTGGTAAGTTCTATGTGAACGCGAGGTCTTTGACCCGGAGAGTCCGAGGTACTTGTTGGTAAGACCTTATTTAGGAGCGCGCAACCTTGCCGGACTTGAGGCAGGTGGAGCAAACGTTCATCTTGCGACGGTGACCATCGACGACGACGTAGACGCGCTGGATGTTGGGGCGGAACTTACGGTTGGTGACGCGGTGAGAGTGGCTGATGGAGCGACCGGCAACGGGGTGCTTACCGCAAACTTCGCAAACTTTGGACATAACTGACCCTCCTTGGGCGACAAACGAACATGTCGCGTTAACAAACAAGCCTGAACTATAGCACAGAAGCATGTCTCTGTGCGCAATCTACACAGAGATATTCCTCTTTTGGCGATAGTGCCCACGCCACGGCCCTGGACGTAGATCCGATTAGCGTGCAGCAGAGGGGATTATGCCAGCTCGCAACAAGGTTTTCAAGCGCGTCCCACAAATATATATAGGTTTATGGAGCTATTGGCTCCGTTTACGGATTGACTAGTATTTATGCTCGCATTTGAGCCCGAGGTTGGCTACACTATGCCTTGACCATTAAAGGGGTACGAGATACCCACATGGAATTACATAGCTGTCAATGAGCAGTACTTCCTGTGGGTGTCTGGTCCGCTTTGAGCGGTCGGGCATCTATTTTTTTGACTGTGTCAGCAGTCAAGACATGTGAGGAAGGAGATCGATGGGCACGACTTCCCCCAAGGCGGTCATCATGGACGAGACCGCCGTCAACCGAGCGATGACCCGCATCGCGCACGAGATCCTCGAGCGCAACGAGGGCTGTGAAGACCTCGCTCTGGTCGGCATCGTCACGCGCGGCGACCTTCTGGCAAAGAAGCTCGCCGAGGCGATCAAGGAGATCGAGGGTGTCGACGTTCCGCTCGGCAGCCTGGACATCAGCTTCTATCGCGATGACTATGCGACCAATTTCGCTCCCGCGATCCACGCTACCAACATTCCCTTCAGCGTCGACGGCAAGCGCGTCGTGCTGGTGGACGACATCCTGTACACGGGTCGTACCATCCGCGCCGCTCTGGACGCCGTTATGGACCTGGGCCGTCCGAGCCGAGTCGAGCTGGCAGTTCTCGTTGACCGCGGTCACCGCGAGCTCCCTATCTCGCCGGACTTTGTCGGCAAGAACGTTCCCTCGTCGCACGAGGAGAACGTGCACCTATATATGAAGGAAGTCGACGGCCGTACCGCTGTCGAGATTAACGACGTCGCGCCGGGTTCCCACGTGGGCTCCGCGCCGCTGGGAGGTGAGTAGTACCGTGGCGTTCAACCATAAGCACCTGATCGACATTACCGAGTACTCCGAAGAGGACATCAAGCTCATCCTCGAGACCGCCAAGGCGTTCTCCGAGGTCAACGAGCGTGCTATCAAGAAGGTCCCCACGCTCAAGGGTAAGACCATCGTCAACATGTTCAACGAGCCCTCGACGCGCACCCGTAGCTCCTTCGAGCTCGCCGAGAAGCGTCTTTCGGCCGACAGCCTCAACTTTGGCGGCTCCTCGACCTCCACGGTCAAGGGCGAGAGCCTCGTCGACACCGTCGAGACCCTCAACGCCTATAAGATCGACTGCATCGTCGTGCGCGATAAGCACGCCGGTGCTCCCTACATCGTCACGCAGAACTCGCCCGCGAGCGTCATCTGCGCCGGCGACGGCAAGCACAACCATCCCACGCAGGCCCTGCTCGACCTGTACACCATCTGGGAGCACAAGGGTGACTTCCACGGTCTGAAGGTCGCCGTCGTCGGCGATATCGCGCACTCCCGCGTCTGCGGCTCGCTGATTCCCGCCCTTAAGATCATGGGCTGCGAGACCTACGCCGTCGCCCCCGGCACGCTGCTGCCGCCGGCGCCCGAGGTCCTGGGCTGCGACCACGTGACGAGCGACCTCGATTCCGTCCTGCCCGAGCTGGACGTCGTTTACATGCTGCGCGTGCAGCAGGAGCGTCTCGAGGGTGCCCCGTTCCCGACCATTCGTGAGTACCACAAGCTCTTCGGTCTGACCAAGGACCGCGAGAAGCTCATGAAGCCCGACGCGATTATCTGCCACCCGGGCCCCATCAACCGCGGCGTCGAGTTCGATTCCTATATGGCCGACCACCCGCAACGCTCCGTCATCCTGGAGCAGGTCTACGCCGGTATCTGCGTGCGTATGGCTATCCTGTATCTGCTGCTTGGAGGTGCCGATAATGGCCTTGCTTCTTAAGAATGCCCACGTCGTCGACCCGTCCGTCGAGCTTGACGGTGTCGTTGACGTCCTGATTGACAGCGACAAGATCGCCGAGGTCGGCGAGAATCTCGCCGTCGAGGGAGCCGAGGTCCGCGACCTTTCCGGCAAGTACCTCGTCCCCGGCCTGGTGGACATGCACGTCCACCTGCGCGAGCCCGGCTACGAGGTCAAAGAGGACATTGAGAGCGGCACCCGCGCAGCTGCCAAGGGCGGCTTTACCGGCGTGTGCGCCATGCCCAACACCGACCCCGTTACCGACAACGGTACCGTCGTTGAGTTTGTCAAGTCCCGCGCTGCCGAGGTCGGCCACTGCCGCGTCTATCCGTCGGGCGCCATGACCCGCGGTCTTAAGGGCGAGGCCATGTCCGAGATGGGCGATATGGTCGCCCACGGCGCCGTCGCCTTCACCGACGACGGTCGCGGCGTGCAGGGCGCAGGCATGCTCCGTCGCTGCATGGACTACGGCAAGATGTTCGGCAAGGTCTTTATGAGCCACTGCCAGGACGAGGACCTGGTCGGCCACGGCCAGATCAATGAGGGCAAGGTCTCGACCCGCCTGGCTCTCGAGGGCTGGCCGGCTGCCGGCGAGGAGCTCCAGATCGCCCGCGACATCGAGATCGCCAAGCTGACCGGTGCCAAGCTGCACATCCAGCACATCTCCACCGCCCATGGCCTGGAGATCGTGCGTGCCGGTAAGGCCGCTGGCGTTCAGGTTACCTGCGAGGCCACCCCGCATCACATGTTCCTGACCGAGAACGACCTGGACGAGACCTACAACACCTCGCTCAAGGTCAATCCGCCGCTGCGTACCGAGGAGGATGCCGAGGCCATCCGTCAGGGCGTCATCGACGGCACCGTCGACGCTATCGTCACCGATCACGCTCCCCACACCCCGTGGGAGAAGGCCCGCGAGTTCGAGCTTGCGCCCTTTGGCATGATCGGCCTCGAGACCTCGCTGTCGCTCGTACTCACCGAGCTGGTCAACACGGGCAAGATGAGCATGGGCCGTATGGTCGAGCTCATGGCCATCAAGCCGCGTGAGATCCTGGGCCTCGACCAGGTTCAGGTCAAGGCGGGCTCCGTTGCCGACCTGACCGTGTTCGACCCCTCTGCCACCTGGACGGTCGGCGAGGACGGTTACGAGTCGCGCGCCGAGAACTCCGGTTTTGCCGGCCGCACGCTTACCGGTCGTGCTACCGATGTGTTTGTCGGCGGTAAGCAGACGCTCGCCGACGGCTGCATCTGCTAGCATAGCCTTATCGCTTTTGTGCGCGGCGCCCTTGCGGTGCCGCGCTTTCTATTCGTTTGGACCATGCAACCGCATGGGGGATTGGAGCGTTTATGCCCACACCTTCCACTGCACGCATGCATGACTTCGAGGTCGTCTCGAACCGGGAGATTGCCGACGGCGTCTTCTCGCTCGTCATCTCGGCCCCCAAGCTTGCAAGTGCGCTCAAGCCCGGTCAGTTTGTGAACATCGCCGTACCCGGTGATGCGTCCTCGCTGCTTCGCGTGCCCCTGAGCTTCTATCGCGCCGACGCCGAGGCCGGCACCGTCGAGCTGTGGTACGCCGTCGTGGGCGACGATACCCGTCGTTTGTCCCAGATGGGCCCTGGCTCCTCCTCTAACCTGCTGGGCCCCGGTGGCCGTGGCTGGATGGTACCCGAGGGCACCAGGAAGGCCCTGCTCGTCGCCGGTGGCATCGGCGTTCCGCCTGTGCTGTGTCTTGCCGGTATGCTTGCCGAGCAGAGTGTTGATGTGGACGTGTGCCTGGGCTTTGGCACCGCTTCCAAGGCCGTGGGCATCGACGAGTTCCGCGCGCTGGGCGCCACGGTTAACGTGTGCACCGACGATGGCACGCTGGGCACGCACGGTTTTTGCACCGACCCGGCAGCCGAGCTGCTCGGCGAGGGCGGCTACGACTACGTCGCCAGCTGCGGTCCCGCCGTCATGATGAAGAAAGTCGCCGCCGCTGCCGCCGAGGCCGGTGCGTACTGCGAGGTGTCGCTCGAGCGCATGATGAGCTGTGGCTTTGGCGCCTGCAACACCTGCAATGTCGAGACGGTCGACGGTATGAAGGGTGCTTGCATGTGCGGCCCCGTGTTCGATGCTTCCAAGGTGGTGGTCTTCTAGTGGGTACCGTGAACATGGCCGTCGATTTCGGCGGCGTCAAGATGCAGAACCCCATCAACACCGCAGCCGGTACCTTTGGCTACGGTTGGCAGTTCCAGAACTTCTTTGATGTTTCCCAGCTGGGCGCCATCACCACCAAGGGTTGCGCTGCCGAGCCCTGGCCCGGCAACCCCGCGCCCCGCATGGCCGAGATCCCCGGCGGTATGATCAACTCCGTGGGCCTTCAGAACCCCGGCGTGGCCGCCTTTGCTCGCGAGTCCGGTCCGTGGCTCGAACAGCTGTCCAAGGACGGCTGCCAGGTCATCTGTCAGGTTGCCGGCCACTCCGTTGACGAGTTTGTCCGCGCACTCGAGATGTATGTCGAGCTGTGCCCCTGGGCTGCAGGCTACGAGATCAACGTGAGCTGCCCCAATATCGCCGCCGGTGGTGCCGCCATGGGCTCCACGCCCGAGGGCGCCTCTTCCGTTATGGCTGCCTGCCGCAAGGTGACCGATAAGCCGCTGTTCGTAAAGATGGCTCCGGTCAACGTCGCCGAGATCGCCAAGGCCCTCGAAGCTGCCGGCGCCGACGGCCTTTCGGTCATCAACTCCATTCAGGGCATGGCTATCGACGTCCATACCCGCAAGTCCCGCGTGGCCAAGCCCAAGGGCGGCCTTTCGGGCCCGCTGTGCCACCACATCGCCGTGCGCATGGTCTGGGAGGTTGCCCAGGCCGTCGATATCCCCATCAACGGTGTCGGCGGTGTCATGACCGGCGAGGATGCGGCTGAGTTTATCCTGGCCGGTGCCACCTGCGTGTCGGTCGGCATGGCCAACTTCGTCGATCCGTGCGCTTCGCTCAAGATCGCGCATGAGCTCGAGGCCTGGGCCGAGTCCCAGGGCGTAAAGGACATCAACGAGCTGGTAGGTGCTTTTGAATGCTAGAGACCGATGCCCGCGACCGCGTAATCGTCGCCCTCGACTGCGATCGTGAGCGTGCGCTCGAGCTCGCCCACGAGCTTTCGGGCCATGCCGCCTGGCTCAAGGTTGGCATGACGCTCTATTACGCTGAGGGCCCCGAGATCGTCAAGACCTTTAAGGACCTGGGCTTTAAGGTCTTCCTTGACCTTAAGTTCCATGACATTCCGCATCAGGTTCGCGGTGCCGCCCGCTCGGCCTCGCTTGCCGGTGCCGACCTGCTTTCGGTCCACGGCTTGGGTTCGGGCGCCATGCTCGCTGCCTGCCGCGAGGGTGCCGAGGAGGCGCGCGAGGACCGCGCCAAGCTCGTCGCCATCACCGTGCTCACGAGCATGAATCAGGATGCCTTGAGCGAGATCGGCGTCGAGTCGCCCGTGGCCGAGGAGGCCGCCCGCCTGGCAAAGCTCGCTCAGGCCAACGGCATCGATGGCATTGTGTGCTCGCCGATGGAGGCTCACGACATGCGTGAGCTGCTGGGTCCTGATGCCCTGATCGTGACTCCGGGTGTGCGTCCGGTGGGTGCCGCCTTAGGCGACCAGTCTCGCGTGGCGACGCCTTCCCAGGCTATCGAGCGAGGCGCAAGCCACATTGTGGTGGGCCGTCCCATCACTGGTGCCGACGATCCGGTTGCCGCCTTTGACGCCATCGTCGCCGAGCTGGTCGAAAACGTCGCGTAAAAGATTCCCCTAAGTCACCACTTTTGGGTCTCATTAGCACAAAATAGCCCCTGTGCCTGCGTAATCTTTCCCATCCTTTGTGTGGAATCGCAGGTCAGGGGCTTAACTTTGGGCGCAGTATATTGCACTTTTTGCGGGTATCGTCTAACCTATGGAGCCGCGATTGGGCATTTTGTACGTTCTACGTGCTAAAATGCCAATTATTGAATCAGATATAACCCAACTATTTGGAGGTACGAATGGCACTCCCTCAGCTTACCGATGAGCAGCGCAAGCAGGCTCTTGAGAAGGCTGCTGCCGCACGTCACGCCCGCGCTGAGCTTCGCGAGCAGATCAAGAAGGGCGAGAAGTCCCTCGAGTCCGTGCTCAACTCCGATGACCCCATCGCTTCCCGCATGAAGGTTTCCACCCTCATCGAGTCTCTCCCTGGTTATGGCAAGGCCAAGGCCGCCAAGATCATGGAGGAGCTCGGTATCTCCGCTACCCGTCGCGTCCAGGGCCTCGGCGTCCGTCAGCGCGAGCAGCTCCTCGAGCAGCTGACCAAATAAGTGAGCGCTCAGGATTCCAAGCTCTTTGTGATTTCTGGACCGTCAGGCGCAGGCAAGGGTACGCTCGTCACTCGTGTGCGCGAGCGCCGCTCGAACCTGGGCCTGACGGTTTCGGCTACCACGCGAGCACCACGCAAAGGTGAGGTCGACGGCGTCAACTACTTTTTTCTGACGCGCGAGGAGTTCGACCGCCGCGTGGCAAACGGTGAGTTTGTTGAGTGGGCCGAGGTCCACGGTAACTGCTACGGCACGTTGGTGAGCGAGGTCACATCCAAGCTCGCCTCTGGTTCGTCTCTCATCTTGGAGATCGATGTCCAGGGTGCCCTGCAGGTGAAGGAGCGTTTCCCCGAGGCCGTGCTGATCTTTATCAAGCCACCTTCGCTCGAGGTGCTTCGCGAGCGTCTAGTCGGTCGCGGTACCGAGACGCCCGAGACGATTGAGCTGCGTATGGCAAACGCCGCCGATGAGCTTGCCCTTGCCGACCGCTACGACGACGTCGTGGTGAATGACGATCTCGACCGCGCGACCGATGAGCTCGTTCGCGTTCTCGATATGCATGAAAGGATCTGAGGTCCGTGTCCGTTGTAAAGCCTTGCATTGACGATCTTCTGGAGAAGACCGATCACAACCGCTTCCTGCTCGCTTCGCTTGCCTCCAAGCGCGCCTGCGACATCAATAGCATGTTGCGTGGCCAGCACAACCGCGTGCTTGCCGTCCAGGATGTCGATGACATCACCATCGGGCTTTCCGGTGCCGATACCATTTCGATGGCTATGGATGAGATTGTCGACGGCGACATCTCTTACGACGAGGCCCGTTACGAGAAGGCGCTCGGCCACAAGGTTGCTGAAGCCTAAATGGCAGCCCGCGTCTGCCTGGTCCACTATCACGAGGTTGGACTGAAGGGCAAGAACCGCGCACATTTTGAGCATATCCTCATGGATAACATCAAGGCGGCCTTGGCCGCCTTTTCCGTGAATGCCGTGTCTCGAATTTCCGGTTATATCCTCGTGACCTTTAACGAGCATCAGGCCGACGAGGCGGCGCGCGTCATTCGCACCGTCCCCGGCGTTGCCCGCGTGTCCCTGGCATATCACACGAACCGCGACCCGCAGGAGTACTGCGCCGCCGCCGTGAAGGCGCTGCGCGAGTTTGGTCCCTTCGAGTCGTTTAAGGTTCACGCCAAGCGTTCGAACACCGACTATGAGCTCACCTCGATTGATATCAATCGGCAGGTAGGCGAGGTGCTGTGCGAAGCGTTTCCCGATAAAAAGGTCCAGATGCACGACCCCGACGCGATGGTGCACGTGCTGGTGGTCCAGGGTAGCGTCTATGTGTATGCGCGCTCTGAGCGCGGTGTGGGTGGCCTTCCGGTGGGATCTGCCGGCAAGGTCGTGACGCTGCTGTCGTCGGGTATCGATTCCCCGGTGGCGACCTGGATGCTCGCGCGTCGCGGCGCGGTGTGCGTGCCGGTACATTTCTCCGGTCGTCCGCAGACACCCGATACGAGCGAGTATTTGGTGCAGGACATCATCCGTGCGCTTGAGCCGGGTGTCCAGATCGGCCGCCTGTATGTGGTGCCGTTTGGCGACTGCCAGCGTGAGATTTCGGTCACCTGCCCCAGCAACCTGCGTGTGATCATGTATCGCCGCATTATGTATTCGGTTGCCGAGCGCATCGCGCATATCGAGGGCGCCAAGGCCATTGTGACCGGTGAATCGCTTGGTCAGGTTGCCTCCCAGACGCTTGAGAACATCATGGCCGTCAACGAGGCCGTGAAGATTCCCGTGTTCCGTCCGCTCATTGGTTCTGATAAGCAGGAGATCATCGCGCGTGCCCAGGAGATCGGCACGTTTGATATCTCGACCGAGGCTGCTCCCGATTGCTGCACGCTGTTTATGCCGCGCCGTCCCGAGACGCACGCTAAACTCGATGCCGTGCATGAGGCGTGGGAGCTGTTCGATCACGAGGAGATGATTGAGCGTTTGCTCAAACAGACCGAGTATATCGACTTCGAGAGCAACACGTATAAGGCCCCTAAGACCTTAAAACGCAAACATTCCGAGCTCGCTCCACGTGAGATTTACCAAGATCACGAATAATATTGTGTATAGACCGGCGGTGATTTTGCATCGTCGGTCTTTTTCTATCTGGGCATTAGGCGACAAACGGTTCATCTGTCGACGTCTGCCTGAATAAATGGACACTTTTCAGCAAGGTTTTGGTCAGCTTTTGGTTTGACCGTGGAAACTGGTGTGGGCGTGCGGAGTCTGCGGCGCTCGTTTCCTGACACGATGGTGTTGGGAGGTGTTTGCTATGGCGCAGCGCGAGCAACATGAACGGGTTAAACGGATGGACCGCTGGGCAGAAAAGCTGCTCGGCCATAAGGCGGTGGTCGTGGCGATTCTGGTTGCCATTGCCGCTGCGAGTGGCCTGGCGATGGCAAATTTTGGTGGCCATTCCAGCAACGTGTCGTTTGAGCGTAGTGACGAGGCAGGCGCCTCGGATGTGCGAGGGGACGGGGATGTGTCACCTGATGATGCCGATGAGTCGTCTGCCAAGAGTTCTTCTGCCGCCGAGGTGTACGTCGAGGTGGCTGGCGCCGTTGTGAGGCCTGGCGTGTACCGGCTCAAAGGCGGAGCGCGGGTATCCCAGGCAATCGATGCTGCCGGAGGGCTTACGGCCGAGGCGGATGTGACAGGGCTTAATCGTGCGTCCAAGATCACAGATGGTCAAAAGATCTATGTGCCGACGGTGGGGGAGCAACAAGCGGCTGTGGCGGTCGGCGGGGCCGAAAGCGGTGCTGCCACGACTCCTGGTGCGGGGTCTTCGTCGGGGCTCGTGAACATCAATACGGCAAGTGCGGCGGAGCTGCAGACGCTTTCGGGCATCGGGCCTTCTATGGCCCAGTCAATTATCGACGAACGGACGCAAAACGGGGCCTTTGCCTCGGTTGATGACCTTATGCGCGTATCGGGGATCGGTGAGAAGAAGCTCGCCAAAATCAAAGATTGCATCTGCGTATGAGTGCGACCGAGCGCGAGCATGTGATGCCACCGCGGCCCTTGATGCCGTGGACGATGGTACTTTGTGCCGGTTTGTGTGCGAGCTGTGGCTTGGTGCTTAACGTGGCAGCCGATGTGCTGCTGGGAGAGCGGGCAGCGCCCGTTATATTGCTTATGGCCATTCCCGTTGCGGCTGCGGCGTGCATCGTATTGGCTCGGTCCTGCATGCGTCTTGTGCGATGGAAGCGATGGCTGTATGCCGCGGCTCTCGGCCTCGTGGCGGGGGCGGTCGTGTCCGCTGGTTGGGCGATAGGGGCGCTGCGCGCTTCGAGGGCATTGGATAATCGGGCTGCGAGCAGTCTCGAATTTTATGTGCAGGGCGATCCGTCCATCAATGACGGTTCGTACTCCTATACCTGCGATGCGTATGCGGGCGAAAAGCGCTTGGGTCAGGTACGGCTGTCGTGTGATCATGAACTCGACGCCGGTTCGCATGTACGTGCTATCGGTCGAATTTCGCGGTTTGAGAATGATGCGTATGGGCGCTCACGCGTGCTTCGGGGCGAGCTTCGAAAGGTTAAAGTCGTCCGGTTGGTATCGGTCGACGAGGGTTCTCCGGGGCCGTTGCTTTGGCTTCGAAACGAGCTCCTTGCCCTTATCGCGCCCGCGACCGATCCAGCGCGCTCGCTTATTGCCGGCGTTGTCTGCGGACGCTCGGCCGAGCTGCGTGCCCTGCCGGCGGGCGATTGGTTTTCGGTAACGGGCACCGCACATCTTATCGCCGTTTCGGGCAGTCATCTTGCCATCGTGGGGTTTGTGATTGAGAGCGCCCTGCAAAAGACGCGTCTCTCTCGTGGGCTGCAGCGGGGGTTGCTGGTGCTGGCCCTCGCTGCCTATACCGTCTTTACGGGCGCCTCGCCCTCGGCCGTGCGCGCGTGCTGTATGGTGGCGGTGACGCTTGTCGCCAACGGCGCCGGACGTCGTCGGCATGGCCTCTCGGCTCTTTTTTTGACCATGGCAATTTTTGTGTTGCTGCGGCCGACGGTATTGTTCGAAATGGGTTTTCAGCTATCGTGCGCCAGTGTTTTTGCCATCCTTTGTTTTTGCCCCTACGCCACCTACGCCTTGGGCGAGTTGGGTGTGCCATCGGGCGTCGCCAGTATTTTGTCTGTCACGCTGTGCTCGCAGCTGGCGACACTTCCCGTTACGATTCCCGCATTTGAGACGTTTTCGCTCATTGCCCCGCTCGCAAATGCCGTGATCGGTCCGGTGATAAGCGTGCTGCTCGCTATATCGATTGTGCTGGTGCCCTGCTCGCTTGTGCCGCTGTTGCGTCACGGGGCGCTCGTGGTGCCCATGATTGTCGCTCGCTGCGCCCTGTTCTTTGAGCAGCTCTTTGCTGCCGTTCCGGGCGCATCCGTAAGCGTGCCGCCCGGTACACCCTTGGTATACGTGGTGCCGTTTACGCTGACCGTCCTCTTGGTCTGGTGGCCACGCCCCTGCGCACGGCCCATGGCAGTGGGGCTGTTGTGTTTGATGCTTGCAGCGGGTGTTCCGTATGTCTATTGGGATCGATGCGCACCGCCTTCGGTAACGGTCCTCGATGTTGGCCAGGCCGATGCGATTCTGGTTCGTCAGGGTGGCACTGTGGCGCTCGTCGACTGTGGGCTCGATGAGCGCGTGGTGTCGGCGTTGGTTCGCAACAATGTCCACCATATCGATGCCGTCTTCGTGCCGCATTGGGACGAAGACCATTGGGGTGGTCTTCCCG